>NZ_JADYVD010000140.1 GCF_020193575.1 Ensifer sp. IC4062
GCTCGACTATCCGGTGGATATCAGTGAAGTTTCACGGGTAATGGAAAATCTGCGTGGCGCGGTCGCCGATGAGCTGATCGTCAACGGAGACTTCGCCGAATTCGTTTTCAATTACGGCGATTTTGAAACCGTGCTGCTCATTGAGGATATGGCGCAGCAGGGTGGTTTTTCCTGCGCCGAGAAAACCGGTGAGTAGGGTGACTGCAATCGGTGCCATTATTGCCTCCATTAACAGCAGCGTACGCCGCCTTTGCCGTCGCCGCCGTAGCGTGCCTGCTGGCGTTCGCGGAAGAATTCTTCATAAGTCATGTACGGCTGATCCGGATGGTTGGTTTGCATATGCGTGACGTAGTTGTCGTAATCCGGAATGCCAATCAGCATTTTTGCCGCCTGACCGAGATATTTTTTTGCCTGACCTAAG
>NZ_JADYVD010000141.1 GCF_020193575.1 Ensifer sp. IC4062
CTGCATGATGAACTCTTTATACGCTTCATCCATGGCGGAAGGCTGGTCGACCGAGGCGAGGTCGGCTTTAATGTCCAGATTGCGTAAGAACTGCTGTTGGGAATAGTATCCCCCCAACATATTGACAGTAGGCCGATCGGTGATCGCCGTGGCGCTCCACTCCTGGCGAGCAAAGAAGGTGTACACCAGCACGATGGCGGCGAAGAGTACGGCGCCGCCGACTATCCAGCCTTTTCCTGCCCATAAAGCGCGAAACAGCCCGCGAATATCCAGCTCGTTCTCAACGTTCACTGCTTGTGCTCCCGGTAATGGTTGAGTCATCACATCCCCAGCTCTACTTGGTTAGTTTCGGATTATTGCCGCTGTGTCGCCGAATTCTGCGTCTGATGCGCTTAACCAGGCGCGCCACTTTCCAGGCG
>NZ_JADYVD010000142.1 GCF_020193575.1 Ensifer sp. IC4062
GCTGTCAAAATGTTATTCCATCCATTTAAAGCTTATCACATTTTTGGTAAGCGTGTACCTTTCACTCCAGGACTGATTCCGAAAAGAAGAGGAGAAATTGCTGAAAAAATCGGACAAGTTGTGGAAGACCATTTATTAACTGAGTCTTTAATGAGAGAAAAGTTAGAAACGCCGGATATGAGAGCGACTGTGCATCGTGCCGTTTCACAACAGGTGGCAGCATTAGAGGAAAATCATATGACGATGCAATCTTTGGTGGAGCGATTTGATATTGATGTCGTGAAGGATGGCGAAAGCTTTGTTGAACGTTATACGAAACAAAAGTTAAACGAGAAATATCAATTGCATCAAACAGATAAAATTGCAGAACTGATACCTGCCAAAGTGATGGCTGAGATAGATCATAAAGTGAGCAC
>NZ_JADYVD010000143.1 GCF_020193575.1 Ensifer sp. IC4062
CGTTCAGGGAGGGCAATCTGGCAGTCATTTGGCAGCGGGATGCATGACGTTATTTCATGCGAAAAGGTACAAATTGTCGTTTGTCGCGGCGCAGCAGAAGGCAGATATTAGCGGTCAACTTAGCTCCAGGAGCTGAAAATGTCTACATTGACCGACAATTCGATGACAAATCATCATGCACAGGGCGTCCTCTACCAGATCGGCGAGGTCCTCCACGTCTGGCACGAGCGCTACCGGACCCGGCGCGAGCTGACCCACTGGACCGCCCGCGATCTCCAGGACGTCGGGCTGTCCTGGTCCGACATTGCCTACGAGGCCGACAAACCCTTCTGGCGGGCCTGACAGGCCGCCAGGCCGGCGCCGCCTGAGCACAGGGGCGCCGGCGGTCCCCTTTTCCGCTGGGCATGTGTCATG
>NZ_JADYVD010000144.1 GCF_020193575.1 Ensifer sp. IC4062
CTTCCAGCGTCCGGCCCGCGAGCGTCGCGCCGCTGGAGGTCATCTCCGCCTTGATGCCGAGCTCGTTGAGCGGGCCGGAGATCGAAGCGCGGATTGCCGCCGCACCCCGGGCGTCGGCGATAAGCCTGCCGAGATCGGGGAGATTACCCTCGATATCCGCGGTCAATGCCCCGTCGGCGAGCGTCACGGTGCCCGAAGCATCGAGGGTCCCGGATCTGACCTCAAGGCCGCTCAGTCGGACGCTGCCGTCCTCACCGGTCGCGACGCTTCCTGTCGCCGCAATCGTGTTGTCGAACTTTGTGGCGATGCCTGGCGGCAGAACGCCGGGCACCGCGAACAGCTTGAAAGCCGCGTTGACCGTTGTATCGGCGCGGTTCAGGTTGCCGGTGATGCTGCCGCCGATGCTGGCA
>NZ_JADYVD010000145.1 GCF_020193575.1 Ensifer sp. IC4062
AGTTTGAACGCTTCAGCAGCGTCCATCGTCGGAACAGAGACACGGACAATGTCCGCGCCTACGCGCTCTAACGCTTTGATTTGATTTACGGTCGCCGCCACATCGGTGGTGCGCGTATTGGTCATTGACTGAACGGCGATGGGAGCCCCATCGCCAATTGGCACATTACCAACGTAAATACGTTTAGATTTTCTACGTTGAATCGGAGCCTGGTTATGCATGAAAAATCTCCCGCGTTACCCGTCTGTTACTGCGCCGGTGATGATTCGGCATTGAGGGTCAGACGCGCAACCTGGTTAGTTCTGATAAAACGACTTAAATCGACAGGCTTGCCCAGATACTGGATCTGTACCGCGGCCGGGGCGCCAATTTTCAGCTTATACGGTGCCTGACCGCTCAGGTTCAGGT
>NZ_JADYVD010000146.1 GCF_020193575.1 Ensifer sp. IC4062
GTCCACGTTACCTTTAAACTTAGGTACTGAAAGTTGTGTTATTCGTATTACACCCCAATATTTTCAAAATGCGAAAGCTCATAGTGTATTAGACATCAAATCTAATATGGAGAAAAAGCAAGGTTTAATTCTGTTTAGCGGGCCTACAGGTGCAGGAAAGAGCACGTTAATGTATCAAATGGTCGTCTATGCTAAAAAAAAGTTAAACCTGAATATTATCACAATAGAAGACCCGGTCGAACAGTTGGACGGTGAAATGTAAATGGCTTAATAGCGGCGTTTGTTGACTATATCTTGAAAATCACGGAATAATTCGGGGCAAAAAAAGGGCAGATTAAAAAGAAAAGTGTTCAAGTTCAGTCGTAATTCTATCTCTCATTGTTTTAGTTACATGTGTATATATCC
>NZ_JADYVD010000147.1 GCF_020193575.1 Ensifer sp. IC4062
GGACAATACTCTCTTATTAGTGTAAAGGAACAAAGCACCGAGTGTGGTAAACAGGGCACAGAGCCTGACAATCCAGCTAATACCCACATCAGTTTCTTCTATCACCATCTCGATAACATGGATGGATAATTCTCTGAGGTCAGTTACTCCACTCATGGCATTAGATACCAGGAGCATATTAATGCCAGTAAGAATGATGCCTGTAACAACAGCAAAAGTTATAAACGACCTGAAATTAGTCAGGTTATAGGTTTCATGTCTGACACCGCTTATTCCATATATCTGAAAAAATGGCAATCCAAATATTACCATCAAATCCAGATAAAGAAGAAAACGAATAACAATCATAATCAGGTCGTTCATAATATTACTTCACTGTAAAGGTGTAATTACCGGTAATAAGG
>NZ_JADYVD010000148.1 GCF_020193575.1 Ensifer sp. IC4062
ACCTATGCGAACTCAAACATTAAAACTGCTGTTCAACACCAATTTTTTCCATGTATGCTTTAAGAATTTTTTGAATATCTCCCGCACCCATGAATAAAAGTACAGCATTGTCATGTTTTTGCAGTTGTTCCACACTATTTTCATCAATCAAATGCGCGCCATCGACTAATTTTAATAAATCATTAATAGACAACTCGCCTTGATTTTCACGAATTGAACCAAATATATCACAGAGATACGTTTGATCAGCAAGGTTTAACACATCTGCAAACTCTTGTAAAAATGCTTTCGTTCTTGAGAAAGTATGTGGTTGGAAAATAGCCACTACTTCTTTATTTGGATATTTTTTTCTAGCTGTTTCAATTGTAGCACTAATTTCTCTCGGATGGTGTGCATAATCA
>NZ_JADYVD010000149.1 GCF_020193575.1 Ensifer sp. IC4062
CCGAAAAACATATGTTCTGTACGGACAAGGCCAATACCTTGCGCATTGAAATGATAACCCGCTTCAATATCAGGCGTCGTTTCCGCATCCATACGAACACCTAGACGCGCAATCTCTTCCGTCCATTGCATAAATTGTTCGAACGCCTCGCTATGTTCTGCACTTGTCGTTTCCACGATACCAGCATAAATGTCACCTTGTGCGCCGTCGACAGAAATTTCATCACCTTCAAATAACTGACCATTCGCATAAGTCACTGTTTTCTCACGTGTATTAATTTCAAGGTCCGCACAGCCTGTCACACAACATTTCCCCATGCCACGCGCGACTACAGCCGCATGCGACGTCATTCCACCGTGTGTCGTTACGATGGCTTCACTCGCAATCATCCCTTCAATAT
>NZ_JADYVD010000014.1 GCF_020193575.1 Ensifer sp. IC4062
GCGATCCCCATGGCTAGCAATCCGATGAGCGCCAAGCTTTGCACCTGGGGGCGGGATCGCACCACCGCGGTCGAGGCGATGGCGAACGCACTCGACGAGTTCGAGGTCGAGGGCATCGGGCACAACCTGCCCTTCCTTTCCGCCGTCATGCAGCAGCAGCGCTTCCGAGAAGGGCGTCTCACCACCGCCTATATCGCCGAGGAATTCGCCGACGGTTTCCAGGGCGTCTTGCCGGACGAGGCGGACGCACGCAAGCTCGCGGCCGTCGCCGTCACGATCAACCAGGCGCTGCAGCAGCGCGCGAGCGAGATCTCCGGCACGATCGGCAACCACCGCCGCGTCGTCGGCCATGACTGGGTCGCAAGCCTTGGCGATCGCGCCTTTGCCGTGACCGCCGGCAACTCGGCCGACGGAGCCTTCGTTCGCTTTGCCGACGAGAGAGCGGTGACGGTCGCAACCGACTGGACGCCCGGCCGTACGCTTGCCACCTTCAACATCGACAATCGGCCGATGAGCGTGAAAATCGATCTCGTCGGCACCGGGATCCGGCTGCGCTGGCGCGGGATCGACGTGATCGCTCGCGTCAGGAGCCCGCGCGTTGCCGAACTTGCCCGGCTGATGCCGAAGAAGCTGCCGCCGGACACGTCGAAGATGCTGCTCTGCCCCATGCCAGGTGTCGTGACCTCGATCACCGTCAAGGCCGGCGACACCGTCGGGGCCAGGCAGGCAATTGCCGTCGTCGAGGCAATGAAGATGGAAAACATCCTCCGCGCGGAAAAGCGTGCCACCGTCAAGCGCGTCGCGATCGCCGCCGGCGCGAGCCTTGCGGTCGATGAGCTGATCATGGAGTTCGAGTGATGATGCCCGCCGGACTTTTGGCCGCGTTACGGGAGCTGGAAGTGGCGAGAGACGGCGCCTCCCCTATCTCCCCCTTGTGGGGAAGATGCCCGGCACGGCAGAGGCGGTACCGACAGTCTTGCACCGAAATGCGCTTTGAATGGAGCGGCCGATGACTGACAAAACCATCAAGGACTGGGCGGCTCTCGCCGAGCGCGAGTTGAAGGCCTCACCCGACAGCCTCACCTGGCACACGCCGGAAGGCATCGAGGTCAAGCCGCTCTATACGCGCGACGACCTCGCTGGAATCGGCCACCTCGATTCGTTGCCCGGCTTCGAACCCTTTGTGCGCGGTCCCCGCGCCACCATGTATGCGGGCCGACCCTGGACGATCCGGCAATATGCTGGTTTCTCGACGGCGGAAGCGTCAAACGCCTTCTACCGCAGGAACCTCGCCGCCGGCCAGAAGGGCCTGTCGGTCGCCTTCGATCTTGCCACCCATCGCGGTTATGACAGCGACCATCCCCGTGTCGAGGGTGATGTCGGCAAGGCGGGTGTCGCGATCGACTCGGTCGAGGACATGAAGATCCTCTTCGACGGCATCCCGCTCGATCAGATGTCGGTGTCGATGACCATGAACGGCGCTGTGATCCCGATTCTGGCCTCCTTCATCGTCGCGGGCGAGGAGCAGGGCGTTGCGCGCGCCGATCTGTCGGGCACGATCCAGAACGACATCCTGAAGGAGTTCATGGTCCGCAACACCTACATCTACCCGCCGGAACCCTCGATGCGGATCGTCGCCGACATCATCGAATATACGGCGAAGGAGATGCCGAAGTTCAACTCGATCTCAATCTCCGGCTACCACATGCAGGAGGCGGGTGCGACGCTGGTGCAGGAGCTTGCCTTTACCCTTGCGGACGGGCGCGAATATGTGCGCGCGGCGCTCGCCAAAGGTCTCAATGTCGATGACTTCGCCGGCCGGCTCTCCTTCTTTTTCGCGATCGGCATGAACTTTTTCATGGAAGCGGCAAAGCTCCGCGCGGCGCGGCTCCTCTGGACGCGGATTATGAAGGAGTTCGAGCCCAAGAAGGCCTCCTCGCTGATGCTAAGGACCCACTGTCAGACGTCCGGCGTCTCGCTTGCCGAGCAGGATCCCTACAACAATATCATCCGCACCGCCTTCGAAGCGATGTCGGCGGCGCTCGGCGGCACGCAATCGCTGCACACGAACTCCTTCGACGAGGCGATCGCGCTGCCGACCGATTTTTCTGCCCGCATCGCCCGCAACACCCAACTGATCCTGCAGCACGAGACCGGGGTGACCAAGGTCGTCGATCCGCTTGCAGGTTCCTATTATGTCGAGAGCCTGACCAACGAGCTTGCGGAAAAAGCCTGGGCGCTGATCGAGGAGGTGGAAGCACTCGGCGGCATGACCAAGGCGGTCAATGCCGGCCTGCCGAAGCGGCTGATCGAGGAGGCCGCTACACGCCGCCAGGCGGCGGTGGACCGCGGTGAGGAGGTCATCGTCGGCGTCAACAAGTACAGGCGCGAAAACGAAGAGCCGATTGACATCCTCCAGATCGACAATGCCGCAGTCCGAACGGCCCAGATCAAGCGGATCGAGGAGACCAAACGCCGTCGCGACTCGCAGAAGGTAAAGGAAACGCTTGCAGCGCTGGCCGAGGTGGCGCGGAGCGGCAAGGGCAATCTGCTCGCAGCCGCGATCGAAGCCGCGCGGGCGCGCGCAACCGTCGGCGAGATCTCCGACGCAATGCGGCAGGCCTTCGGCGACTACACCGCGGTGCCTGAGGTCGTCACCGACATCTATGGCAAGGCCTATGAGAGCGATCCCGAACTCGGCGTGCTCGCCGGGCGTCTCGGCGATGTTACCAAGCGGCTCGGCCGCAAGCCGAAGATCATGGTGGCGAAGCTCGGGCAGGACGGGCATGACCGTGGCGCCAAAGTGATCGCCTCTGCCTTCGGCGATATCGGCTTCCATGTCGTCGCCGGGCCGCTATTCCAGACGGCGGAAGAAGCCGCCGACCTTGCGCTTGCCGAAGAAGTCACCGTCGTCGGCGTCTCCTCGCTTGCCGCCGGCCACAAGACGCTGATGCCTCAGCTGGCGCAAGCGCTGAAGAAGCGCGGCGGCCAGGACATCATCGTCGTTTGCGGCGGCGTTATTCCGCGACAGGACTATCAATACCTGATGGATAACGGCGTCGCCGCAGTCTTCGGTCCCGGTACACACGTACTCGACGCCGCACGCGCAGTGCTCGACCTGATCGAGGGCAAACGGCGGAACATTTAAATGGTGATGCGGTCCGTCAGGCCACGACAAGGATGACGCCGGTCGCGACCAGCGCCAGGGTCCAGATGAGGTCGAAGTTGATCCATGCGGAGCGCAGGACTCCAAGGTCGAACCATTCCATGATGGCGAAGGCAACCGCAGCGGTGACCACGAGCGTCACCGCGATATGGAGTGCGACGGCCGCCAGCGAGATCGGCAGCGAACTGCCGAGAGGGATGGTGGCTGATGGATCCGCAAGACAGAGGCCCAGCACCGCAGGCATCAGCATCAGCCCCGCGCCATGCCCCGTCGCCATCAGGAAGGACCAGATTGCCAGGCCAGCCATTCCCGTCCGCATGCCGATCCTGACCCGGTGGCGGTGCCCGTAGAAGGCATAGTAGCCGGCGAGGCCGAGAATGAGCGCGGCCGCGAAGAGCTTGAGGCTCCGCAGGTCGACGACCGTGCCGAAGGCCACAAAAACTGCCAGCACGACTGCAATGGCGGCGGCATGGCCGGCCGCGATCGGCAAGAGCGACAGCCACACGATCCGCGAATTTTGTCGATGAAGCCCCAGCGCCACGGCAAAAAGCCAACCCATTGCCGGATTGACGCCATGAAAGGCACCGAGGCCGGCAAGCGAGAGCCACGGCCAGAGATCCGTCATCTGCTCCAGTGCGGCCGCACGGTCCTGCACCCCTCAGGGATAGCAATAGGAATCGGAGGAGCAGTCGCCGCCTTCCAGCCGAACCTGATGCGGACGATGGCTCTTCGGCCAATCGACGAAGAAGTTCTCGTCGAAGGAGATCCCGCCGTTGTCGCCGACGTCGAGCTTCACCATCCAGCCGTCGAGGCCCTCCGGATAGAATTGCGAGTCGATCGCGCCATAGAGCGAATTGGTGAAATAGACCCGCTTGCCGTCGCGGCTGATTTCCACCATCTGCGGTCCGCCATTGAGCGCACCGTTCGAGGCTTTCGGATGCGTCGCGCGGGAAACGATCCCGCCGATCCTGACGCGGCCTGTCTCCTTCGGCGCGAAGGGATCGGAAACATCATATTGGATCATGTCGCCAGTGCCCCAGCACGAGACGTAGAGGAACCGGTCGTCCATCGAGAGGTCGATGTCGGTCACGAGCGGCGCGACCGCATTGAATCCCTTGAGCACGGGCGGCAGCAGGTCCGGATCGGCGGGCTCCGCCGGAATCTCGATCACCTTCTTCACCGCCCATTGGCCACCCTCGCGATACCAGGTCCAGATCGATGCGGAGAGGTCCTTGAGGCTGATGACACAGCCGACGAAACCGTAAGCCTTGGTCGGATCGTGGGCTGGGCGCAATTCGAAGACGAGCTGGTGTTCCTCGCCGAAATCGATCTCCTGCAGATGCTTGCGCTTGTGGAGATCCCAGAAATGCAGCCGGCGGCCATATTTCGAGCCGAGGAGTACTTCCGGCACGAGCCCGTTCTCGAAAGTCTCCGGCGTACCCCACTCGCTGGTGATCATCGTCTCGTGGCCGAGGTGCCACCAGAAATCATAGGCGAGCTTCTGCGGTCCGCGATCCATCTCCCATTGCCCGAGGACGTCGAAGCTGTCGTGATCGAGCAGGAAGATGCCACCGGGGGCGTTGCCGTCACGGTCGGCGAGCGCATTGACATAAATGCCCTCCGGTCCGCAATGGATCGTGTGCAGTCGGGAGTAGTTTGCCTTCTCGGCGATTTCCGCCGGATCGATCACGCGGACGATCCGCGGACTTTTTGGGTCCGGCTTGGTGTCGATGATATGAAGCCGCGACGACCTCAGCCCCGGCACAACCAGATAGCGGCGCTCGACATGCGGGTGCGGCGCATTGGGGCAGAGGCATGACGAGCAGGCATTCCAGCCGAAATGATGCAACTCGTCGCCGACATTCGGCATGTCGACCTGCCCGACGATCTGCGAGTAGCTCGTGGACGTCGGATCGACATCGACGACAGCGATCGCATCCGGCCGCTGTCGATCCGGATCGAAAGCTGCCACGTAGGCGATGGTTTCCTTAGGGGCCTTTGCGGCCATGCGCGGTGATGGGTAGAAGGAAGGATCGGGTCGCCACGTCGCCATTTCGTTTTCTCCCCCAGGGAAGACAATGCGTGGATCCTGATGCGAGGTTTAGTAGATGCGGCAAAAACGCGTCGGAAATGCGGCGCCTTTGCCTTATTCGGGCGGCGACGCCCTGACAAAGCGAGGCAATGGATGGAAGTCTTCGAACTCGAAGCGGAGCTTTGGCTCTATCCGGGAAAAGGCGGGTGGCACTTCGTCACGCTGCCGACGGAGGTTGCCCGCCAGATCAGGTTCACGGCGGAACCGAAGAAACGCGGCTGGGGCAGCGAAGCTGTGATTGCACGCATCGGCAAGACCGAATGGATGACCTCGATCTTTCCCGACAAGGCCTCGGGCTCGTTTCTCCTGCCGGTGAAGGCGGAGGTTCGACGGCGCGAGAACCTCGCCACCGGCGAAACTGTCCGGGTTAACCTGATTTTGGGCGGCAGCACGGATGGTGAAGCTGAAACGCTCCGCTAGTAATGAGAAGTAATGCTTGGTGTGGAGCTGGAACATCGGACAATCACTGGCGAGGTCCGGACTTTCGCTCCCGGCGCTCGGCCAGTTTTAGGCATACCGGCTTGCCCCTGCCTGCGAAGCACATTAGGCCTCTCATGGGCCCACACACTTCAGGAGAGCTCATGTTTGACCACGTCAAATTCGGAGTGAGCGACTATGCAGCGAGCAAAGCGTTCTTCCTCAAGGCACTCGAACCGCTTGGCGTAACCGTTGTCGCGGAGGGGCCGCCGACATACGGCGTCGAGCTTAGTCCAAAGGGTAAGGCTTCATTGTGCCTGTACCAGACCGAGGAGAAGCCGGCGCATCTTCACTTGGCTTTCACGGCCGAGAAACGCGAGCAAGTCGAAGCTTTCTATCGCGCGGCTCTGGAGGCGGGCGGCAAAGACAATGGTGCTCCCGGTCTGCGCCCGCACTATCACGCGAACTACTATGCAGCTTTCGTCATTGGTCCGGACGGGCACAACATCGAAGTGGTATGCCACGAGCCCGAGGCCTGAATTAACCCTTCGATCGGTGCACCGCCGGTGGGCGTGAACGCGCCGAGGACGGACGACGGTTGCAGTGGCGGCTATCAAGCGTCAAATTTTTGCCGCTAGGTCTCGATCCTCAGCTTCATCCGGTCGGCGGCAAAGCGTGTGCGTGAATATTCGACGGGCCTGCCGTCGAGATCGGCGTTGAGGGATTGCGCCTCCATGACGATTGCGCCGGGCGAGAGCTTGAGCAGCGCGAGCTCCTCCGCCTCGGCATGCCGCGCGACGATCTCGGTCGAGACCCGGACATAGTCATCGAGCCCATGCGCGGCGAAGGCCTTGGTGACGGAGCCGAGACGCGCATATTGCTCGGCCATCCGCGGAAAGCGGTCGGCGGGATAGTAACTGATGGCCGTTGAGAGTGGCCGGCCGTCACCGCTGCTCACCGTGCGTAGTTCGATGAGCGGCGTGCCGGGAGAAACATCGAGTGCCGCAGCGATTTCGCCGCTCGCCGGCACCTGGCCGTGGCCCAAGAGTTCGGTGCCGATTTCCTTTACTTGACGACCCAGTCCCGCGGAGAAGCGGGTGCGGCGGGAGATCGGATAGCTTACCCGCTCCTTGCGCTCGATCAGCGTGCCACGACCCTGTACCGCGCGCACCAGCCCTTCCTCCGCAAGCGCGGCGAGCGCACTGCGAACCGTATGCCGGTTGACGCCGAACTCGGCCGCTAGTGCCGTCTCCGGCGGCACCATGCCGGTCGCGTCGTAGTCGCCATTACTGATCCCCAGCCGAATGCGATCGGCGATCTGCCGCCACAGCGCTACGCCCATCTGCCGCTCGATCATTGTTTTCACCGTCATTTTCTTCACGGATGTCACAAGCCTGTCATTTGCGAACGTTAAGGAAAGATATAAGATGTATAGTTGTCTAGATCAATAGACATTTTGGAGTGAAATGATGGATGCAATTGAGGAGAGAGAGGCGTCGCCGGAAGTCGCCTCTCAGCGCCGCGAAGGCATGCGGCTGTTGGCCCGCGCCACCCTGGCGGAACTTGTCGGCGCCTGGGAGGCGATCGCCGACAAGCCGGAGGTCGCACCGGTGCGCGGACCGGAAACGGGGCTCGTCATGGTGCGCGGCCGGATCGGCGGTGGCGGCGATCCCTTCAATCTCGGCGAGGCGACCGTGTCGCGAGCCACCGTCCGGCTTTCGACCGGCGAGATCGGCCACGGACAGTTGCTCGGCACCGACAAGGAACGCGCCCGCCATGCCGCGATCTTCGACGCGCTCTTCCAGAGCTACGCGCATCGCGCCGCCGTCGAGACGCTGCACCGGCAAATCGCCGCCCGCATCGACGCCGAGGATCATCGCAAGGCCGAGGAGACGGCCGCGACCCGCGTCGACTTCTTCACAATGGTCCGGGGAGAGGATTGATGACTGCCCAATCGCAAATCTACGCCGGCGCCTTTGCCGATCCGGTCTTCGAGGGGCAATCCGTGTTTCGCACCTTGATGGACGGCTTCGCCCGGCCGGGCACCATCGGCCGCCTCGCGACCGCGGTCTCTCCGCCTGCGCCCCTGGGCAAGGCGAGCGGCGCAGTCGCGCTTACCCTGTGCGATCACGACACGCCGGTCTGGCTTTCGCCGGCGCTGTCAAAATCCGCCGTGCCGCAATGGATCGCCTTTCACACCGGCGCCGGCGTGACGGAGATCAAGGACGAGGCGCGTTTCGCCTTCGTTGAAAAGGGGGCGGCCGTGCCCGGTTTCGACCAGTTCGCCCTCGGCACGCAGGAATATCCCGACCGCTCGACGACGCTGGTGATCGAAGTCGAAGCGCTGAAGGGCGGTCAACCGCTTATCGCCCGCGGCCCGGGCATCCGGAGCGAGGTCGTCATTGCCCCGAATGGCCTGCCCGACGTGTTCCTCGATTTCTGGACGGCCAACCAGGCGATCTTCCCGCGCGGCATCGATCTCATACTGACGGCACGGGACGCGGTGCTCTGCCTGCCGCGCACGACCAAACTCGAGTGGGAGTAAGAGCATGTACGTAGCCGTCAAGGGCGGAGAAACCGCCATTGCCAATGCCCACCGCCTTCTTGCCGATCGCCGCCGCGGCGACCGGGCGCTGCCCTCGATCACCATCGAGCAGGTCGTCGAACAGCTCGGTCTTGCCGTCGACCGCGTGATGGCCGAGGCCTCGCTCTACGATTGCTCGCTTGCGGCCCTTGCCGTGCGCCAGGCGCGCGGCGACATGATCGAGGCGATCTTCATCCTGCGCGCCTACCGCACGACGCTGCCGCGCTTCGGCTATTCCGAGCCGATCGACACGGCGACGATGAAGGTCGAGCGGCGCGTCTCGGCGACCTACAAGGACCTGCCCGGCGGACAGCTTCTCGGCCCCACCTTCGACTACACCCATCGCCTGCTCGATCCTTCGCTGATCGTGGACGAGACGGTCGTGGAGCCGGCGGCCAAGGAACCCGGCGAACACGTCATGCGGGTTTCCGACATTCTCGATGGCGAAGGTCTGATCGAGGGAGACGGCGAGATGCCGGAAGGTCATGTGGCCGGCGACCTCACCCGCGAGCCGATGGAGTTCCCTATGCCGCGGGACCTCCGCCTGCAGGCGCTCGCCCGCGGTGACGAGGGCTTTCTGCTGGCGCTCGCCTATTCCACCCAGCGCGGCTACGGCCGCACCCACCCCTTCGTCGGCGAGGTCAGGATCGGTGAGGTCGAGGTCGAACTCGACCTGCCGGAGCTTGGCTTCGCCGTGTCGCTTGGCACAATCCGCGTCACCGAGTGCCAGATGGTCAACCAGTTCAAGGGCTCGGCGAAGCAGCCGCCGCAGTTCACCCGCGGCTACGGCCTTGTCTTCGGTCAGAGCGAGCGCAAGGCGATGTCGATGTCGCTCGTCGACCGGGCGCTCCGGACCGACGAATTCAGCGAGGACATCGTCGCCCCCGCCCAGGACCAGGAATTCGTCATCTCGCATGCGGACAATGTCCAGGCGACCGGCTTCGTCGAGCATCTGAAGCTGCCGCACTACGTCGACTTCCAGGCGGAACTCGATCTGGTGCGGCGCATGCGCCGGGAATACGAGGCCGCCCGCACAGGCGGCGAGGACGGCATGAAGGAGGCCGCCGAATGAACGACCTTGCCACCTACAATTTCGCGTATCTCGACGAACAGACGAAGCGGATGATCCGCCGGGCGATCCTGAAAGCGATCGCCATTCCCGGCTATCAGGTGCCGTTCGCGTCTCGCGAAATGCCGATGCCCTATGGCTGGGGCACCGGCGGCGTACAGGTGACCGCCTCGATCCTCGGGCCGGACGACGTCTTGAAGGTGATCGACCAAGGCGCCGACGACACCACCAATGCCGTCTCGATCCGCGCCTTCTTCCAGAAGGTCGCCGATGTCGCCGTCACCACGAAGACGAAGGAGGCGACGATCATCCAGACCCGCCACCGCATTCCCGAGGAGACGCTGAAGGAAGGGCAGACGCTCGTCTATCAGGTGCCGATCCCCGAGCCTCTGCGCTTCCTCGAGCCACGCGAGACCGAGACACGCAAGATGCATGCGCTCGAGGAATACGGGCTCATGCATGTGAAGCTCTACGAGGATATTGCGCGCAACGGTCACATCGCCACGACCTATGCCTATCCGGTGAAGGTCGAGGGTCGCTATGTCATGGACCCGTCGCCGACACCGAAATTCGACAATCCGAAGATGCACATGTCGGAAGCCCTGCAGCTCTTCGGCGCCGGCCGCGAAAAGCGTATCTATGCCGTGCCGCCCTATACCGAGGTGGTCAGCCTCGACTTCGAGGATCATCCCTTCGAGATCCAGAAATTCGACAAGCCCTGCGCGCTCTGCGGCGCCGAGAACGTCTATCTCGACGAAGTAGTGCTCGACGACAAGGGCGGGCGCATGTTCGTCTGCTCCGATACCGACCATTGCGAAGACCGGCGCGCGCACGGCCATGCCGGACACATGCTCGCCCGTCCAACGCCAGAAAGCCAGGAGGCCGCAGAATGAGCGCCGTTCCGCTTCTCAAAGTCAACGACGTCTCGAAGTTCTACGGCAGCCGTATCGGATGCCGTAACGTCTCGTTCGAGCTCTATCCGGGTGAGGTGCTGGCGATCGTCGGCGAATCCGGTTCCGGCAAGACGACGCTTCTGTCGTGCCTCTCGACCCGGCTGATGCCGACCTCGGGCATCGTCGAATACCATATGCGCGACGGGCAGTACCGCGATCTCGCCCGCATGGGCGAGGCCGAGCGGCGCTTCCTGATGCGCACCGACTGGGGTTTCGTCCACCAGAATCCGGCCGACGGATTGAGAATGACGGTTTCGGCCGGCGCCAATATCGGCGAGCGGCTGATGGCCGTCGGCGACCGCCACTACGGCAACATTCGCGCGACGGCAAAAGACTGGCTCACCCGCGTCGAGATCGACGACGACCGGATTGACGACCAGCCGCGCGCCTTTTCCGGCGGCATGCGCCAGCGCCTGCAGATCGCCCGCAATCTCGTGACCTCACCTCGCCTCGTCTTCATGGACGAGCCGACCGGCGGCCTTGACGTCTCGGTGCAGGCTCGCCTGCTCGACCTCGTGCGCGGGCTCGTTCATGACCTCAGGCTTGCGGCGATCATCGTTACCCACGACCTCGCCGTCGCCCGCCTTCTGTCGCACCGGATGATGGTGATGAAGGATGGTGCCGTCATCGAGCAGGGCCTCACCGACCGGGTGCTCGACGATCCGCGCGAGCCCTACACCCAGCTTCTCGTCTCTTCGATTTTGCAGGTCTGACGCATGATCCCGAAAAGTGATTTCCGGTCTTCGGACAAGTTCATGGGCAAAGGAAAGTAAAAGTCATGGCTACTCCACTTGTTGTTTCAGAAGTCGCCAAAAGCTTCACCATGCACTTGCGTGACGGCGTCCGCCTGCCGGTGGTCGCCAATGTCTCCTTCTCGGTGAAGGCCGGCGAATGCGTCGTGCTCGGCGGGCCCTCGGGCGTCGGCAAGAGCTCGATCCTCAAAATGCTCTACGGCAACTACGGCGTCGACGAAGGCCAGATCCTGATGGAGCATGACGGCCGATTGGTGAACCTTGCGACGGCGGAGCCGCGCACCGTGCTCGAAGTGCGTCGCACGACGCTCGGCTATGTCAGTCAGTTCCTGCGCGTCGTGCCGCGGGTCTCTGCGCTCGATATCGTTGCTGAACCGCTGCAGGCGCGTGGCGTCGCCGCCGAGGAGGCACGCGAAAGGGCGGCCGAACTGCTTGCGAAGCTCAACTTGCCAAAGGAACTCTGGGCCTTGCCGCCGGCCACCTTCTCCGGCGGTGAGCAACAGCGGGTCAATATCGCCCGTGGCTTCATCACCGACCATAAGATCCTGCTGCTCGACGAACCGACCGCCTCGCTCGACGCGAAGAACCGCGCCGTCGTCGTCGAGATGATCGCCGAGAAGAAGGCGGAAGGCACGGCGCTGGTCGGCATCTTCCACGACGAAGAAGTGCGAGACGCGGTTGCCGACCGCATCATCGACGTCTCCGAATTCTCGCCAAGGAAGCAGGCGGCATGAGCCAGAAACTCGGGATCGAACCCTTCATCCACCCGACCGCAAGCGTCGTGAATTCGACGCTCGGCCGCTACACGGAAGTCCAGGAGCGCTCGCGTCTCGACGAGGTCGACTTCGGCGACTATTCCTACATCATGCAGGACGGCTCGATCTGGTGCGCAACGATCGGCAAGTTCGTCAACGTCGCCGCCGCGGTACGCATCAATGCCACCAACCATCCGACCTGGCGTGCGACGCTGCACCACTTCACCTATCGCGCACCGATATATTGGGACGATGCCGACCTCGACCATGACCTTTTCGCCTGGCGGCGCCAGAACCGGGTGACGATCGGCCATGATGTCTGGATCGGCCACGGCGCGACGATCCTGCCGGGGGTTACAGTCGGCAACGGCGCCGTTATCGGCGCCGGAGCCGTGGTATCCAAGGACGTCGCCCCTTACACGATCGTCGGCGGCGTTCCGGCAAAACTCATCCGCGAGCGATTTACCGCCGAGATCGGCCGAGGCATGGATCGGCTCGCCTGGTGGGATTGGGAGCACGCAAAGCTACGGCGCGCGCTCGACGATTTCCGCCATCTGACCGCCGAGGAATTCCTCGTCCGCTACGGTTGATCTACTGCCCGTTCACCAGCTTCAGGATAAGCTGGTGAACATTGCCCCCGTCGCTCATCTCGACACGGTCGAAATCACGACTGCGCTGCCGCTGGGCGAGAGAAAGCGCGCCGAGGCGCTTTGTCAGTTCGGTCCTGATTTTGCTGCAGGCCGGATCATCGGGCACAGTCAGGCCGACTGACGTGCTTTCGATCTGGCGCACCATGTCCTTGATGAAATCGCCATGCACCCGCTCATGCTGGTGCACCCCGGCGATGAACGTCTCCCAATTCTCCCGCGCACCTTCCGGCAATGCCTTTGCCGGCTTGGGCAGCATATAGGTGATCGTAAGCTTAGGCCGCGCGGTCGAGAGGACGCAGGCGTCGCCCTGCGGCTCGTATTTCCGCGTCCAAGTCAACTTGAAATCCGTATGCGCGATTGCGCGAACCGGGCCCAGCTTCGGCCCCCGCTCACCGATCGATGCGTAGAGCTCGGCGCCGGTCTCTCCCGAAATGGCGTAGGTTCGCACTTTCTCGACGGCCTGCCATTCGGCGCGCGCAACGGCAGGCAATGCCGCCACGCAAGCCGCCACCAGACAAGAACGAACGGCTGCCCCCACGAAATTCCCCCTACAAACCGATACGGCACTCTATACGTTCATCCCTGCCGGACGAGCCCCGGTGCGAGTTTAGTTGACGGCGTTGAGCGTCATCGACGTGCCGGCAGCAGCGATATTGAGCCCGAGCTGACCGGTTACGCTGATCGCCTGCAGATGGATCGAACCGGCGGTTCCGCCGATGAGCACATTGGCACCAACGCCGGCGCCGACGGTGGCTTCAGCCGACGCACCTTGGTAGATGCCGCCCAGGGATCCGCGGTGATAGCCGGCGGTCGGCGCCAGCACCGCCCAGATCAGCCGGCTGCGCGTGGTGAAACCGAGATCGACGCCGAGTTTCCTGATCTCGCCCTGATAGTGATCCGAAGCCTCGCCGGCGAGGGTAGACCGGAAGACGCAATCGACTTCCTTGGCAGAGCCAAGAACATAGCCGGCGCCAGCGCCGATGTTGCAGTCGAGATAGCCGATCTTCACGCCCCCATGCAGATCCGGCTCCAGCGCCGGCGCCGGTGCCGGAGCCGGATAGCTTGGGAAGTCGGCGGCATTGGCGGCCGTCGCCCCCGCGAGAACCAGCGCCGCGACCGACGCCTTCACGGCAAAACTCTTCTTCATAATGGTCTCCTTTTCGGGATCGGCAACGGTGGCCCGCGCTCGGTCGTCAGCAAACAAAGCGCAGGAAGGGTGGTAGGAATCGCATCGTTGGCTGCCGATTGGGCTTTTCCAAGGCAAGCCGATCCGCGACAACGAAAAGACGCTACCGGCCTGCCCTCATGAGCGTTTTCCACAACGCCACATGAGCTTACGAGGTCGCCGCCCCTTTTTGGGGCGCTATGATGAAGGTGATGTCAACCGGTCGCCAGGATCGCCACGTAGGCAAGCACCGTGACAATCAATCCCCGAAAAGCAAGATTGACGAAGCGGTATTTGCTGCACGCGATCGACGCGAGGGCGTCAGCATTGTCGATATATTGCTGAAACAGATAGGCCGTTTCGCCGCCCGTCGCCGCTTTGCGAAACGCATCGCGATGCGACAGCCAGCCGCCCCAGAAGAGTGTTGTCGACGTCGCGCTTTTTCGTGGCAGAACGACGAGGATCGCCGAAATGATCGAAAAGATTGAAGCAAGCGCCAGCAATGCCGATAAAATCATCGCCAATGGATCATCGCCCAGATAACGTTGCCAAGTAAATACGTTTCTTCCCTCAGCCGAACTGATCAGAAAGGCGAACATGAAGGTGAAGATGTAAGCCGCCTTCTGGTCCGACATCTTTATTTGGTCGTAAAAGACGTCGTTAATCTTTCGGATATGATCGTAATAGGCGCTTGGTCCTAGCTCCAGCGGCAATACTTCATCCGAAAGGTCAATGTTGTATAGATTTTCGCTAATCCCCATTTAAACCAGTCCCCTCGCACTGTTTCCCTCTTAATACACCGTCGCGATAAAAAAAGCCGTCGCACCACAGGGAACTTGACTTTTTTCTCCTAAAAATCCACTGGATTCGCAAGAACGAGGGTGGGACTCGGCAATGAGGGGACGTTTTTCGGGGGTCATGTTTGCCGCCACGGTGGTGCTTGCGCCGTGGCCGACGCTTGCCGAGCCGATTCCACGACCGGCCCCCTCAGCCGGCTCCGTCATCGCCCGCAAATCCGGGGAGGAGGTGCGCTTCGTCGACGTCTCCAAGTGGCGGGTCGTTGACCTCGCGCAGGACCTGCTCCCAGGCGACGTCTTGCGCACCAACGCGGTGGGCGCGCTCGCCGTCCTCTTCAAAGACCACACCCAGATCCGACTCGGACGCAACACCGCCTTGCGCGTCAAACAGATCGGCGCGGGCGAGTCCAACCTGGAACTGCAGTCAGGCACGATCTGGGCGCGCGCGGAGCGTGGCGGCGAAGGCCTGAAGATCGACACGCCCGCCGCAACCGCCGCCATCCGCGGAACGGACTGGACGCTCACCGTCGGCGGCGACGGCAAGACCTCGCTGGTCGTTCTCGAGGGTGTTGTCGAGCTCAGCAACGCCTATGGCAGCGTGACGGTGAAGCAGGGCGAAGGCGCCGTCGCGGCGATCGGCAGCGCGCCAACGAAGATCGTGATCATCACGCCAAAGGACCGCGAGCAGATGCTCTTCCATCTGTCGCTGCGCAACGCTTTCGTCTGGATGCCGGCGACACCGCTTAGCGTTCCGCAGATGCGGCGTGAGCGCGCACGGATCGAGGCAGAGCCGGAAGCCTCACGCTCGACCGAGGACTGGCTAGCGCTTGCCGAAATCTATCTGTCGCTGAACGGCCGCCAGAAGGCGCAAGCCGCGCTTTCGGAAGCGACCAGACGTGGCCTTACTGGCACACAGGTTGCTCGTGCCGACCTCATCCGCGCGTTGATCGCCGGCTCCTCGAACCAGTATCGGGAGGCGGCTCGTCTGTTTTCGAAAGCCGAACGCGGCCTCGACCCGAGCCGCCGGACGATCGCTGCCTATGGCGGCTATTTCGCGCGCGGGCTTGCTGACCCCAATCGGGTGGAGGAGCCGCCGCGCAACGCAAGCGGCCGCTATGCTGGCATGGCACAGGCCTGGACCGCAGGTTTCCGGGAAAACATTCCCGCAGCGATCGAGGTGATCAAAAGGGCCGAGCAGAAATATCCCGACGATCCGACATTGCCGGCAGCGCGCGCGCAGCTTGCCATGCTGCTCGATGACCGCGACGAGTTGCGCGACGGCGTCGAACGGGCGCTTGCGATCGATCCGAACGATCCGACCGCACTCGAGGCCCGCGCCCACTATCGCTATCATATCGACAACGATCTCGAGGGCGCCCTCGCCGACCTCAACAAGGCGCTGGAGACTGCCCCGGGCTCCTCTTCCATCTGGAATTCCCTGGGTCTGGTTCAGGGTGTGCGCGGCGACAACCGGGCCGCAGAGGCCGCCTTCAAGCAAGCGATCGCGCTCGACCCGCTGGACCCGGTCGCGTATGCGAACCTTGCCGTCCAGTATCTCGACGAAACGCGGATGGCCGAGGCAAAGCGTGAGCTCGATACCGCCCTTGCCGTCGATCCTTCTTTCGATATCGCTCTGGTGGCGCGCGGCCGTTATCACCTGCAAAACGGCGACGTAGACAAGGCGGTCGAGGACCTGCTCGCGGGCTCGACGGCCAATCCTTCCTATTCCAATGCCCAACTCCTGCTCGCCGCTGCACATTATGAAAAGGGTGACCGCGTCCCGGCGGCTCAGGCACTCGACAATGCCGACAGGCTCGATCCGAATGATCCGGTCGTGGCCACGGTCAGAACTGCCATCGCCATCGACGCCTATGACGCCGACGCCGCGATCCGCAACGCCCAGGAGGCGATGCGCCGAACCCGCGCCAAAGGCGGCGACACGGCGGCGCTCGGCGCCAACCAGGAGGAGGGATCGACCCTCAACGACGCGTTTCGCCTCCAGGGACTCGATGCCTGGGGACAATTTTACGGTGATGCCGTCTTTGATCCCTTCACCGCCGCAAGCTATGTTGACCAGGCGGTCCGCGGCAGCGTCAATCCGTTCTTCAACACGTTCGATTTCGCCGCCAACGCGATCACGAACTCGGTGAACCCCACCAGTTTCTCGGCTCTGATCCAAGGGCTGCTGATCGATCCGCACATGCTCGCCAGCCGCGAACGCACGGTCAATTTACTGCGTTCGCCTTTCTTTGAACTGGAGCTTGGCGGGGGCATCACAGCAAATGAAGACCAGGTAGGCTGGATTGGCGAGGCGGCGGTTCGGGGATTCACGGTCTCTCCGTTCCCGATCAGCATCTTTGCTACCCTGCAATGGGAAGAGCCACGCGACACGATCGACCGCGACGCGGGACCGGCGATCGATCGCGAAACGCGCGTCATCGGCGGCAACGGTTACCTGACGGCGACGCCGTCCCCCGATGACAGGATCGTCGCGTTTCTGAACATGGCCGACGTGGACGACAGCCAAAATATTTTCGACCAATTTGATCCGGACTTCTTCGTGAACACTGACCGGCTGAAGGACATCGACTCCTCGAACCTCATCTCGGGGGTCGCCTGGAGCCACACTTTTGGCTTCCGAAATGTCGCCAACGCGGCCTTCTTCTTTAGCGACCGGGACATCCTTGATACGTCGCGCGTGGTTCTGTCGGACGTAGCCTTCCCCGATCTGGGTCGCATCAGGAGTGAGCAGAGCGAGACGAGTTACATCGGTGCGTTGAACCACCTATATGGCGACGGTGATCTGACGTGGCGCTACGGTATCGAGGCCGGAAAGGTCGACACGGACCTTAGAACAGATATCAGTGTTCTGACAGTTCCGCTTCCGCCTGACATCAACTCCTCGATCCAAGCCGTGGCCAAAGCCTACGTCGACGGCCTCTACGAAATCACGCCGGATCTTAAGGTCGAAGGCGCGCTGTTCGCCCGCTATATCGAGGACGTCAACGACAACAATATCAGGCTCGAACCCAAGCTCGGTGTCGCCTGGGCGCCGGTCGAGCGCCATTGGCTGCGTGCCGCCATCCAGCGCGAAGGCTATAATTTCGGAGCGGCCACGCTCGCTCCGGTCGCCATTGTCGGGCTTCAGCCCAATCAGTTCCTGATCGGCACAGACGGCTATGCCGACACACTGGCGCTACGCTGGGACGCGGAATGGAACGACTGGCTCTTCACCGCTGTGGATTATCAGCATCAGGAAATCCGTAACGGCTCGATTGATATTCCCTTCTCGGCGACGGACTTTGGCTTCGATAAGGGCCGAGTTGATCGGCTTGCTTTGACCGCCAACTTTGCACTCGGCCACGGCCTCGGCCTATCGGCGACGGTTGCCCGCACCGAGAGCGATGACCTGTCGGCAGGCAGAGACGGCGATCTCCCGTTCCTGCCGGAAAACTCGGGCCAGGTGGCGCTGACGTGGGTGAACACCGCGAATATCAAGACGACTATTGCGGCAAATTACGTCGGCGAACGTGTCGACGGCGCGACAACCTTGGACGATTTCTGGACCCTCGATGCCTCGCTCCAATGGGAGCCCTTCGACAAGCGCATTGAGGTGGAACTCGCCGGCTTCAACCTTCTTGACGAGGAGTTCGACGTGCGTCGGGGCCTACCTGGCTGGGGCCCCACCGTCACAGGCACCGTTAAAGTGCGGTTCTGATGAACACGCCTGCTCCAGCGCTCGTCCCCCAGCGCTTCTCCGCGGCGGTCGATCGAATTCGCCGCTCCACGCGGCGGATGAAGCTTGCCGTCTTGACCGCCTTTGTCGCCGCCGTCGTCTCGCTTGTCTCGCTGACGGGCAGCTGGTCGCTCGTCGATCTGCGCACCTATGACTATCTCTCGATGATCGGCCGCCCCCCGCTTCCGGAAGATGGCCCTGTTATCGTCGCGATCGACGAGCCGTCGATGGCGGAAATCGGCAGCCAATGGCCCTGGCCGCGTGCTCTGCACGCGCGCCTGATCGAATCGCTGAGGCGCGCCGGCGCACGAGCGATCGCCCTCGACGTCATCTTTGCCGAGCCAGCCGCCGCCGTGGAAAACGATGCGGCACTGGCGGCGGTCCTCGGGCCGGACGTCGTGCTTGCCGGCGACCAGTCGGTGATCGAAACGCCACAGGCCGACCAGTTCGTCCGCACCGAACCCCTGCCGCTTTTTTTGAGCACGGGAGCGAAAGTGGGCATCGCCTCGGTCAATCTCAGCGGCGATGGTACGCTGAGGCAGATTCCGCCCTATGCCGACGGCTTCGCTGTGACGCTTGCGACCGTCGCCGGAGCAGAGCCAGCGCCGCCGCCGACGCGAGCCCTGATCCAGACCTTCGGCCCGGCGCGCACCTATCCGACCGTTTCCTATTACCAGGCGCTCGATCCGGAAAATTTCCTGCCGGCAGGCATCTTTCGTGATCGCGTCGTCATCGTAGGCCTGAGCCTGCAGAATGCACCGTCGCTCGCGGCTGGAGGTGTCGATGCCTTTGCCATCTCCGACACGGTCTTTTCGCGCAACCTCGTCGCCGGCGCGGAAATCCAGGCGACGATCTACGACAATCTCGTCCACCGGCTGTTCATCAAGCGGGCCGGCGCAACGATCGCCATACCGGCGATTATCCTCGCAAGCCTGGCCGCGGCTTTGGCAGTCTCCAAATCGACAAGCTGGAGAACACTCGGCTACGGCGCCGCTGCCCTCACGCTGATCTTCCTGGCGAGCTACGTGTTGATGCGTCTCGGCCACGTCTTCGTCTCGCCGGTCGGCCCCGGACTGGCTTTTTTCGGCGTTGCGGTCGGACAAGCGGGTCTCGACTATGCCGAGGAGCGCAGACAGCGACGGGAGATCACGCGCGCCTTTTCACAATATCTCTCGCCGGCACTCGTCGAACGGCTGGCCCAAGATCCTTCGCGGCTGAAGCTCGGCGGCGAGAGGCGCATGCTGTCGATCCTCTTCTGTGACGTTCGCGGCTTTACGACGATTTCGGAGGACATGAAGGACGATCCGGAGGGGTTGACGACGCTTATCAACAGGCTGCTGACGCCGCTTTCGGAGGCGGTGCTCAACCGAGGCGGCACGATCGACAAGTATATCGGCGACTGCCTGATGGCCTTCTGGAACGCCCCGCTCGACGATCCGGACCACGCGGTCAACGCCGTCCAGGCGGCGCGCGACATGCTTACAGCCCTTGCGAACCTCAACGCAGAACTCGAAGCCGAGGCAAGAGCGGCAGGACGCCCGCCGAAGACGTTGCGCATCGGCATCGGCATCAACACCGGTGAATGCATCGTCGGCAACATGGGCTCAGCCCGCCGCTTCGACTATTCGGCGCTTGGGGACGCGGTCAACCTCGCCTCGCGCCTCGAAGGAGCGTCGAAGGATTACGGCATCTCACTGCTGCTCGGAGAGCGGACGGCGAAGCTTGCAGCGGCGCGATTTCCCACCGCCGAAATCGACCGGATCACCGTCAAAGGCCGAAGCGAGGTCTCCCCGGTGTTCACGGTCGCGGATGGTGCCAGCAAGGCCGCGCTCGAACACCATCACCGCTTCATCGAAGCGAAGTATCGCGGCGCGGTTACCGCCGATGACCCGTTGTTCGATCAGCTCAAGACGGAACTACCATCGCTTGAACGCTACTACGAACGCGAGCGGCAACGGCTTTCGCATTAAGACAGCCCATCATCGCGACAGCGTTGCGCGTCCGACGGGACGCGCAACGGTCGCTGTAGCAAAGTCGAAGCGATCGCGCTTGCCACCTTTTGCGCCTGGACCCGGATATCCGGAACGGCGGTGATTTCCCAGAACTGCCCCGCCGTCAAAGCGCCGACCGCGTAAAGTCCTGGCGGCGGCTCCCCGTTGCGGTCGAGCACGCGGGAGTCCTTGTCAACAGAAAGGCCGAGGCCAAGCTCGTCGGGGCTGATCAGCCCCTGCCGCTGCATCTCCCGCAGCAGCGGCGAATGGGCGACGCCGGCCCGCTCCATGCCGGTGCAGTTGACGATCCAATCCGCATTGAACGATCGCGGCCGGTGGCTTTGCCTTTCTCGATACGTGACCAATGCGCCGCGAGGTCCTTCCTGGATCGTCTCCAGAAACCCGGCATGGGTGGTGACGATGCCATCTCTTCTCAAGGTCTCGAAACGTGAAGCTATTTGCGGGGCGATCCGATGGCGGTGTACGTTCCACCACGCCAGGCCATGACGCAGGAACCGGGCACGTTGCTCATTCGTCAGTTCCTGCCACAGCTTTTGCGTCACTGGCCTCAGGCCGTCCATCAGACCGCGCCAATCGGCACCGTTGCGAACCTGCCTGCGAAACCCCGCAAGCAGGGCGCTGATCTCTCGCGAACTTCCAAGCTCCGCCTCGATGGCCGGCGCCCGACGGTCGGCGGGCGGATGCGCATGCGGAAGCAGGCCACGGCGCGACAGGACGCGGAAACGCCCTCGATGACCATGGACCCGCAAGGCAAGCACCTGATCGATCATCGTCAATCCTGATCCGAGAATGCAGATCGTGTCGCTCGCGCCCACCTTCGAGCGCCAGTTTAGCCGCCACGGATTGCGCACGATGCGCCTTTCGACGCTGGCGTCGGTTTTCCCCGCCGCAAGCGGCAGATCGGCATTGCCGACGCCGAGGCAGAGCACAACGTTTCGCGCACTCAGTCCACCGCCGTTGTCGAGATGAAAGACCAATCCAGCCTCGCTGGAATGAACGCAGTCCGTCGCCTTAGCCTTGACGAAATCTACCCTTGCGGGCCGCTCGTGACCGCGCAACAACGATGCCAACCGGTCGCGCAAGTAAAGGCCATAGTCTCCGCGTGACGCGAAGCCGTCCGCGGAAACCTGCCTCATATGCTCTCCAAGCCACTCGACAAAATCGTCGGGCTTCTCGGGAAAGAGGCTCATGCGCCCGGCAGGGACATTCAACCGATGGATATAAAATTCCGTCCGATAGGCCGTGCCCCTTCCAAACCCCGGGTCATCGCCGACGACCGCAATCGAAGTGGAGGCTGGCAGCATCCTGAGTAGGTTGATCGTCACCGCGATCGCTGAAAAGCCCGAGCCGACAACAGCGACATCGTAGAGCAACGCGTCCCCCTGATCCGTTGTCCCAAGTACCGGAATGCGTAAGCGTGCGCCAAGACCGACCCGAAGTCCCTGCACAAAACGCTCATCAGGGACAGTGGTTGCGGCCTAAAACTATTTCTACAGAAATTATCAATTTTGGAAAGACCCAGCGGGAGCCACGTGAGAACATCAGAGCAACCCGGCCAATGGCCGCTCCTATGATCGCTCGGGAGCGAGTTGTCGGCATAGGAATGTCTGTCGGTCGCGACGACGCTCCAAATTCAAGCAGATAGAAGTCCGAGCCCGGGCCACAGGGGTTGGAGAGGAGTTTTGCAAAGCGCGCTGCCTCTTCGCAGCCCATGCGGTGGTCGATCTTTTGTGCCCATTGACGGTCTCCAATGTCCTGGCGACCGTGTTACGCCGACGCGTCCCGCTCCTCTTTGTGCCGCCGCAAGCAATCTTTGGCAAAGGTGGAACGTCCCAGGCGTAGCCGACCCAAATGCCGCCGGCAGGCGAGGGTGCGCCGGTCTGCCGAGATGATTGAAACGAACGGGCTTGGCAGTGAGCGCCTGATCAGGGTTCACGCCCCGCCCAGGCGCCTGATATTGCCCGCCAGTTCCGCCGCAAGCCTGGTGGCGGCCGCGGCGGCGCCAGCCATCTGCGGGAGGAGCAGCCATTCGAGCGTCCAAGCGGAACCGGAGCGTTCCTGCTCATGGACGAGCGCCTGATGCACGCCCGCTAGCAGGGTAGCATTGAACCGTGCCAAGGTGACAAGCACCTCCGCCGCAACCGGATTGTGCTTGTGCGGCATGGCGGAGGAGCCGCCGCCGCCGGAAAGCACGATCTCCTCGCCGGTTTGCGCCATCAGCGCCACATCTTGGCCGAATTTGCCGAGGCTGCCCGTGATCAGCGACAGCCGATTGGCAAAATCCGCCACCGCCGAGCGCTGGCTGTGCCATTGCGGACAATCGACCAGCGTAAGCTCCTCGGCGAGGGTCTCGCGAACGGCCTCCGCCATGTCTCCGAGTTTCTCGAGCGTGCCGGCGGCGCCACCGAACTGTACGGCGAACAGGTCGCGGTCCATGGCCTCGAGGCGGTCCTGGTGGTCGAGAAGCGGCTCGATCCAGGTACGCAGGCGATCCGAAACCGTGACCGGTATCGCCGCCTGCATGCGCGTGCGCCCCACCAACGGGCGAAACCCCCATTGCCGATCGCATTCTTCGAGCACCGCCACGACATCGCGGAGACGGCGGCCGAAGAGCTCGGCGATCGCTTTCAGCCGCAGCATCAGACTGGTGTCGATGACGTCCTGGCTGGTGGCTCCGAAATGCACGTGGTGTGCAGCATCGCCTCCGACTGCCGCACGCAACTGCCGGACCAGTTCCGGAACGACGACGCCGTCTGCCGCCGTCGCGCGGCGCAGCGCAACGACGTCCGGGGAAAAGGCGCGACAGGCTTCGGTGATGCGATCGGCCGCAGAACGCGGAATGATTCCGTGTTCCGCTTCGGCCCGCGCGAGCGCTGCCTCGAAGGCGAGCATGGCGCGGATATCGGCCGCGGCGGAAAATTCCGCCGCCACGGCCTCGTCACCAAGAAGGCCGGAAAGATAGGGATGATCAAAGGCCGAGTAGGTCATTCCACATCTCCAGGATCCCGCGTTCCCGCGCGAGGCCGGAACGGCGACGTCAAAGGCTAGAACCAACGCGGGGGCATGCGGCGGCCACGCGATGATCATATATCCAGGAAGACCGTTTCCTTCTCGCCCTGGAGATGAATGTCGAATGTATAACTAGGCGCCGTGCCCGCGGCGACAAGCGTCTCGGCCCGATGACGATATTCGATCCGGGCAAGCAGCGGATCTTCGGCGTTTGCCTCCGCCTCGTCCGGGAAATACATCCGTGTGTGAAGACCGATATTGATGCCGCGCGCAACGATCCAGAAGGTGATGTGCGGTGCCATCAGGCGACCATCCTTGAACGGCACCCGGCCCGGCTTCACCGTCTCGAAGGTGAAGACGCCATCCTCGGCGCTCGTCGGGCACCTGCCCCATCCGGTAAAATTCGGGTCAGCCGTGCCGCGCATTTCCGCGGGCGAATTGTAGAGGCCGCCAGCATCGGCTTGCCAGATCTCGATGAGCGCGTCCTTGAGCGGCATTCCCGCTCCGTCGATCACTCGACCCTTAACGGTAATGCGCTGCCCGAGCGTCTTGTCGTTGACCATCGAAGCGCCGAGATCGGATTTATAGACGCCGGGAATGCCGCAGAAGTTCGGTGTCAGACCGATATGGACGTAAGGTCCGGCGGTCTGCGAGGCGGTCTCCTTGAGGTAGCCAAGTTCCTGAACCATCTGTTGCCCCTCAGTTTCCTTCCGGCCGATTTTCGAAGAACGTCGAGCGGCGCCCGCGCAGCACGATGTCGAACTTATAGGCCCTGGCGTCCATCGGGATCGTGTTGGACCAATCGAGGGGCGCGATCAGTTGCTCGATCGCCCGGCGATCGGGGATCGTGTTGACGATCGGACATTTCCAGATCATCGGGTCGCCCTCGAAATACATCTGGGTTATCAACCGCTGGGCGAAGCCGTGCCCGAAGATCGAGAAATGAATATGCGCCGGCCGCCAGTCGTTGACGCCGTTCGGCCACGGATAGGCTCCGGGCTTGATCGTCCGGAAGAAATAGTAGCCCTCGTCGTCGGTAATGGTCCGGCCGCAGCCGCCGAAATTCGGATCGAGGGCCGCGAGATAGGTTTCCTTCTTGTGCCGGTACCGCCCGCCCGCGTTCGCCTGCCAGAATTCGAGCAAGGCACCCGCCACCGGACGGCCGCGCTCGTCGAGCACCCGGCCATGCACGATGATGCGCTCGCCGATCGCGCTCTCGCCGGGCTTGGCGAAGTTGTGGATCAGGTCGTTGTCCAGTTCGCCCAGCATCGAATGGCCGAAGACAGGGCCGGTGATCTCGGAGATCGTGTTATCGAGCGAAAGCAGCGCCTTTTGCGGCGCGCGCAGTATGGAGGTCTTGTAGCCGGGGGTGAGGGCCGGCGCGTGCCAGTCACGGTCGCGCTGAAAAAAGGCGCCCGTTTCGGGCTTATGGTTCTGCCTGTCCGACACTGTCATTGCTCCTCTCAGGCCGCCTTGCCGGCATCCATGTCAGCCAAGACCTGCTTGGCGATCTTGATCGCGTGGTTGGCCGCCGGCACGCCCGCATAGATTGCCACATGCAGCAGAGCCTCGCAGATATCCTCACGGCTCGCTCCGGTGTTGGCCGTGGCGCGGACATGCATAGCCACCTCTTCATCCTGTCCGAGGGCCGCCAGCAGCGCGATCGTGACGATCGAACGCTCGCGTTTCGTCCAGGCCGGGCGCGACCAGACATGGCCCCAGGCGGCTTCGGTGATCAGGTCCTGGAACGGTCGATCGAAATCAGTGGTGGCCGCTTGCGCACGGTCGACATGATTGTCGCCGAGAACGGCGCGGCGCGTCGTCATGCCCTGGCGATAGCGCTCGGAGGGCGCGGAGGCGTCACTCATCTTTGTCTCCATGCATGACGAGTTCGAAGAACGGCCGGAGAATCGCGGTCAGGATCTCCGGCTGTTCGACACAGGGGATATGACCGGCTTCGCGGATCACCTCGTAGCGTGCGCCGGGAATCAGCTTGGCCATCGAGAGCACGACGTCCGGCGGCGTCGAACCGTCGTCCTCCCCGACCACGCACAGCACCGGAACGGCAATCTTCGTGGCCGCTTCCGTGTAATCGGCGTCGCGAACGGCAGCACAGGTGCCGACGTAGCCTGCCACCGGCTGCCGAATCAGCATGTTACGATAGCCGGTGAAAGCGACATTCTCCGGCCGCCGGAAAGCCGGCGTGAACCAGCGCTCGAGTACGGCGTCGGCGACCGCCCCGATGCCGTTGGCCTCGATCGCGGCGATGCGCGCGTCCCACATCTCCGCCGTGCCGATCTTGTGCGCCGTGTCCGAAAGCACGAGCGCACGCACCAGATCCGGGCGACGCTGATAGAGCGATTGCGCGATCAGCCCGCCGACGGAGAGCCCGCAGACAATCGCCTGGCGGACGGAAACCAGGTCGAGCAGGGCAGCAAGGTCGGTCGCATGGTCTTCGATCGAATAGGGAACCTGGCCGACATCGGAAAGGCCGTGCCCCCGTTTGTCGTAGAGCACCATCGCGAACTCGCCGGCAAGCCGGACGACGACATCGCGCCAGATGCGGAAATCCGTGCCGAGCGAATTGACGAAGACAAGGACAGGCTTTTCCCCCGTCGCACCAATCACCTGATAATGAATCGTGATGTCGTTGATACGGGCGAATTGCACGGCAGATCTCCTCCGTCACCAAATTGGATGTTTGATCTGGTTAGGTAAAATGATATTTCATGGCTTTCCAATAACTCATGGGTTATGGATCTCATGATCGACGCTCGTGTCAAGTTTCGCCATCTACAGACATTTGTCGAGGTCGCGCGCCAGAAGAGCGTGATGAAAGCGGCCGAACTCTTACATGTCAGCCAGCCAGCCGTCACCAAGACGATCCGCGAACTGGAGGAGGTGCTGGGCGTCGCCGTATTCGAGCGCGAAGGGCGCGGCATCAGGATTACCCGGTACGGCGAGGTCTTTCTCCGCCACGCGGGTGCTGCGCTGACTGCGCTCCGGCAAGGGCTCGATTCGGTCTCGCAGGAACGCTCCGGCGACGGCCCGCCCATCCGGATCGGCGCCCTTCCGACGGTTTCTACCCGCGTCATGCCTCGCGCCATGGCGCTCTTTCTCAAGGAGGAAACCGGTGCCCGCATCAAGATCGTTACGGGCGAAAATGCGGTGCTCCTGGAGCAGTTGCGGGTCGGTGACCTGGATCTCGTCGTCGGCAGGCTGGCCGCGCCCGAAAAGATGACCGGGTTTTCCTTCGAGCACCTCTATTCCGAACAGGTGGTGTTTGCGGTGCGCGTCGGCCACCCGCTTATCGCCGGCAGGCAGTCGATCTTCGCCCATCTCGGGGACTATCCGGTTCTGATGCCCACCCGTGCCTCGATCATTCGCCCCTTCGTCGAACGCTTCCTGATCGCCAACGGCATCGCCAGCCTGCCGAACCAGATCGAGACCGTCTCGGATTCCTTCGGCCGCGCCTTCGTGCGTTCGAGCGATGCGATCTGGATCATTTCGACCGGCGTCGTCGCAACCGATATCGACGACGGCCTCCTAACGACGCTGCCGATCGACACCAGCGAGACTAAGGGGCCGGTGGGCCTCACCGTGCGCGCCGACGCAATCCCCTCGTTGCCGCTCACCATTTTGATGCAGACCATCCGCGAGGCGGCTGGGGTCGCGATGCTGAAGGGCTGAACGCAACGTTTTACATTTCGCGGATCGATACCGAGAACCGTCATGACCGAGACAGAACTGCAGCTTCAAGATTTCGCAAAAGAGCATGCTCGGGACCTGCCGACTTGGTTCCCGACGCTGCAATCGCTCATTCAATGGGGCGGTCCGGATGTCCGCTTTCCGCTCGACAAGGGCCAGATCGAGGCGATGGTTGCGGAAACGGGCGGATTGCAGCCCAAGCGCTGGATCTTTTCCGGCGTCGTGCGGGGCGCCGCTGCGGGCCATGCACAGGTCGCTCTCAACTGGCAAAACGGCGTCGCGCGCCTCGCCCGGGTCGCCGTCAATCCGCGCTTTCGCGGCCAAGGACTCGCCCGCCCCTTCTTGGGGCTTGTCGTTCAGCGTGTCTTTGCAGTTCCTACATTCGAGCGGCTGGAACTCAACGTCTACACCTTTAACGGCCCGGCAATCCGCACCTATCGTAGCCTTGGCTTTGTCGAAGAAGGCGTGCGGCGCTCGTCGGTGAAAGTCGGCGACGAGCGGTGGGACACGGCAATTTTCGGTCTGCTGCGGAGCGATCTTCCCGATGGCAACGTTCAGTAGCCGGTGAAACTCGCGCGGGCAACGCTCGGGATGCCAGACTAATACCCCCTCGCCGCACCTGCCCCGATGCGGCTGTCGACGGCGCCATTGTAGCGAGCGCCGCCGCCGGCCCCGATCTCCTCCAGGTTTTCGCCGCCGACGAGGATGCCGGTTGCCTGTCCCCAGATCTTCCAGCTTTCGTCGATCTCTACGTCGTGCCCCATGGCGGCGAGAAGCTTGCGGGTATCCGGCGAGAGCGCATAGGGCTCCATGAACACCTTGTCCGGCAACCATTGATGGTGAAGGCGCGGCGCATCGACCGCCTCCTGGATGTTCATGCCGTGGTCGATGACATTGATGATCGCTTCCAGCGTGATCGTGATAATGCGCGCGCCTCCGGGGCTGCCGATCACCATGAAGGGCTTGCCGTCCTTGGAGATGATCGTCGGGCTCATCGACGAAAGCGGCGTCTTGCCGGGCGCAATCGCATTCGCTTCGCCCTGGACGAGACCGTAGAGATTGGGCGCGCCGGGCTTGGCGGTGAAATCGTCCATCTCGTTGTTGAGCAGGATCCCGGTTCCAGGCGCCACCACCCCGGCGCCGAACGAGCCGTTCAGCGTATAGGTGACGGCGACGGCATTGCCCTCGTCGTCGATGATCGAATAGTGGGTCGTCTCCTTGCTCTCCGCGAAGCCCTCCGGCATCAGCGCCTGCGACACGCCTGCCCTGAAAGGTTCGATCTTCTCGCGGATTTCTTTCGCATAGGCCTTGTCGGTGAGTTTGCTGACCGGATTTTCGACGAAATCCGGATCGCCGAGCGCGGTGTTGCGGTCAACATAGGCATGCCGCATGGCCTCGATCATCGCATGCACCGTCTCGGCCGAACCGTAGCCGAGATAGGAAAGCGGGTAACCCTCGAGAATGTTGAGGATCTCGCAGATGATGACGCCGCCTGATGACGGCGGCGGCGAGGACACGATGTCATAGCCACGGTAGTTGCATTTGACCGGTTCCAGCTCGCGAACGGCATATTGCTCGAAATCCTTCTTGGCGAGGATTCCGCCCTTGTCCGCACTCGCCTTGACGATCGCGTCGGCGATCGCACCCTTGTAGAAGGCATCCGGCCCCTTCTCCGCGATGCTTGACAGCGACGCGGCAAGATCGGCCTGAACCAGCTTCTCGCCGACCGCGAAAGGCTTGCCGTCGGGCTTCAGGAAGATCGCCGCCGCGGCAGGATCCTTCGCCAACCTCTCCGTTTTACCGTCGAAAGAGTCGACATCGCCCTGCTTCAGCACGAAGCCTTCCTTGGCGAGCTTGATCGCCGGCGCGATCAGTTCCTTGAGCGGGCGCGTGCCGTAGCGGCTGCGCGCGTGCTCGAAGCCCATCACCGGCCTGGCACCCCGACAGCGAGATAGCCATTGGTGCTCAAGCCTTTGACGAGATTGCCCTTGTCATCGAGATACATGGATTTGGTGGCGGCAAGCGGCGCACGCTCGCGAAAATCGAGAAAGGTGGTCTTGCCGTCCTTGAAGCGGATGGTCATGAAACCGCCGCCTCCGATATTGCCAGCTGTCGGGTAGACAACGGCGAGTGCATAGCCGACGGCAACCGCCGCATCAATGGCGTTGCCGCCCTTCTTCAGAACTTCGACGCCGATATCGGAGGCGAGATGCTGGGCAGTCACGACCATGCCGTGCTCGGCCTTGACCGGCTCCGGCGACGCCGCCTGCGCCGTCCACGGCGATGCCGCCCCAAGCGCAAATAAGAAGGCAAAGGACAGGCTCTTCAAGCTCGGACTGCGCATGCTTTCCTCCCGAAACTCAAGATGATTGCCCCGCTGGATGACGCCCTCAACCGGCGACTGTAGCATCAAAATTCACCGGCTGCAGTTCCGAAAGCAGCGCTCATCAATCGCCGGAATAGCGCTCCTCGCGCCACGGGTCGCCGCGCATATGATAGCCGTTCCGCTCCCAGAAGCCGGCGCTGTCGGCGGCGCGGAAGTCGATCCGCGTCAGCCATTTGGCGCTTTTCCAGAGATAGAGGTGCGGCACGATCAGGCGCATCGGACCGCCGTGGGCACGGCTGATCGGTGCGCCTTCCCAACTAGTCGCGAGGATCGCGTTCTCTGCGGCGAAGTCGACGAGCGGAAGATTGGTGGTGTAGCCGTCGTAGCTGGTCAGCAGGACGTATTCTGCCTCAGGTTTCGGCATCGCCCGATCGAGGAGTTCGCGCGTCAGCACGCCCTGCCAGCGATTGTCGTAGCGCGACCAGGTCGTCACGCAATGTATGTCGGAGAGACTGTCACTCTGCGGCAACGACTGGAACGCCTCCCAGTCGAGTGACAGCGGCTGCTCGACGAGGCCGGTCAGGTCAAGCCGCCAGGTCTCCAGCGCAATGTGCGGCTGCTGTCCAAGATCCAGAACCGGCCAGTTGTTCACGAGATGCTGGCCGGGCGGCAGACGGTCGGTTTCCGGGCGCGTCACACGGCCCGTCAGGAACTTGCCACCCGCGGCCCATTGCCGCTTGGTGGATGTCAGTTTCGTCTCCAGTATCGGTTCGTCATCGCCCATGAAGCACCCCGTCGTCGTACTTGTTATGGGACGATTTGAGGCGCGAAAGGCCGCGGCGTCAAGCAAGCTGCCGATACCCCATCAGAGCTAGATCGAACGGGTGAGTCTCGATTGACTATCTGCTCCCGCCGTGAGAATCTCTGCTGCAGTGCAGCAATTGCTGCGCGCCTGTCTGGCACGGTCACCCTGCTCGGTGGAGGACTGTTCTCTTGCGGCTGGATCGACACATTTTCACAAACCCGCGCACCTCCGTGCCAGGCCTGTGGCCTTTGCACCGGTGCGCCCTGATATCGCAGGTTGCGCCGACCCAAGGGCGACTGACCCAACAATTGCCGTCATTCTGGAGTTGATGCCTTTCTCCTCGCCCGTTCGCGTGAGGTGCAAGCCTACTGCATGTTTCCTTAAATCGTAGCCGCTTTAAGGATAAGAATATGCAGCAATTCAAAGTGTTACAGCGTCCTTTGCGCGCCTTGCGGGACACGCGGCGCTGTATCGGCCGCGGCGAAATGCCTGTATGAAGGAGAAGCGGTATGAAGGTTCTGTTTGCCGGCGGAAACGGTTACTATCCGGAGTTCAGCGGCGGCGTTCAGTCGAGCACGCACCACCTCGTCCAGCAGTTGCGTGACCGCGGTCACGAGGCCGGCGTATTGGCCGCCTTGTTCGGCGACGGCATGTTCGGTTTCAAGGCGCGAGTCAAGCTCAAGTTGTCCGGAGAGCGTGGCGTGATGGACAGCTTTCCCGGCTATCCCGTCGTTCGGGCCTGGCATCCCTGGGAGGCGGCAACTTTCGCCGTGAACAAGCTCCGCCCCGACGTCGCCGTTGTGCAGTGCCACAAATCGGTCCCGATCGGAAAGGCGCTGCAGGTGCACAACGTGCCGCTGGTGATCTATCTTAGAAACGTCGAATTTCACGAACTGGCCGGCGATCTCAGGGAACTGACCGCCGCCCACTACATCGCGAATTCAGAATTCACCGCCCGGACCTACAAGCAGAAATACGGCATCGACTCGGTGGTCATCCCGCCGACGATCAATCCCGAAACCTACAAGACGCCGACGACGCGGGAATATGTGACCTTCATCAATCCTTACAAGGAGAAAGGATTCGAACTGGCGGTCCGCATCGCCGAGCAATGCCCCGACATTCCCTTCCTGTTCGTCGAAAGCTGGAAGCTCGCCGACGATCACCGGGCGGAAATCGAGAAGATCATCGCGCCGTTGAAGAACGTGCGCCTCGAAAACCGCACCAGCGACATGAAGACTGTCTACGGACGGACGAAGATCCTGCTTGCGCCGAGCAAATGGGAAGAGGCCTGGGGGCGGGTGGCGTCCGAGGCACATTGCAGCGGCATTCCGGTGGTCGGATCGACGCGCGGCGGGTTGCCGGAAGCAATCGGCGAAGGGGGCATCCTTCTCGACCACGATGGACCGCTCGAGGAATGGACCAGCGCCATCCGTCGTCTGTGGAGCGACGATGCCGAATATGAACGGCTGTCGGCAGCGGCCTCGAAATTCGCCGAACGGCCGCTGATGCGGCCCGATCGCCAGTTTGCGGCATTCCTCGATGTTCTGGATCGCGCTGCCGCGAGCCGCGCCTCTGCGCTCAAGGCCTCTTGAGACCGGCAAACATGCGCGTCGGTTTCATAGTCGGTCAGTTTCCGTCGCTTTCGGAAACTTTCGTCATCGGCCAGATGGCCGGCCTCTTGCGTCGCGGCTTCGAAGTCGATGTCGTTTGCAACGGGATATCGGATTACAACTTCGCGGATCGGCGGCAGGAGCCGCTCGCCACCCTTCTGGCACGAACCCGTGACTGGTGGGGCGCAGCGGCGCCTACGCGTCCGGTGATAGAACGGCTGCCGGCGAAACTTCGCGACAAGGTCTCCACCGCGCTCGATATCTCGTCGGTCGCCCGCCTGAATGAATGCGACGTCCTCGTCGCCCATTTCGGACACAACGGCGTCCGTGCCGCGAGGCTGAAGAAATGGAAGCGGCTGAAGCCGCCGATCATCACGATCTTCCACGGCTACGACGTCGGAGTGCCGCTCTACGAGCGGGGCCTCGGCCGATACAATGATCTGTTCGAATACGGCGCGCTCAACCTAACCGTGAATGGCTTCTTTCGCCGCGTTCTGGTGGAAGCCGGAGCACCGGAAAGCAAGGTTGCCGTGCACCATATGGGGATCGATCTCAAGAAGATCCCCTACGAGTGGAAATCCTGGCGTGGCGCACCGCTGCAATTGATTTCGGTATGCCGGCTGGCCGAGAAAAAAGGCGTGGAATACGCGCTGCGCGCGCTCGCACGCCTTGGTGCCGACGCGCCGGAACTCGCCTGGCACTACACGATCATCGGCGACGGCCCCCTTCGCCAAAGCCTCGAGGCGCTCGCCTCCGAGCTCGGTATCGCAGGACGAGTTTCCTTCCTCGGCAGCCTCGCCCATCAGGATGTCAAGGAGTGGCTGCGGCGCTCGCACGCCTTCGTGCTGCCGAGCGTTACTGCCAAGAACGGCGACGTCGAAGGGATCCCTGTGGCTCTGATGGAAGCGATGGCCGCCGGTCTGACGGTGGTGAGTTCCAACCATTCCGGCATTCCCGAACTGATCGAGGATCGGAAGACCGGCTTCCTCGCAGACGAAAGAGACGTCGAGACACTTGCGAGCCGGCTGCGCTTCGTCGCGCAGCATCCTGAGCAGTGCGAGGGCGTAGCGCTGCAGGCAAGGAAGAAGGTCGAGGCCGAATTCGACATGGAGGCGCTCGACAACGATTTCGCCGAAATCGTCAGCCGGTTCGCTGCAGCGCCGGGCGTCTCATCGGACGCGCAACGGACACCGTAGCATTTTTGAAAGGCCGCGGGATGTGGAGTGTGCGCGGTTTCCGCCCGCCTCCCGCTCCAACTCTTTGAAACGACGCAATTCCGGATGGAAGACACACGTTTCCTGGAATTGCCCCAGTCGAGGCAAGTCGCTTGAACGCAGAAAACATCCAATTCGGTCGGCTCGCACTGCGTGGCGGGCTGGTGACAGGTGGCGCCCAGGCCATTCGCATGGTCATCCAGTTCGTCTCCGTCGTCGTGCTCGCACGTTTGCTGGCGCCGGAAGATTTCGGCCTCGTCGCATCGGTCAGCCCGGTCGTCGCCTTCGTCGGTCTTTTCCAGAACCTCGGGCTTCAACAGGCGGTCATCCAGCGCAAGGAGATCGGAGAGAGAGAGCTCAATCAGGTCTTCTGGATCAGTACCCTCGTCGGTCTTATCTGCACGCTCGTCGTTATCGCGCTGTCGCCCGCCATCGCGGTTTTCTACGGCGACCAGCGCATGACGGCCATTGCGATTGCCGCAGCACTGCCGCTACTCCTCGGCAGCCTCGCCGCGTTGCCGCTCGCTTTGATGAACCGGCACCTGAAATTCGGGCAGTTGGCGTTGAACGATGTTTATGCCGCAGTGGTAGGTCTTCTCGTCACGGCCGGGGCCGCCTATCTCGGCCTCGGCTATTGGTCGCTTGTGATCGGGCCTGCAGCTTCCGCTGCAGTCGCCCTCATGGCTGCGTGGTGGGCCACGCGCTGGATGCCGGGGCGGCCGGCATTTGCAATCGACCGCGACATCATCTCGTTCGGCGCCAATCTCACCGGCTTCAACCTGGTCAACTTCTTCTCGCGCAATCTCGACAACGTCCTGATTGGCAAGTTTTCCGGGCCGATCGAGCTCGGTTACTACGACCGCGCCTACAAGCTTCTCCTGTTCCCCCTGCAGAACATCACGCAGCCGCTGTCGCGCGTGATGATCCCGCTGATGAGCCGCATCCAGGAGGACAAGCCCCGGTTTCGCGATATCTACATGCGCACCAACTGGCTGCTCGCCGCGGTCACCATGCCCGGCATTGCGGCGCTGACTTCAGCCGCCGAGCCAACCGTCAGCATCCTCTTCGGCGAGAAATGGTTGCCGGTTGCGCCGATCTTCGCCTGGCTCGGAATAGCTAGCCTGATGCAGCCGGTTTCGAGCACGACGGGCTGGATCTTTATCTGCCAGGGCGAAACGAAAACGATGTTCCGCTGGGGCATCTATTCGTCGCTGACGACGGTGCTCTCCTTCGTCGTCGGCCTGCAATGGGGCGCGATCGGTGTCGCAGCCGCCTATGCGATCAGCGGCTACGTCCTGCGCGTCCCGGTGCTTGCCTGGCTGCTGCAGCGGGTGGGACCGGTCTCGGCGATGGATTTCCTCTACGTCCAGGGCCTCTTTCTCGTATCGGCCCTGGTCGCTTGGATCTGCTATCGGCTGCTTCCAGAGGCGTTGACCGGAAGCTCGGACCTTTTGGCCCTGGTTTCCGCGATCTGCCTCAACTACGGACTGGCGCTCGTTTTCGCCCTTGCGTTACGCCAACCGCGCAGCGTCGTGCTCGAAACCCTCTCGAAGGCCGTGAGCGCCATTCGCCGGTAGGCCTTCGATTACGGGGCGGAGCAAATCCGCCGCTGACATCGCCGAGGCGTGCTCCTCGAGGACCGCCTTGAGGCTGACTTCGCGATAAAGGTCGAGCTCGCCGACGAAGCGGTCGAGCTTGCCGCTCGCCTCTTCTGGCGTCACCGTGTCGATATCGAGCAGGACATCGTCCACGCCGACGCGCTTGGCGACTTCCTTCGTCTTGAACTCATAGGCGATCGGCAGCACTGGCGTACCGGTGCAAAGCGACATGATCATCATGTGCATGCGCGTCGCCACGACGAAGTCGAGACCTTTGGCGAGTGCCATCAATTGCTCCGGCGTGTGGAACGAGGCGTCGACGTTCACATGCTCGGCAATCTCCGGCGCCAGTCCCGAGACGATGAGGTTCGCCGTCTTCGAATCGTCATGCGCATATTCCGGCACGCCCTGGCAGGTCGAAATGAACGTGATCTTCTTGCCATGGTCGCGGACGAGCTTCGTCGCCATCTCGCGAACCGAATCGATGTATCGGCCCATGCCGCCGTCGCCGCCCTTGACGTAATGCCAGTGCCGTACGGAGATGCCGACGCGGCCGGTCGGTGCCGGGCGGCCAATCATCAGCAGCGCCTTGATCCGCTCGACGTCCGCCAGCGCGAAGACGGAATCGGCGACCACATGGCACTTCGACGGATCGTCGACGAGACCGAGGATATGGTCGCGTGAACGCGCGTCGCGCAGGAGGATCAGCGGACTGCGGGCAAAAATCGGCGGTAGCATCCGGAGATTGTAAGGCTTCTCGAACGGGCCAAGCGACTGGGTGAAGAAGATCGTCTTCTTGCCAAGCATCTCGCCGAGCTTGAACTGGTTGATGCGCCGCTCGAGCGAATAGTTCTCGACGAGATAGGTGCCGCCGGTGGTGATCACCAGATCGGCGTCCTTGTAGAGTGCAAGACTCTTCCGGTCCTCGTCGCTGAAGAAGCGCCTGTCGAGATAGTTGCCGCTGCCGAGATGGCGGAGCGCCTGGAAGGCTGCCTGGTTATAGACCTGCTTCAGCGCATTCTTGACGGTGTTGTCGTCGTATTTGTACTTGAAGATCGATTCCGACGGGAGTTTGCGAAGCTCGATGTCGGGATATTGTTCTTTCGGATACAGTCGCGCCGCGACCTCCGGCTGGCTGTCGAACACCAGGAATTCGACCTTCTCGCCCAGTATCGATTTCAGGATGTGCCTGATCGCGAAAAGAATGGCCGCGTCGCCCGTGTTCAAGCAGACGGTATTTTCGACTACAACTTTCATGTTCCGTCATCCCCGTGTGAAAGTCTCGCCAGACATGGGAGGGTGGTGCCGGCCGACTTGCCGCTTGCGAGCGCTATCCGTGCCCGACGGACAACCCGCAATAGCCTTCTGTCGCGAAGTTTTGGTGAATTCATGGCCGATGGCGCGATATTTGCCGCAATGCAGCATAAGGGCGGACCTGGCCTGATGAGGCGAAGCGGTTCCAGTGGTGAAGCCTTGACGCTTGAGACCGATTTGCCGGTTTCGACCCATTGTCGGCGGTAGCCATCGGCTCGGCGCCGAGTGGCAAGTGCCCATATTTGGTGCTTGATGATGGTATAATAGTTTACTCGCTGCCTTAGGCCGTGCGGACGAATTTGACCAAGCACAGGCCTGCGACGACCGGCTTGCCCGGACTATCCACTCGAACTTCGCCATATGGCGAGGCATCACCCGCATGCCGTCGTCGAGGAACGAGCAAGCACTGGCTGGCGTGGATGGCCACATCGGGGTGAACCCATGGAACGACGCGACAAGGAACAGGAGAACCTTTCCCGGCTTGAACGGGCCGCGCAACAGACTGCTGATCCAAAAGCGATGCAGCAGAAGGCGAACAAGCCCGAGGAAAAATTTCGCTTCAGCTATCGCAAGGCAGACCTCTGGTGGACGGTTAGTTTCGCTGCCATCGCCCTGCTGCTTTTTGGCATCCAAGTGCTGCTCAATTGGCGCATAGAATGGCTTGACGCGCCTTTGCAGGTTCGGATGCGGAACTACGTCAGGGGCGGCCTTGTCATTTTCGTTCTGCTGACAGTGGCGAATGTTATCGAAGTCTTTCTGATAGGCCGAATTCCCAATCGTGTTTCGCGTTTCAACCTGAAACGTATTTTTCGATTGGTCGTCGTCATCGCCATCGTCTTCGTGGCCATTTCAATTTTATTTGTGAACTGGTACGGAGCGGTTGTTTCGCTCGGCCTGATTTCATTGATTCTCGGCTTTGCGCTGCAAATGCCGATCTCCAGCTTCATCGCGTGGATTTATATTCTGGCCAGGGCGCCTTATCGCGTTGGTGACCGCATTCGCATCGGCGATGCCCATGGCGATGTCGTTGATGTCAGCTATCTCGACACGACGTTGTGGGAATTCGGCGGCGAATATCTTTGGACCGATCATCCGAGCGGACGCATCATCAAGTTTCCGAACTCCACCGTGTTTGACACGCCGGTCTTCAACTACTCCTGGCCGCTGTTTCCCTATGTCTGGAACGAAATCAAGTTCCAGCTCGCCTATGAAAGTGATCTGGAATTCGTAGCACGAACGATGAGACAGGTGGTCGAAGAGCAGATCGGCGACATCATGAGCCAGAAAGTGAAGGTCTATAAGCACATGCTATCGAAAACGCCGGTGGACGAACTCGAAGTGAGGGAGCATCCCGTGGTTCATTTTCGCGTGAGTGAAAACACCTGGCTCGAGGCCATCGTGCGTTACCTCGTGCCGCCGAAGGAAGCGGGGCGCACGAAAACACGCTTGATCAAGGAAATGCTGGCGCGAATGAATGCGGAACCCGAACGTGTGCTGTTTCCGAAGAGCAATTTGAGGTGACTTTCCTTACTTTTCTCTGCGGTGCGTTGAAGGCGCGCAACTGAGTGTGATGTTCGCAATCGGCACGTTGGCGGACGTTCAAGACGCTAATGGATACGCGGCCGCCTCGAACGCGATGCGGTCATGATGGCTGCCTCAAATTACGGCTCTCCATCCAAGGCGGAAACCGAGCCGTGCGCGCGGCGTAAGTTTTTTGGCCACACTATTGTATAAGCGGCCGTAAAGCACCTTGCGTCTCCTTGAGCAACGGCAGGTAGCGCTCCGCGAGTTCGGAGGCTGCTACATGGGCGGCCGGGGCACCGACATTGAGTGCCGCGACCACCTGCCCACGCGCGTTCATCAACGGCACCGCGATTGAGCAAAGTCCGAGCTCGAGCTCCTGGTCGATCACGGCATAGCCCTGCTCGCGAACCCGGCGCAGTTCCCCCACCAACTCTTCCGGATCGGTCTTCGTGTGCGGTGTGTTGGCCTTGAGCTCGGTGCGTTTCAGGATCTCCCGCGCTTCCGCTTCAGGAAGTGCGGCGAGCAGCACGCGGCCCATTGAGGCGCAGTAGGCGGGAAGGCGCGACCCGGGCATCAGATTGATCGAAATCACCCGCCGCTGCGAGGCGCGGGCCACATAGACGACCTCGGTTCCGTCGAGCACGGAAGCCGAGGCGCTCTGGCCCGCCTTTTCCGAAAGCTGGTCCAGATAAGGCTGGACGAGCGCAGGCAAAGGTGTCGCCGACAGATAGGCGTGGCCGAGCCGCAGGATTTTCGGCGTCAGTGTAAAGAACTTGCCGTCGTAGTCGGCATAGCCGAGCTCGGAGAGCGTGAGCAGCGAGCGCCGCACCGTGGCACGGTCGAGATTAGTGACCTTCGAGACCTCCGCAATCGTCAGCCGCGGCTGCGCCTCCCCGAAGGCCTCGATGACCTTCAGGCCCCGCGCGAAGCCGCTGACGAAATCCGTTTCCCGCATGGTTCGCTCCCCGCGTGCACTTCACCATTCTGTGCGGTATACGAACAAATGTCAAATATCGCACAATATGTTTGACGAGCGGCTGAAACAAGCGCTTATCTTCCGCCATCGCCGATGACGAAAATCGCCGGGGATCGCGGGTCCTCTGCTCGACAATTCGGCAACATCAACGGAGGAGGGCCAGGATGGCTCGCATATTGTCGCTCGCCGAGGCGGTCGCCGAAAACGTGAAGGATGGCGACACCGTCGCCATGGAAGGCTTCACCCATCTCATTCCCTATGCCGCCGGCCATGAGGTGATCCGCCAGGGCAGGAAGGATCTCTTCCTCGTCCGCATGACGCCTGACATTCTCTATGATCAGTTGATCGGCGTCGGCGCCGCACGGGGCATGAAATTCTCCTGGGGCGGCAATCCCGGCGTCGGTTCGCTACACCGCTTCCGCGATGCGGTGGAAAATCAATGGCCGCGGCCGCTCGAAATCGAGGAGCACTCCCATGCGGCGATGGCGAACGCCTATGAAGCAGGTGCGGCAAACCTGCCTTTCGCGATGCTCAGGGGCTATATCGGCGCCGACCTGCCGAAGGTGGATTCGAACATCAGGAGCATCACTTGCCCCTTCACCGGCGAGGTGCTTGCCGCCGTGTCCGCGATCCGTCCGGACGTGACGATCATTCATTCCCAGCGCGCCGATCGGAAGGGCAATGTGCTTCTAGAAGGCATCGTCGGCGTGCAGAAGGAAGCGGTGCTTGCCGCCAAGCGCTCGATCGTGACCGTCGAGGAGATCGTCGACGAACTCAACCCGCCTTCCCCCAATTCGGTCGTGCTGCCGACCTGGGCGGTGACGGCAGTCGTCCACGTGCCGGGCGGCGCCTTTCCCTCCTACGCGCACGGCTATTATCCGCGCTCCAACGCCTTCTACATCGCCTGGGACGAGATCGCCCGCGACCGGGAAACGTTCACCGCCTGGATCAAGGAAAACGTGCTCGACGCGAAGCCCGAGGACTTCGCCAGACATGCCGCAAAGTCGGCAAAGGCCGCGTAAGGAGGCGACGATGACGGATTTCACCCCCACGGAAATGATGACGATCGCGGCGGCACGCGCGCTTTCGAACGATGACGTCTGCTTCGTCGGCATCGGCGCGCCCTCGGCCGCCTGCAACGTCGCGCGGCTGACGCATGCACCGGACATCACGCTGATCTATGAGAGCGGCACCGTCGGCACCAAGCCGGACGTTCTGCCGCTGTCGATCGGCGATGGTGAGCTTTGCGACACTGCGCTCTTCACCGTCTCGGTCCCGGAAATGTTCCGCTATTGGCTGCAGGGCGGGCGCATCACGACCGGCTTTCTCGGCGGCGCTCAGATCGACCGCTTCGCCAACCTCAACACCACGGTCGTCGGACCCTATGATCATCCGAAGGTCCGCCTGCCGGGCGGCGGCGGCGCGCCGGAGATCGCCTCGAACTGCGGCCGCATCTTCATCACCATGGCGCTCTCGAAGCGCGGCTTCGTCGAGAAGCTGCCCTTCATCACCTCCATGGGCCATGGCGAAGGCGGCAACCACCGCGAACGGCTCGGCATGAAGACGAAGGGGCCGACCCGCGTCATCACAGATCTCTGCATCCTCGAGCCCGATCCTGAGACGAAGGAATTGACCGTCGTCTCCATCCACCATGGCGTCACGCGCGATGAGATCGTCGAAAACTGCGGCTGGGCGATCAAGTTCGCCGAGACCGTCATCGAGACGCCGATGCCGACGGAAACGGAACTTTCGGTGCTGCGCGACATCAACGCCCGCACCAAGAAGGCCCATCAGGGCACCGAGAAGGGTAAGGAGGCCGCCTGATGCGCGACGTTTTCATCTGCGACTATATCCGCACGCCGATCGGCCGCTTCGGCGGCTCGCTGTCCTCGGTGCGCGCAGACGATCTCGGCGCGATCCCGCTCAAGAGTCTCCTGGAGCGCAACACCACGGTCGATTGGGAAGCGGTCGACGACGTGATCTTCGGCTGCGCCAATCAGGCGGGCGAGGACAACCGCAACGTCGCGCGCATGTCGCTTCTGCTCGCCGGGTTTCCGCTTTCCGTTCCCGGCACGACGATCAACCGGCTGTGCGGCTCGGGCATGGACGCCGTCATCACCGCTGCACGTGCCGTCAAGTCGGGCGAAGCCGAGTTGATGATCGCTGGCGGCGCCGAATCCATGTCGCGCGCGCCCTTCGTGCTGCCGAAGGCCGAAAGCGCCTTCTCGCGCAATGCCGAAATCCACGACACCACGATCGGCTGGCGCTTCATCAACCCCCTGATGAAGAAGCAATACGGCGTCGATTCCATGCCTGAGACCGGTGAGAACGTCGCCGAGGACTATAAGGTTTCCCGCGAGGACCAGGATGCCTTTGCCGCGCGCAGCCAGGCGAAGGCCGCGGCCGCACAGGCGAACGGCCGCCTTGCCAAGGAGATCGTCTCGGTCACCATCCCGCAGAGGAAGGGCGAGGCCGTCGTTGTCGACAGGGACGAACACCCCCGGGCAACGACGATGGAGGCGCTCGCCAAACTCAAGGCCCCGTTCCGCGAAGGCGGCACTGTCACTGCCGGCAACGCCTCTGGCGTCAACGACGGTGCAGCGGCGCTCATCATCGCCTCGGAGGAAGCCGCAAGAAAGCACGGATTGACTCCGATCGTCCGTATCCTCGGCGGCGCCTCGGCGGCCGTACCTCCACGTGTCATGGGCATCGGCCCGATCCCAGCCTCCCGCAAGCTCATGGCGCGACTCGGCATGAGGCAGGAGCAGTTCGATGTGATCGAACTCAATGAGGCCTTCGCGAGCCAGGGATTAGCCGTGTTGCGGGAGCTCGGCATTGCCGATGACGACGCCCGCGTCAACCGAAATGGCGGCGCGATCGCGCTCGGCCATCCGCTCGGCATGTCGGGTGCGCGCATTACGGGTACAGCAGCGCTGGAACTTGCCGAGACCAGGGGGCGCTATTCGCTCTCTACCATGTGCATCGGCGTCGGTCAGGGCATCGCTGTCGCGCTGGAGCGGGTATGATCGGCGCCGGCACCTACAGCGCCGTCGCACGGCGGACGCTGTATCACTTTGATTTGCTGGATGCTTTTTCTTAAATCGGCTCCAATTTGAGGAAACATGCAGTGGGCGGATGTCGAGACCGCTCCGTCAATCGGTGATGTGAAACCCCACCGGCGCATGCACGGACGAGGCATCTTCGCTCGCGACGTTTGACACCCGTGCTGCGGGCGGGCCTTTCCAGAAGCGGCTCAGCATCATTGAAATCGCCGCCTCGGGTCCGGCAATGAGGGCCGTGACGGAGCCGTCGCGCTCGTTGCGGACCCAGCCCGCAAGGCCGAGCCGTACCGCTTCGTCGCGGGTCCAGATGCGGAAGGCGACGCCCTGCACCCTTCCAGTGATCCGGACCAGAGCTGCTTTGCGATCCTCCGCCATGGCCGCCTCCTTCCTGTTCGGTCCTCTGAATCTGGCGCAGAAAGCGGCGAATGCAAGCGCATCGCCCGGGGTGGGCGTTGACGCGCATCAGGCCAGGTGTGCAGGCTAGTGTGTGCTGGCCCATGTGAGCGGAGCTATGTGAGCGGGCCATGCATGCGCCACCACGCCGGCATCGTTGCCGTTCAGAAAATCTGCCCTCTCGGACTTGAAGGCACTCCATCGCAACACCATTGTATGAGTTATCGATGGGGCCTCCTCCTCCCGGCCCTATCGTGTGGGATCGGCAACGCTCCTCCTCCCAGTTGCCGATCAGATTCGAAAGCCCGGTGCCCCTCCTCCCGCGCCGGGCTTTCTCTTTGGAGGCTCCATGCAGCAATTCAAAAAGAAGCGCGCGGCGCGGTAGGGTCGAACCGCGCAGACGATCGCGATAAAATGCCGTTTGCTGCACAGTTGGGAACGTTTGAGCGGGTCCGGCATCCAATGTGCAACAAGGAGCCTCGACCATGCCCATCGCTGAGAAATTCCCCTCCCGAACACGCGAGTCATCACCGCAAGACATCGAAGCCTTCCGTGTGATCATGCAGGCGCACAATCGCAAGCTCTATCGGATTGCCCGAAGCATCGTACAGAACAACAGCGATGCCGAGGACGTCCTCCAGGAGGCCTATGTCCGCGCTTTCACGCATTTTTCCGAATTCCGCGGCGACTCGGCCATCACCACATGGCTCTCGCGCATCGTGATCAACGAGGCCTTGGGCCGGCTGCGCCAGAGGCGACGCAGGCGACGGCTCGCCGAAGATATGTTGCAGACCCATCAGGCGGAGATCATCGCCTTCCCGCGCAATGCAGACACGGACGATCCGGAAAAGACAATGGCACAGCGACAGATTCTCGACCTTGTCGAAAAGGCGACCGATCAGCTTCCGGTCATCTACCGCACCGTCTTCGTCATGCGCGTGATCGAGGGGCTCAGCAACGAAGAGGCTGCCGAGTTGCTGGCGCTTCGCCCCGAGACCGTGCGAACACGGCTCTTTCGCGCGCGACACCTCATCAAAGAGCAACTGGAGAAGCAGATCGGCCCGCTTCTGCTCGACGCCTTTCCCTTCGCGGGCAAGCGTTGCGAGCGTCTGACCGAAGCCGTGCTCGCGCGCATCTCCCAGCAGGAACCGGAGGATGGCGGCAAGTAATCGGGAACGTTTCGACCTGCGAAGCATCCAAAGCACGTCAATTGCACATTCCGCTTTGATCTTCGAGGAAAGGAACATCCGATGACCATACGCTTAACCACCGCAGCCGCTGCAATCGCCCTGTTGCTCGGGGGCAATTGGGCGCTCGCCGGCGACAAGCCGACGGATCCACAGATCGCGCATATCGCCTACACCGCAGGCGTGATCGACGTCGAAGCGGCAAAACAGGCCATCGCTACGTCGAAAAACAAGGCCGTCCTCGAATTCGCCGAGAGCATGGTGCGCGACCACGAGTCGGTGAACGAGCAGGCACTCGATCTCGTCAAGAAGCTCAATGTTACCCCCGAGGACAACGACACCAGCAAAGCCCTGTCGCAGGCGGCCGAAGCCAAACGCTCGGAACTGGCGAAGCTGACGGGGGCTGATTTCGACAGGGCCTATGTCGAGAACGAGGTCGCCTACCACAAGCAAGTCAACGGCGCGCTGGAGACCCTGCTGATCCCGTCTGCGCAAAATGCCGAGCTCAAATCTCTGCTCGAGACCGGGCTGAAGCTGTTCCAGGGCCATCAGCAGCATGCCGAACATGTCGCGACGGAGCTGAAATGAACGCGGTGAGACCGGCTTTTCTCGCCCTGTTGTTGGGAACGGCGGCCATCGCCGTTCCCGCGCAGGCAGAAACCATCGAGGTGACGATCGACCGCCTGGCCTACGCGCCCGCGGAGATCGAGGCCAAGGTGGGTGATGAAGTCGAGTGGATCAACAAGGATGCGCTGGTTCACACCGCCACGGTGACGGGAGGTGCGGAAGTGCTCCTCCCTGCGAAGAAATCAGGTCGCCTCCTGCTGCAGGAGCCGGGCAGCTTCGACTATATCTGCCGCTACCATCCCAACATGAGGGGGCACATCACCGTTCGCCCCTGAAATTGCACGACAGGAGTGCCGGGCCGCCGGCCCTCCTCTCACTCGGGCTGGATCGCCACATCGACGGCCGGAAGGTCGCCGCTCAGTGGGCCGTATAGGCGCCATCCACGAGATGGACGCTTCCGGTGATGAAGCTCGCCTGGTCGGACAGGAGGAAGCACACGAGGGACGCCACCTCTTCCGGCTTGCCGCGCCTTCCCATCGGCTGCAGCGACATCATGCGCCGCGTGTTCGCGATGTCGGCATGCTCTGACAGGAGGGGTGTTTCGATCCAACCGGGAGCGACGGCATTGATGCGGATGCCCATCCGCCCATATTCGATCGCCGCGACCTTCGTCAGCCCGACAATCCCGTGCTTGGCCGCGGTATAAGCGGCTGCGGTAGGCAGGCCGACCGAGCCGAGAATGGAAGCCATATTGACGATCGCGCCGCCGCCCTCGGCCAGCATGGCGGCGATCTCGTGCTTCATGCAATAAAAAACGCCATTCAGGTTGACGTTCATCACCTTGTGCCACTCATCGAGCGGATAGTCGGCCGTCGGCTTGCGGATGCCATCGATGCCGGCATTGTTGACCGCCAAATGAAGGCCGCCGCATTTCTCGCGGGCGAATTTCACCAAGTTTTCCACAGCTTCGGCATCGGCCACGTCGACGACGAAGTCGTGGGCCGTGCCGCCATCCGAACGAATCTCGGCAGTGATTCGGCGGGCGGCATCAGGATCTATATCGGCCACGACGACCTCTGCTCCCGCGCTACCGAGTTGCAGGGAAACAGCCGCGCCAATTCCGGAAGCCCCACCGGTCACGATCGCAACCTTCCCCTCGAAGCCAAGTTTCATTTGTCTATCCTTATTGTCGTGCCTCGACCTAATCGAGCGGGCACAGCGCCGCAAGATGTTTCACAGGCCGTGAAGAGCGGCATCCACTTCAACGACCCGAAAATCCTGGCAAGTTCGCTCTGTTCATTCGCCTGAACTAGGCGCCGTTACAGATATACCACGCTTGCCCCACATATGCTTTGGCTGGCAAGCAAAGATGTAGTCCAATCCAACTTTCTATCCTCTCCAGCGGTCTTAATCGACGCGCAAGACTTGGCCGCCGCGCGCCGCAGTGTTAAAGACGAATCCGGGGCGCACCGATTTGCTCAGCAGGTAAAGATGGACAATGACCAAATTACGCGCCGGATGCTCGTTTTGAGCGGTCTGGCTCTGTTGATTTCTGGATGTAGTTCAAGCTGGCAAGGAATGGGGGTGCCCGTTCCATCGCTGTTCGGAGACTCGTCCGGCATCGATCCACGTTACCGAAGGCGGCATGTCCGCTACGAGGGATACGAAGCGCCTGGAACGATCGTCGTCGACACCTACCAGCGTTACCTCTATGCGGTCGAAGAGGGCGGCTGGGCGACACGCTACGGGATCGGCGTCGGAGAAGAGGGCCTCACGATGAAAGGCAAGGCGGTCGTCGGCCGCAAGGCGGAATGGCCCTCATGGACACCGACAGCCAGCATGATCAAGCGCAAGCCGCACCTGGCGCAATATGCCGGCGGCGTCTCTGGCGGACCGCACAACCCGCTTGGCGCATCCGCCCTTTATCTCTACCGCGGCGGACAAGACACCATGTTCCGCGTGCATGGAACGAACGAGCCGTGGACGATCGGCCACGCGGTTTCGAACGGCTGCATCCGCATGACGAACGAGGATATCGTCGACCTTTACAGCCGCACGCCGGTAGGCACAGAGGTATTGATCATCTGATGGTGTTTCCCCTCAATTTTCGGTATAAACGATGAAGCTGTGTGTTTTTGGGACACCGTTGAAAGTTCGGCAACGACAAACCGAATGGCAACTGTGTCCTTTCTGCACTAGGCCGAGTCGCAAATCGCCACTATTACTTCAAATGTTGCCTTCGATAACCCATTCCGAGTATTGAGGAAAGGACTTCTTGATGAGCAGAATTCTAATCGTGATGATTGCGTTGTTTTCGGTCGCCAGCCTGAGCGCTTGCGGGACGATTGGCAAAGGCAAGGGGAAGGCCCCGCCACCGGCAGCAGCGCCGGTAGAGCCGGCTCCGGTTTATAAGTAAACTAGAACTTTGCGCGGGGAGGGTCTTGCGACCCTTCCCACGTTTTTTAATTCATGGCCGCACCGGCTTGGGATCTACAGCGCGGAAGCCACAGGCTCACAGGCGTTGGCTTTCAACTCTGCGCTCATCAGAGCTCGGGAGATAGAGCGTACTAATGACGCTTATACGAGGTCGCATATCGCTCGTGGTCCTGCTCGCAATGGCGACCACAGCATGCCAGACGGAAGACAAGAGTCCCCAACCGCGCTTTGTTTCGAGCATAGATGCTACCGCGGCACGAACTAGCGGAAAGTCTCAACAGAGAGACTACGGCTACTTTATCGAATTCCGCTCCCGTTATGCGCTCAGCTATGGTCACTCCTACGTGATTTTCGGGCGCACGAACAAGTCGGGAGCAATGATCAACCCAGAGGTCGCAGGACTTGCACCGGCCACGAACGATACCACACCGTACGTGATGGGTCATTTCCTGCCGGTTCCGGCCGAGACCGGGGCAAGCGACGGCGACCTGGAAGAAGAATACAGGTCGGCAAGCTGGCGCGTTCTGCTGACGGAAGCCGAGTACCAGGAAGTCGTCGCGGACATTCGCAAGCTCAAAGCGAGGTCCCGCTTCTGGCACGCGTCACTCTACAACTGCAACGCCTTCGTGGCGGAAATCGCGCGTTCGATGGGGTATAAGACGCCCGGCATCTGGCTCAGGCCGCAAGAATTCATTACAAAGCTTCGGGAGATGAACGGCGGATGAGCGCAATCAGTGCTCGCCCCCGCTTGTCCGACGGTCGGGTCGTCCGACCGTAGCACTTCATCGGTCGGAGCGGAGCTATACGGCCACATGTTTGACAGCCGTTGCGATGGCCGCGATCGCAGCGAAGCTTGGTGAGCTAGTGTGAACATAACGGTCGCTTCTGTCGGCGAAATCATCTGGGTCTTCGGCATCATCGCCTGGTACTTCATTCGGCGTCCTTATGAACGTCGGGCCAAGCGCGTGCGGGTCGTCAGCAACCGCCGCTCACGTTCCGAGACCATCGGGCTTGCCGCGGCGCTGCTCGGCCTTGCGATCGTCCCCGGTTTTTATGTCGCCACCGGCAAGCCGGAGGCGGCCGACTATCCAGCGCACGCTTGGGCGGTCGTCGTGGGCGCCTTGACCTTTGCCATGGCGATGTGGGTCTTCCGCAGAACTCATAAGGAACTCGGCCGCAACTGGTCCATTTCGCTGGAGATTCGCGACAAGCACGAGCTGATTTGCCGCGGCCCCTATGCCCTCGTCCGTCACCCGATGTACACCTCGTTCCTGCTCATGGGCGTCGGCCAGGCCTTTCTGCTGGCGAACTGGGTGGCGGGCCTCGCGGGTCTGGTGGGCTTTGCCGTCCTCTTTTTCCTGAGAGTGGACAAGGAGGAGCGCATGATGATGGAAATATTCGGCTCGCAGTACCGCGACTATATGGACAGGACCAAGCGAATTATCCCCTACGTTTACTAGAGGTGGCATGATGCGAGGCCGAGCCCTCAAGCTTTCGGCGGCACGGCGCCTTGTCGGGGATCTGATGAGATTTTCGATCCGCGTGCCACGGGTCACGGTGCAGCGCCAGATGAACCTTGGCGTCCTGCAAAAAGCCAGATTGGCGCAGCCAAGCCGGCCGTCCTGGACGGTGCTTTTCCTGAAAGGATATGCACTCCTCTCCAAGGAGACGCCAGAGTTTCGCCGCGCCTACGTCAAATTCCCGAGACCCCAGCTCTACGAATATCCGGGAAGCGTCGCCTCGATCGCGCACGAGCGCGAACATGAAGGCGAACGAATCGTGCTCCTGAGCACCATCAAGGCCCCCGAGCAGCGTTCGATCGGCGAATTGGGAGCGCTGATCCAGTCGGCGCGATCACGTCCCGTTCTGGAGATCAAGCAGTTCCGTCGGGCTTTGAAGCTCGCCCGCGCACCGGCGCCTATCCGGTGGCTGCTCATGTGGCTTGGCCTCAATATCGGACGGCAGCGCGGACGCCATTTCGGTACCTTCCAACTGTCGGTCTATTCCGGCCTCGGCGCAGAGTCCCTCAATCCCCTGACGCCACTCACGACGATCTTCAATTACGGTCCGATCAGCGAGGATGGATTGGTGACTGTCCGCATCCACTATGATCACCGGGTCATGGACGGCGCCAATGTCGCGCGAGCGCTGGAGCGGTTCGAGAAGATCCTGAACGGCGAAGTCGCCGATGAAGTGGCAAGCCTTTCCGAGGGCGGAATCGCCCGAAGTGCTGAGGCACCGGGATCAGCAGCATGACGTCGAACCAAGAGTTCCGGCCAGCGGTCGTCGTGGTCGGCGCCTCACGCGGCATCGGCAAGGCGATCGCCGAGGCTGCCGCAAAGGACGGCGCCACACTCGTCCTGGTCGCCCGTTCGGCAGAAGGTCTGCAGGCGGTCGCGACCGCCGTGCGGAAGGCGGGCGGAGAGGCATTCATACTTGCTCTGGATCTAATGGCCGGCGATGCGGCGGCGCGTCTCGAAGCGTTCCTGTCCAATGAGGGGTTGATGTGCGACGTTCTCGTCAACAGCGCCGGGTACGGCCTGCGTGGCGGTGCAGCGACCCTTCCGCTCAATGAGCAAATCGGGATGGTCGACCTCAACATCCGCGTCCTCACCGAACTTACGCTCCGTTTCCTGCCCGGAATGGTCGCGCGTGGCAGGGGCGGCGTGATCAATCTCGGCTCCGTCGCGAGCTTCACGCCCGGTCCCTTTATGGCCTTGTACTATGCGAGCAAAGGCTTCGTCCGTTCCTTTTCGGAGGCGCTGCATCAGGAGGTGCGCCCCGCCGGCGTGACCGTCACCTGCGTCGCCCCGGGGCCGGTATCGACGGAGTTCCTCGAAAAATCAGGTGCCAACAGGGCGGCGCTGTTCAAGATCCTGCCCAAGGTGGACTCGCAATATGTGGCCGAGCGCGCTTGGCGCGGGTTCAAGGCGGGCCGACGTCTCGTGATCCCAGGCATCTCCGCGAGGCTGGCGATCCTCGTCGCCGGACTTTTGCCTTCCACTGCCCTCCTGCCGCTGATCGGCCGGTTACAACTGCGCGGCAATGACCCCTGCCCGTGCGGTTCGGGCAAGACGTTCAAGAGCTGCTGTCGCGCTGGCCGATCGCAAAGGCATGCGCCGCCCGGAACGAAGGCCTAATCTTCGACGCTGCTAAGGCATGTTCTTGGCAAAAGACCTGGATATAGTCAAATCTAATCACTATGATTAAGATTGACTAAACGGAGTGGAGCCATGGAAACGAAGGTTCTGACAGCCCATGTGCCGCTGCCGCTCGCCGAGAAGGTCGATCAGATTGCGGCACGGCTTGAGCGTTCGCGCGGCTGGATCGTCAAGCAAGCGCTAACCGCTTGGATCGATCAGGAAGAGGAGCGCCGGCGCTTGACGCTGGAAGCGCTCGCCGACGTTGACGGTGGCCATGTCATCGACCACCAGTCCGTGCAGGCTTGGGCCGACAGCCTCGACAGCGACAAGCCGCTGCCGCTGCCATCGTGATGAAGCTGCAGTGGACAACCAAGGCAGTTTCTAACCTCGGACGTCTCTATGATTTTCTTGCACCGGTCAACCGGCAAGCGGCAGCCCGCACAGTGCAGGCACTGGCGAGCGCCCCGAGGCGCCTGCTCGAGCAGCCGCGTATGGGCGAACGGCTCGAGGAGTTCGATCCCCGTGAGGTCCGCCGTATTCTCGTTGGCCAATACGAAATGCGCTATGAGATCACGCAGTCAACGATCTACGTGCTGAGGCTGTGGCATACGCGTGAGGATCGCTAGACCGCGGTGATCAAAAAGTCACTCTCGCGACACGTTCGCGCATCGGCGATGATGCGCGAAGCGTCACATCACTCCATATCGTCGCTGTCGGGCGTACCAGAATGGTCGCGTTGGCCGTAGATAATCTCGCGCTTGCCGACATGGTTGGCGGGGCCGACAAGACCCTCCTTCTCCATGCGCTCGACGAGCGAAGCGGCGCGATTGTAGCCGATGCCGAGGCGGCGCTGGATGTAGGACGTCGAGCACTTCTTGTCGCGCAGCACGACCTTGACCGCCTGGTCGTAAAGCTCGTTGCCGTCCTCGGAGGCGATCGCGCTCTTGTCGAACACGGCGCCCTGATCCTCCTCGGCCTCCTCCTCCTCTTCGTCCGCGGTCACCGTCTCGAGATATTCCGGGCGCCCCTGCGTCTTCAGGTGCGCCACCACATGCTCGACCTCGAGATCGGAGACGAAAGGTCCGTGGACGCGGGCGATGCGGCCGCCGCCGGCCATGTGCAGCATGTCGCCCTGGCCGAGGAGCTGTTCGGCGCCCTGCTCACCGAGGATCGTGCGGCTGTCGATCTTCGAGGTGACCTGGAAGGAGATGCGCGTCGGGAAGTTCGCCTTGATCGTGCCGGTGATGACATCGACAGACGGGCGCTGCGTCGCCATGATCAGGTGGATGCCGGCCGCGCGCGCCATCTGCGCCAGCCTTTGGATCGCGCCTTCGATCTCCTTGCCGGCGACCATCATCAAATCGGCCATCTCGTCGACGATGACGACGATATAGGGCATCGGCGCCAGATCCATTTCCTGCTGCTCGAAAAGCGGCTCGCCGGTACCCTTTTCGAAACCGGTCTGGACCGTCGCCAGGATCGGTTCGCCCTTCTCGCGCGCTACAGCCGCCCGCTGGTTGTAGCCGTCGATGTTGCGCACGCCGAGGCGCGACATCTTGCGATAACGGTCCTCCATCTCGCGCACCGCCCATTTGAGCGCCATCACGGCTTTCTTCGGGTCGGTGACGACCGGTGTCAGCAGATGCGGGATGCCGTCGTAGACGGAGAGTTCCAGCATCTTCGGATCCACCATGATCAGCCGGCACTCCTCCGGCTTCATCCGGTAGAGCAGCGACAGGATCATCGTGTTGATCGCCACCGACTTGCCGGAACCGGTAGTGCCGGCGACGAGCAGGTGCGGCATCTTGGCAAGTTCGGCAATCACCGGTTCGCCGCCAATGGTCTTGCCGAGGCAGAGCGCCAGCTTGTAGCCGGTCTTGCGGAAATCGGCGGACTCGATCAGTTCGCGGAAATAGACCGTTTCGCGGGTGGCGTTCGGCAGCTCGATGCCGATGACGTTGCGGCCGGGCACGACGGCAACACGGGCCGAAAGCGCCGACATCGAGCGGGCGATATCGTCGGCGAGGTTGATCACGCGGGACGATTTGACGCCCGGCGCCGGCTCGAATTCGTAGAGTGTGACGACGGGACCCGGCCGCACGTGGATGATCTCGCCCTTGACGCCGAAATCTTCGAGTACGCTTTCGAGGAGCCCGGCATTCTGCTCGAGCTGCTCCTGCGTCATGAAGAATCCGCGGCCTTCCGGCGGCTCCTGCAGGAGCTCCTCGGACGGAAACTCGTATGCGTCGGTTGCCTGGACCCGCTCGATTGCGCCAAGCGGCGGCAGCGACGGGGAGGAGCGCTGCACGACGTGCGGCATGGTGACCATTGCCTTCGCCACCGGCGCCTCGGGCACCGCAGTCGACACGATCGGCTCGGCGGATGCTGGGGCGGATGCTTGCGCGACCACTGCGGCTGCCGCCGAAGTGGGTTCCTCGGCGAGCGTCCCGTCGATCACGTTAGCCGTTGGAGCGGAAACAGGCAGTTCGGCCGCCGGCGCCGGACGCCGGCATTCGACGACCCGGAACAGCGAGGTGATTGCGGCGGTCGGCAGCGCGAGGATTTCCGCGGGCCGAACGGCTACGGGCTGCGGTTCTACTGCAATCTCAGGCGCGATTGCCACGGCAGGGGCAACGGTTATGGGCGCGGCGACCGAGGGAGCGGCAGGGGCCACGACCTCTGGCTGGATGAACTCGAAGAAGGCGTGGTCCGAAAGATAGGCAAGGCGCGTGTCGGGCTGAATGCCGGTCTCGGCAACCGCACCGTCAGTGATCGCTGGAGCCTCTGAAAGCACGTCCCCAACCTTTACGTCGACTGCTTCCTGTGTGGATACAGGTTGCGTTGCCGGGATTGTCGGTCCCTGCGCTACAACCGGCACCGAAACCGACGCTGATTCGGCCGCGCCAGGGCCGTTGGCTTGAGAACTCCAGGAGGGAAGCTGCTGCACCAGTACACGCAGCAGTTCGGATGGACTGTAGTTGGGCGTCTCTGACTCAACGGCCGGCACATCGTTCGCCGGGACCGCCTCGACCGACGCCTCGCCGACCTCCTCGACTGCCGCGACGTCCGTCTCGGCGACCTCCGCGGCCACCTCCGCTTCCGTTTCGTTCTCCTCGATCGCCGGGGCGCGGCGCTTCATGAATTCGCGTTCGGGCGTGCGGGTAAAGCGGACATTGGGCGACAGGAAGAAATGGCTTTCCCAGGTCGTATCGCCGTCATGACCGGTGATTTCGGCAAGCGTCGGCAGCGGATCTCGTGTGGAAGCCGTGACCTGGGCCGGAGCATAGGCCGAACCCTGCCCATAGAGCCGCGCCGCGCGCCCGGCATAGCCTGGGTGGTGGGCTTCCTGACTAACCGCGCACCGCGGCGCTTCCGGCGCCTCGAACAGGTGATCGTGTTCGCTGGAGCCTGCCGTGTGGCCATGAGCGCTGCTCAGGTCACCCGGCTGCGGAGCCTCGAAATCGTCCGTCTGGTTTGCATCATACAAAGCTGCCGTCGAGAAATTTGTCCGGGGAATACGCATGGCCTGAAAACTCGAAATTCATTATCGAAGGGGCTGCCTTAAGCGAATAGGAAATGAAGGTTAACAACTCCCTTCCAGGCACATCGCCAGAAGGGCGGCATGCCCCTCGAAGGGGCTTACGACAGATCTTCCTGGCCGACCACATCCAAGGCTTTTCAGGGCTCGGCGGCGGGTTTCTGCCGCCGTTCAAATTCTGTTTCAGACCGGGAAGATTTTCGAAGCGTGAGCGCTATCTTTGCAAACATAGATTGCTATCGCCATCCCTCCTCGCGAGGACCGGGGGAAGGCTCAATGGCGCCAGTGATGCGCGGGAGTTACAGATCCTGGCGCCACCGCTAAGAAAAGGACTCGACATGAGCGACAACCTTGCACTTCAGAGCGCGCTGGCCTTCATCGGTCGTCTGCTTCTCGCAGCCATTTTCCTCTCATCCGGCTTCGAAAAATTGGCAGATCCCGCAGGAACGATCGAGTATATAAGGGCGGCCAATCTGCCCCTGTCCACAGTAGCCTACGCGGTCGCTCTCGTCGTGGAACTCGGCGGTGGCATCCTCCTCGTCCTCGGCTATCAGGCTCGCCTGGCGGCACTTGCCCTGGCGGTCTTCACTCTGGCGTCGGCGCTCGGATTTCACACCAATTTCGCGGACCAAAACCAGATGATCCACTTCATGAAGAATCTCGCCATCACGGGCGGGTTCCTTCAGGTCGTCGCCCTCGGCGCGGGCGCCTTCAGCCTCGATAGACGCGCCGGCCGCGTCTGAGCGGAAACAGGGCCAGACGACTTGCGGCACTCCTTCAACGCCCATCGATTACTTACTCTCGCCTTAGTCAGCCTCTAGGCAGTCCCTTGTGCGTCGCAACATAGCGCGCAGGCAGTAACCTTTAGTTGCTCACAAGGACGAAGATTGCTGATGGCTGATTATGATCCCCGCAAAATCCGAATCGATTGCCTGGACGGACTCCGAGGGCTGGCATCTCTCTGGGTGATGATCGGCCATGCGCTGCTGCTGACGGGTTGGCGCTTGCCGGTCTTGTCGGAACCCGACCTCGGTGTTGATCTCTTCATCATGCTTTCCGGCTTTCTGATGGTATTTCATTATCAGTTGCGTGCCGCCAAAGAGCCGTGGGAGCTGACCTCGACCTGGAGAAGCTTCTGGATCCGGCGTTTCCTGAGAATTGCGCCGCTCTACTACGTTCTTCTCGCCGTTGCCTTCGCGCTCGGCGCCTGGCTGTTCGAATCGAGAATGGTCATCGACGCCTTCCTCGGAAGAACGCCGCAATCACCGCAACGCTATCTCGACAACGGATTGACCAACGGGCTGATGCACGCGAGCTTTCTTTTCGGCCTCTCTCCCGACTACGCCTACCGCACGCCGCTTCCAGACTGGAGCATAGGGCTCGAAATGCAGTTCTACGCGGCCTTCCCCTTCATCATGCTCTTGCTCAAGAAAGGCGGATGGCTGAAGGGCGCGTTCTTTACAGGCATTATTGCGCTCGCGATCGTGTCGACGTCGAGCCTGCTGGGAGTCCACTTTCCAATGCCGGCATTCCTGCCGCTGAAGATGCATATCTTTCTTTGCGGAATGCTGTTGGCGCTTGCTCTTCACGCGGAAAGGTCGAAAGCTCTTCTACACGGCGGGGCCGCTATGGCGCTTGCTCTTCTGCCGATCGGCGGCGATATGACCGTAACCAAAATGCTGATGCGCGTCACGCTCGTCGCCGTCTTTTTCGCGCTCCTATACCATCGCCTGATCGGTAACACGGTGGGCGTCAGACTACGCGCCTTTTCCTCGTCGCTCGGAAACAGGTTCTTTCATTGGCTCGGCGAACTGTCATTCGGGGCCTATCTCTGGCACCTCATCTTCCTGCAGCCGATCGCCGCCTATTTCATTGCCGGTTTCGGCGACACCCTCACACCGGCTGCACGGTTCGCCGTCGTGACCGCCATCCTGGTGCCGTTGGTTTATGCGGCTGCCTGCATGACGTTTTTTGCGGTCGAAAAACCTGGTCAGAGGCTCGCCAAACGCTTGATCGACAGAAGAAAACTCCAGCCTGTCAGGGCATGACCGGCGCGGAAAACCGTCACAGGTTCTCCGGCGCAATCGTCAGCGAAGGCGGGAGCCGTTCCCGCTCGGGCCTCGAGCGCGTGCGGTTCAGGTGCTTTTTATCGTTCCGTTCATCCCGTTCGGGTAAAAGCCACCCTTGCTGGCGCCTGTCTGGTCGGTGAGATACACGATATGCAACACCTCTTGCGGAGTGCGGGTGAAGGCTATCGCATCCGGGGTGGAAGGAACGATGTTGGCTTTGCCGTCCATCTGGATGCCTTGATCCTTGTCTTCCGATCCATCGATTTTGTCACGAGCATCGGAAACCGCATTCGCCGCTTCCCAGGCTTGCTCGCCCATTCTGTAGAGCGTGGATCGAGCCATCCCCATGTGATAGGCCTCCACAGCCAGGATACCGGCGGCAGCGGCCAGAAAATCCTTGTTCTTCAATACTGTGGCAGCACCGGCGTAGGCAGTGACGCCGACGTCTTCGAACAGCATCCCACCAAGGACAAAATTCATCTCGTTACCGAATGGATCGAAGTTCTCGCCTAGACCCGCCGCTTTTGCGACCGCTGTAAAGCCGGCATCGAAATCGATGGCCGGTCTGGGCACCGCCTGATCTCCGAGAGTCTTGCGGTAGAACCGGACATGAGCCAGCTCGTTTTCCGCCACCTCGCGCATGAACTCGCCGATCGCGGGTGTGTCGAAGGAAACTTGCTTGCCGCCGGTTACCGGGCCAGCTTCCGCGCCGGCATCAGAATCGTCGATTCCGTTTCCGGTCGTGCCGCGCAGATAGTACTCGGCCTCCATGTACTCCAGGTTCAGCGCAAACTGAAAAATATCCTCGTCCATAATGTCGGTCGGCTCGTCGGCACGAGAAACCGGGGCGAGACCTGCGCTCGAAGCGAGCGTTGCTCCAAGGCCTAGCTGCAAGAGGCCACGGCGCGGAAGAAATAGTGAAGGAAGCGGACGGATCATGGCTGTCTCCTTGAAGCCCGCCCGGCGTCTGTTTTGGCACCTCCATCACGCGGGCCAATTAACGCCCAACATCATCGAAGGCTAAATGTTCCGAACCTCAACGGCCCCGACTAGTAGAGCCTTTAAGCGTCGGCTCCGAGGATCGAGAGCGACCTGCTCAGCGACTCACTAAACGCCCGACAGTCTGTCAGCGCCTGATACACGTCGTTGAAAATCGCCCTTGACCTCAACTTTACTTGAGGAAGCATTGTCATGCTGTTCGAAACGAATAAGAGGGCGGAAAGACCATCATGGCTGCGAAACTTCATTCAGGGCAGGGCATCGGGGCAGCGATATCAGGCATCTACGAGACACACCTGCCGGTACGGGATCTGCGCCGCGCGATAACATTCTATCGCGACCAACTCGGGCTGGAGTTTGCGAAAGAGTTCTCGGAAAGGAAGGTCGCCTTTTTCTGGGTCGGCACAAAGGCGGAAGGGATGCTGGGCCTCTGGGAGACGGGTACGGCACCGCTGCAGATGAAGTTGCATTTCGCGTTTCGAGCGCCAGCGGCGACGGTCGTGTCTTCCTGCGAAACCCTGCTCGCCGCCGGCATCCAGCCGCTCGGCTTCAATGGGGAACCGGTTCTCGAACCCGTGGTGCTTGGATGGGTGCCGGCCATTTCCGTCTATTTCAAGGACCCCGATGGGCACAGCCTTGAGATCCTTTCCACGCTCGACGAGGCCCCGGACGCGGAGTTTGCGGTCGGGCCGTACTCGTCCTGGATAGTGAAAGGCAACTGACGGGCACGGATGGAAGCCGCTCCCCACAGATGGCAGGGGCTTAACCTGCCGCGGCCCCTGTCCTACCCTCCAATAGCGCAACCGCTAAAAAAAGCCACGATCGCAACGGGCGCCAAGCCCTCCACCTGTGGGGAGGGGTATTTTCGCGGCAAGCCGATCGAGAAACTATGACTTCTGGTTCGCCACGAAGGTTGCGTGCCACTTGGCCAGCATCGACACCGCTTCCTTGAGGAAGGCCGGATGGGTGCCGGGCAGGAACTCGATCCTTGGGGCCTTCCCGTCAAGCCTCAGCCGCGCGAACACACGGCCCGCCTCGTCTCTCAACTCCTCGGGCTTCTCCGGCTCCGGCTTGTCCCTCTCAGACAGACGATTGAAGACGAGTTGGAAGCGCTGATCGGTGTCTGCAGCACGGAAGCGCGACGCGCCGATTTCCGCATCCGCTAGTTCGCGTGCCTCTTCCCTTTCGAGCAGCGTGGCGATCGCCATCCACCGCTCCCGCCCTGCCTTCGGCGCCGGGCCGATTGCGCGGGCGAGATGATGCGGCACGCTGTCGGCCACCTGGAGGAGGCGCGACAATTCGCTCTTCTGCACGGCAAGCGCGTCGCCGATCACCTTGCGATCGAATCCGCGCGCGGCGAGCGCCGAGGCAAAAAGCGCCCGCTCGATGAAGGAAAGGTTGCGCCGTTCTGCATTTTCTTTGCCCTGGGCAAGCACCAGCTCGTCGTCGGAAAGCGGCCGGACGATCGCCTTCACCTGCAGTTCGAGCCGGCGCACCGCCTTCAGCCGCCGATGGCCGTAGGCGGTCTGGTAGTGACCCTGCTTTTCCGGGTGCGGACGCACGAGGATCGGCGATTGCTGGCCGTTCTCGCGAATGCTTTCGACCAATGCTAGAAAATCGGGATCGTCCACCTCGCCGTCGGTCAGCCGGTCGTCGACGAAAGAGCCCTCGACCAGCGCCGGGTCGAGTGCCACCACGCGCTCGCCCTGCGTGAGAGCTTCCCGCAACGCGCGCGCTTCTTCCGCCTCGCGCGTGATATTGCCGAGCGAAAGCCCCATCGCCCGGACCGCTCCCGATGCTGCGCGCGGGGCATCCGCGGTGGAGGCAGACCTCCCGTTGACAGGTGTCAACTCGCTCTCGCCCTTTTGTTCCGCCGGTGCCGCGGGAGCACCGCCCGCAAACAACGCCCGCAATTCGTTCTTTCGGTTGTTGCCAGCCATCTCCTAGCGCCCCCAGGCCGCATGAATGAGAGCCTCGACTTCGCCGTTGACGGCGTTCAGCGACTCGATCGCCCGGTCGTAGGTCGCGCGGGTAAAATTCTCCCGGCCGACCTCGTATAGCGTCTGTTTCGTCAGGCCGGCGTCCGAGATCGCCGTAGATTTCACCATGGCCGAGGTCAGCACGCGATCACCGAACAGCGATCGCATAAACCCGACGATCTGTGCCTGCGGCCCGTCATTGGGCTCGAAACGGGTGACGAGATAGCGCAGGAAGTCAAAGTTGAGCTCCCCGCCGGCCTCGCGCACGACGCTGAGGAGATCCGAGGTCATGTAGAGGAACTGGTTCATCGAGGCGACGTCGAGCATCTGCGGATGCACGGTGACAATGACCGATGTCGAAGCGCAGAGCGCCGAAAGCGTCAGGTAGCCGAGTTGCGGCGGGCAGTCGATGACGACCACGTCGTACTCGTCGGCAACGGTCGCAAGCGCGGCCTGCACGCGGGCGAAGAACAGCGGCCCGGCATCCGCGCCGCTTTGGCGGGCGCTCAAGGCCTGCGGCGTCGTGTGCTCGAACTCCTGCAGTTCGAGATTGCCTGGCACGAGATCGAGCCCATCGAAATAGGTCTTGCGGATAATGTCCTTGAGGGGCCGCGCCTCGGAATCATAGCGAATGGCGCCATAGAGCGTGTCGTTGCCGGTGAGGTCCAGCTCCGGCTGATAGCCGAACAGTGCCGAAAGCGAAGCCTGCGGGTCGAGATCGACAGCGAGAACCCGGTGACCGGTCAGGGCGAGGTATTGGGCGAGATGGACCGACGAGGTCGTCTTGCCGGAACCTCCCTTGAAGTTGGTGACGGAAATGACCTGCAGGTGTTCGCCGTTGGCGCGGTCGCGCCATTTCAGGTAGCTGCGGGCCTTGGCAGCGTTGCCCTTGACCAGCGCCTGGTCGGCAAGATGACGACGAAGCGCGTTGATGTCGGAAAGCGAATAGGAGCGCCGGCCGCCTGCACCCGTGTCGGGCTGGGGGCCCTCGCCCGCCAGCGACAATTGCCGAAGGTAGCCGTCGGAAACACCAATCAGCTTGGCGGCCTCTCCGGAGGTGAAGCTCCGGAGCGTCTTCATCGCCGTCGGCGCGAACAGACGGTCGCGCATCGCTTTCAACTGCTCGGATAGCGCCCGCGCGTCTGCGGCGATCGCCTCGTCCGCGGATCGCCGATAGCCCGTCCCGCTCAAACCGCCTTCTCCGGCCGCCGCCGTCGATCCCGCCATGTCCATTCCCAAATTCCCTCTCGCGTTTCGCATCGCATTTGCGGCGGAAATCAACGGTGTCCGTCTCGTGGGCCACGCAAATGCGCCCGCGATATCTCCTTACAGACCCGTCGCTGAACTACGCCGAAATGCGGAATATGCGATCTATTCCGTTAGAAGGTGATTCATCCTCTGATTCGCGTCAAGCTATTTCGGGAAGTGCCTTCGGGTCATCTCTCTGTTTCATTGAATCGGGAGATGATCTAACGCTTTGGAATTGCTCTTGCTCTACCGGTTTGGCGGCGTGCGGCCGTAGAGCAGCAGCATGACGATGATGACGACACCATAGACGATCTGGCGGCCTGCTTCCGGCATCTGCATCACCGAGAGGATCGATTGCAGGAGTGTGATCAGGATCACGCCGGCGACCGTGCCCAGATAGGAGCCGCGACCGCCAAGGATCGATGTGCCGCCGAGCACGACGGCAGCGATTGCCGGCAGCAGATAAGCGTCGCCCATCGCCTGCGCTGCCTTCGAGGAATAGCCGGCGAGCAGTACGCCGCCGAAGGCGCTGAGGGCGCCCGAGATCGCAAAGGCGATCATGACGACGCGCCGCGTATCGACCCCCGAGAGGTACGCCGCGCGTTCGCTGTTGCCGATGCCGTATACCGCTCGGCCGAAGGAGGTGCGCGTAAACAGGAACACCATCACGGCGCTGATCGCGATCCACACGAGGATGGCGTTCGGCAGGCCTGGAATGACGAACCCGGTCGCGAGCCAGCGCACCGCCGGTGGTGCGGAGTCCTGCGGCGAGAAGCCGCCGGTGTAGACGACCATCAGGCCCTGGGCGACGACATTGGTCGCAAGCGTGACGATCATCGACGGGATGCGCAGATAGGCGACGCCAAATCCATTCAGCAGGCCGAAGGCCGCGCCGCAGAGGATCCCGAAAGGAATGGCGATCACCGGTCCCATGCCTCCGAAACTGGCGGCGGCACAGGCCATCATCGCGCCGGTCGTCATCACCCAAGGGACGGAAAGATCGATGTGGCCGAGCAAAATCACGACCATGATACCGGCGGCCACCACCCCGAGGAACGAAGCGACCTTGAGCTGTTGCAGGAGGTAGTTGAGCGACAGGAAATTGCTGGAATAGAGGCTGCTCATAAAAAGCAGAAGAAGAATGCAGCCGAAGGCGGTGAGCACGGCCGGATCGGCGCGGCGGAGGAATGCCGGCAGGCGGGTCCTGATCGAGATGCGGTTTTCTGATGTGTCGCTCATTGGAACCAGTCCAGACGGTTGCGCACCCGCAGCAGAGCGATGGAGCCGATGCTGACCGCGATCATCAGGACGACACCCTGCAGCAGCGGCTGCCACAGCGGATCGACGTCGAAGACGAACAACATATCGCCGGTCGTGCGGGCGGCGAAGGCGCCGAAGATCGCGCCGACCGCGCTGCCGCGGCCGCCATAGAGCGAGACGCCGCCCAGCACGACGGCTGCGATCGACCAGAGCGTATAGCCGCTGCCGCTGGCATAGGCCGCCTCGCCGGTATAGGTGAAGAAGGTCAGGAACAGTCCGCCCATCGCCGCGAGCAATCCGGCGAGCGTATAGGCTGCAAACTTGCCGCGCCGGATCGGCACGCCCGACATGAAGGCCGCCTGCTCGGAGGAGCCAGCCGCATAGGCGGCCCTGCCAAGCCTCGATCGCCGGAAGGGCAGCCAGACCAGCAGAACCGCCGCCGCCAGCGCCACCAGGCTCGACGGGATCACGCCGAAGAGGCGACCGGTCAGCGCATCCGCGAGGTCCTCGTTGACGGAGCCGCCGGGAAACGGTCTCAGCAGCAGCGCCAGACCGAAATAGACCGCCCCGGTCGCGATCGTCGCGACGATCGGCTGCAGTCGTCCATAGATCACCAAAAGCCCGTTGATTGCACCGCAGACCATGCCCGCCATAAGGACGGCAACGACGCCCAATGCGGTCGGCAGAGGTTCGCCGACGACGATCCAGGATGCCAGGCAATTGGTCAGGATGAAAATCATGCCGACCGACAGATCGATGCCCGCCGTGATCACCACCAGCGTCTGAGCCATGGCGACGAAGGCGAACAGCACACCCTTGTTGGCGGCGGTCTGGGCTACGTTTGCCGTCAGGCCGGCCGGGTGGTTGGCGATGTAGACGGCAAACATCAGGAGAAAGATCGCGAGCCCCATGAGTGTCCCACGCTGCTCGTTCAACCAGTAGCGCCATTCACTCATGCCGCCGTTCCCTCCCGGTCGCCGCTGTCGACGTTGAGAGCGCTCGCGATCAGCGCATGCTCGGTGATGTCTCGGCCTTCGAGCTCGCGGACGATGCGGCCGTCATAGAGAACGAGAACCCGGTCGCAGCAGCCGATCAACTCGTCGTAATCGGTCGAATAGAACAGGATCGCCGCGCCGACGTCGGCCAGCCGGCGCAGAAGCTGGTACATCTCCTGCTTGGTGCCGACGTCGATACCGCGTGTCGGATCATTGAGCAGAACGATGCGCGGCTTGCGCATCAGCCACTTGGCAATCACCACCTTCTGCTGGTTGCCACCCGAGAGCGCGCCCACCGGAACGTCGAGCCCGGCCGTCTTGATCGCGAGCAGCCGCACCATTTCATCGATCAGTTGCCCTTCCGCGGTGCGGTCGATGATCCCACCGCGCGAAACGTGATCGAGTGCGGCGAAGGACAGGTTTTCCCGCACGGTCATCGGCAGCATCAGCCCCTCGGTCTTGCGGTCTTCCGGAATGAGCGCCATAGCACTGCGCGAGGCGCGAGCGACCGCGGGGCTCGCGATCGCCATCGGCGCGCCGTCAATGAGCACCGAGCCCGTGGTTCCGCGCAACACGCCGAAGAGAGCAAGCAGCAGGTCGCGCTGGCCCTGGCCGTCGAGCCCGCCCAGGCCCACCACCTCACCTTCGGCGACCGAGAGCGAGATGTCGCGCAGCCGATCGCCCCAGCCGAGATTCCGGCACTCGAGGCGGGGAGGTTTGGCGATGGCCGCACGCTGCGGCTTCGGCGGAAAGACGTTGCTGTATTCACGTCCGATCATCATTTCGACGACTTCGCTGCTGCTGCGGGTGCCGGCGCGGAAGCTTGCGACATTCCGGCCGTTGCGGAAGACGGTGCAGGTGTCGGCGAGTTCGGCGATCTCATGCATGCGGTGCGAGATATAGAGCAGGGCCAGACCTTCGGAACGCAGGCGCTTCAGCACCGCAAACACCTTGGCGACGTCGCCGGCCGTCAGCGCCGACGTCGCCTCGTCGAGGATCAGGATGCGCGGCTTTGATGCCAGCGCCTTGGCTATCTCGACCATTTGCCGGCGGGATAGCGGCAGGTCCTTCACCGCCGCACGCGGGTGAATGTCCTCGGCGCCCGCCCGCGCCAGTGCCTCTTCCGCGATCGCGCGCTGAGCCCGCCGGTCGATCAAGCCGAAACGGCGCGGCGGATCGGCAATGGCGATATTGTCGGCGACGCTAAGGTCGGGGATCAGGGACAGTTCCTGAAAGACGCAGGCGATGCCCGCGGCAGCGGCGGCGGCCGGCGACCGGAAGGTGATCTCGCGGCCATCGAGCAGCATACGGCCCTCATCCGCTGCCACTACGCCCGCCATGATCTTGATCAGCGTCGACTTGCCGGCGCCGTTTTCGCCAAGGATCGCGTGGATATGGCCCGCTTCGACGTCGAGCTTGGCATTCTCCAGGGCGCGCACGCCGCCATAACGCTTGGACACACCTTCCATCCGGAAGAGCGGGGACGTTGCCTGTATCTCTGCCGTGGTCATCTATCGCCTCAGGTTTCGCGCATGCCGCGCCTGAGCGCGACATGCGGATCAGGAAGGGCCTCTACTGGTTTTCCTTCGTCTGCCCCATGATCTCCTGGGCGGTGAAGTTGATGCCGCAGGTCGGGAAGGCGTTGCCGACGAAGAAGTTGTCGGACTGGTCGGGATAAAAGTCCTGGCCTTCCTTGAAGTTCGGATCCTCGACGATCGCCAGAGGCAGCTTGATCGATTGCGGCACCACCTGTCCCTCGAGGGCCGCGATCGCCGTCTTGATGGCAACGGCCACCTGCGCCGGGCCGGTGCCGGCCGACGAGCACTTCAGCCCTTCGCTGGCATGCTTGGCGCAGAACTTGCGGAAGCCGTTCTCGGTCTCGCCGCCGAAGGGAACGAAGGGATGGCCGGCGTCGATCATCGCCTGCACCACACCGGTGTCGCCGCCCTGTGCGGTGATGCCGTCGAATTTCTTGTGAACGGCAATCGCATCGGCCGTCGCCTTTTGCGCCGTCGGGTCGTCCCATTTGCCGATCACCTCGACGACGTCCCATTTCTTGCCGGTCGAAGCGAAGGTCTCATGAATGCCGTTGTGGCGATCGGTATCGACCGACGTGCCGGCGACACCACGCACCTCAAGGATCTTGCCGCCCTCCGGAAGGTGCTTGGCGAGCCAGTTCGCCCAGAGCACGCCGAGGCCCTTCTGATCGACGTTGACATTGATGGCGTCCTCGGTGTCGAGGATATTGTCGAAGGCGACGAGGACCACACCGGCTTCCTTGGCGCGCTTGATGACCGGCCCGAAGGCGGTTGGGTTCTGGGCGTTGACGATGATCGCGTCATAACCGGAGTCGATGAAATTGTTGATCGCGGAGATCTGCGCCGGCACGTCCTCGCCGGTGGAGACGACCTTGAACTCCTTGAGCTTCGCCGCGACGTCCGGCTGCGCGGCATAGGCCTTGGCGGTCTGGATCATCTGGATGCGCCAGGTATTGGCGATGAAGCCGTTAGCGAGCGCGATCCGATACGGGCCATCCTTTTTGGGAAACTTGAAGAATTTGGTTTCAGCCGTCCAAGGCGCGAAACAATCCGGTTCGGCCGCCGGACCGCTGACGATTTCGGGTTCGGCATATGCTGTCGTCGATAGAAGCATTAGCGCAGCGGCCGTGAGAATGCCGCTGACGAATATTCTGGTCATCGAATTCCCTCCCAATTGTGGTTATGAGGGACAGGGCATCGAAACAGGGGGCCGTTAGAGCGTCCCGCTTTGGGTGGAATCACGAAAAGCGTCCTAGTGCGTTCACTCGAACGCACCAGGATCTAGACGTCGAGCATTCGCCGCAGACAGCGCCTGCGCTCGTTGCCAATCCGGCACGACATGTCGATACGCGAGTCCGGTGACGCCAGACAGGTCTCCTCCCGAAACGTCACAAACAGGGATGGTAGCGCTACCAACAGGTATTGTAAAGCGGCGCATCCAGGTCGCATCGCCGGTTAAAGCGCAAGTACCGCCGGGCGCATGGTGCTCTCGCGTATCTTCAACTCGAAACCCAGGTCCACGACCGTTCGCTGTGGCCGTTTGCCGGCAATGGCGGCCCGCGCCATGGCGATGGCGCGCCGTCCGATTTCGTACCGAGGAGTTCGTACGCTGGTGATGGAAGGCGACGCAACCTCCATCATTTCCAGATCGTTGAAGCCGGCTATGCTGATTTGAGCCGGAACCTGCAAACCTGCACGGTGGCAGGCGAAGAGGACGCCGAGCGCCACGTCGTCATTGTTGCAGATGACCGCATCGACATCCGGCGTCCTTTCGAGCGCCTTGTGAAACAGGCTTACCCCCATCGACACGCTCGAGGGCGAAATGGTCGTCGTAACGAGTGCTGCATCGAAATGGCCAGCCTCGCGCATCACCGCCTCGTAACCTGCGAGACGCCGCCGCGAACGCGGATCCATGCGGGCGCCAAGAAATCCTATGCGCTTGCAGCCGACATCGATCAGGTGCCGCGCTACCACCTTGCCGGCCTCCAGGTGGGAAAAGCCGATCATCATGTCGACCGGGTCCGGCCCGATCTCCATGATCTGCACGACCGGACAGCCTGCCTCTTCCAACATCTGCCGCGTCGTCGGCCCTTGATCTATGCCGGAAACGATCAGCGCCGAGGGACGCTGGCCGAGGAAGACCCTCAGCAGCCGCTCCTCCTCCTCATCGGAATAATGCGTGTTGCCGAACTGGATCTGCAGCGGGCAATCCCCGAGGCCCTCGTGAATGCCGCGCAGGACTTCGGAAAAAACATTGTTCGTCAGCGACGGAACGAGCACGCCGATGACATCGGCGCGCGCCGAGGCGAGCGCACGCGCGCTCGGATTCGGCACGTAGCCCAGCTCATTGACGGCCGCCGCGATGCGTTGGCGCAACTCCGGCGATACGCGCTCGGGATCGCGCAGCGCGCGGGAAACCGTGATGCTGCCGACTCCGGCGAGACCCGCAACATCCGCGAGCGTCGGGCGGCCGCTGCCACGCCGCGATCGGTTTCTGACTTCGCTGTCGTTTGACGACGCCACACCCCGCCTCATCTGGCCTATCGGCGATGCTCGCCGCGCGGGAGAATTGCGCATGGACCTAGCGCTCCCCTTATCCGACTATCTTACGGCATGGCATGGAAGGAAAGAACTCTCTGTCGTGCGGTGATCGCCCTGTGGGCGGCATCGGTCAAACAGCGACGGCCAGACAGCCAAACAGCGCGGCACGGCGGCCGCGCTGTTTGCGCGATTCAACGTCGGTACTGTCACTCAACGTGAAGCGACGGCTTGAAGCGGCCGGCAAAAGCTTCGATCGAACCGCGCCCAAAGCGCCTCAGTCGACGCCTGACCAGAACGGACATGACGCGGGCGGCGGTGGAAAAGGTCATCTCGTCGAGCGGGCCGTCGCCGCTCCAGGGTTTGCTCAGCCGATCGGTGACGATACCGAGCATATTGGCGGGCATGATATCGGTGCAAGGCTTCATCCAGTCGAAGACCTTGCTGATCGGCAGGACCTTGCCTTCGTAGGGTACGGTCGGCTCAGGCATCCCCTCATCCCAGTCGTCATAGGCCTCGAGTGCGTCTCGAAATAGGTTCTGCAGGGTGATCGGGGCGTGCCCTTCGTAAAGGGCGGGCAGGAAATTCGTCATTAGGGTCTCCTCCGATTGGGTAGGCCGGAAACGCGAAATGGCCAATTCTGTCAGCAGTAACGGATTGTGATGCTCCTTCATAAAAAGTGCAGCGGCAGTATGGTTCAAAGCAACGGGAGGCGCAAACACAATCGATTAAAACACTGTATTTTTTACCGCGCTTCTAAGGCAAGCCATCCTTCCAAAACGCGGCAAGCGGCTGAATTTCTGGAATATTTTACCCTGTGGAAAACGTTTACACAGTCAGATGCCGCCGCGCCTCCGGCGTATCCAGCGTTTCGGCCGATCCCTCGTGCACAAAAGCGCCGCGGTCCATGATGTAGACGTGATCGGCAAGCTCGCGGCAGAAGTCGAGATATTGTTCGACGAGAAGAATCGCCATGCCGGTCGAATCCCGCAAGTATTTGATCGCCCGGCCGATATCCTTGATGATCGACGGCTGGATACCCTCGGTCGGCTCGTCGAGCACGAGGATCTTGGGTCGGGTGACGAGGGCACGGCCGATGGCGAGCTGCTGCTGCTGGCCGCCGGAAAGGTCGCCGCCGCGCCGGCCGAGCATGGATTTCAGCACCGGAAACAGATTGAAAATGTCCTCGGGTATCGAGCGGTCGGCTCGCTTCAGCGGCGCATAACCGGTTTCGAGATTCTCCCTGACGCTGAGCAACGGGAAAATCTCGCGGCCCTGCGGCACGTAACCGACGCCGAGCTTTGCCCGGCGAAAGGGCGCCATGCCGTCGAGCGGGGCGCCGTTGAAGGAGATCGCGCCGCTCGTCACCGGATGCTGGCCGGTGATCGCTCGCAAGAGGCTCGACTTGCCGACGCCGTTGCGCCCGAGCACGCAGGTGATCTTGCCCATCTCCGCCCTGATCGAGACGTTGCGCAGAGCCTGCGCCGCGCCGTAGTGAAGGCTGACGTTTTCGACGGTCAACATGGATGCGTTATTCCTTCCCCTCGTCTCGCTCATCGGCCGAGATAGTTTTCGATCACCTTCGGATCGCTGCTGACGAAATCGATCGAGCCCTCCGCCAGAACCGAGCCCTCGGCAAGGCAGGTCACTTTCACACCGAGATCGCGAATGAAGCCCATGTCGTGCTCGACCACCACGACCGAGCGCGTCTTGGCGATTTCTTTGAGCAGCACGGCGGTCTCGGCAGTCTCCGCATCGGTCATGCCGGCCACCGGCTCGTCGACGAGCAAGAGCTCCGGCTCCTGCGCCAGCAGCATGCCGATCTCCAGCCATTGTTTCTGGCCATGCGAGAGGTTGGCGGCGAGATCGTCGCGGCGCGCCGCGAGCCGCACGGTCGCCAGGATCTCCTCGATGCGAGCCTTGTCCTCAACCGTCAGGCGGTAGAACAGCGTCGCGAAGACGCCGCGGCTGCGGTTCAGCGCCAGCTCCAGATTGCCCCAGACGGTGTGATTTTCGAACACGGTCGGCTTCTGGAACTTCCGGCCGATGCCGAGCTGGGCGATCTCCGCCTCGTCCTTGCGGGTCAGATCGATATCGCCCTTGAAGTAGACTTCGCCCTCGTCGGGCCGGGTCTTGCCGGTGATGATGTCCATCATCGTCGTCTTGCCGGCGCCGTTCGGACCGATAATTGCTCTGAGCTCGCCCGGCTCGACGATGAAGGAAAGCGAATTCAACGCTTTGAAGCCGTCGAAGGAGACGGAGACGCCGTCGAGATAGAGCAGACTCTTGGGTTTCTTCTCTTGCATAACGATCACTCCGCAGCCATCGGTTCTGCAGCCGGCAAGCCTGGCTCTTTGTCGCTGCCGGCCTCCGCGCGATAGGAGCGGCGCCGGGCGAGATAGTGCTGCGCCGTGCCCACAATGCCCTTCGGCAGCAACAGCGTGACGAGCACAAAGAGCCCACCCAGCGCAAAGAGCCAGAATTCCGGGAAGGCGGCGGTGAAGATGCTCTTTCCGCCGTTGACGAGGATGGCGCCGATGATCGGCCCGATCAGCGTGCCGCGGCCGCCGACCGCCGTCCAAATCACCACTTCGATCGAATTGCCGGGCTCGAACTCGCCGGGGTTGATGATGCCGACCTGCGGCACATAGAGCGCACCGGCGATGCCGGCCATCATCGCCGAGACGGTGAAGGCGAAGAGCTTCATGTGCTCGACACGGTAGCCGAGGAACCGGGTGCGGCTTTCCGCATCGCGCAGCGCCACGAGCACCTTTCCGAGCTTCGAGCGGACGATGCCCGAGGTGATGACGAGCGAAGCGGCAAGCGCCAATGCGGAAGCCGCAAAGAGCGCGGCGCGCGTGCCGTCCGCCTGGATGTTGAAGCCGAGAATGTCCTTGAAGTCCGTGAGCCCGTTGTTGCCGCCAAAGCCCATGTCGTTCCGGAAGAAGGCAAGCAGCAGCGCATAGGTCATCGCTTGGGTGATGATCGAAAGATAGACGCCGTTGACGCGCGAGCGAAAAGCGAACCAGCCGAAGACGAAGGCGAGCAGGCCCGGCACCAGCACCACCATCAACGCCGCGAACCAGAACATGTCGAAGCCGTACCAGAACCACGGCAGTTCCTTCCAGTTGAGGAACACCATGAAGTCCGGCAGGAGCGGATTGCCGTAAGAACCGCGCGCGCCGATCTGGTGCATCAGATACATGCCCATGGCATAACCGCCGAGCGCGAAGAAGGCGGCGTGGCCGAGCGAGAGAATGCCGCAGAAGCCCCAGACGAGATCGAGCGCCAGCGCCAAGAGCGCATAGGTTAGATATTTTCCGAAGAGCGAGACCAGATAGGTCGGCACGTGCAGCGGATGATCCGGCGCCGTCAGGAGATTGAGCGCCGGGACGAGGACGGCCAGCGCCAGCAGGATCGCCACGGCGACGAGAATGGTGCGGTCCAGCGACTTGATAAGGAATGAGGTAATCATGCTTCCACCGCCCGGCCCTTGAGTGCAAACAGCCCGCGCGGCCGCTTCTGGATGAAGAGGATGATCAGCACGAGCACGAGGATCTTGCCGAGTACGGCACCGGCATAGGGCTCGAGGAACTTGTTGAGGATACCGAGCGAGAAGGCCCCGACCAGAGTGCCCCAGAGATTGCCGACGCCGCCGAAGACCACGACCATGAAGCTGTCGATGATGTAGCCTTGGCCGAGGTTCGGCGAGACGTTGTCGATCTGCGAGAGCGCCACGCCCGCCATGCCGGCGATGCCGGAGCCAAGTGCGAAAGTGAGCGCATCAACCACCGGCGTGCGGATACCCATGGAGGAGGCCATGCGCCGGTTTTGCGTGACCGCCCGCATCTGCAGGCCCATCGGCGTCTTCTTCAAGAGGAACAGCAGACCGGCAAAGACGGTGAGCGCGAAGAGGATGATCCAGAGGCGGTTCCAGGTGATCGTCAACCCGCCGAGCTCGAAGGCGCCGGACATCCATGACGGATTGCCGACCTCGCGGTTGGTGGGCCCGAAGATCGACCGCACCGCCTGCTGCAAGATCAGCGATATGCCCCAGGTGGCAAGCAGTGTCTCGAGCGGCCGCCCATAGAGGAAGCGGATGACGCCGCGCTCGATCGCCAGCCCGACGGCGCCGGTGACGAGGAAGGCGAGCGGCAGCGCGATGGCCAGCGACCAGTCGAAAAGCCCGGGAAAGGACGTGCGCACGATCTCCTGCACGAGGAAGGTCGTGTAGGCGCCGAGCATCACCATCTCGCCATGCGCCATGTTGATGATGCCCATGACACCGAAGGTGATGGCGAGGCCGATCGCGGCGAGCAACAGCACCGAGCCGAGCGAGAGCCCGTACCAGACGTTCTGGCCGCCCGCCCACAGCGCCTGGGTTTGTTCGATGCTCGCAAGCGCCGCCTCGATTTCCGGCTTCAGGGTCTCGTCGGCGGTGCCGAGCGCTGCCGACAGAATCGGAAGCGCCTCGCGACCGCCGTTCTGCTTCAGCGTTTGTACCGCCTGCCGCTTCTCGTCGCCGGGCCGGTCGGAGGCGAGGATCGCCGTCGCGCGCGCCTGTTCCAGCAATGTGCGGATAGCCGCATCCTTCTCGGCCGAGAGCGCGTTTTCGATGGTCGGGAGCGCGTCCGCGTTGGGAGACTGCAGGATGGACTGCGCGGCCTTGAGGCGTTGGTTGCGATCGGGGCTCAGCAGCGTCAAGCCGCCGAGCGCAGCGCGCACCGCACGACGCACGCCGTTGTTCACCTTGATCTTCGAGAGTGCGCTCTTCGGCGCCTCGCCGACGCTCTCGCCGGAAAGCGGATCCGTCAGCGTCAGGGCTGTCCCGCTTTCATGCGTGAGGAACACCTGGCCATCGGCCTTGCGAACATAAAGATTGCCGTCACCGAGCGCTTCAAGGATCGGCACGATCTTGGGGTCGCCACTCTTTGCGAGCGCCGCGATATGTTCGTCCATGTTGGAGAGCTTCGCCGTACCGAGCGCGTTCACGAGGTCGCGCAACGGCTCCTCAGCCCTCAGCCCCGCGGCCGGGATCGCGGCCCAAAGGATCAGGGTCATAAGCACGGTTCGTAAGATGCGATACATTCGCCCCTCGCACGGTTTCGCACCGATTCGCGGTGCGGCAACGGTGAAAACGCCCCTCCGTCCGAACGGACGCTTTCGGACGGAGGGTATTTCGATCTATCGGTTCGTCATGAAACGACGTTGTCGAAGAAGGCCGATATGGTCCTTTCCGAGAACAAGTTCTTCGTCATGAAATCACGAGCCTTTGCCGCCGCACTTGCCCGTGGCGACGTTGAAGTTGCCGCAGGACATCGGCGCCCGCCAATCGGCGATTAGATCCTTCGAATCCGGCAGGTAATCCGACCACTCGTCGCCAACCACGAGGCCGGGCGTTTCCCAGACCGTCTCGAACTGGCCATCCGTCTGGATTTCACCGATTAGCACCGGCTTGGTGATGTGGTGGTTCGGCATCATCGTGGAATAGCCGCCGGAAAGGTTCGGCACGGAAATGCCGACCATCGCATCGAGCACGGCGTCGGTGTCGGTAGTGCCAGCCTTTTCGACCGCCTTCAGCCACATGTTGAAGCCGATATAGTGGGCTTCCATCGGGTCGTTGGTCACGCGCTTGTCGTTCTTGGTGTAGGCCTTCCAGGTCTTGATGAATTCGGCATTGGCCGGATTGTCGACCGACTGGAAATAGTTCCAGGCGGCGAGGTGACCGACGAGCGGGCCGGTGTCGAGACCGGCGAGTTCCTCTTCGCCGACCGAGAAGGCGACGACCGGGATGTCCTCGGCCTTGACGCCCTGGTTGGCGAGTTCCTTGTAGAAGGGCACGTTGGCGTCGCCGTTGATCGTCGAGACGACGGCGGTCTTCTTGCCTGCCGACCCGAACTTCTTGACGTCGGAAACGATCGTCTGCCAGTCGGAATGGCCGAAGGGCGTGTAGTTGATCATGATGTCTTCGGGCTTGACGCCCTTGGAGATCAGGTAGGCTTCGAGAATTTTGTTCGTCGTCCGGGGATAGACGTAGTCCGTGCCGGCGAGCACCCAGCGCTCGACCTCTTCGTTCTCCATCAGATAATCGACGGCAGGGATCGCCTGCTGGTTCGGCGCGGCACCGGTGTAGAAGACATTGCGCTGGCTTTCCTCGCCCTCGTACTGAACGGGATAGAAGAGGATCGAATTCAGCTCCTCAAAGACCGGCAGCACCGATTTGCGCGACACGGAAGTCCAGCAACCGAAGACGGCCGAAACCTTGTCGACGGAGATGAGCTCGCGCGCCTTTTCGGCAAACAGCGGCCAGTCGGAGGCGGGATCGACGACGACGGCCTCCAGCTTCTTGCCGAGCAGTCCGCCCTTCTTGTTCTGCTCGTCGATCAGCATGAGCATGGCGTCTTTCAGCGTCGTCTCGGAGATCGCCATGGTGCCGGAAAGCGAATGAAGAATGCCGACCTTGATGGTGTCCTCGGCGGCGAAGGCGCCGTGGAACGCGGTCGTCGAAAGGGCGGCAGCGAGGAATGCGCCGCTAACGCGTGCCCTGATAGTCATCGGATTTGAACCCCTCTAGTTCTGGTCGCCGCAACGGAGCGTGATTGTTCTTGGCCGTTGCTTCACCGATCATCCGACGATCGCGCTGCACTGCACATACGTCATTCTACGTAGGTGGCGGGGGGAAGAAGGAAGTTCTCACGCCAATCGGGGCGCTTCGTTCGCGATCTCGCGCGAGGCCGATCTGGCTGCAGGCCTTCAGGGTCCCCGTGCGGATCGGAAGATCACTTCGCCGTGAGGTCTACGCGGCCGCGCGGCTCTTGAGAGGCGCATAGCACGTCGTAGCTCCTTGAATTGCTGCATGTTTTTGTCCTGAAATCGGCTGCGATTTGAAGGAACATGCAGCAGGCTCCGGCTTGAAACGAGAGTAAGCCGCTCCAATTCCCTTCAGCAAGTTCAGCTTGCATTCGGAGGGCGCCGATGGACGTCTTTTCCTCGAAAGCCGGATCTCTCTCCGCTCGAATACGATCTCTCGCGCTGGCGGCGGTCGCCTCCGGTGTGGCTCTCGGTCCGGCGTGGGCCGAACTGCTCGCCCGCGTTCCCGCCGCGCGCGAAATGGCGGTCTGCGGCAACGTAGTGTTCGTCGGAACCAAAGGTTCCTCGGTCTATGCCGTGCCGTTGTCCGGCGGCGGCGCCCGGCGGGTCGCCTCCGGGTTCTCTGCTGCGAACGGAGTCGCATGCTCTGGCGGTCGTTTGTTCGTCGCGTCGAGGGACCGCGTTACCGCGTTCGACATCGGACGCGGGGGCGCTCTTAGCGGCAGGCGCGATATTCGCCGCGGCCTGCCGAATTCGGGGGCCCATAGTTATCGCTATATCGCCGTCGGCCCCGATTCCCGGCTCTATGTCTCGTTTGGATCGCCTTGCAACATTTGCCGGCCGCGCGGGCTGCAGGGCACGATCGTCAGCATGAACCAGGACGGGTCCGATCTTCGCCGGGTCGCCTGGGGCGTGCGCAACTCGGTCGGCTTCGACTGGCGCGGCGGCACCATGTACTTTACCGACAACGGCGCCGACGGAATGGGCGACGATATCCCACCGGACGAGCTCAACGCGCTTCGGCCGGGCGGCTTTTACGGCTTTCCCTATTTTGGAGGCCAGACCCGCCTCGAAGGCTTTGAGGACGCGACGCCGCCCGAGCGGCAGATTCCTCCCGTCCTCAACTTCCAGGCGCATGTCGCGGCCCTCGGCATCCATTTTTTCCGCAGCCTCGGCGGTGATGCTCTGGTGGCCCAGCACGGCAGTTGGGACAGGTCGGTTCCGGTCGGGTATCAGGTGGTGCGAGTACGTTTCCGGGGCGGCCGACCGGTTTCGGCGACGACTTTCCTCAGAGACGTCGGCCGGCCCGTGGACGTAAAGGAAGCGCCCGACGGTTCCATTCTCGTATCCGACGATGCCGGAGGAGCGGTTTACGTCTTCAGGCGATGAAACCGGAACTATCCCGCTATAACCTGCAGACCGTTCCCACGGCGACAAGCGTCCGAACCGCGAAGTATGAGCGCGCTTCGGCCCGATCTCGCCGCTTCAGAAAGGGTCGTCGGGACAGCGGCACTTCCCGCCCTCACCGCGGCAGGATCTGTTCATAGGTGCACTGGCGCGGATCCTTGTCCGGCCTCCAGCGCATCAACTTTGTGCCGTGACGAAAGCGCCGGTTGCTGACGTGGTCGAATCTAACCTCAACGACGAGTTCCGGACGCACCGGTTCCCATTCGCCGCTACGTTCGCTGCTCCAGCGGCTGGGGCCGCCGGGAGCCTTGCCGGTAAAGCCCGGTGGTTCACGCAAGGCCTCGAGTCGCCGCGTCAGCGCTGGCCGCTCCTTGTCGGAAATCGTCGCGGTGAAGCCGACATGGTTCAGCGTTCCATCTGCATCGTACAGGCCGAGCAAGAGCGAGCCGATCTGCGCGCTGTCGCTTTCGTACCGGAAGCCGCCGACGACGCAATCGGCCGTCTTCAGGCGTTTGACCTTCACCATTGCCCGCTCTCCGCATTCATAGGGGCCATCGCGTCTTTTTGCGACGACGCCATCGGTGGCGTCTGCTTGCCACCCGGTGAGCCAGCGCTCGGCTTCATGCTTGTCAAGCGTGAACGGCGAAAGCTCCAGCTTGTCGGTAATGGCGTTCTCCCTGCCGAAGGCTTCAAGCGCAGCTCGCCGGACAGCGAGTGGCTCGCCAGTGAGGATTGCGCCGTCCGTGCCGACCAGCACGTCGAAGAGGATGAGCTTGGCGGGTGTCTCCTCCGAGAGCTTTCGAACGCGGCTCGCCGCCGGATGCAGACGCATCTGCAGTGCATCGAACGAAAGCCGCCCATCGACCTCGATTACCAGTTCGCCGTCAACGACGAATTGTAGGGCGCCCAATTGCCGCAGCACGGTGACGACCTCCGGGAAGAAGCGTCCGAGCGGCTTGCCGGATTTCGCACGCAGATCGACCTCTTCGCCGGACTTGAAGGCAAGGCAGCGGAAACCGTCCCACTTCGGCTCGTACTGCCATGTACCATCATCAGGGAGTTCCGGGGCCGAGCGCGCCTCCATCGCCGCGGTGCTGACGGGCAGCACGAAGCCGCCGGCAGTCAAGACTTCGCCGGTGGCTCTTACCTTTCGGCTCAGTCCCGGTGCCTTGGCCCGCTTCGTTGGTCTTTCACGCGTGCGTAGAGCCATCGTCCACCCCCTCTAGTTCAGCCTGACGGAGCGTTCCTTCGCCCAGCCTTGAAACCTGCCAAGCTCCTTGAGGAAGGCCCGCGCTGGCGGTGAAATGCTCGTTCCCCGGAGCGATTCCGCGGTGCCTGCTTTGCCGCAACCGGGGTCGTGGTCGGCAATGGTGGCCGCTTTTTCGTTGTTTCGCCCGCGGCTTTCCTGGCCATGGCAGCACTCCTTTGGTCGAGTACCGACGGGCACCAAACCCCGACCCACGGAGGTTAGTTCCGCCTGCGGACCAAGATCGACTGCCTCGGTCGCCGCAGCGGCGACGTGATTGTTCCTGGCCATCTCGCTGCACGGCGCATACTCCGCTCTGTTTAGGCGGCGAGAGGAAGCAGCATCAAGGTCGCACCGGAGTTGACGGCGGCGCGTTGAAAATGGCGCAAGGCAATTGATGACGAAATCGACGCGCCTGTCTGGCCGCAGCATGATTTTTCCGGTTATTGGAAACCCATGAACGCCGGCGGCGATGTTGGCATAGCAAATAGAGGGTAAAATCATGAAAGCACGAATCAAATGGGTTGAAGAGCGCACGTTCGTCGGCGAATCCGGAAGCGGTCACAAACTCGTATTCGGGACGGCTTCCGGGCCGGAGGGGAGAACTCCCGGACCGAGCCCGATGGAATTGGTGCTGATCGGGGCCGGTGGCTGCTCGGCTTACGACGTCGTTCACATCCTCGAAAAAGGCCGCGAGGCGGTCGAGGACTGCACCGTCGAGCTCGATGCGGAACGGGCCGAAACGGACCCGAGGGTCTTTACCCGCATCCACATGCACTTCGTGGTCAAGGGGCGCGGCATAGCCCCAAAGAAGGTCGAGCGGGCGGTGGCCCTGTCCCTGGAAAAATACTGCTCGGCATCGGCGATGCTGGCGAAGACCGCCACCATCACCCATGACTTTACTCTCATCGACACCGCCGTGACGAGTCCGGGCTAATCACCGATAGCATCACTGGATGCCGGAGCACCTTGAAGCGCTCCGGCCGACCAGACCTAAGTGTTTTCGGGAATGCGCGCGATGACCTTGATCTCGAAATCGAAACCCGCAAGCCAGTTTACGCCGATTGCGGTCCAGTTCGGGTACGGCGATTTGTCAAATATGTGATTCTTGACCTCCATGATGGTCTCGAACTGGTTCTCGGGATCCGTATGGAACGTCGTCACGTCGACGATATCGTCGAAGGTGCAGCCTGCCGCCTCCAACGTTGCCCGCAGGTTTTCGAAGGCCAATTGTACCTGACGCTTGAAGTCAGGCTCAGGACTTCCATCGGCGCGGCTACCAACCTGCCCCGAAACAAACAGAAGGTCACGAGAGCGGATCGCGGCCGAATAGCCGTGGGCTGCGTAGAGGGCATGCCGATTGGCCGGGAATACTGGGTTGCGCTGTGTCATCTTTTAAGTCCTTCACCTTGGGGGCTTCACACGCCGTGACATAGGTTGAGATACGGCGCGTATGCAGAGCAACATATATACGCACCGTATGTCAAATCACATACGGTGCGTATATGCGCAACGAATCATCAGGCCGGTGAATGGGGAGGCTGCAGCCCGGCTATTGAATGGCGCAGCGCGCAACGCGGCTCTCTGGATCGCCGCGAGCGACGATCCCAAAGATGTGCTGTGGAAAGCCCTCGAGGCCTTCCGCTTTCTGGCGACCGGCTTGCTGGCGAAGTAGATGTGAATCTGGGAGAAGCGGCCGAACGTCCGATTCGTCGGCAACGACCGCGTTCCCTCATCCTGAACGCCTTCATCTCCGGCGGCTTTGCACCGGCGCTTATGACCAGATCAGGCCGATCTGCCGAAACTTTTCCCGCAATGCAGCAATTTCACGCATCGCCCGTCTGTGTTACGAAGGGAAAACTGGCGTCCGGCCGGCAGCGCAACAGATGACGAGGGACCATGGCGGCACGCCAGCGCATCATTCCCGTTCGACGAGAATATAATCGCTGGGTGGCGAACCAGACGCTTGAGGATTATGCGCTGCGGTTTACCGCCAAAAGCGCGCGACGGTTTTCCTCCGAGCGCATCTCGCAGACGGCGATCGGCGCGATCTCGTTTCTGGCGCTTGAAGCCATCGGCGGCGCCATCACGATGTCCTACGGCACGACGAATGCGATCGTCGCGATCCTCGTCGCCAGCATCATGATCCTGCTCGTCGGCCTGCCGATAAGCCGCTATGCGATCCGCCACGGCGTCGACATCGACCTTCTGACGCGCGGCGCGAGCTTCGGCTATATCGGCTCGACGATCACCTCGCTGATCTATGCGAGCTTCACCTTCATTCTCTTTGCGATCGAGGCGTCGATCATGTCCGGAGCGCTGGAGCTTGCCCTCGGCGTGCCGCTGTGGATCGGCTACATCGTCAGCGCCGTCGTGGTGATCCCGCTCGTCACCCACGGCGTCCGGCTCATCAGCAAGTTCCAGCTGATGACGCAGCCCTTCTGGATCGTGCTCAACATCCTGCCCTTCGCCTTCATCGCGCTCGCCGACTGGGAAAAGGTCGGGCTGTGGCTTGCCTATTCCGGCATCCATCATGCCTCCGGCCCTTCCGGCACCATCGCGCCCTTCGATCTCGTGGAGTTCGGCGCCGCCTCAGCGGTAATCTTCGCGCTGATGGCGCAGATCGGCGAACAGGTCGACTTCCTCCGCTTCCTGCCGCCGGACGGCCAGAGAAAGCTGCACCACCGCATCGCCGTCTTTCTCGCCGGCTCCGGCTGGGTGATCGTCGGCGCGCCGAAGCTGCTGGCCGGTTCGTTTCTCGTCGTGCTGGCGCTCAGTGCCGGCGTGCCTTCGACGCGCGCCGCCGACCCGGCGCAGATGTACTACACGGCCTTCGGCTACATTTTCCCATCGGATACGGCGGCGCTTCTTTTGATGGTCGCCTTCGTCGTCATCTCGCAGCTGAAGATCAACGTGATGAACGCCTATGCCGGCTCGCTTGCCTGGTCGAACTTCTTCTCGCGGCTCACCCACAGCCATCCCGGCCGCGTCATCTGGCTGGTTTTCAACGTGGCGATCGCGCTCCTCCTGATGGAGCTCGGCATCTACCGGCTGCTCGAGGAGACGCTCGGCATCTTCTCGATCGTCGCCATGGCCTGGCTGTGTGCCATCTCGGCCGATCTCTTCGTCAACAAACCGCTCGGCCTATCGCCCCCCGGCATCGAATTCAAGCGCGCCCACCTCTACGACATCAATCCCGTCGGTCTCGGGACCATGGGTATCTCGGCAATCCTTGCGCTGACGGCGCATTTCGGTGCTTTCGGTGAGATCGCCGCCTCGCTCGCCCCCTATATCGCGTTCGTCACGGCTTTCATCGCCTCGCCGCTAATCGCCTGGGGAACGGAAGGAAAGTTCTACCTCGCTCGCAAGCCGCGCAAGAGCTGGTTTCGGGAGAGCGAGATCGCCTGCTCGATCTGCGAGCATCCGTTCGAGCCGGAAGACATGGCCTGGTGCCCGGCCTATGCCGCGCCGATCTGCTCGCTCTGCTGCTCGCTCGACAGCCGCTGTCACGACATGTGCAAGCCGAAAGCGCGGCTGAACACGCAGATCGCGACGGTCGCAAAGACGATTCTGCCGAAGGCGGTGACCGCAAAGCTCGCGACGAGGCTCGGCCGCTACGCGATCTCCGCCATTCTCTCGATCAGCGGCATCGGCCTCATTCTCGCGATGATCGCTCATCAGACGACCGCCGCTACGCCCGAGACCGCGGCCGTCGTCGAACGCACCATCGCGATTGTCTTCTTCGTCTTTGCAATCGCCGCCGGCGTCGTCTCATGGTTCTACGTGCTCGCCCATGACAGCCGCGTCGTGGCGGAAGAGGAATCCTCGCGCCAGAACACGCTGCTCCTCAAGGAAATCGCCGCGCACAAGAAGACCGACGCCGCCTTGCAGAACGCCAAGGAAGCGGCGGAAGCGGCGAACCGGGCGAAGAGCCGCTATGTCGTGGGCTTGAGCCACGAACTGCGCACGCCGCTCAACGCCGTGCTCGGCTATGCGCAGATCCTCGAACGGGACGAGACCATACCGCCCTCAAGGCAGGGGGCGATCAAGGTGATCAAGCGCAGCGCCGATCACCTTTCGGGTCTTATCGATGGCCTGCTCGACATATCCAAGATCGAGGCCGGCAAGCTGCAGGTCTATTCCAACGAGATCAACATTCACGATTTCCTCGACCAGATCGTCGACATGTTCCGCCCGCAAGCCCAGGCCAAGGGCATCGCCTTCGAACACGACCGGGCGGCGGCGCTGCCGCAATATGTGCGAACGGACGAGAAGCGGTTGAGACAGATCCTCGTCAATCTCCTGTCGAACGCGCTGAAGTTCACCGAACGCGGCCGCATCCGCTTCGACGTCGGCTATCGTAACCAGGTCGCCACCTTCACCATCGAGGACAGCGGCCGCGGCATCAGCGACAAGGACCTGCCGCGGATCTTCGATCCGTTCCAGCGCGGCGAGGCGGAACACCGCATGCCCGGTCTCGGGCTGGGCCTCACCATCACGCGCCTGCTCACCCAGACGCTCGGCGGCGAAATTTCCGTCACCAGCGAAAGGGATAAGGGCACGGCTTTCCGAGTCCGCCTGATGCTCTCCGCCGTCGACCGGCCGGCGGCGCTCAACGATCCGGTGCGCCGCATCCGCTCCTACAAAGGCGCTCGCCGCACCATCGTCGTCGTCGACGACAACGAGGATCACCGCGATCTGATGCGCGAAGTGCTTGCCCCGATCGATTTCGTCGTACTGACGGCGGCGAGCGGACGGGACTGCCTGACGCTCACCGAAGATATCAAGCCCGACCTGTTCCTGATCGACATCTCCATGCCCGGCATGAACGGCTGGGAACTGGTGGCGCGCTTGCGTGAGAGCGGCCAGACCGCGCCGGCGATCATGCTGTCGGCCAATATCGGCGACGGATCGACCGCTGGCACCTCAGGCGGTCACAACGATACGCTCGCCAAACCCTTCGGGGTCCGCCAACTCGTCGACAAGCTGGCGATCCATCTCGGCCTCGAATGGATTCATGAAGACGACAGGCAGGCCAATGGCAAGAGCGATCCTGTGACCAGTCCCGGACACCACCACGTGGAGGAATTGATCCGGCTTGGGGAAATCGGCTACGTCAGGGGCATCGAGGCGAAGCTGACGGAGATTGCCCTGAACCCGGAGAACCAGGCTTTTGCGGAGGCGGTGCGCGCCTATGTTCGCGCCTTCGACCTTTCCGGCTATGACGCTTTCCTGAAGCAGCTGACGGCAGGGGAGGCCGAGGCACGTGGCTGAACCTGCCAATCCGCGCGACATCGTCCTCCTGGTCGACGATTCGCCAGAGGCGCTGGGCTTCCTGACCGAAGCCCTGGAACAATCCGGCTTCTCGGTGTTGATCGCCACCTCCGGCAACGCCGCCTTGAATATCGCCGACCGGATCACTCCCGACATCATTCTGCTCGACGCCGTCATGCCCGGGATGGACGGTTTCGATACCTGCGTCCGGCTGAAGGCAAACGCCTCCGTCACCCAGGTTCCGGTGGTCTTCATGACCGGGCTCACCGAGACGGAGCACGTGGTGCGCGCCCTGGAAGCCGGCGGCGTCGATTATCTCACCAAGCCGATCAACATCGACGAGCTGAGGGCCCGCATTCGCGTGCATCTCTCCAATGCGCGTTCCGCCCAGAGCGCGCGGGTTGCGCTCGATGCGGCCGGGCGGCACCTGCTTGCCGTGCGCGGCGACGGTGGTGTCCGCTGGTCGACGCCGCAGGCTACGCGCCTCGTCAATGCCGCAACGGGAAGCGACGACGGGCTTGCGGTGGTGACCGCCCGCATCGCCGAATGGATGCGGCAACGGGAAAAGCAGGGTTCCGGTCACGGCAGCTTCACTCTGCAGCAGGCGGGCCAGACGGGCTTGCAGATTTCCTATCTCGGCGCCATCGGCGCGAACGAATACCTTTTCCGCCTGACCGCCGAGAACGGCATGAGCGACGATGAGATGCTGCGCCAGCATTTCCTTTTGACGCAGCGCGAATCCGAGGTGCTGCTGTGGATCGCCAAAGGCAAGTCCAATCGCGATATCGGCGAGATCCTGGGCTTGAGCGCCCGCACGGTCACTAAGCATCTCGAACAGATCTACGTGAAACTCGGCGTCGAAAACCGGGCGTCGGCCGCCGTCAAGGCGACGCAGGTGCTGCACGGGATCTGACCGAGGGCGCGCTTGTTGCCAACATCCCGCGTTGCGCAAAAAAAGCGCGGCCTGGAAAACCAGACCGCGCCAAGCCGCACTTCTCGTGCGTTGCCCTGGGAGGCAACTTATTCGGCGGGCTGGATGACCGCCGGGATGGTTTCGACAGCAGCTGCTTCTCCGCCGAGCGCGGCGGAAAGTTGCGCCTGATCCAGTTCGCCTTCCCATTTCGCCACAACGACCGTGGCGACCGCGTTGCCGACGAAGTTGGTGAGCGCGCGGCATTCCGACATGAAGCGGTCGATGCCGAGGATTAGCGCCATGCCGGCGACCGGTACGGAGGGGACGACCGAGAGCGTCGCGGCAAGCGTGATGAAGCCCGCGCCGGTGATGCCGGCAGCGCCCTTCGAGCTCAGCATGGCGACGAGCAGGAGCAGGATCTGGTCACCGAAGGACAGCGGGATATCGGTCGCCTGCGCGATGAAGAGCGCGGCCAGCGTCATGTAGATGTTGGTGCCGTCGAGGTTGAAGGAATAGCCGGTCGGGATGACGAGGCCCACCACCGAGCGCTTGCAGCCTGCCTTCTCCATCTTGTTCATCAGGCCCGGCAGCGCCGCCTCCGAGGAGGACGTTCCGAGCACGAGCAGCAGTTCTTCCTTGATGTAGCGGATGAGCGCGACGATCGAGAAGCCGTTGTAGCGCGCCACGGTGCCAAGCACGATGAAGACGAATAGGAGCGACGTGAGATAGAAGGTTCCGATCAGCATGGCGAGGTTGGCGATCGACGCCACGCCGTACTTGCCGATGGTGAAGGCCATCGCACCGAAGGCGCCGATCGGGGCAGCCTTCATCAGGATCGCCACCAGACGGAAAATCGGCAACGTCAACGCGTGCAGGAAATCGACCACCGGCTGGCCTTTTTCGCCGACCATCGCAAGCGCGATGCCGAACAGAACCGAGATGAACAGCACCTGCAGGATGTCGCCCTCGGCGAAAGCACTGACCAGCGTCGTCGGAATGATATTCATGAGAAAGCCAGTGATCGACTGCTCATGCGCCTTCTCGGTATAGGTGGTGACCGCCTTCACGTCGAGCGACGCCGGATCGATATGCATGCCGGAGCCAGGCTGGACCACATTCGCGACCACGAGACCGACGATGAGCGCGAGCGTCGAGAAGGTCAGGAAGTAGATCATCGCCTTGCCGGCGACGCGCCCGACCTTGGCGAGGTCGGTCATGCCGGCAATACCGGTTGCGACCGTCAGGAAGATGACCGGAGCGATGATCATCTTGACGAGCTTGATGAAGGCGTCGCCCAGCGGCTTGAGCTCGGTGCCGATATCCGGATAGAAATGCCCGAGCAGGATGCCCGCAGCGATCGCCGCGAGGACCTGAACATAGAGATGCCGATAAAGGGGTGTCTTGCCGCGGACCTCCGCGGAATGTTCTGCGATCATGATAATCCTCCACGCGGGCCTAGTCCGGCAACGGCCGGGCCTCCCAGGCCACTTTTCCGAAGAACGACAGCACCCGCTGCCATGCGGAAGGAATTGCAACAGGCGTGCCAGATTAGAGTCACATGGGCAACCCATTGATTCTTAAGCTCTTTGATTCCAGGCGTCCGTGAATCCGCGCGGTAATGGGCGGAAATCCGCACAGATGAATTGGCATGCTGGGCGAAAAGATGCACAATATCGCCATGGCCATTCCCCTCAAAGATGATCTCGGTGATCTTCAGCGCCGCGCCCGACGGCTCTGGCTGGTTTTCACTCTGGTCGCGCTCGCGCTTATCGCGCTCGGCCTGCTTGCCGCCGGCGAATATGGCCGCACGAACGCGCTCAACGCGCTCGCTGAACAAAGCCGCATCGACGCCAGCCTCAAGGCGTCGCTGCTGCGCGCCGTCGTCGAAAAGCAGCGCGCGCTGCCGCTCGTGCTCGCCGACGACACGGCGATCCATCAGCAGCTTCTGACGCCAGACGCGCGCTCAATCGACCAGATCAACCGCAAGCTTGAGGAGCTTGCCGCAAGCGCCGGCGCAGCGGTCGTCTACCTGATCAGACTGGACGGCGTCGCCGTCGCGGCGAGCAACTGGCGGGAGCCGACGAGTTTCGTCGGCAGCAATTATGGTTTTCGCGACTATTTCCGGCTGGCGATCCGTGATGGCCAGGCGGAGCATTTCGCCATGGGGACGGTGAGCAGGCGTCCGGGCCTCTACATTTCCCGGCGGATCGACGGGCCGGCGGGGCCGATCGGCGTCATCGTCGCCAAGCTCGAGTTCGACGGCGTCGAAGCCGATTGGGCGAGCACGGGCAGGCCCGTCTATGTCACCGACCGACGGGGCATCGTCATCATCACCAGCATCCCATCCTGGCGGTTCATGACGACGAAGCAAATTCCCAAGGAGCGTCTGGCGTCGATCCGCGAAAGCCTGCAATTCGGCGACGCGCCCCTGCTGCCGCTACCCTTCAGCCAAATCGAAGCAAAGGCCGACGGCTCCTCCACACTCAATGCCCTGCTCCCGGGCAGCCATGCCGAGACCTTCCTGCGCGTCGAAACGATGGTGCCGTCGACGAATTGGCGGCTCGAACAATTGTCGCCGCTTGCCGCGACGTTGTCGGCGGGCGCACGCCATGCGAGGCTGCAGATGCTCGCTGTCCTGGTTCCCTTGCTTGCGCTTGCGGCGTTTCTCATGCGCAGGCGCCAGACGGTCGCCTTGCGTTCGGCGGCGGAACGCGCGGCGCGCAACGAACTCGAGGCGCGCGTCGAGGAGCGAACGCGTGACCTCACAATGGCCCGCGACCGTCTCGAAACGGAAATTGCCGATCATCGCCAGACGACGGAAAAACTGCAGGCCGTTCAGCAGGACCTCGTTCAGGCCAACCGGCTGGCGATCCTGGGGCAGGTCGCCGCCGGCGTCGCGCACGAAATAAACCAGCCCGTCGCCACGATCCGCGCCTATGCGGACAACGCCCGCACCTTCCTCGATCGCGGCCAAAGCACGACCGCGGCGGAAAACCTCACCAGCATCGCCGAGCTTACCGAACGCGTCGGAACAATCACCGACGAGTTGCGCCGGTTCGCCCGCAAGGGAAACTTCGTCGCCGAGCCGACCGAGATGCGGGACGTGATCGAAGGGGCAATGCTTCTGCTTCGCAGCCGCTTTGCCGGTCGTATGGACACGATCAAGCTCTCTCTTCCTCCGAACGGCCTCAAAGCCATGGGCAATCGCATTCGCCTGGAACAGGTGCTGATCAATCTTCTCCAGAATGCGCTGGAAGCGCTCGGCGACGCAGAGAACGGCGAGATCCTGGTGCGGTGTGCGGAAACCGGGCGCGGCATCGAGTTGACGGTCGCCGATAATGGCCCCGGCATTCCAGAGGATATCCGCGATGAACTTTTCACGCCCTTCAACACGTCAAAGGAGGACGGGCTCGGCCTCGGGCTTGCGATCTCCAAGGAGATCGTCGCCGACTATGGCGGCGACATCGCGGTCGCGACGAGCGCCTCCGGAACCACATTCACAGTCCATTTGAAAAAGGCTCAAGCGCAATGAGCGACGCCGCATCCGTTTTCCTCATCGACGACGACCGCGACCTGCGCAAGGCGATGCAGCAGACCCTCGAGCTCGCCGGCTTCACGGTTTCGCCCTTCGCCAGCGCGATCGAGGCGCTCGACGCGCTCAGCCCCGAATTCGACGGGGTCGTCATCAGCGACATCCGCATGCCGGGCCTCGACGGCCTCGCCTTTTTCAAAAAAGTAGCCGCCCTCGACCGGGATCTTCCCGTCATTCTGGTCACCGGGCATGGCGACATCCCGATGGCCGTGCAGGCCATTCAGGATGGGGTCTATGATTTCATTGCCAAACCCTTTGCCGCCGACCGGCTGGTCCAGAGCGCACGGCGCGCCGAGGAGAAGCGTCGGCTGGTGATGGAAAACCGTGCGCTCCGCCGCGCGGCGGAAGCCGCCTCCGACAGCCTGCCGCTGATCGGCCAGACACCGGTGATGGAACGGCTGCGGCAGACCCTGAAACACATTGCCGACACCGACGTCGACGTGCTTGTCGCCGGCGAGACCGGCAGCGGCAAGGAAGTGGTGGCGACTCTTCTGCACCAGTGGAGCCGGCGCAGGAACGGCAATTTCGTCGCGCTCAACTGCGGCGCGCTCCCCGAAACGGTGATCGAAAGCGAGCTCTTCGGCCACGAGCCGGGCGCCTTCACCGGAGCCGTGAAAAAGCGGATCGGCCGGATCGAGCATGCTAGCGGCGGCACGCTCTTCCTCGACGAGATCGAGGCGATGCCGGCGGCAACCCAGGTTAAGATGCTGCGCGTGCTTGAAGCGCGCGAGATCACCCCGCTCGGCACCAACGCGACGCGCCCGGTCGACATCCGGGTCGTAGCCGCCGCCAAGGTGGACCTCGGCGATCCGGGGGAGCGCGGCGACTTTCGTGAGGACCTCTACTACCGGCTGAATGTCGTGACGCTTTCGATCCCTCCGCTGCGCGAGAGGCGCGAGGACATCCCGCTGCTCTTCTCGCATTTCCTGACGCGAGCGGCCGAACGTTTCGAGCGGGACGTTCCTCCGATTTCACCGGCTGTGCAGCAACACTTGATGTCGCATTCCTGGCCCGGCAATGTGCGCGAACTGTCGCATTTCGCCGAGCGTGTAGCGCTTGGCGTTGAAGGCAACCTCGGCAACCCGCTCCCGCCAGCGGCTGACACCGCGGCCTCGCTTCCGGAACGCTTGGAGCGCTACGAGGCCGAGATCCTGAAGGAAGCCCTGACGGCGCACCGGGGTGACGTCAAGGAAACGCTGGAAGCGCTCGGCATTCCGCGCAAGACCTTTTATGACAAGCTGCAACGCCACGGCATCAACCGGGCGGACTATGTCGAGCGGGCTGCGTCGTCGAACAATCGAGCCTGAAAATTTGAGTACGCTGGTTGATAGTTGCCTAATCGTGTCGAGATCAAAATATTGTGATAAGTTGAGCGGTCTAAAGCCATGAAACGACGGCAATGGAGCGAGGCAAGCATGCAGAAGCGCGACCTGCGCGAAGAAACGGCGCCCCTTCGCGCGCGAATTCTCGACAAGCTCTCGCAACTGCCGTGGGACGGTGCTCGCTACAGCCACCCGATTCCGGGGCTCGTGCTCTACCGCGTCATCGAGCCCGCCGGCCCGTTTTCCAGTGTCTCGGAACCAAGCCTTTCGCTGATCGTCAAGGGAAGCAAGCGCATCCAGGTCGGCAACGAAACGCTCGTCTACGACGAGTCCTGTTTCTTCGTGACCGCCATCGGATTGCCGATGACTGGCCAGATCTGCGAGGCGACCAAGAGCGAACCCTATGTGGCCGCAACGCTGCGGCTTGATCTGGAGAAACTGCGCCGGATCATCACCGATCACGACATACAGCCGGCGGACATGCCCGAACGCGACCTCGGCGTCGTCGTCGGCGCCGCGACACCGGAATTGTTCGACGCGCTGTTGCGACTGATTTCGCTCATAAACTCGCCGGCGGACATCCCCTTCCTCGCCAATCATATTCACAATGAGATCCTGTACCGGCTGCTTACCGGCGAGCAAGGGGCGCGACTTCGGCGCTTCGCGCTCGCCGGTACCAACAGCAATCGCGTCGCAAAGGCAGTGGCATGGCTGAAGGAAAACTATGCCCGGCCGCTGCGCATCGAGGAGTTGGCGGAAGTCGCGAACATGGGTGTTTCGACGCTCCATCACCATTTCCGCGCCATGACCGCAATGAGTCCGCTGCAGTTCCAGAAGCACCTGCGGTTGCATCACGCGCGGGAACTGATGCTTTCGCAGTCGCTCGACGCAGCGACGGCCGCCGCACGCGTCGGTTACGAGAGCCCAACACAATTCAGCCGCGAATATCGGCGTGCCTTCGGCCATCCGCCGATAAGAGACATCAGGTCGATCATGAACTCCAGCGAGCCGAACAGACGCGACTCGATTGATTAGAAACGGCGCGACGCGATGCTTAAATCGATTCGCTTGGCTCGACACGGCGGCTTCGCCATGATCACAATTGCGTCATGTCGACAGAAATAGGCAATAATCCGACAGGATCGACTCTACCGAGCCGCGGAATGGTCTTCTAAGCTTTGGCCGCAGCCTGGCAAATGGCTGCGGCGCACGAACGGCATCTCCCAAATGCCGAGAGCTGCGCCCAACGCGAGGAGACCACCATGGCAATTGTGACGATCAACGGCGTCAAGCACTCGGTCGAAGCCGAGGCGGATATGCCGCTACTTTGGGTGATCCGCGATCTTGTGGGCCTGACAGGGACGAAGTTCGGTTGCGGCATGGCGCAATGCGGCGCCTGCACGGTTTATGTCGATGGCGCGCCGGTGCGGTCCTGTCAGACGCTCATCGGCGATATCGAAGGGGCTGAGGTAACCACCATCGAGGGGGTCAAGGGCAAGGTCGCGGAAGCGGTCCAGGCAGTCTGGGCCGATCTCGACGTGCCTCAGTGCGGCTACTGTCAGTCGGGACAAATCATGTCGGCGACAGATCTTCTGACCAATAATCCGAAGCCCAGCGACGAGGACATCGACGCCGCGATGGCGGGCAATCTCTGTCGTTGCGCCACCTATCATCGAATCCGTGCCGGCATCCACGAAGCCGCAAAGCGCCTGGAGGGCTGAACCATGATCCCGAAACTGATGCAATCGGTTACCCTCCCCGCAACACGGGTCGAGGCGTCGCGGCGGCAGTTCCTCATCGGCGCCCTTGCTGCCGGCACCGGTATTGCCGTCGGCTTTCGCCTGCTCTCCGCCTCGCCAGCGGCCGCGGCCGAGACCGCGGCGGGCAACGGGCCACATGCCTTTTCCCCCTATGTGACGATCGACGGCGATGGAAAGGTGACCGTGCTTTCGTCGCAGTTCGAGATGGGCCAGGGGTCCTACAACGGCATCGCCACGCTGGTAGCCGAGGAGCTCGATGCCGATTGGGCGACGATCGAGGTGAAGGGCGTCGCCGGCAATGTGCAGGCCTATGGCAATATCGCCTTTGGCGGCGCCATCCAGGGGACTGGCGGTTCGACCTCGATGGCCTCTTCCTGGGAGCGCTACCGCAAGGCGGGTGCTGCCGCGCGCGCGATGCTCGTCGCTGCTGCCGCCGCCGAATGGGGCGTCGACGCGACGGAGATTGCGGTCGAGAACGGTCGCCTCGCCCATGCCTCCGGCAAGAGCGGCGGCTTCGGCGAGTTTGCTGCCAAGGCCGCGACCATGCCGGTGCCTGCGGACGTGACGCTGAAACAGCCGGGCGACTGGAAGCTCATCGGTAATGGCGAGCTGAAGCGTTTCGACAGCGCCCGCAAGGCGAACGGCACGGAGCAGTACACGATCGACGTCAAGCTGCCCGGCATGCTGACGGCGGTGATGATCCATCCGCCGGTTTTCGGGGCGAAGGTGAAGTCCTTCGATGCTTCGGCGGCGAAGGCGCTCAAGGGTGTGGTCGACGTCGTCGAAACGCCGCGCGGTATTGCCGTGATCGGCGAGCACATGTGGGTGGCGATCAAGGCCCGCGACGCCGTCACCGTCGAATGGGACGAGACGGCGGCGGAAAAGCGCGGCACCAATGAGCTCATGTCCATGTACCGCGATCTGGCGAAGAAGCCGCCGGCGGCGGTCGCCCGCAAAGACGGTGACACCGAGGCCGCCTTCGCGAGCGCTACAAAGGTCATCGAGGGAAGCTTCGAATTCCCCTATCTCGCTCATGCGGCGATGGAGCCCTTGAACGCGGTCGCGCGCATGAACGAGGACGGCACGCTCGAGGTCTGGGGCGGGCATCAGTTCCCGGACGTCTATCAGCGCCTTTCCGCCGAGATCGCAGGCATCGCCCCGGAAAAGGTGCGCCTCAATGTCATGAAGTCCGGCGGCAGCTTCGGCCGGCGGGCGGTGTTCGACGGCGATGTCGTCGTGGAATCCGTCTATGCGGCCAAGGCCATCGGCTTCCGTGCGCCTGTAAAGGTGCAATGGACCCGCGAGGACGACATGCACGCTGGCCGCTATCGGCCCGCCTACGTGCACAGCCTCAAAGCCGGGCTCGACGAGAACGGAAAGCTCGTGGCTTGGGACGATCATATCGTCGGTCAGTCGATCGTGGCGAAGACCGCCTTCCAGGGCATGATCCAGAATGGCGTCGATCCTACCTCGGTCGAAGGTGCGAACAACCTGCCCTACGCCATTCCGAACCAGACGGTCGGGCTTACGACCACCGACGTCGGCGTTCCCGTCCTGTGGTGGCGCTCCGTCGGCTCGACGCATACCGCCTTTGCGGCAGAAACCTTCCTCGACGAGGTCGCCGAGGCGGCGGGAAGCGATCCGGTCGAGTTCCGCCTCTCCATGCTCGAGCCGGACTCGCGTCATGCGAAGGTCCTGAAGCTCGCGGCCGAAAAGGCGGAGTGGGAGAAGCCCTTGCCCGAGGGCCGCTTCCGTGGCGTCGCGGTCGCCGAAAGCTTCGGCTCCGTGGTGGCCGAGATCGCGGAGGTTTCTGCTGATGGGAATGGCGGCATCAAGGTCGAACGCGTGGTCGCTGCCGTGGATTGCGGTCTGGCGGTCAACCCGGACCAGGTCCGCGCGCAGGTGGAGGGCGGCATCGGCTTCGGGCTCGGCGCCATAATGGGCGAGGAAATCACGCTGACGGACGGCAAGGTCGATCAGGGCAATTTCGACATGTATACGCCGCTCAGGATCGACGCCATGCCAAAGGTCGAAGTCCACATCCTGCCCTCGGCCAATCCGCCCTCCGGCATCGGCGAACCCGGCGTTCCGCCGATCGGCCCGGCCGTTGCCAATGCCGCCTACAAGGCACTCGGCAAGCGGATCCGCGTCATGCCATTCTCAAAATCGCTCAACGCATAGTCTCCTATGCCCGGCCGCCACTGCGGCCGGGCATTAAGGACCCGGGTCTGGCCGCAAAGAGATCAGATCTGACTGGTCGCCTGCATCGCGCCCGCGGACTGACGAACGACTTCCGAAATCTGCAGGAGCTGCTTGGCCAACGGGCTCGTCTTGCGCCAGATCATGCCGATTGTGCGCGAGGGCTGAGGATTCTCAAAGCGGGCAACAGACACAGACGCCGAGCGCGTCTCCACCGGCACGGCCATTTCCGGGATCAGAGTAACACCGATGCCGGCGCTGACCATTTGAACCAGCGTGGATAGAGAGCTACCATCCAGCAGTTCCCGCGGCAGGGCCGAACGCATATTGCAGAACGACAGAGCCTGATCGCGAAAGCAATGCCCCTCCTCCAGGAGAAGCAGCCGCATTTCACGCAAGCTTTCGCGACCGGGCACCGGTTTTCCCTCGTCCTCATCCGGCCGAACCAGCACGAAATTCTCCTCGAATAGCGCAACCTCCGTCAAGGACGGTTCGGATATCGGCAGCGCCACAATGGCCGTGTCGAGTCGGCCCTCCAAGAGGTCATGAACCAGCTTCGTCGTCTGCGTCTCGCGCACGTTGATGTCGAGCCCGTCATACATGCGGGTGAGATTGCCTATAATCCGAGGCAGCAGGTAGGGCGCGACTGTCGGGATGACGCCGATCCGCAGTCGTCCCGCAAGGCGGTCCTGCGAGGCGCGCGCTAGGTCTCCGATTTCATCGACGGAACGCAGGATGTCGCGCACGCGCTGGGCAAGCACTTCTCCGAAGTTGCTAAGCCGCACCTGACGCGCGCCTCTTTCAAACAGCTCCGTGCCGAGCGCTTCCTCCAGTTCCTTGATCTGCACCGACAATGCGGGTTGAGAGATCGCGCAAGCATCCGCCGCACGCCCGAAATGGCCGTATCGTGCCAATGCTTCGAAATAGCGAAGCTGCTTGAGTGTGAAATTGATCATAACCGCATCTTATCGCAGCGATCAGGAAATCCAACTTAAATTAATGGAACCCTTTTGCTACATTGCTTAAGCTGCAGAGGAAACGGCCGACGTCCCGCCTCGAAGTCCGACGGCGGGAGGGTCACTGACGTCGGGACCATTGAGAACGTTGGCACTCAAGGCTGTTTTTGTTTCAGAGGGGCTTTCCCAAGAGAACCTCAAGCAAAGGGACATTCCATGTGTCTGGCGCACTCGCGCCGGCCATTAAACCGGACCAGCACAATTCGTGTAATTACAACGGGAGACAGAGATGGACGCAAAAGTCGAAAAAACGGGCCGCTGCCCAGTCGTGCACGGCACGTCGAACCGCGACTGGTGGCCGAACCAGTTGAACATGAAAATTCTCCACCAGAATTCGTCGCTCTCCAATCCCATGGGCGAGGCGTTCAACTACGCCGAGGAGTTCAAGACGCTCGATTTGAATGCCGTCAAACAGGATCTCTACGCGCTGATGACGGACAGCCAAGATTGGTGGCCGGCTGATTTCGGTCACTACGGCCCGCTTCTCATCCGCATGGCCTGGCACAGCGCTGGCACCTATCGCACGGCCGATGGTCGCGGCGGTGCGTCCTCGGGCACGCAGCGCTTTGCCCCTCTCAACAGCTGGCCGGACAACGCCAACCTCGACAAGGCGCGCCGGCTGCTCTGGCCGATCAAGCAGAAATACGGCAACAAGATCTCCTGGGCCGATCTGATGATCCTCGCCGGCAACTGTGCGCTGGAATCGATGGGCTTCAAGACCTTCGGCTTCGCCGGCGGCCGTGCCGACGTCTGGGAGCCGGAGGAGGACATCTATTGGGGTACGGAGACCGAGTGGCTCGGCGACAAGCGCTACACGGGTGACCGCGAGCTCGAGAACCCCCTTGCCGCAGTGCAGATGGGTCTGATCTACGTCAATCCCGAGGGGCCGAACGGCAACCCCGATCCGATGGCGTCCGCGCGGGACATCCGCGAAACCTTCGCCCGCATGGCCATGAACGACGAGGAGACGGTCGCCCTCATTGCCGGCGGCCACACCTTCGGCAAGACCCACGGCGCGGGCGATGCCACGCTTGTCGGCCCCGAACCTGAAGGCGCCGGCATCGAAGAGCAGGGCCTCGGCTGGAGGAGCGGTTACGGCAGCGGCAAAGGCGGCGATACCATCACCAGCGGCCTTGAAGTCACATGGACTTCGACGCCGACGAAGTGGAGCAACAACTTCTTCTGGAACCTGTTCGGCTATGAGTGGGAGTTGACCAAAAGCCCGGCCGGCGCGCATCAGTGGAAACCGAAGCACGGTGCAGGCGCCAATTCCATCCCGGATGCGCACGACCCGTCGAAGCGTCACGCGCCATCCATGCTGACCACCGACCTCGCCCTGAGGTTCGATCCTGCCTACGAGAAGATCGCAAGGCGCTTCTACGAGAATCCGGATCAGTTCGCTGACGCCTTCGCCCGGGCGTGGTTCAAGCTGACGCACCGCGACATGGGTCCGCGCTCGCGCTATCTGGGCCCGGAGGTTCCGGCAGAGGAACTGATCTGGCAGGATCCGGTCCCGGCCGTCGATCACCCGTTGGTCGACGCGGCTGACATTGCCGACCTCAAGTCCAAAATTGTCGCATCGGGCCTCTCGGTCTCCGAACTGGTCTCGACGGCGTGGGCATCGGCTGCGACCTTCCGCGGCTCCGACAAGCGTGGTGGCGCGAACGGCGCGCGCATCCGCCTTGAGCCCCAGAGGGGCTGGGAGGTCAACCAGCCTGTCCAACTTGCAAAAGTGCTCGAAATCCTTGAAGGCATCCGGAAGTCCTTCAACGAGGCGCAGTCCGGCGGTAAGAAGATCTCGCTCGCTGACCTGATCGTCCTCGGCGGCGCCGCCGCGATCGAGGAAGCCGCAAAGGCCGCGGGGCACCATGTAGACGTTCCCTTCGCGCCGGGGCGCACCGATGCATCCCAGGAGCAGACCGATGTGGAATCCTTCGCTGTTCTCGAGCCGATCGCCGACGGGTTCCGCAACTATCAGAAGGCCCAATATGCCGTTTCGGCAGAGGAACTGCTGGTCGACAAGGCGCAACTCCTGACGCTGACGGCGCCGGAGATGACGGTTCTCGTCGGCGGTTTGCGCGTGCTGAACGCGAATGTCGGACAGTCCCAGCACGGCGTCTTCACCAGCCGCCCGGGGGCGCTTACCAACGACTTCTTCGTGAACCTGCTCGACATGGGCACGGAGTGGAAGGCGTCGGCGGAAGCCCAGGACGTCTTCGAGGGACGCGACCGCAAGAGCGGCGAAGTGAAGTGGACCGGTACCCGCGTCGACCTCGTCTTCGGTTCGAACTCCGTCCTTCGTGCGATCGCGGAAGTCTACGCACAGCAGGACTCGCCCAAGAAATTCGTGCGCGATTTCGTGGCGGCCTGGAACAAGGTGATGAACGCCGATCGCTTCGACCTCGTCTGATCTTGATCGAACCCGCTGTCCGGCTGTCCGGCCGGTACGCAAATTAGGAAGTGGTCCCGGCAAGTTGCCGGGACCGCTTTTCGGGTTGAGGACGCCACCCACCTGAGAGAATCCGACCACAGCTCTGTTGAATGGGTGCCCGGTTCGCCATCGCAAGGCACTCACACGAGCTTGACAACGTGGTTCGCGAATGAGAACATAACGTGAACATTCGGAGGATTATCATGACCCATGCCGAAGAAGTCATAAACCGCGCCATGGCCGTCGTTGCTGCGTCGCGCGTTCGGCGAGAACGCGAGGAAGAACGGCGGAGACAGATCTTCGGGCGGATCCAATTAACCCCGCCCCCGCCCGTGCTGAAGCGTGGCGGAACGCAGCTTTCGCTCAATCTGGACAGATAAGTGCATCCGCCGCGAAGCCGAGGAAATTGTCGCGGACTGGAAGCGAACCGGTCCGGCAGGCATGATCATGATGCAAAGGCCACGGTCGCAACTTTTTCATGCAGATTGCAGGCATCTGCGTCGCCGGCAGCTTCATCGCGCAGCAGCCGCGGATTGCCACGCGGATGGCGGTCAAGTTTTGATGAATGGCGATGAGGCATCAGCGGGGAATCGATCTGGCACCGCGCGGGGATACCGCGGAGTCCGCCTCGACCTTGGAGACGCTGCCCGAATGGTATGTGCTGGTGGCCCGGTGCGGGACATGTCGGCATCAGGCTCCGGTTGATCGTCGCCAGATTGCCAGAACGCGCGGTGGCGGCACGTCCTTGATGGCCATTGCAGGGATGCTGAAATGTCGGCGATGCGGAAACGCCGAGGGAAATGAGCTGTTGCTCGGCAGGCTTCCGCGCGATTGACGTCGGGAGCGGCATGTGCACGCATCTTTGTCCCGCCCAATGTGGCGAGGGGAGCAGGCCTGCTGCATGTCCGCAGCAATTCAGGCGTGCGACCACGACCTTCGTGCGTCTTGAAATGCCGGGCGGCGTTGCCGAAATGTTCATTTGCTGGGGGTTTCGCCGCTCTTGTCCATTTTCAGCTTGACCGGATCCCGCTGCGTGTTTCCTTAAATCGGAGCCGATTTAAGAACAAAACCGTGCAGCAATTCAAAATGCTACAGCGTCCTTTGCGCGTCTGACGCGCGGCGCTGTAGTGCCAACGGTGATCAGCTATGTGCTGAGCCGGGCTCATCGCGAAATGAACGTGGCAGGGTGAATGAGCGCAGCTTACCTCGAAAAACTGAACGACAGGCAGCGCAGCGCCGTCGAGCATGGCATTGGGCCGGACCACGGCATTGTCGGCGGGCCGTTGCTGATCATCGCCGGAGCGGGATCGGGGAAGACCAATACGCTGGCCCACCGGGTCGCTCACCTGATCGTCAATGGAGCCGATCCCCGCCGCATCCTTCTCATGACTTTTTCGCGCCGCGCCGCGGCAGAGATGTCGCGCCGTGTCGAGCGCATCTGTGCCCAGGTGCTCGGTGCCGGCTCCGGCGTGATGACCGACGCCCTCGCCTGGGCCGGAACCTTTCACGGCATTGGAGCGCGCCTGCTCAGGATCTACGCCGAACAGATCGGCCTGAACGTGGACTTCACCGTCCACGACCGCGAAGACAGCGCCGATTTGATGAACCTCGTCCGCCACGAGCTCGGATTTTCGAAGACGGAAAGCAGGTTTCCGACCAAGGGCACTTGCCTGGCGATCTATTCGCGGACAGTGAATTCGCAGACGCCGCTGAACGACGTGCTGCGGACTTGGTATCCGTGGGTTTCCGGCTGGGAAAATGAACTGAAGGCACTGTTTGCCGGATACGTCGAAGCCAAGCAGGCGCAGAATGTTCTCGATTACGACGACCTGCTCCTCTATTGGGAGCAGATGGTCACCGACCCATCACTCGCCACCGACATCGGCGGCCGGTTCGACCATGTGCTCGTGGACGAATACCAGGATACCAACAAGCTGCAGTCTTCCGTCCTGATGGCGCTGAAGCCCGGCGGGCGCGGACTGACGGTCGTCGGCGACGACGCACAGTCCATCTATTCCTTTCGGGCGGCGACCGTTCGCAACATCCTCGATTTTCCGAAGGAGTTCTCCCCACCCGCCGACGTCATAACGCTCGACCGGAACTACCGTTCGACGCAACCGATCCTCGCGGCCGCCAATGGCGTCATTGAACTTGCACGAGAGCGGTTCACCAAGAATCTCTGGACGGAGAGAACGTCGGCGGAGCGTCCGAAGCTGCTGACAGTCAGGGACGAGAGCGATCAAGCGAACTATATCGTCGAGCAGGTCCTCGCCAACCGTGAGACTGGAATGCGTTTGAAGCAGCAGGCCGTCCTGTTTCGGGCCTCGAACCACAGTGGTCCACTCGAGGTGGAACTCACCCGCCGCAACATCCCCTTCGTGAAGTTCGGCGGCCTGAAATTCCTCGACTCCGCCCATGTGAAGGACATGCTCGCGGCGCTCCGTTTCGCACAGAACCCGCGGGATCGCGTCGCCGGATTCAGGCTGCTTCAGATGCTCCCCGGAATCGGGCCGCAAACCGCCGGCAAGATCCTGGACGCGATCGCGGCCGACCCCGAGCCGCTGATGGCGCTTGCCGAGATCCCCTCCCCGCCCAAGAGCGGGGACGACTGGGCGCGTCTTGTAGAACTGCTGCAGCGCCTGCGCCGGTCCGGGTGGCCCGCAGAAATCGCCATGGTGCGCGCCTGGTACGAGCCGCATCTCGACCGCATTCACGAGGATAGCGAGACACGAAAAGCCGATCTTCTGCAACTCGAGCAGATCGCTTCCGGCTATCCCAGCCGCGAGCGGTTTCTAACAGAACTGACGCTCGATCCACCGGATGCGACCAGCGACCAAGCGGGCGTGCCTCTGCTCGACGAGGACTATCTGATCCTGTCGACCATTCATTCGGCCAAGGGGCAGGAATGGCGGGCCGTCTTCATGCTCAATGTGGTCGACGGCTGTATTCCGTCGGACCTCGGAACGGGGACGACGCATGATCTCGAGGAGGAGCGGCGGCTGCTCTATGTCGGCATGACGCGCGCCAAGGACAGCCTGACGCTCGTGATTCCTCAGCGCTTCTTCACCGGTGGCCAGCACGCCCAGGGCGATCGCCATGTCTATGCCAGCCGGACGCGCTTTATTCCTGCGACGCTCCTGCAATTCTTCGAGACCGCAACATGGCCAATGGCCAGCCCGACGGCCGCCGAGCGCAACGCTCTGCAGATCCGGCTCGACGTCGCCGCCCGCATGCGCGGCATGTGGCGATAGGAACCTTAGCAATCGCGCAAGGACGCCTTGCTAAGCTCGATCACGATAACTTTAGGTCTAATCGACCTAAAGTCAAAATGTGATCGATTCTAATAGGTTAGAGCGGCATGCGTGCGGCTTTCCGCCCGCATCCGCTCTAGGGCCGCATGAATGCCTGGATCTCTTCGGTGGAAACCTTCCCGTCCTTGTTGGCGTCGACCTTGTCGAAGATTCGTTTGTGGATAGCCGTCACCTCATCGAAAGAGAGGCTGCCGTCTCCATCCGCATCGGCGATGGCGAACATTATCTTCATCATGTGCCCGCGCATGGCCATCATCGGCATGTGGCCCATCATGCCACGGCGCATCATGCCCCGGCCCATCATGTCCTCCTCGTCAGGCCGATCGCCTTCCCTCATCATTTCTTCGGGGCTGGAGGACTGCTCCTCCGCTTCGGGTGACTCCTCCGGCCGACGCTCTTCGCTCTCGGTTGTTTGCGCGCTAGCGCCTGCACTTACGCCAAGGGCGATGAGACCGGCAACAGCGGCCGAACGCAGTAATCCAGTCGGTATCATGGACTCCTCCTTCCCGTCAGGGCCTTCAGAACCTTCGAAGCCATTGGCGTTCATCGCCAATGGCCGATGACCGGCGGTATTATATCCTAGATCGGCGACAGCCTCGCGACCTTGCACCGGATCAAATTGTCGGGAAAAGTCGCCCATGGGGATCGTCGACTTTCGGGCGCTGGTGGGCGGGAGCCCCACATGCCGCATGTCGACCTGTGACGGCATTGTGTGTGGGGCGCCGCCGTTGTACCGTACAATCACAGCGCGGTGCGATTTTTCAGACCTATAGAGGTCGCTGTAGCACTTTGAATTGCTGCATGTTTCCTTAAATCGGTTGCGATTTGAGGAAACATGCGATGGACAGCGCAGATTGCCAGTGGATTGCCGGCGCCAAAGTCCGGACACGTGTTTCAACCGTTGGATGAGTAGCCGCGGACATGGAACTTATCGTCGCCCTTGGCCTGATCGTCTTCAAGGTCGCCTTGCTGATCGCAATGCTGCTGCTCTTGCCCTTGCCGCTGACCTGGCTGGAACGCAAGATCGCCGGGCACATGCAGCAACGGATGGGGCCGATGCGCGTCGGGTGGCATGGGCTGCTGCAACCGGTTGCAGACGGCATCAAGCTCCTGACCAAGGAAGACCACATCCCGGCCGAAGCCGACCGCTTCCTGTTCAAGCTGGCCCCAATCCTGGCGCTCGCCCCGCCCTTTGTTGTGTTCGTCGCGATTCCCTTCGGCGAGACCGTCTCGGTGCTCGGCAATGAGATCTCCCTCTACGTTTCCAACATGAACGTGGCGTTGCTTTTCGTCTTCGCGGTGATCGGGCTCGAGGTTTATGGCGTCATCTTCGGCGGCTGGGCCGCAAACAGCAAATATGCGGTTCTGGGCAGCCTCAGGACCTGCGCGCAGATGATCAGCTACGAGATCCCTATGGGCTTTGCTGTCATCGGCGTGGTGATGCTGGCGCAGTCCATGAGCCTTCTGGACATCGTCCGGGCGCAGGCCGATGTCTGGAACATCGTTTACCAACCGGTCGGGTTCTTCGTGTTCTTCGTCGCGGGGCTCGCTGAAGCGCAGCGTATCCCCTTCGATCTGGCGGAAGCGGAAGGCGATCTGGGCGCCGGATTCCACACCGAATACAGCGGCATCCGTTTCGCGTTCTTCATGGTCAGCGAATACGTCATAATGCTGCTCGTGTCTGTCCTTTCGGTGATCCTCTTCTTCGGCGGCTGGAACGGTGTGCTGATCCCCCTGCCGCCGCTCCTGTGGTTCGCGCTCAAGGTGGCGTTTTTCGTCTATGTGTTCATGTGGTTTCGCTTCACCTTTCCCCGCTATCGCTACGACCAGCTGATGGCGATCGGGTGGAAAGTCTTGCTTCCTCTGTCGATGGCGAACATAATTATTACGGGTATAGTTTTCTCCTAGGAGCCGGAGCGGCTCCCTGCAGCGTCCCGCGTCTCCGACGCACCAGGGTCGCTGGAGCAATTTGAAAGGCCGCAAATCTTCTCCTCGGTCAAATCCAGGAGACATGCGGCAGCGGAGCGGCAATGTCGCGCGCATGGGACAGAACTGGAACATGGATCGGCTGGGCGTTCTTCTCCGATCTGTCGAACGCCTTGGCGCTGACACTCGGCTACATGTTCTCCAGAACCGTGACCATGCAGTACCCCGACAAGGAGAAATGGCTGCCCTATTCGCGTTACCGCGGGCATCACTTCTTGAAGCGTGACGAAGAGGGCGAGATCAAGTGCGTGGCCTGTGAACTCTGCGCGCGGATCTGTCCCTGCGACTGCATCGAAGTCGTTCCCTATGAGGACGAGAGGGGCAACCGGCGACCGGCCAAATTCGAGATCGACACCGCCCGATGCCTGTTCTGCGGATTGTGCGAGGACGCCTGCCCGGCGGATGCGATCGCGCTTGGCCAACAATATGAATTCTCGAGTTTTTCTTCCCGCGACCTGGTGATCGGGCGCGACGACCTGCTCACCAAGCCCGGCAAGGCCGCGACTGGTGGCGGCGTGGTTGCTGCCCGCCTTGATACGAAGAAGGACGTTCTGGTGGAGGCGAGCGAGCCGCAGGGTTACAACTGGTGGCGAAATATCCGCCGAACGTGAACGCGCGTCGGTTGTCAATGCCGTAGCGACCGCACGCGCCTTAAACCGCGGGCAATTTTGGGATAAAATAGTGCAGCAATTCAAAGTGCTACAGCGACCTTGTTGCTTCTGACACTCGGCGCTGCAGGGCAGGAGGCGCAAATGTTTGTTGGCGAAATCGTGAAGAACAAGGGCGTCGGGGTCATCGCGGTCACGCCCGCCCACACCATGGTGGAGGTGCTGCGGCTGTTTCGCGAAAGCAATATCGGCTTCGTGGTCGTCAGCCGCGCCCCTGGGGAATACCTGGGTACGCTTTCGGAACGGGATTGCTGCAACGCATTGGCGGAATACGGAGCCGACGCGGCGACGATGCGGGCTGCTGACATCATGAACCGCAGTGTCGCGACCTGTTCGACACAGGATTTGCTGCCCTACGTGATGGCGATGATGACCCAGCGGCGTACGCGCCATGTGCTCGTGCTCGAAGGCGATGCCGTTGTCGGCGTGGTCAGCATCGGCGACGTCGTCAAGCACAGGCTCGACGAGGCGTTGCGCACGGAGCAGGACCTGCACGATTACATTTGTGGGACCCATTATCACTGACGAGATCAGCCGGGAGAGAACCACATCAACAATCGGGAAGCGGCAGAGGGGGCTGCGCTCGGTAGCTCCCAAATTCTAGGACGGTATCGCGGGAGCGATCTAATCAAATCCGATCTTGCTCAAAGGCGGAACCAGTGGAAGCGGCGCTCTCGAAGGCCGGCGCGGCCTCGCGAACCTCCACCGGACATGGATATTCCCCCCGCCGCATCAGGCTGTTGAGGCGCAGCGCCTTGTAGTTCTCGGGCACAAACACGAGGCCCCTCGGGAAGCGCCGGTTGACCTTGAGCTTCGCCGTCAGTTCGCCCTGTGCAGATTGCACCACCACCTGATCCTGATCCGAAAGACCGAGCTCGGCGGCATCCTCAGCGCTTATTTCGACATAGGGATCGTCCGCAACGGTATTCAGAATTTCCGAGTGTTCGGAAAGATAACCGTTGTGGAACAGCCCATTGCCGGTCACCAGCACGAGCCGGCCGGTTGGTTTCGGGGCAGGCGGCGCGGAGAAGAACGTGCTAGCTGCGGGCGTCGGCGCCGCGTTGGTGAAGGCACCGTCGGGGCCGAGCCCGTCCTGCGTCAGCCCCTCATAGGCCGGAAGAAGCTGGGCAATCTCGTCGAAAATCTCGCGTTGCGTCAACGGCTGCAGCGGTTCATTGCGGAGCGCCGCGACGAAGTCGAAGATCGCCAGATTGCTTCGCGCCTCGAAGGCTGGTTCGCGGAATTTGCGAACCGTCTGAAGCCGGCCCTCGTTGTTGGTAAAGGTACCGGCTTCCTCGCCGAAACCCGCCGCGGGCAAGACGACCTCCGCCAGACCTGCCGTCTCCGTGAGGAAGGTATCCTGCACGATGAGGAGGTCGATGGCGCCAAGCGCACGCGTCACGAAATCCCGGTCGGGATAGGCGATCAGAGGGTCGGTTCCGGCGACGTAAAGCGCGCCCATCCGCCCGTCGACGCAAAGCTCCAGCATCGCGTTGAGATCGGCGCCAGGTTCAGACGGAAGCTCGGCGCCCCAGGCCCGTTCGAGAGTTGCGCGCGCCCCATCGTCGGTGACTGCACTGAGCCCCGGCAGCGCCGCGGGCAGAACCCCCATGTCCCAGGCGCCCATCTGGTTGGAGCGGTCGAAGAGGAATTGCATCGCCGGGTTCTTGCCGAGCAGATGGAGAGCCTTGAGCAGGTTGTTGATCTGCTGCAGCGTCGCGCGCGCTTCGGATGATCTCAGGACGTCGATGCTGACAAGCACGGTGACACTTCCACTCTCCTCGAGTACCGAGGCCAGACGTTCCTGCGCGCCGCTGCTCGCTGCAGGCCAACCGGTTGTCGCGCCGATATTGGCGTCGCCCGGCAAGGTCTGACCGAGCGCGGCCACGATCGCCGCAAGGCTCGCCGCTTCTCCGCCCGGCCGCACGCGAACCACCGCACGGGCATCGGCGTCGAGACGCGATGGTCGCGCCGAGAGCATGAGCAGTCCGGTGTGTCGACGCCGCGCGGCATCCCTGAGCAGGTATTCGGTAACGGGGTTTTCTTCCGTCACGTTGCCGCCGATCACCAGCACACAGTCGCGACCGAGCACCTCTTCCAACGGTGCGCGGGCATGAAAACCCGCCACCAGCGGGCCGAGCGCGTCGTAGGGCGTAGACCAGCGCGACGAGCAGTCGATGTTGTTCGTGCGGAACACGGTCCGCATCAGCTTCTGGAACTGATAGAGCACCTCGTTGGGCAGGCGCGCGGACGCAAGCCCGCCGGCGGCCTTGCTCTCGACAGCCGAGAGGCGCCGACGCAGGTAGTCGCCAGCCTCCTCCCAGGAAACCGGAGTGAGCGCGCCGTCGCGACGGATCATCGGTCGCTTGATCCGATCTCGGCTCTCGATGAAGTCGAGCCCGAAGCGTCCGCGCACGCAGAGCGTTTCTCGGTTGACCCCGTGCTCCCAGTCCGAGCGGACGCGCATGAACTCGCCCTTGCGTGCTCCCACGGTCAGTTGGCAGCCGGTGCCGCAATGCGGGCAGATGGTGTCGGTCTCGTTGAGATCCCAGGGACGTGCCTTGTAGCGATACGGGAAACTCATCAGCGCGCCGACGGGGCAGACTTCGACGCAGTTGCCGCACTGGTCGCAGCTCGCAAGACTGCCCTCGAAACCGGTGACGGCGGTGTCCATACCCTTTTCGACCGTCCCCAAGGCGACCGCGCCGACGACCTCTTCACACATCCTGACGCAACGCTGGCACTGGATGCACCTGTTGACGTTCATGATGATGACCGGGCTCAGACGGATGTCCTTCGAGTGGAACACGCGCTTGGGATCGCGGAACTCGCTTTTGCGGGGACCGTAAGCCATCACCATGTCCTGCAGCTCGCACTCTCCGCCCTTGTCGCAGATCGGACAGTCGAGCGGGTGGTTGGCGAGCAGCATGTCGAGCATGGACGAGCGCGTTTCCTCGATCAGCGGCGTGTTCGTCCTGATCACCATCCCATCGGTGACCGCGGTCGCGCAGGATGGCTGCAGTCGCCTGAGCCCTTCGATCTCCACCAGGCACATGCGGCAGGAGGCAAGTGCCGGCAGTCGCTTCCAGTAGCAGAAGGTCGGGATGTCGATGCCCAAACGCTCGGCCGCACTGAGCACCGTGGAGCCTGCCTCAACTTCCAGCGTTTGTCCGTCGATCGTGATACTAACCATATTTCCTCGCAGCCCTGCCCCCGCAGATCTTTCTTTCATGTCGTTGTCCCAAAATCGCTGAACACTTTTGGGCGACATGCATTAGTGGAACGGGCATCTCCGCTCCTCGATATGGGCGACAAACTCCTCGCGGAAATGCTTGAGTGCTGCCCGCAATCCCATCGCCGCGCCGTCGCCCAAGGCACAGAACGTATTGCCGAAAATGCCCTTGCAGAGCATGTCCAGTTGCTCCAGGTCGCCGGGCGCGCCTTCCCCGGCCTCGATCCGGCGCAGGACCTTGACGACCCAGTTCAAGCCCTCCCGGCATGGCGTGCACTTGCCGCAGGACTCATGGTGGAAGAATTCGATGATCCGGGTCGCGACCTTCACCATACAGGTGGTGTCGTCGACCACGATCACGCCGGCCGAACCGAGCATCGAACCGGCGGCGGCGAGCGAATCGAAATCCATCCCCACTTCCAGCCCGTGCTCCGGGATGACCGGCGCCGAAACTCCGCCCGGGATAACCGCCTTGATCTTGCGTCCCGGCAGCGCGCCGCCCGCATGCTCCTCGACCAGTTCCTTGAGCGGTATACCCATCGGCAACTCGTAGAGGCCGGGTTTCTTCACCTGTCCGCTCACGCAATAGAGCTTCGGACCTGGGCTCTTGTCCGGACCGATGCCGCGAAACCAGGCAGCCCCCCGTGTCACGATATGCGGCACGCAGGCGAGCGTCTCGACATTGTTGATCACCGTCGGGCTGGCATAGAGCCCGGCCACCGCCGGAAACGGCGGTTTCAATCGCGGCTGCGCCCGCTTGCCCTCGAGCGACTCGAGCATCGCGGTCTCCTCGCCGCAGATATAGGCGCCGGCGCCGCAGTGGATGTGGACAGTGAAGTTAAAATCCGAGCCCAGAATGCCCTTTCCGAGGTATCCCTTTTCGTGAGCCTCCGCGATCGCCTGCTCCAGGCGACGGATAGCCGCCACGTATTCTCCGCGGATATAGACATAGGCGATTTCCGCCCCGATCGCGTAGCCGCTCACTGCCAGCCCCTCGATGAGCTGGTGGGGGTCGCGCTCCATGATGATGCGGTCCTTGAAGGTGCCGGGCTCTCCCTCGTCCGCGTTGCAGCACAGATATTTCGGCTTGTCGCCCCCTTTCGGCACGAAGCTCCACTTCATTCCGGTCGGGAACCCGGCACCGCCGCGACCGCGGAGGTTCGATTGTTTCACGAGCTCTACGACCTCGCCAGGCGTGTATTCGCCGAGCACCTTCCGAAGCGCCTGATAGCCGCCGCCGGCCTCATAGGTTGAAAGCAGATGGCCGTTCGCGACCTCGACATTCTTGAGAAGAACCGGCTCGTACATGGCGCTACTCTCCCGGCAACGGCTGAGCAACGTGCTCGACGCCCGTTACACGCCCCACCGCGGCCCGAAGGCTATCCAGCAGCGCGTCCAGCCGCGCAACGTCAAGGTCGCCGTGGTAGTCGTCGCCGACCTGCATTACCGGAGCCATCTCGCAGGCACCAAGGCACTCGACGGTGGAGAGCGTGAACAACCCGTCCGCCGTGCTGTCGCCCTTCCTGATACCGAGCACCGTTTCCAGGTGCGCCAGCAGCTTCTCGGAACCGCACAGCATGCAAGAAACATTGTCGCAGAGCTGCAGGTGGTACATGCCTACCGGCTCAGTGTGGAAGAGCGTGTAGAAGGTCGCTAGCTCGTAGACCCAGATCCGCTCGACTCCGAGGATGTCGGCGACCTCCTCCAGCACGGGACCGGGCAGATGGCCATGTTCCTTCTGTGCGATCACAAGCGCGGGCATGATCGCCGAGCGCTGGTCTGGATACGCCGCCGCTGCCTGTTCGATTTTTTCGCGCATGCTCATCGCGTCCAAATCTCCTACTTGTCCACCTCCGCCATGACAGGGTCGAGGCTGCCGAGCACGGCGATCATATCCGCCAGGTAGCGGGCGTTGGTGACCCCGAAGAGCGCCTGAAGATTGACGAACGATGGTGCCCGCACCTTCATGCGGAACGGTTTTGGCGACCCGTCGCTGATGATGTAGAAGCCGAGCTCGCCCTTTGGCGCCTCGATCGCTGAATAAACTTCGCCGGCCGGCACGTTGAAGCCATAGGCCGACAGATCGAAATGCTGGATCAGCGCCTCCATCGAACAGTGCACCCGTTCCTTGTCCAACGGGAAGGCGATCGTGGGCATGTCGATCTGGAACGGCCCTTCGGGCATCTGGGCGAGACATTGCTCGATGATGCGGATGCTTTCACGCATCTCGTCAACCCGGCACCGCCAGCGTGCGTAGCAATCGCCCTCGTCACGGGTAATGACCGTGAAATCGAGCCGATCGTAGATTTCGTAAGGCTCGTCACGCCGGATGTCCCAGTCGACACCGGAAGCACGCAGGTTCGGGCCGCTCAGGCCGAGGTCGATGGCGTCCTCGGCGGAGATCACGCCGATGCCTTCCGTGCGGTTGAGGAACACGCGGTTGTCTTCGAGCAATCGTTCATAATCGCGAATCCGGCTCGGGAAGATGTCGCAGAACTCCCTGATCTTCGGAAGGAAGCCATCAGGTAGGTCTTCGCGCACCCCGCCGACCCTGCAGAAGGAGGTGTGCATGCGCGCGCCGGTGATCATTTCCAGGAGGTCCATGATCATCTCGCGTTCGCGCATGACGTAAAGCAGCGCAGTCATGGCGCCGAGATCCATCGGCAGCGCGCCGGTGATCAGGAGATGGCCGGAGATCCGCGCCAGTTCGGCCATCAGCACGCGGATATATTGCGCGCGGATCGGCGCTTCGATCCCGAGGAGCTTCTCCACCGCCAGCGCGAAGGCCAGGTTGTTCGAGGGCGGACAGAGATAATCGAGCCGGTCTGTCAGCGGAAAGATCTGAGTATAGGTGAAACTCTCCGCCAATTTTTCCGTGCCGCGGTGAAGATAGCCGACATGCGGATCCACGCGCTCGACATACTCGCCATCCAGCTCGAGCACGAGCCTCAGGACCCCATGGGTGCTGGGGTGTTGTGGACCGAGGTTGAGTAGCACTTCCCTGGTCTTGAGCGCTTCACCTTCCGGTCTCATCAGCTCGGTGACTTCGGTCATCTCAGCTCTCCGACGTCGAACGGCCTCCTTCAAATCAGTCTGAGCGGTCTGCGGGCGGAAACCCGCCTCATCCCGCTCTACGGAATATCCCTGGTGGCAAGGTCGGGCTGCGTCGGCGGCGGGCCTTCGGCGCCAAACGGGTTCAGCTTGTCCTTGTAACCCCGGAGCGGAAAATCCTTGCGCTGCGGGAAACCCTCGAAGCCTTCCCACATGTAGATCCGGCGCAGGTCGGGATGCCCGGTAAACCGGATGCCGTACATGTCCCATGCCTCGCGCTCGTGCCAGTTGGCGGTGCGCCAAACGCCCGTGACCGAGGGAACCTCGGGGGGATCGCCAAGCCGGCACTTGATGCGGATGCGCCATTTGTTAGGCAGCGAATAGAGGTGGTAGACCGCCTCGTAACGCGGCGTTTCTGGATAATGGTCAACCCCGCAGATGTCCGAGAGGAAATTGAATTTGAGCGCCGGATCGTCTTTCAGGAACCAGCAGAACTCGACGATCTTCTCCGGCGGGACCGCAAAGACTTCGATGCCGTGCGCGGTGCCTAGATCTTCGATTGCTTCTCCAAAGCGCTCCAAGATCGGAGCGCGGTTGAGAGACGGGTCCACACTCATGACGCTACAACCCGATCGAGAGGCGTCCCGGTCAACGCGCGGGACTTCTTGATCTTCTCCTGCAACAGCAAGAACCCGTGCATCAACGCCTCGGGCCGCGGCGGACAGCCGGGCACATGCACGTCGACCGGCACGAAAGTTTCCGACCCCTGCACCACGGCGTAGGTGTTGTAGACCCCGCCCGAAATGGCGCAGGTGCCCATGGCGATCACCCAGCGCGGCTCCGGCATCTGGTCGTAGAGCCGCCGGACGACCGGCGCGAATTTCCGCGTCACGGTTCCGGCGATGATCATCACGTCGGACTGGCGCGGCGACGGGCGGAACACCACGCCGAACCGATCGAGGTCATAGCGCGCACAACCGGCCGAGATCATCTCGATGGCGCAGCAGGCAATACCGAAGGTCTCTGGCCACAGTGCCGACCTTCGGCTCCAGCTGATCACGCTGTCGGCCGTCGTGAACAGGACACTGTCGCGGATCGCGTTTCCTACTCCTCCCATTCAAGCGCTCCCTTCAGCCAAGCGTAGGCGAAGCCTACGAGAAGCAGCACGATGAAAACGAACATCTCGACAAAACCGACCAGCCCGATTTCTTTCAGGACGACGGCCCAAGGAAAGAGGAACATCGTCTCGACGTCGAAGACGACCAGCAGGATCGCAAGGATATAGAACTGCACCCGGAAGCGACCTCCCGCGGCCTCGCCCGCAGGGTCCATGCCGCATTCATAGGGCATGTTCTTTGCCGGATAAGGGTTGGACGGGCGCAGCAGCGAGGACACAAAAAGCGTCGCCCCTGCCACCAGAACAACTCCAGCGACCATGAGAAGAACCGGCAGAAATTCCATTGCCGTCATATCATTACGCCCCGCTCAACCAACGAGGGCTCAGTCGCGATGTAGGGCGGGTAAATATCGTCGCCCCGAAAGCAACCTGGGCAATCCTTTAGAGACTCTATTCTGTCGGGCGGATCATTGCAAATCCAATCGATTAGGCGGGATCGGTTCGAATTGGGTCGTTTTCGGGTTAGTGACCGCATGTGCGTAGAGGGGGGTATTAGCACCCGCTGATCCGACCAACTCCCTACCCTCCAGACGCCGACTGTTGTGCAAGCCCAAGGAACCACGCCGGAAATAGTCCGATGCCGATGGTGCCAAGGGCGGTGAAGGCAAGCGTGGCGCGCACCATGGGCGTCAGCGCGGGCTCGAACACCCTCTCGGGCTCGCGCATGTAGATCACCATAACGATGCGGATGTAGAAGTAGGCGGCGACGGCGCTCAAGAGCACGGCGATCACCGCCAGCATGACGAAACCTCGCTCGACGAGAGCGACAAGCACATAGAACTTGGCGAAGAAGCCGGCGGTCGGCGGAATGCCTGCGAGCGAGAACAGATAGATGAGCATCAGAAGCGCGAGCCCCGGATGCGACTTGGCGAAACCCGCGTAGTCGTTGATGACCTCGCCCGAGAAATCGCCGTTCCGCATCATGATGACGGCGCCGAAAATGCCGAGGTTCATGAAGGAGTAGATCAGCATGTAGAGCATCACGCTGGCGATTCCGTCCTGACCGCCGGCCACCACGCCGAAGATGGCGAAGCCGGCATGTGCTATGCTGGAATAGGCAAGCAGCCGCTTGAAATTATCCTGCACCAGCGCCACGAAGCTGCCGAGCGCCATGGTCACCACCGCGATGACCGCGACGATGATCCAGACGTCCGAGGCGGCGACCAGAGGGTTGAGGAAGACCCTGAGGATCACGGCGAAACCCGCCGCCTTCGGCCCCACCGACATGAAGGCGGTGATAGTCGTCGGCGCGCCTTCGTAGACGTCCGGCAGCCACATATGGAACGGCACCGCTCCGACTTTGAACACCAGCCCCGCGACGATGAAGACCACCGCCAGCAGCAATCCGGGATCGAGCGGATCGCCGGTTACCGCCTGAGCCATTGCATCGAGTTGCGTCGTGCCGGTCAGCCCGTAAACCAGCGAGACACCGTACAGGAAAATCCCGGTCGAGACCGCGCCAAGGATCACGTATTTCAACGCGGCTTCGTTCGAGCGCCGCTCGCGTCGCATGAAGCCGGTCAGCACATAGGTGCAAAGCACCATCAGTTCGAGGCCGACATAGATCGACAGAAGATCCGTCGCCGAGGCCATGATCATCATGCCGAAAAGCGCAAAGAGCAGCAGGACGTAATATTCGCTGCTGCTCCCGATCCCTTCGATATCGGCATATTTTCGCGACAAGAGGAATGTCAGGATCGTGGCCAGATAGAACACGAGCTTGAAGAAGACTGCGAAGCGGTCGGCGATGAACATGCCGGAATAGGCCGGCCGCACCTCACTCCCCAGCATGAGCGTCGCCAGGGCGGCGATCAGGACGATCGCGATGGAAGCCGAGACGAGGAGATGTTCCTGCCCCTTGCGCAGAAGCTGCCCCAGGATCAAGAGGATGCAGGCCCCGGTGACCACCACGATCTCGGGCAGGCTCGCGATGATCGACTGGAGAAGCGCGGCGGCGGTCATTGGCCGCCCTCCGTGCCATGCACCTCAGTCAGCAAATGGCTAACAGAGGCGTCGATGATGGCGAGAAAGGGCTTTGGATAGAGCCCGACCCAGAGCACGAAGGCGGCGAGCGGCAGGATCGCAACCATTTCGCGGGCGTTCACGTCACGGATCTTGAACCGGCCGCCGACGCTCGGCGGACCAAGCGCGACCTTCCGATACATGCCGAGCAGATAGGCGGCACCTAGCGTTGCGCCCAGAACGGCGGCCGCACCGACGGCGAAGTTGGCCGCAAACCCACCCGACAGCACCAGCAACTCACCCACGAACGAATTCGTTCCCGGCAGCGCCATTGACGACAACGTAAACAGCGCAAGAAACACCGTATAGACCGGGGCCACCTTCATCAGCCCGCCATAGTCGGCGATGCTGCGGGTATGGGTCCGCTCGTAGATCAGGCCGACGAACAGGAACAGCGCGCCCGTCGTCACGCCGTGATTGAACATCTGCAGGATGCCGCCTTCGAGCCCGCGGAGGTTCAGGGCAAAAATTCCCATCGTCACGAAGCCCATGTGGCTGATGCTGGAATAGGCGACCAGCTTCTTCAGGTCGTCCTGCGCGAGCGCAAGCAGCCCGCCATAGACGATGGCGAGCGCCGACAGCGCCAGCATCAGCGGCGAAAAATACAGCGACGCCTCAGGCAGCATCGGCAGTGAGAAGCGCAGGAATCCATAGGCGCCCATCTTCAGGAGCACGCCGGCGAGAATGATGCTGCCCGCCGTCGGTGCCTGCACATGGGCGTCCGGGAGCCATGTGTGGACCGGGACCATCGGCACTTTGACGGCGAAGGCGATCAGGAAGGCGAAGAACAGCCAGGACTGGACCTGAAACGGCAGGTCCAATGCCGTCAAGGCGAGAATGTCGAAGGTCTCGCCGCCGTGGAAATAAAGCGCGATGACGCCGACGAGGAACAGGAGGCTGCCTGCCAGCGTATATAGAAAGAATTTGAACGCTGCATAGACCCTACCCTCGCCACCCCAGACACCGATGATCAGATACATGGGGATGAGCATCGCTTCCCAGAAGACATAGAACAGGAAGAGGTCGAGGCTTAAGAACACCCCGAGCATCAGCGCCTGCATGGCGAGCAGACTTGCCATGAACGCCGTTACCTTGCGCTCGATCGCGACCCACGAAGCGAGCACCGAGACCGTGCTGAGCAGTGCGGTCAGGAACACGAAGAGCGCGCTGATCCCGTCAACGCCGAGCGCATAGGTGATCCCAAGCGCGGGCACCCACGGCACCTTCTCGGTGAACTGCATCTCGTGGGTCGTTGTGTCGAAGCCGGCCAGCAGCACGATTGAGAGAGCGAGGTCGAGGACCGTGACAACAAGGGCTGTCCACCGCGCCGCGTCGTCGCTGCGGAGAAACATCAGAACCGCCGCCCCGGCGGCCGGCGTGAATATGATGAGGCTGAGCAGCGGAAATCCCATCGCGCCCCCTACCGCCACACCACGGCGAAAACGACGATAGCCGCGATCACACCGGCGATCATCGCCAGCGCGTAGTGGGTGACGACGCCGGTCTGCAACCGCCTCAGCGCCCCGCCGCCGGTAAGGATCGAACGGGCGACACCGTTTACGACACCATCCACACCATTGAGGTCGAGGCGCAGCCCCGCCCGCGCCGAACCGTGCAGGAGGGGCAGCACGGTAGTCTCCGACACGTCGCTCACCGCCTTCTCGTAGCGCGCCAGCGGCTTTTCGGCGAGCCACATGAAGCCTCGCGCGCCCTTGCGATAGAACCAGTCGGTGTCGAGGCTGATCGTGTTCTCGGGATCGAGCGCCCGCAGGAAAATGACGAAGCCCAGTGCAGTGAACATCAGGATACCGAGGCTCTCGGTGACATGGGCGCCCGTATAGGGCTCAAAGTCCACCGGGTAGGGCAGGAGCGCATAAAGCGGTCCTGGGAATATGCCGATCGCAATGCAGAGTGCGGCCGCCATGCCCATCGCAACTAGCATGTTGCGGGGCGGCTCCCGCGCCTCCAGCTTTCGGTCCGTGCCGAAGAACATGTAATAGGGCAGTTTGAGCCCGGTATGCAGGAACGTCCCCGACGATGCCATCGTCAACGCCAGCATCACCAGCGCCCGGTGATCCTGGCCCGCGGCCGCCACCACCATCGACTTGGTGACGAAGCCCGAGAAGAACGGAAACGCCGAGATCGCGAAGGCGCCGACCATGTAGAGCGCCACGGTGAGCGGCATGGTCCTGTAGAGCCCGCCAAGCTCGGTGAGCTTGCGCCGCCCGGTGACATAGATCACCGCGCCGGCCCCCATGAACAGGAGCGCCTTGTAGAGGATATGGGCGAAGGCATGGCTGGTGGCTCCGTTCACCGCCATCTCTGTCCCGATACCGACGCCTGCCACCATGTAGCCCACCTGGCTGACGATGTGATAGGCGAGCAGCCGCCGACAGTCGTTCTCGAGCACCGCGTAGACGACGCCGTAAAGCGCCATCGCCGCGCCGAGCCATACCAGAAGCTCAGTCCCGGGAAAGGCTCGCGCCAGCACATAGACGGCGGTCTTGGTGGTAAACGCGCTCATGAACACCGCCCCGGTGACGGTCGCCTCCGGATAGGCGTCGGTGAGCCAGGCATTGAGCGGCGGTACGGCGGCATTGAGCAGGAACCCGGCAAGGATAAGGTAGGCGCCGACGCCGATCGCCCCCTCCATCGGCCCGAAGAGTAGCGATCCGGTGGCAGCCCCGTGGAGCAGGATGCCGCCGAGCAGGGCGACGCCGCCGGTAACATGGACCATGAGGTAGCGGAATGCGGCGCCTGTCGCCTTCTCGCCTCCCTGGGCAAAGACCAAGTAGGCCGAGGCGAACGCCATACCCTCCCAGAAGAGATACAGCGTCAGGTAGTCGCCGGCGAACACCACGCCGAGGGCGCTGCCGACATAGACGAACGCCGCCACATGTTGGCCTGGGCGCGTCAGATGCAGCGCGTAGATCATGCCGATCAGTGCCATGATGGTGAAAACCGTGGCAAAGACGATGCTGAGCCTGTCGACCTTCGCGATCAGGATTTCCTGCCCGATGAACGTCGCCGCGCCGTAAGTCCCGGGCTCCATGGTGAGCACGGCGAGGAACGCCAGCAGCGGGACCAGCACCAGATAGGCCTTGCGGATTGTCTCCTTCAGGAAAGGGATCGGCACGGCGCCGAGAATGAACAGGAGGGCGGGATGGACAAAGTCAGTCATAATAGTCCTCGCGCCGCATGAGCCCGCCCTGATGGCCGAGAAACTTGGAAACGAAGATCAAGATCACACACGAGCCGAAGCCGTAGACGGCCGACCAGCCGGGCAGGCGCTCCCACAGATATTCGGCATGTTCGCGGGAGACCAGAAAATCGGCGACGACGATCAGAACGAGCACCAGATAGAACAGCCGGCGGCGACGTAACGCATGTCTCTCGTCGCCAAAGAAATCGACGATGCGCTCGATCATCTGACCACTCCTTCCGCCAAAGCGAGGAAATAGCCGGGAAACACCCCCATCAACACCGACAGGATGGCGGTCGCAACGAGCGGGATCGTCACCAGCGGAATCTCGCGAACGGCCGGCGGGCTCTCCCGTGCCTCCGCGCCGAAAAAGGCGACATAGCTGACCGGCAGGAAATAGGCGGCATTCAGCACCGAGCTCGCCAGGAGAACGATCAGGAACGCCACCTCCCCTGCCTCGACCGAGCCTAGCGTCAGATACCACTTGCTGACGAAGCCCGCGGTCGGCGGCACCCCGATCATGCTGAGCGAGGCGACGAAGAACGCCCCCATCGTCCAGGGCAGCCGGCGGCCGATGCCGGCCATGTCGCTGATATTGCGCTTGCCGGACGCGCAATAGATCGACCCGGCGCAAAAGAAGAGCGTGATCTTGGAGAAGGCGTGCGCCGCGATATGGATGATGCCGCCGACCATCGCGACCGGCGACAATAGAACCGCGCCCAGCACCACGTAGGAAAGCTGGCTGACCGTCGAATAGGCGAGCCGCGCCTTCAGGTCGTCCCGCGTCAGCGCGTAGACCGACGCCATCAGGATCGTGAACGAGACCAGATAGGCCGTGGCGATGCCCAGTCCCAACCCGCCGACCAGCCCCGCGCCGAAGACGTGGAACACCACCCTCAGCACACAGAAGACGCCCATCTTGACCACGGCCACTGCATGCAGGAGCGCGCTGACCGGTGTCGGCGCCACCATCGCGGCGGGCAGCCAGGCGTGCATGGGCATCACCGCGGCCTTGGCAAAGCCGAACAGATAGCAGAAATAGATGACCGTCAGCAGCGCCGCCGGAGCGTTGGCGCCAGCAAGCAGTCCCCCGGGCACGAAGTCGAGCGATCCCGCTATGGCATAGGTCAGCGCCAGCGCGGCAAGGAGCACGCTTTTCGATGCGCCCATCAGATAGACGAGATATTTGCGGCTGCCCTTCCACCCCTCTTCGTCCTCGTGGTGATAGACGAGCGGATAGGTGACGAGGCTCAGCACCTCGTAGAAGATCACCAGCGTGAAGAGATTGGCGGCAAAGGCGCCCCCGACGGCCGGCGCAAGGCTCAACGCAAAGCAGGCGAAGAACCGGGTCTGTGCGTGCTCGTTCAAATGCCGCATGTAGCCGATGGAATAGACCGCCGCCACGATCCACAACAGCGACGAGACGGTGGCAAACACCATGCCGAGCGCATCGACCCGGAAAGCGAAATCGATGCCCGGCAGGATCTCGAAGAGACGCAGTTCGACAGTCCCGCCGGCCATTACTGTGGGCGCCATCGAGGCAACGATTGTGAACATGGCGACCGCGGCCAGCGGGGAGACGAGATCGCGGAGTTTTTCGCGCTTGTTCAACAGGAGAACTGAAAGGGCCGCCAGCCCGGCAATGGCGACGGCAAGCAGCGGCCGGATCGAGATCACCGGTTCCAAGCCGCTATCCTTTCATCACGGTCACGTCGTCGACCTTGAGAGTGGCCTTGTTCCTCACGAGGGCGACCAGGATGCCAAGGGCGACGGCTACCTCTGCAGCGGTGGTTGCAATGACGAAGATCGCGAAGATCTGTCCGCGGAAATCAGCGTAGTAGCGCCCGAAAGCGATGAAATTGATGTTGACCGAGTTGAGCAACAACTCCAACGACATCAGCACGACCAGAATATTGCGCCTGAGCAGCACGCCCGCCGCCCCGATCACGAACAGGACCACTCCGAGCAAAATGTACCATGAGAGGGGAACCATTATCCCGGCTCCTTCCGCGCCAATATGATGGCGCCGACAAGGGCGGCGAGCAGGATGACGGAGGCGATTTCGAACGGCAGGAGATAGTCGGCGAAAAGCGCCGTGCTGAGCGCTCTGACCTGATCGCCGCCCTGGACGGCGACAGGCTCCGTGGCCGAAAAGCGGTCGCTCCAGAGCACCAGCACAAGCATCTCGACCCCGAGCAGAACGAGCAACACCAGAGCTGGCAGATTGCCGCCCGGCAAGAACCGCTGCAAAACCGCTTCGCGCACGTCGATCATCATGATCACGAAGAGGAACAGGACCATGATCGCGCCGACATAGACGAAGATCTGGATAACCGCGAGCAACGGCGCCCCGAGCAGGACGAAGATCGCCGAGACCTGCAGGAAACAAGCCATCAGTGCCAATGCGCTATGAACGGGATTGCGCGCCAGGACCACAGTCAGGGCCGCAATCACGGACACGGCAGCGAACAGAAGAAAGAACCCCTGACCCATTGACGCCGACCCCTCCCACGCGAACTGTCACTCGGCGCGAGTGCGGCCGGACTGCGATAGCTCCGCACTTCGGGTGCATTCACAAATTGTGCCCTAGTATCGGATTTTTCACAAGATTATTGACGTCGGCCGAGCAAAACCACGGCAGTCCGGATGTGTGGCATAGGCACCGTTCCTCGGGCGCTCGACCCCCACCAATCGGTGCGCCGCCGATGGACTATACTTTTTTCGAATGCCGCCCTCCGAATGCCGGATGGCATAGGTCGATAGGCGGCTCGTAATTTCTGCCATAGAGCTCCAATAGAGTATTGTAGCACCCGCCAACGACGTAGCAGTTGTTATTCTGTCGTTGGCAACCTCTTGCCCTGCCAATGCGTTCTGCGCGACAAGCAAGGCGATCCGAACCGAAGCAAGAATGTCGGGAGGGGTCGCGTCGCGCGTCTCAAGGCGGCGTTGGCGCAGTCGTTTGGAAAAGAGTTCACGCATGGCGGACCACAACGCCGCTCCGGGTGGAGGCGCGGAAAACCGAGGGCCAGAGCCATCCGGGCCCAGCATCGAAGCGGCAGAAAGCTCCGAGGACGCGGCATTTTCGCGTACGGGCAGCGCGCTCGCAGAAATCGGCCGGGCACTACTGAGACTTGGCCGGGCCGTGCAACACGATGCGGTTGGTTGGACCTCGCAACTCGCTGAAAAGCTTGGTGGCAACCGGCAGCGACGGCAAGGGATGGAGGTGGCCGACGCAAGCCACAGCGCTGGCGGATTGTCCGGAGCCATTCGGGCAGGCCTCCGGAGCCGGCGCCCGAAACACCTGCCTGCTGGCCCCGTGGGTGCACGCAGCAGGCGCATCTTGGCGCGAAGCGCTGTGATTGCGAGCGCCCTTCTGTTTGTCGCGCTTATCGCTCTTTTCGCGTGGGCGTTGAAGGACGTGCCGTGGGACGAGATCGCCGACGGCTCATTGAAGCCGGTAGTGGTGCTTGAAACGTCTGCCGGCAAGCCGCTGGTGACCCAAGGACCGCTGCAGGGCCCCTACGCATCACGAGAAGAATTCCCGCCGAATCTCGTCGATGCCGTGCTTACCAGGGAGGATCGGCGCTTCTATGAGCACTTCGGTATTGATCTGAGAGGGATTCTTCGTGCGCTCTACACGAATGTCGGCGCAGGCGAAGTCGTGCAAGGCGGCAGCACGATCACCCAGCAACTGGTCAAGATCCTTTATCTGGAGCGAGACCGCACCTGGAAGCGGAAGATCCAGGAAGCTGTGATCGCCTTCTGGCTGGAGCGCAAGCTTGGCAAGGACGAGATCCTCACGCGATATCTGAACAACATCTATCTTGGCGCCGGCGCAACGGGCGTGCCGGCGGCTGCTCGTATTTACTTCGACAAGGACGTGGGCGAACTCAACGTCAGTGAATCGGCGATGCTCGCGGGCATTATCCGCGCGCCCTCGCAGCTCAATCCCATAAGCAATCCGGACGGCGCGCGGCGGCAGGCGGAACTCGTGCTCGATGCCATGATCAAGAGCGGCAAGGTCACCGCAGAGCAGGCCAAGACCGCCACCGCGGAGCTTCGTCCGGTAAAGCCGGCAACACGCTCAGGCAGTTGGTTTGCCGACTGGGTGATGCAGGAGGCGCGTGAGCTTGCAGGCCCCTACCGGGGCACGATCAAGGTCAGAACGACGATGGTACCGCGGCTGCAAGCGATCGGCGAAAAGGTGGTTGCCGAAGCGCTTGAGCAGGAAGGCACAGAAGCGGGAGCGCAGCAGGCCGCCTTGGTGGCAATGACGCCAGAGGGCGCTGTGGTCGCCATGGTCGGCGGGCGCGATTACTCGAAAAGCACGTTTAACCGCGCAGTTTCGGCGATGCGCCAACCAGGCTCTGCCTTCAAGCTCTTTGTCTACTATGCCGCATTGAAGGCCGGCCTCACTCCCTTCGACTGGATCGAAGATGCGCCGATGGAGATCGATGGCTGGTCTCCGGGAAACTACGGTGGCGGCTATAACGGGCCAGTTAGTATAGCGGAGGCGTTCGCGCGATCGCTGAACGCCGCTACGGTGGCTCTGGCGATAGAGGTTGGCATCGACAAAGTTATCGCTGCCGCTCGCGAATTGGGGATCGATGCCAAACTGTCTGAAACGCCGAGCCTGGCCCTTGGCTCGTCGGAGGTGAATCTGCTTGACCTTACCGGCGCCTACGCCTCGGTTCAGGCGGGCGCGGCACCGGTCGAGCCGTGGGGCATCGTATCCTTCCGAGCCGAGGGCGAGCCGCGTGCGTTCCGCTTGGGCGCTCCAAAGCAACCCACCACCGATCTTCGCCAATACCAGCCGGATCTGGTCGGCTTGTTGCGACTGGTCATCGAGCGAGGGACCGGCCGGGAGGCCGATCTTGGGATGTTTGCAGCGGGCAAGACAGGCACCAGCCAGAACCATCGCGACGCCTGGTTCATTGGTTTTAACGAGCGGCTGGTCGTTGGCGTTTGGGTCGGAAATGACGACGAGACGCCCATGAACGAGGTAACGGGCGGCAAGCTGCCGGCGCGGATCTGGCGCAACTTCATGACGGCAGCGTTGGCCAAGAGTGGTGGCCAAAGTCAACCAAGCGAGCCCGATGCGACGATGAGTTCCGCAGGTGACGGCGGGGCGCCTGCCTCCTGCAATGTCCACGCTTGCGCGCGCGCCTATCGTTCGTTCCGGCCGTACGACTGCACGTTTCAGCCGTACACGGGGCCTCGCCGGCTTTGCGAAAAATAACCGGCCCCGCACTCTCAACAGGCTGCGTGAATGAGTTGAGGCTCGCAATCAGTGACCCAGCGGGCTTTCTGCCACGACCTTCGCCGGTCATGCCGGGGTTCGAGCAATTTCAGGAAAACTGCGTGACGGTCTTTCGCGTCACTTCCGCCTGGCGATGGCTTGCATGTCTTCCAGTTTGAGGTCGTCGATCGCCGATAATGCCTCCTCGGCGGACCAGCCGGCGCGCAAGGCCGCCGCCACGAGCTTGGCCTCAGCTTCCTGCTCGAGGTGGAGATATAGCAGTTCCAACGCCTCGCGGGCCGTTACGATGTGCCCGGCGGGAGTGGCGACGGAGTGAGTCTGCTGTGACATCGCACTTCTCCCCTAGTGGTTCACTGTCCCTGGTAATGCAAATGCATGCGCGGCCCTTCGGTTCCCTCCACCGCCGCCGAGCGGCGGATATTGTCCGAAAAAATCGCCAGCCAGAGCGGGATGAAAAGTTTGCGCGATCTTTCGCCCGCATTCCGCTCAAACTTATGAGAAGCGATCACGTTTATGATTTTGGGTCTTTATGATTTTGGATCGCCGAAGCGCGGGCGGACGGCTGGTTCCAGGATGGCGACACCATCGCAGTCGTAGGGGAAGAGCACCTGGTCGAGGTCTACGAGGCCGTCGCCGCGGCCTTCGGATGACGCTGGCCGCCGCCCCGTCGACGCGGCGATCCGCGGCGCGCTCGCCATTCGGGATGAGACCGTCGGCAGCCTGCGTGCCCTCGCCGGCGGCAAAGTTGTCGCCGGTCAAGAAGGAATAGGGCGCTCGACCCATTGCGGGGAGCGCCCTATTCGACCCGGAGATGCTTTCCGGCCAGACCAAGCGTCGGCTCGAAGCGCCTCGATACGGGCAGTGTGCGATAGATGGGTCTTGACCAACTGGTTTCAAGGCCTGGTCGACCAAATAGCTTCCCAACCCGCAGGCCCGCACGTCGCTTTCGCTGATTGCCCCTCACCGGGGACCCGGTTGGGACCCGGTGCACATCAAACCGGATAGGCGCGGCCGATATTCAGGCCAACACGTCGAGAAGTAAGGGGCTTGCCGCAAGAAAGGTATCGCCTTGAGGCCTGGTCGATGATGGCGCGCCATCGATCGTCAAATCCTCGCAATACGGCGCGATTCATTATGTAATTCTAGAGGATACTTGCATTGCCATGCACGAAATGGAGAATATAGTGGTGGCATGTTTGCAAAATATAGTGTTCACATTTTATTTTAATCTTTAACATTCCGCAACGATGCGGAACCAATCCACGCGCCCTGCGTTTAATCTTCCACAGAAGAAGGAGGATTGATCATGAGTGTAAAAATTCTTCTGGTCCCCGCCCTTGCAGCCGGGCTGCTCGCCGCGCCTGCGATGGCAAATGACAACAATGACGCCGCCGTGACCGGTGCGGCCGGTGGCGCCGTGACCGGCGCGATAGTTGGAGGCCCGGTAGGCGCTGCCGTAGGCGGCGCGGTTGGTCTCATCGCCGGTGCCGCCATCTCGCCTCCGCCGCAACAGGTGGTCACCTATGTACAGCAGCAGCCGATGCCTACGAACAGGGTCGTTGTTCGAGAGCGGATCGCAGTGGGTCGGCCGCTTCCGCGGACTATTGCTCTAACGCCGATACCCGAGAATCCGACCTATGCCTACGCGGTCGTGAACGATCAACGGGTCATCGTCGATCCGAGGACCTATACCGTCGTTCAGGTCATCCAGTAGGCCACCGGAGCTCCCCGCGCTTTCGGCGGGGAGCTCCGTCGTCCCCATCTGCGATCCCACCCGCCGTTTCGATAAGCGGTAAACAAAGGGCAGTTTCGCTCCGCCAGGGGCACTTCCCGTCATAGAGCCGGTCAGATCACGCAATAACCTCGAAGCGGCGTCAGCCGTCAACGCGAATGCGGAAGCGGCTCATGAAGTCGCCTTCCCACCACATCGGGAAATTGGTGCCCCATTTGTTGTTGTGGAGATTGAACTCGAGCCCTGCCTCATAGGCTGGTGGACTGCCGGGGAACCGCATGAAGGGCTGTCCGCGTGGCCCCGCGAGCGGCGAGTCGAGCGGTTCGATCGTCATTTCCCCGCCGCCGGCAAGCGCTGCCCGCGCGGCGAAGATTGCCTGCAGCGCTCCGCCACCCCGCCGCACCGTCCGCGCCGCCTCTTGCCAGAGCCCGGTCTTCAAAAATTCCCAGCCGTGGGTACGCTTTGGAACAATTTCGATGAACCCCGCTTCCGGCATCCGGTTCGCGGCCTTGCCGCGCAGCACCACGGCAAGTTCCACGCTGTCGTCCGTCGACCGCACGATATAATCGACCCGGGCAGGGGCGCCCAGTTGTTCCTGAGCCGCGCCGGAAAACCGACAGGCGACCACAAGGCGGCTGCCGTCTCTTGCAATGCCGATCAATTGCGGCCTGAAGGAAGCAGACAGCGCCGTCTGCGCCCATAGGAGCCCTGGCTTGCCATGATCAAGGATCGCCCATTCCGGCCGGTCCGTGAGATAACTATCCATAAACCGGGCCAGATCGTCGGCGTCGTAGCTCTCGTAGCGGTAGCCGAACAGCCGTCCGTCGCCTTCGAGCCGCCAGTTGCCCGCGGCAAGCGCCAGTATATCGCCGGTCTCGGGGTCGAGTTCCACCTCCATGTCGTCGATCGCCACCTTACCCGTCGACGCCAACGGCTGGACGTCGAGCGCCGCCGGCACCTCCGTCTGGCGAAGTGTCTCTTCCGCTCGCCTGCGGTCGTCAGCCGAAAGTGCCTCGACCGCCTCATCGAGATAGGCCCGCTGCTCGCCCCAGGAGGCTTCCGTATAGTGGAAGCGGTAGTCATCTTTCCGCTGCACCTCGAAGGCCGGCCGATCCCAGGCCGTTTCGTCGCGCAGGAACGTCTTGATGTCGACACCGCAGGTGTGTTCGGCCACCAGCGTCAGCTTGCGCCCGAAGTCGCGCCGCGCAGGCGACAGCCCCTCCGCCTCCACGGTGTCGTAGAGCCGCTGCAAGGCGCGGAACCGCGCGATCTTTACCGGGTCGGCGGCAGCGCCGTGGATCCAGCTGTCGCCGAGCTCCATGTCCACCACCGGGAAGCGCTCGCGGTGCTCCCACAGGAACGCGCCGTAGTCCTCGAGCGACGCTGCGCGAATCTCCGCTTCCGGATGCCGGTGGCCCATTTCCCGGAGGATCTCCACCACCTGATGGATCTGCTGCGGGCCGATATTGTCGCTGGTGTGGGCAAAGCTCAGGCCCTCGGAAAGTCCATCGGGTAGGTGCGTGGCGCCGTAGCTTTTCTGGTACATGACGACGATCTCCTCGCCGCCGGGGCCCCTCCATCGGAAAATCTCCGGAACGTCCGGAGGCGGACAGGCGGTGTTGACGCCGATATGCAGGAATTTCAGCCCGGCTTCCGCCATCAAAGGCACGATGCCGCGCGTATGGCCTGGCACATCCGTCATCTTGGCGGCGATTGTCTCCACTCCAAAACGGCGGTCGAGCTCGGCCGTGTAGGATAGCCCGGCGCGAAAAAGTGCGGGACTCATCAGTTCCGAATGGATCGTGAACGGTAAGCCGTGCCAGCGAATCACCCCATTCTCGATCGCCCGCTCGAGCCGCGCCACTTCCCCGGCCGAACGCGTGTTGAGATGATCCCAGATCAGCCAGGCGCCCGTCGTCCAGATGAACTTCGGGCTTTGCGGATCCTCGGCATAAAAATGCTCGCCAGTCGCGATTGCCTGCGGGATGAAGCGCTCGTGGTAGAGCCGCCGCACGTTTTCCGCATGGTCCGTGAAGCCGATATCGAGGTGGGTCTTGAAGACCAGATGGATGCGTCGAGCGGTCATGCCGTGCCTTTTGTTTAGATCAGTTCACTGTGACGCAGTGAACTGATCTAACTCCTTGAAATTACGCAATTCCGGACGAAAAACCGTTTCAGACTTTCCTGGAATTGCTTAGCCAACCGTGCCGCGCACCACGAGCCGCGTGCGTACGGTTTCCGAAAGGGCTGGCGCCGCCGGATCCTTCAGGCGACGCAGGATCAATCGGACGAGCGCACGTATACGCGCCTCGAGATCCACCTTCACGGTCGTCAGGTTGTAGCTGCGCCAGTGCGACTGGGAGATGTCGTCGAAGCCGACCACTTTCACATCCTCCGGCACGCGGCGCTTCAATTCGTAGCGCAGCGCGTCGAGCGCGCCGAAGGCGCTCTCGTCATTGGCGGCGAAGATGGCATCCGCCCCCTCGCCGACCCGGAAGAGATCGAGCGTGCCGGCATGGCCCGCGTCGTAGCTGAAATCACCAGGGATGATGGTCGGCGGAGGCAAGCCTCGCCGCGCCATGAGCGCTGCCAAGGTCCTGCGGCGGGCCTGCTCGGCAAGAGAATCACGCTTGCCCGAAAGATAGGCGATGCGTCGGCAGCCGTAGCCGGCAAGAAGCGCCACCGCCTGCTCCATGCCCTCCCATTGATCGACATCGATCCGGTCGTAAAGCGCTTCCGGTTCGCGCGCCCGTAATCCGTCCGCCGGCTCCTCGTCCATCAGGTAGTTGATGTAGATCGGCACTGCCCGGTCGAGGTAGCGGGTAAGGACATGCGGACGCACGTTCTCCGTGAAGGCGATCACCGAATCCGGGTTGAAGCCGCGCATGTAAGCGAGCAGCGTCTCGTCCATGCTGAAATCCGTGCGCGTCTTGAAGAGCAGCGTGGCGAAGCCTTCGGCCTGGAGGGCTGTGGTCAGCGCGTCGATCTCCTGGCTTTCCCAAGGGCTGCAGACATCGGGCACGATCACGCCGACAAGATGGGTGCGCCGGGTCACGAGCGCGCGCGCTGCACGATCGGGGACATAGCCCAGTTCCTCGGCGATCCTCAGGATGCTTGCCCGCTTTTCCGGCTTCAGCGGCGCGTCCGGATTGAAGGCGCGCGAAACGGCGGCTCTGGAGACCTTGGCCGCCTCGGCCACCGTCTCCGCCGTGATGCGCTGCGGCGTCTGGTTAAGTTTGTTGGTCAAGCGTTCGACCTGGCTGAAACTGAAATCGTGTTCACTATTATCCTTCCGCACGAGGCTCAGGTGGTCAAGTCCCGTACGGATAATTCCGCGCAATTGTTCTGATTTCTTAGGGGATCCAACGGCATGCGCCCGCCGAGGCCGGGGCAGCAAATCAATTCGGCTTTGCTGCGGGTTGACGCCAAATTGAAAACGTGTTCACTTTTCGGCGTGAGGGGACGACGGCTAGTGTCGGGCGGTCTCTCATGGGCCGCGGGAGCCGGCCGAAACAATCGCGAAGGGAGGAAAATCGCGATGCGCATTCACCTGCATGCACTCTGGCTGAGTCTTGCCGCGGCGACGACATTCGCCTCGCCGACATTCTCCGCCGATCTTTCGATCACCTGCCGCTGCGTCGAGGGCGGCGTGAACTCCGAACTCGCCGCATGGGTCAAGAAGAGCGTCATTCCCGGCTTTACCAAGATGAAGGGTGACGGGGTCAAAGTCACCCTGACCGAATTCGCCGGTTCAGACGAGCAATTGACGCAGCAGCTCGCACTGGACTTTTCGACCGGCGCCGGCCCGGATGTCGCCGGGTTCGACGGCTTCCTGATCCCCAGCTTCGTCGAGGGCGGGCTCTTGAAGCCGCTCGACGAACTGGCGGGCGATGCGGTGACGAAGTGGGATGGCTGGAGCCATATTACCGACGGTGCCAAGGCACTGATGTCCTATCAGGGCAAAGCCTATGGCCTTTCGCTCGGCACCGATGTGCGCGTGATCTTCGTGCGCGCCGATCTCCTGAAGGAAGCGGGGATCGATCCAACAACCTGGCAGCCCAAGTCCTGGGCGGAACTGCTCGATACCGCCCGCAAGCTCAAGGCGAAGAAGCCCGACTCCTTCCCGCTGCAGATCAACGCCGGCGTGCCGATGGGCGAGGCGACGACCATGCAGGGCTACTGGATGGCGCTGCTCGGCACTGGCGAGCAGGTCACCGATGACAAGGGCCGTTACATCGTCTCGAGCCAAGGCATTCTCGACACGCTCAATCTCTACAAGACCGTTTATGTGGACGAGAAGCTCGGAGACCAGCGGGCGCAACTCTTGGGCGACGGGCGCAACCGCACGTTCGCGAACTTCCGCGACGGCAAGACCGCAATGCTTCTCGAAAGCGATTGGTTCTATCGCTCGGTCACCGCACCCGGCTCGGAATTTGCGGTCGAAAACCGCGACCAGGTGGTGACCTGGGCAAAGATGCCGGCCAAGGAGCCCGGCAAGGGCATCCGCGGCCAGGACTTCGTGACGATCTCCGGCGGCACGGGTTTCGTCCTCAATCCCAATACGGATGAAAAGGAACTCGCTTGGGAACTGCTCGCCTTCATGAACAGCAAGGAACAGCTCGCCGAGTTTCAGAAGTACGAGCCGCGCATCCGCATTCGCGACGACGTGGAAATCGCAGATGCCCCCTTCCTTGCGGAAACCTCGCAGGCACTGATGCCGCTCACCACCGCGCGGCCGAACGACGCCAAATACAATGCGGTTTCGGCCGAGGTTCAGCGCATGACCGAGGCGGTCGTCTCGGGCGAGCTGTCGCCGGAAGACGCCATGAGCCGCTATCGCGACGCCGTGATCCGGATCGTGGGCGAGGAAAACACCGTAAGCCTGCTCTAACGGATTGCGGTCGCCCCGATCTTACACGGCAGTCATGACAACCCTCCGCGCATACGGGGTCAGCAGGAGAGCCCCATATGCGCGGAAGCAGGAGGTCGGATGAAATCCTTTTCCCTTCTATCCCGCGGCACCGGGGTCGCTTTCCTCGCCCCGGCGGGGTTGCTGGTCGGTGCTTTCGTCATCGCACCGTTCTTCTGGGTCATCTTTGTTTCCTTCACCAACCGCTCGCTGCTGGGCCGCACGGCGGTGGATCCGGATTTCGTGGGGCTCGCGAATTATTTCTCGCTCTTCGACGCGGCGACCTTCTTTACGCGCGGCGAATTCGGCTCGTCGCTGATCCTGACCATCCAGTTCGTCCTCCTGTCGGCGGTCGTCGGCCAGGCCGCACTCGGCATGCTGCTGGCGTGGATGCTGCAATCGGTACCGAAATCGCTGAAGCACGTGACCGAGACCGTGGCGATCGGTGCGTGGATCCTTCCAGAGGTGGTTATCGCCTTCGCGTGGTTCGCCTTTCTCGACTATGAGAACGGTACGCTCAACATGATCATGGAAGCGTTGGGCTTTCCGCCAGGCGACTGGCTCCTGTCCTTTCCCTTCTGGGCGATCGTCGTCTTCAACACCTGGCGCGGCACTGCCTTCTCCATGATGTTGTTCAACTCCGCCTTCGCCTCGATTCCGCCGAGCTATTTCCAGGCGGCGGACGTCGCCGGCGCTTCGAGTTGGCAGAAATTCCGCGATATCGGTCTGCCACTGATCCGCGGCCATGTCGTGACCGACCTGATTCTTATCACCATGTGGAGCTTCAATGTCTTCACGCCGTTCCTGCTGACCAGCGGCGGACCGTCCTATCGCACCGAGATCCTGCCTATCTACACTTATCGCATAGCCTTCCGCGATTTCGATTTCGGCAAGGGCGCGGCTGTCGGCGTGGTCGTCATGCTGATCAATCTCGTCTTCGCGCTCTTCTATCTTTGGGTAATGCGCCGTCGCGCCAAGGGAGTGGCAGCATGACACGTTACCTCGGCCTCTACTTCACCCGCATCGGCTTCTCAGTGGCAACGGCGCTTATCGGTGTCTTCTTCGCCCTGCCGCTCGTCTGGTTCATCTTCGCACCCTTCAATCCGCGCGCCGAGTTGGGCCTTTCCATTCCCGAGCCGTTCTCGCTTACCAATTTCGAGGCCGTGTTCCAGAATGGCTTCGCGATGCGCGGCCTCTGGAACTCGCTCGTCCAGAGCGTCGGCGGCGTTATTCTCGTGGGTGCAGGCGCTACGCTTGCCTCCTATGCGCTGTCGCGCTCGCCGATCCCCGGCAAGAGCGTCATCACCTACATCCTGCTGCTGTTCTCCTCCGTCGTATCGGGATCGGCGGCGATGGTGCCGATCTTTCTCATCATCAACGGCATCGGCCTCATCGACACGCAGATCGCGGTGATCCTCGTATTCGCCGGCGGGCTTTTGCCGACCGCCATGTTCATCCTGCGCGATTTCATCGACAGTATCCCCAAGAGCTACGAGGAGAGCGCGATGGTGGCCGGAGCCTCGCCCGTTCAGGCCTTCTTCGATGTGGCACTGCCGGTCATCCGGCCGGGCATTGTGGTCGTGGTCGTGTGGGCATTCGTCAGCATCTGGGGAAGCTTCCTCATCCCCTTCATCCTGCTGCGCTCCAGCGAAAAGATGCCCGCCTCCGTGGCGATCTATTCCTTCTATTCGGAGGCGGGAACCCCCATCGTGACGCTGCTTGCCGCCTATTCCCTGCTCTACTCGCTTCCCGTCGTCATTCTCTACCTGCTCGTGAGCTGGAAGTTCGGTTTCCGGTTCTTCGGCGGTATCAAGGCTTAAGGTTCCATGGCTTCCATACGCTTCAAGAGCATCACCAAGAAGTTCGGCGAGTTCGTCGCCGTCGAGGACCTCAACCTCGAAATGAATGACGGCGAATTCGTATGCCTCCTCGGCCCCTCCGGCTGCGGCAAGACGACGACCCTGCGTATGATCGCCGGCCTGGAGACGCCGACCTCCGGCCAATTGCTGATCGGTGACCGCGAGGTCACCTTCCTGCATCCGAAGGATCGCAAGATCTCCATGGTTTTCCAGGATTATGCGCTCTACCCGCACATGAATCTCGCCGACAATATCGCCTACCCGCTGAAGGTGCGTGGAGAAGCGGAAGCCAAGCGCCACGCGCGGGCCCGCGAAGTGGCTGATGTGCTGAAGATCGGCCACCTCATGGAACGCATGCCCTCGCAGATTTCCGGAGGGCAGCAGCAGCGTACCTCCCTTGCGCGCGCGCTGGTCTATCCGTCCGAGGTCTATCTCTTCGATGAGCCGCTCTCCAATCTCGACGCAAAGCTCAGGCTGGAGGCGCGCGGCTTCCTGAACCATCTGCAGCGCGACATGGGCATGACGGCGGTCTATGTCACCCACGACCAGGCAGAAGCCATGGCGCTTGCCACCCGGGTCGCGGTGATGGACGCCGGCAAGGTGGTGCAATATGCGCCGCCGATGGAGGTCTACCGCCGGCCCGCCACCACTTTCGTCGCCAATTTCGTCGGCAGTCCGCCGATGAACCTGTTGCCCGTCGAGGCGATGATCGCCGACGGCGCGCTCCACCTGAAAGCGGACAGGGTTTCCGTCGCGCCGCTCCCGGTCTCACGCGCGGTCGCCGCGGCATTGAACGGTAACAGCAAGCTCACTCTCGGCGTTCGCCCCGAGCATCTGTCGATCGCGCGCGGCGGAGAAGCAAACGCAATCACCGGCCAGCTCTTCGCCAATGAAAACATGGGGCCGGAGAAGCTCGTTACGCTCGAGCGGGACGATGCCGCGCGCTTTACCGCCCGGATCTTCACCGACGACGTGATCGCGCTCGAATCGACGGTGACGCTCGGCTTTTCCTCCGAACACATCCATCTCTTCGATCCGGCCGGCGCCCGGCTTCCAATGGATGGGGAACCGGCCTGACATGCTCACGTGCAACCTGCATCTGACGCCGGCCGACAAGGCGCGCTCGCCCTATTTCTACGTGCCCTTCGACGTGCCCGCCGGCACGACGCGGCTCGATGTGACGATGCGTTACGAGGGGGCCAGCGACTGCATCATCGATCTCGGCTGCGCCGATCCGAGGCTTGGCGATTTCCCGAGCGAACAGGGTTTTCGCGGATGGAGCGGCGGGGCGCGCGACCGCTTCTTCGTGGCAACCGACGACGCCACGCCCGGCTATGTTCATGGCGAGATTCCGGATGGCACCTGGCGCGTGATACTGGGGCTCTACAGGGTCCCCGAGCGCGGCGTCGACGTCGAATTGACCTTCGCATTTGATGACGCGCCGCGCCCGCACACGCCCCAGCCGCAACGCCCGCGCCCCGTTCGCAAGGGTGCAGGCTGGTACAGGGGCGACCTGCACTGCCACACCTTCCACTCGGATGCGAAAGGCAGCCCGGAGCTCTTGCATGCCGCGGCGAGGCAGGCGGGGCTCGATTTTCTTGCCGTGGCCGACCACAACACCACCACCCAGCGGCACTATTTCCACGCCCATTCGTCGCCAGAGCTCGTCTTCGTGCGCGCCATGGAAGTGACCACGGCCGAAGGCCACGCCAACGTCTTCGGCGTCGACGATTGGATCGACTTCCGCATGACCCGGCGCGAGGACTCGCACAAGCTGTCGCAGATCGTGCAGGAGAAGGGCGGATTGCTCTCGATAAACCACGACAAGCCGACCATCCCCTGGGATTACGAGCTGCCGCGGATCGACTGCATGGAGGTCTGGCAGCAGACATGGTTTGCCCGTAACTGGATATCGCTCCGGCGCTACCAGGAGCGGCTCGCTTCGGGCTGGAAGCTGTCGGCCATTGGCGGCAGCGACTTTCATCAGCCGGCCCGACTGCTGCCGGAAGGGCCGTTAGTGCTCGCCCGTCCGACGACGGTTCTGTGGCTGCCCGAACTCTCGGAAGATGCCGTGCTCGCAGCGATGAAAGCAGGGCGCGGCTATGTCACCGAAAGCCCTCGCGGCCCGCATCTCGCGCTGACCGTCGAGGGGGCCCCGATGGGATCGACTGTCCAGTCAGCCGTTTCTGGCGGGCACGCCGAGGCGCATGTCGTGGGCGCGGCCGGCGACCTCCTGGCCTGGTACGACGCCAGCGGCGAGATCGCACGCATGCCAATCGACAACGTCGACCAGAAGTTCGCTCTCGATGCCGCCCCGCAAAAATTCCTGCGCTGCGAAATTCTGGCCCATGCCAGCCACGCCGGCCTCATCGAGGAGTTTCGCGCGGCGCTCGGTGATGCCCCCCTGCCTTGGGGCCTGACCGAAGCGGAGCTCGAGGCCGAGCCGCTGCGCCGTGCAATTTCCAATCCTGTCTATTTCGCCCCATAGGAGAGCCCGAATGCTCCTGTCCAACGCTCCGTGTTCCTGGGGCATCTTCTATCCCGACAATCCGCGCGTGAGCGCCGAGCAGTATCTCGACGAGGTCGCGGCAGCCGGCTACCGAGGCACCGAGCTCGGCCCCTATGGTTTCCTGCCCACCGATCCGGCAGCATTGCAGGATGCGCTTGCCGCAAGGCGCCTGGAACTTGTCGGCACGGTGCACGTGCATGCCTTCTCGGATCCGCTGAGCGGCCGGCAGCTTCTTGCGGATGCCGAGAAGATCGGCAAGCTGCTTCATGCCCTCGGTGCCCGCATCTTTACGCTCATGGACGAGGGCAACGTCTATCCGCCACAGGCGGTCGGCCGGCTCACCGAGGCAGGGTGGCGGGCGATGACAGGCATGCTGCAGGATACCCAAGCGCTGCTCCGTGAAAAGTTCGATATCGTCCTCGCCTTCCATCCGCATGTGGCAACGGCGGTGGAGTTCGAAGAGCAGATCGACCGCCTGCTCCACGATACGGAAATCAAGCTGTGCTTCGATACCGGTCATCACGCTTTCTGGGATCAGGATCCGCTCGCCTACATGGGCAAGGTCTGGAATCGCATCGGCTCAATGCACCTCAAGAATGTCGACGCGAGCGTGCGCAGGCGCATGCTCGCCGGGGGCCTGAGCGTGCGTGAAGCCGTCGAGGCGGGCGTGATGTGCCCGCTGCCGGATGGCATTGTCGATATCGCCGCGGTGTTCCGGATGCTCAAGGAGCGCCACTTCGCCGGCCCCGTGGTTGTCGAGCAGGACTATTTCGAGGTCATGAGCGAAGGCCCTGCCCAGCTCGCAAGGCGCAATGCCGAATTCCTGAAACCTCTTAGCTAGGAGCAGTCGCCGATGCAGATTTCTGTCGGGTTGATCGGTCTGGGCGAGGTCGCCCAGCTCATGCATCTTCCCCTCCTCGCGGATCACCCCGGATTCCGGATCGCCGGCGTCTGCGACGTCTCGCCGATGCTGGTCGAGGCGATGGGCGCACGCTACGGCGCCCGTCTTCGCACCACCCGCGTCGAGGAATTGCTCGCGGCACCGGATATCGATGCGGTGTTCATCCTCGCGCCGGACTATCTGCATTCGGAGCTTCTTAGCCAAGCGATCGAAGCGAACAAGCACGTGTTTATCGAGAAGCCGGTCTGCCTCACGCGACGCGAGCTTCTGCCGCTCATAGAGCGCAACAGAAGCAACCCGAAGACCGTCTTTGTCGGCTACATGCGTCGCTACGCCCGCCCGTTTCTGGAACTCAAAAAACGCATGCCTCCCGCCACGGAGATCCGCCATGTCCGTATCCGCGACCTGATCCGCGAATCGCGCTTCTTCGTCGACCAGACGCGCCATATCGTGCGTGCGACGGACGTGTCCGCGGCCGTCATCGCTGAAGGCCGCGCAAGGACGCAGGCGCTTTTACGGGAAGTGATGGGTGAGGATCGCCCCGATCATGCCGTGCGCGCCTATCAGGTGCTGACCGGACTGTCCTCGCATAGCTTTTCCGCCATGCGCGAGCTCCTGGGCCCGCCGAAGGGAGTGGCCGCGGCGCGGCAATCGGGCGGGGAATCGCTGGTGGCGCTCTTCGACTACGGTCACTTCACGGCGGTCTACGAGGCGGTGATCCACGACGTCGCCCGCTTCGATTCCGGCATCGAAGTGCTGACGCAGAGCAGGCAATACAAGATCAACTACGACACGCCCTATATCCGCAACCTGCCTACCCGCCTCGAAATCACCAGCTCCACCGACACCGAGATCGGCACCGAGATCATCGGACCGTTCTACGAGGATGCTTTCCGGGTGGAGCTCGGCGCCTTCCATGACTGCGTGACGCAAGGGACACGCCCAAAAACCGATCTCGAGGATTCACTTGCCGACCTTGACCTCTTCGCCGACGTCGGGCGGCATTTCTGAGGCGCCAGGGAACGATTGCCAATCGGTGTTCCAGAGGTGACTCCTTCCGTCGGCCTTGCTGTGGTATCCTTCCGATTTGCGCTTCCTTTCGGGGGGAAAGACGATGGAAGCCCTTGTAGCTTTGGCGCGAAATTGCGTTTTCACCGTCCTGTGCGGATGCATGCTCTTGTCGTCTTCGGTGGCGGCTGAAGAGGCCGCCGATGTGGCGACCGGGGAGCGGCTCGCTGAATTGCTGAGGGCCGCCCGAAGCGTCCTTTCGAATTACCAGTCGCTCATCAATGATCCGACCGTCGGCGACAAACATCTCGATGGCGAGCGTTTCACGGCAGAGGCGATTGCTCTTTATGCCAAACGCACCGGTCATCCGTTGATCACCGATGATCTGGCGGAGCGCGATCGCAAACTGCTGCAGGCGCAGGTCGAGGCCATGCGCGAGGTCGTCGACGAAGAGCAGGGCGATATCAACCGCCCCGGCATCGGGTTCAAAGGCTTCGTGCCGGCCGTTTTTGCACGCCTGATGAACGAGAAATTCGCCGCCAAAGTGGGAAACGAGGCACTGGTTCGCGTGACTGCGCCGGAAGTCCTGGTGCGTAACCGCAAGTCGCTTCCCGATGCCTGGGAGACCCAGGTCATCACTGAATTTCTCTCGAATCCGCAGAAGCCGAAGGGTGAGGCCCATACGGAAATGACCAAGGTAAACGGACGCCCTGCCTTCCGGATGCTGCTGCCGGAATACTACACGGAGTCCTGTCTTTCCTGTCACGGTTCGCCCAAGGGCGAGATCGACGTCACCGGCTACCCGAAGGAAGGGGGGAAGGCGGGTGATCTGGGCGGTGCTATCAGCATCGTCTTGTTCAAATGAGCGCGTTAGGGCAGCAGCGGTCGATCGAGGCTGCCCCGGCGCCGGCCAGGAGCCTCGCCAGCCGGCTTGCCAATCTGCCGATCTCCGCCCGCGTGGCGGCGCTGACTGCCGCCGGCCTGATCAGCCTGATCCTATCCTCGGTCTTCCTCACTCAGGCTCTCTATCGCAGCGCCGAACGGATGGCGGAAACCAGGGAACTGTTCGACCGCGCCGCCTCGGCGGCCGCGGCGCATGTCGCCTTCGGAGACCTCAGATATTGGCTGACCGATCTCTCCGTCAGCCTGCTGATGAATTCACAGCGCAACGCCGACGAGGCTCGTGAACGTCTGCAGGTTCAACTGGAGCGCCTTGCAGCGCACTCGCCCGCCGCGGTCGAGAAAATCCGCACCGAGGTCGATGCCTATGTCGAGACGGCGCTGCAGGCAACGGACAGCTATACGCAGGACAACCGCATCGTCGGCAACGCCTTTCTGGCAAAGGCGCGCACCCACAGCGGAAACGTCGACGCGGACCTCAACAGGCTCGTCGAGCAGGTAAGAGCCGATGCGGATGCCGCCCGCAATGAGGTCGTCGCGCAAACACAGAAGACCGCCACGGCGGCCGCCATCCTCGTGGGCGTCGTGGTGCTGGTCGGCTCGCTCCTTACTCTTCTTGTCCTGCGCTCGATCGTCGGCCCGCTCCGGCGCCTCAGCCGTGTGGTCGGTGAACTGACGGAAGGACGCTATGACGTCGAGATACCGCAGGAGGGCGGCGACGATTTTGGAGCGATGGCGAAGACGCTTTCGCTTTTCCGAGAAAGCGCGATCGAGAAGAGAAAGCTGGAGGACGAGGCAGAGCGGCAAAGGCGGACAATCGCCGCAGCGCTCGAAGTGATTTCCGACGGGTTCGTTCTCTACGATCCTGATGACCGAATCCTGATCGCCAACAGCAAATATTGCGAGATCTTCCCCGGCCATAAGCCGTCGACGCTTCGTGGCAAGAGCTTCCGCGAAATCGTCGAGCAGAACCTCGAAAGAGGAGAAGTAGATCTGGAAGGCAAGTCGCCGGAGGAGTGGGTCGAGGAGCGGCTGCGCCTTCACAGGCATCCCGCCGGCCTGGTCGACGAGAAGCGGTTTGGCGACAAATGGGTCCGGATCAGCAAGCGCAAGATTCCCGATGGCGGGACCGTCGCCGTCTATACCGACATCACCGAGCTCAAGCAGAGGCAGGTCGAGCTCGAGCGTGCAAAGAGCCATGCGGAATCTGCAAATGAGGCCAAGAGCCGTTTTCTGGCCTCCATGAGCCACGAGCTGCGCACGCCGCTGAACGCGATCATCGGCTATAGCGAAATGCTGATCGAAGAGGCACGCGACCACGAGGACAACGAGCTTGTCCCGGACCTCGAGAAAATAGCGTCCGCCGGTCGGCATCTGCTCACGCTCATCAACGACATCCTCGACCTGTCGAAGATCGAGGCGAACAAGATGGAGGTTTTCCTCGAGGTTTTCGACGTTGCCGAATTGCTCCGCGACGTAGCCGCCACCGTCGCACCGCTGATGGCGAGAAATCAGAACGAATTCATAGAGGACCTCGGGGCCGACCTTGGGCAGATGCACTCCGACCAGACCAAGTTGCGCCAGAATCTTTTCAACCTGCTCAGCAACGCGGCCAAGTTCACCAATGGCGGCCGGGTCACCCTCTCGGCCCGGCGCGAAGTGCGCGCCGACGGCGACTGGCTTGTGTTCAAGGTAGCCGATACGGGGATCGGCATGACCCAGGAGCAACGGGAACGACTCTTCAACGCCTTTACGCAGGCGGACGCTTCCACCACTCGCAACTACGGCGGCACGGGACTGGGTCTGAGTATCACCCGCAGCTTCAGCCACATGATCGGCGGTGGCGTCACCGTCGAGAGCGAAGTTGGGAAAGGCTCTGTCTTCACAATGGAGGTGCCGGCGCAGTGCAGGCGAGAAGCCGAGGAGCCTCAAATTCCCGTGCCGGCGCCGACTTTGCAGCCGGGTCGCACTGCCCTCATCATTGACGACGAACCGGCCGCCCGAACCCTGATCGCCAAGGCACTCGCCGAGGCGGGAATCGCCTCGATCGAGGCTGCAAGCGGGGCGGAAGGAATAGCCGCCGCTCGGCAGTATCGGCCAGCCGCGATCATTCTCGACATCATTATGCCCCATCAGGACGGCTGGTCCGTGTTGCGCACGCTGAAGAGCGATCCCGAACTCTGCACGATCCCCGTGATCCTAGCGACGATCCTGGCGGACCGCGAACTCGGCCTGTCGCTCGGCGCGGTCGAATATCTGACCAAACCCATCGACACCGACAAGCTGATCCGGACGATAGAAGCTCACGGCGGCGGCAACCGCGACGTACTGGTCATCGACGACGATCAGGCTTCACGCGACTTTCTCCGCCGCATTCTGGTGAAGAGGAATTGGACCGTCCACGAAGCAGGTGACGGTGTCCGAGGACTGGAAATGATGAAGCGGCTTCAACCGCGCCTCGTCCTGCTCGATCTTCTGATGCCGGAGATGGACGGATTCCAAACACTAAGCGAGATGCAGAGGAGTCCGGAACTCCAGAACATCCCGGTCGTGGTGGTCACGTCGAAGGACCTCTCTTCAAACGAGTTGATTTGGCTGCGCGATCGAGCGGTCGCGGTCGTAAACAAGGGCGCAAACAGCAGATCTCAATTGGTCAAAGCGCTCGAGCGCCAGATAGCAATGCAGGAAACAGTCGGTAAGGCCGTTGCCGAGGGCTGAAAAGTGTGGCCGGAGGACGCCGAAATGACGAGAATCCTTCTGGTGGAAGACAATGAAATGAACCGCGACATGCTTTCGCGACGATTGTCTCGTCGCGGTTTCGATGTGCTGATCGCCGAAAATGGAAAGGCCGGTGTCGAGCTTGCCGCATCGGAAAGGCCCGACCTAATTCTCATGGACATGAGCCTGCCCGTGATGGACGGCTGGGAGGCAACCCGGCGGATCAAGGCCAATCCAGTGACGTCGGGAATACCCGTCATCGCACTCACTGCGCACGCAATGGCGAGCGATCGGGACATGGCGCTCGAAGCTGGCTGCGACGACTATGACAGCAAGCCAGTCGATCTGCCGCAGCTCGTCCGGAAGATTGAGCAGTTGCTCGCGACCTAAAACGCGTCGCATGCAATCGGACTTACGCGACGCGCTTTAGGTCATGTTTTATGCATGTCGTTGTCCCAAAACCGCTGCACACATTTGGGCGACATGCATTAGATTGAAGGGCATCTGCAGGATGAGTAGCGGCAACGAGTTCCAGCGCCAGGCGATCGCGGCGCATGTGGCCCAGCGGTTGGCCGGCCCCGCTCGCGCGATTCTGGGTTTTCAGGAACTGCTGATCGAGCAGGCGCGGGATCTCGGCTTGCCCCACATGCAGCCCGACCTGGAGCGGATCGGCACCGCCGCCAGGCAACTGAACGGTCTGATCGATCACCTCCTCGACGGCACGGCCTGCTCTTCGGAGGTCCCGGTAGCGGAGGCGGAGGCAAGGCTCCGCCATGATCTCCGTACACCGCTCAATGCCATCATTGGCTATTCGGAAATGCTCCTTGAAGACGCAAGGGATTCGCACGAGCACCCGCTCAAGGAGGACCTCGGCATCATACTTGCAGCGGCGGCCGAGCTCCTGAAGCAGGTCGACGCCATTGCGGGCCTTTCGCGCGGGCAAGCGATCGAGATGCTCCAGTCGGGGGAGCAAAGCGAAATCGATGCGGCGGGGCTTGAACGGCTCCTGTTCACGACCGAGCACCATGCGTGGCCGGATCATGGCGGCAGAATACTTGTCGTCGACGATGTCGCCAGCAATCGTGATCTTCTGTCCCGCCGGCTGCGGCGCGAAGGTCATCGCGTCTCCACCGCCGAATCCGGGCTGTCAGCGCTCGCGAGACTGGCGGAAGACGAGTTCGATCTTATCCTGCTCGATATACTGATGCCCGACATGAACGGCATAGAGATGCTCTCGCGACTGAAGTCGGAGGACCGATGGCGGCACGTCCCGGTGATCATGATATCAGGCTTGAGCGACGTCGCCGCCGTGGTGAAATGCATCGAGGCTGGAGCCGACGACTACCTGACGAAGCCGTTCAATCCGGTCTTGCTGCGCGCGCGCATCAACTCCACGCTCGAGAAAAAGCGCTGGCTCGACCGCGAGCACCACTATCTTCAGCAGATAGAAACAGAGAAGCGACGTGCCGATACGCTCATTCACGCGATCCTCCCCGACCAGATCGTTAGTCGATTGCAGGATGGCGAAGAGATCATCGCCGACCGCTTCGACGAGGTTTCCATTCTTTTTGCAGATATCGTCGGCTTCTCCGCGATCGCGACAAGGCTGCCACCGTCCGATCTCGTCAGCCGACTGGATGGAATGTTCAGCCGGTTCGACCTCCTGACGGAACAGCACCGGGTGGAGAAGATCAAGACCATCGGCGACGCCTACATGGCCGCTTGCGGGATTCCGGAACCCTCGGCGGATCACGCCGATAGGATCGTGGCTCTCGCGAAATCCATGCTTGAAGCGTTGCGGGACATGCCTCCCGACCGCGATCGCTTTCGCGTTCGTATCGGGATCCATTCGGGACCGGTTGTGGCCGGGCTGATCGGCCGGCTTCGTTTTGTCTACGACGTGTGGGGAGAAACGGTAAACATTGCGAGCCGCCTCGAGTCTCAGGGCGTTGCTGATGGCATACAGATCTCCGAGGCGACCAGGCGCTCACTTCGAGGCCAGTGGACGCTCGAGCCGCGTTGCGCCTTGGATCTGCGCGGCATCGGCCCGATCGAAACCTACCTCGTGCAATAGATGCTTGGCCGCGAGCCAACTCTCTCTGCATCAACGAAGCTCGAACACGTGATGGTGGATGTGCCCTTCGAACATCTCGAGAAGGCCCTTGGTCAATTCGCGGCTTTCGTAGCGCACGGGTGATTCAAGGGCCTGCGCCAGGGCCTCGCGGTCGTCATAGGCGGTGGAAAGAACCATCGCGAAAGGCGTCGCCCCTTCGTCGCGCTCCACGGCATGGAGAACCCGGACTTCCCGGACGCCCGGAAAGGCCTGCCAAAGCGGCATCAGCTTCTCGGCGACATAGGCGCGGAATGCTTCTTCACGTCCAGGATGGATCACGCCCTCGAAGAGCGCCTGTCGAACGATCATGTTGTCTTCTCCCGCTTCAGTTAGCGATGTTTGGCGATTTCTTGCCGGCGAAATGAGCGGCGAGGTTGGCGAGCACGAGTCTCCCCATGGCCAGCCGCGTCTCGACCGTCGCACTGCCCTGATGCGGCATGAGCACGGTATTTGGTGTCGAATGGAATTCACTGCGGATCTTTGGCTCGTTGACAAAGACGTCGAGCCCCGCACCTGCGATCGTTCCGGACCTCAGTGCCTCGATCAAGGCGTTCTCGTCGACGACGCTGCCGCGTGCAACATTGACCACGATGCCCTTCGGGCCGAGTGCTTCAAGCACGGAGGCGTCGACGATGTTCTGGGTTGCGGTGCTCGCCGCCACGCAGACGGCGAGCACATCGCTGTCGCGGGCGAGATCTGCTGGACTTTCATGGGCCGCCCACTTGACGTCGGGCAGCTTGGACCGGTTCCAATAGCGCACCGACATGCCGAAGGCCTCCGCGCGGAACGCCAATGCACGCCCGATCTGACCGAGGCCCAGCACGCCGATCCGTTTGCCCTTCGGGCTATGGCCGAGCGGCAATTGTTCGCCCGCTGCCCAGCGGCCCTCCCGCACCAGCCTGTCACCCTCGCCGAGACGACGCAGGACCGCAAGCATGAGCGCGATACCGAGATCCGCCACATCGTCCGTGAGCACGCCCGGCGTCGTCGTCACATCGATGTTGCGGCTGCGCGCATGAGCAAGATCCACCTTATCCGTGCCGACCCCGTTGATCGCGATAATCCCAAGCGAAGGAAGCTTCTCGATCCAGTCGTTGGAAAGGCCGGCGCCGCCGCCGGTCGCAACCGCACGGATCGACGGGAGTGCTGCCTCGAGCGCGGGCCGGTCGGCGGCTTCGTAGAGCCTGTGAACCGTGTAGTCCCGGTGAAGCTCCTCCATGATGAGCGGCATCATCGGCTCTATGAGCAACAGATCTGGTTTCACGTCTAAACTCCAATTGCTGAGATGTCGCCCACGAGTGCGCAGCGGTTTTGGGACGACGACATGTATGAAAACAAAGACTTGAGGCGCGTCGAAATTCGCTTGAAGGCGACGCGCTTCAGTTGCTTGCGGTGGGCATCAGGAAATCTGGCCGAGAAAGAATCGCGTGCGCTCGTGCTGCGGAGCATCGAAGAAAGTATCGGGCGCCGCGACTTCGAGGATCTCGCCGCGGTCCATGAAGACAACACGGTCGGCGACGCTTCGCGCGAAGCCCATCTCGTGCGTCACGCACAGCATGGTCATGCCTTCGTTCGCGAGGTCCACCATTGTGTCGAGGACTTCCTTGACCATTTCCGGGTCGAGCGCCGAGGTTGGCTCGTCGAAAAGCATGATCTTCGGATTCATGCAGAGCGCACGGGCGATCGCCACGCGCTGCTGCTGTCCGCCCGAAAGCTGCGCCGGATATTTCGCCGCCTGCTCGGGAATTCGCACACGCCGAAGAAACTTCATGGCGGTCTCCTCGGCTTCGGCCTTGGTGATGCCACGCACTTTCATCGGAGCGAGCGTGCAGTTCTCGAGTACCGTCATGTGCGGAAACAGGTTGAACTGCTGGAAGACCATGCCGGTCTCCTGGCGGATCAGATCGACGTTCTTGCCCCCGGCGGTCAGGTCATGACCATCGACGACGATCCTTCCCGAATGAATGGTCTCGAGCTGATTGATGCAGCGGATCATCGTCGATTTGCCGGAGCCCGACGGCCCGCAAATGACGATCCGTTCACCGCGGCCAACGGTCAGGTTGACGTTTTTCAGGGCATGAAAGGACCCATACCACTTGTTGACGTCCTCCATGCGCACGGCCGGATCAGAAGCCCCGCGCGACCGGGGGGCGGAGGCGATTTCGCTTACCATGTTCATCGCGAGGGGCTCCCGTTTTGTTATTTCGCTTTGGTCACGAATTCCGGCAGCGGAGAACCAAGCCATTTCTCGTGAATGGCATTGAGCTGCCCGTCCGCCTTGACCTTGTCGAGGAAGCTGTTGACGAAGGTTAGCATCTCGCTCGATCCCTTGCGGACGGCGATGCCCTGAACCTGCTGATTCAAGACCAGCTTCTGATTGAACCGCCCCGGAGCGGCCGCCTCGATCTGCTGGGCGACGACGTTGGACACGCCGATCAGCTCGACCTGACCGGAAAGCAAGGCCTGCACCGCACTGGCGTCGTCGTCAAAACGCTGGATGTTGGCGTCCGGCGGCGCGATCTTGGTGACCGCCGTATCCTGCGTGCTGGCGCGCGCCACGCCGATCGTCTTGCCGGCCAGGTCCTCCGGTTTTGCGACAGCCAGATCCTGGGCGCCGAACACGCCGATCGAGATGCCGGCGTAAGGCTGAGAGAAATCGACGTTCTTGGCGCGCTCTTCGGTAATGCCCAGCGAAGCGACGAGCAGGTCCACCTGGTTGCTCTGCAAATAGGGGATGCGGTTCGGGCCCGTGACAGGCACGATCGTCACCTCGACGCCGAGTTCCTTGGCAAGCAATTTCGCGACATCGGCGTCATAGCCGTCCGGATTGTTGCTGGCGTCCATGATCCCGAACGGCGGAAAATCGACCAGCATTCCAACCTTGACGGCCCCGGCCGATTTGATCGCGTCCACCGTCTGCGCGGCGGCGGGGGACACGAAGCCGGCAAGAAGTGCGGCGCCAAGAACCGACATTGCCATGCGTCTCGATATATTCATTCTTCCTTCCCTTTCAGATGCCGGCCCTCCCGCCGGCGGGGCCCGTCAACGTGCCGTTGCGCGGGAGAAACGTGTTTCCATTCGGCGTGCGACCAGCGACAGCGGCCAGCACAACAGGAAATAGATGACGGCCACCGTGCCGAAGACGAGGAATGGGCTGAACGTCGCATTGTTGATGATCTGCCCTTGTCGGGTCAGCTCGGTAAAGCCGATGATCGACGCGAGCGACGTGCCCTTTATCAGCTGGACCAGGAAGCCGACCGTGGGCGCGACCGCGATGCGGATCGCCTGAGGCAGGATCACGTGGCGCATGGAATGATAATAGCGCAGGCCAAGCGCGGTCGCAGCCTCGCGCTGCCCCTTCGGCACCGCCTCGATGCAGCCGCGCCAGATTTCGCCGAGAAAGGCGCTGGCGTGGAGCGCAAGCGCAATGGTGGCCGCAATCCACGGGTTGATCGCAAAGCCGGATATATTCATGCCAAAGAACACCAGGAAAAGCTGCATCAGCAGCGGCGTTCCCTGGAAGACGCGGATGAAACCTGTGGCGAAGAGACGGAAGGCCCGCACGTCGGACACGCGCATCAACGCAATCAACAATCCGCCGATGCTGCCACCGGCGAAGGCAATAGCCGAAAGCGCGATCGTCCACTGCGCCGCCACAACAATGATGAGGAATTCGTTCCAGCCGAAGACTCTAATCATGGACGTGCTCCTAGCGGCTGAGCGGATATTTGAAGGCCATTTTCTCGACCGCGTAGAACAGCGCCGAGAAGCCGATCGACAAGGCGAAATAGATCAGGGTGACGGTGATATAGACCTCGAAACTCGCAAAGGTCGCGGACTGGAGATCATTTCCGGCGGCAGCCAGGTCATCCGCGGAGATCACCGACACAACGCTGGTATTCAGCATCAGGTAGATGAACTGGCTGGTGAGCGCTGGATAGACGGTGCGGAGCGCCGGCTTCATGACGATGTAGCGAAAGATCTGCAACCTCGACAGGCCAAGGGCCCACCCCGCCTCCACCTGGCCCTTATGGATCGACTCGATACCGGCACGGATGATTTCCGTCCCATAGGCGCCGAAATTGACGACGAGCGCCAGGAGCGCGGCACTGTTCGGCGAGAGCTTGGGGCCAAACGATGGCATGGCGAAGTAGATGAAGAAGATCTGCACGAGGAAGGGCGTGTTGCGGATGATCTCGATATAGCCGTCGATCACGGCACGAACGATCGCCGGTCCGGACGTTTTGCCCCAGGCGCAGATGATGGAGACGACGAGGCCGATCAGCATGGCGGCGCAGGACAGGCGAACGGTCAGCCAGGCCCCGATCAGCAATTGGTCGAAGGACGCCAACACCGGCGTGAAATTGAACTCGTACATGCAGGGACCTCCTCCCGAAACGTCGAGACCGGACGCCGCGCCTCCCCGCGTCCTCCTTACTTAGATCGATCTAAAATGTTTCCAAGCGAGCGTCAACCGCAAATGAGCGTCAATTTTCACGCGGGTCGGCCGCAGGACTGGCGAATATGCAGGGCGGTGTCGTTCACCACACGGCGCGGCGGCAAGTCTGGATTTGCGATGCGTTCGAGAAGGAGCCGCGCCGACATTTCTCCGATTGTCACCGGCCCGGTAGAGACAGACGTGAGTTTTGGCCGGATGGCTTCTTCATCCGCCACATCGTCGAAGCCGATTAGCGAAAGATCGCGACCGATCGTCAAACCGCAGTCGTGGAGCCCTGCGGAGAGTCCGAGGGCCACAAGATGATTGAAGCAGATCACCGCGGTTGGCCGCGTCTCCTGTTCGAACAGAAGATGTGTTGCGCCGGCGATTTCTCCGAGCTGCGTCGGAAATTGGATCAGGATCCCGGGATCGAGCGCTTTTGACAGCATGGCATCACGGAATCCGTCGACGCGCTCCTGATAGGCCGATTGGACCGGGCCATGGGCGGCAAAGGCGATCTTCTCATGGCCGAGCGAAGCGAGATAATCCACCGCCTGACGCATCCCGGCGGCATAATCTGCGCCGACATAGTCCATGTCGAACGAGATATGGCGCAACACCTGCACGACCGGCATGCCCCAATCCGCTATCTCTTCAGACAGAGCTGGCGGCGTGCGTGCGGCCGGGCAGAGAATGACCCCATCCACACCGTGTTCGCGCATTCGCTGTAAGAGCATTGCCTGCCGCTCGACCTTGTCTCCGCTATTGGCGAGGATGACCACCTTGCCGGTCTCCCCGATGACCTCCTCGATGCCTGACAGCAGCTCTGCAAAGAAAGGATTGGTGAGATTTGGGACGATCGCGCCGATGATCTGGCTGCGCTCGACGCGCAGGCGGGCCGCGCCGATGTTGTAGACATAGCCGAGATCTCGCATCGCCTGCTCGACGCGCGAGCGCGTCTCGCTGCCAACCAGCGGGCTCTTGCGAAGAACAAGAGATGCGGTCGCGCGGGAGACGTTTGCATGTCGCGCAACATCGAGAAGCGTAACGCGGCTCTTTTTTCGTTCGTCAAAGGACATTGAATACCAATGGAAAAAGAATGGGGTGGGAAGAACTATAGCCAACAACGAGAGTCGGGCAAACGCTGCCGCATATCTGGCGCCGCCACCCAAAAGTTCCGTTGCTAATGCAGGCTACCAACACCCAGCAGCCGTTCGACAGCCGTATGATCCTCAGAGAGCTTCTGGGGCGTTCCGGTCCAAGCGACCCTCCCCCGCTCCAACACGATGACGTGGTCGGCAAAATCGAGCGCACTCTGGATCCGCTGTTCGACGAGCAGAATCGTCATGTCGCCGGTTCTGGCAAGCTCGGCAAAGACCTTCATGAGCTCTTCGCAAATGACCGGTGCCAGGCCTTCGAGCGGCTCATCCAGCAGCAGCACCGAGGGCCGTCCGAGGATCGAGCGGGCTGTCGACAGCATCTGCTGTTCGCCGCCGGAGAGTTGCGAGCCGAGGTTCCTGCGCCGCTCATGGAGGCGCGGAAACATGTCATAGGCTTCCTGGAGTGCACTCTTCGGCCGGCCCTTGAGCCCAACGAAGAGGTTTTCCTCGACTGTCAGGGTCGGAAAGACGCAGCGTGCCTGCGGCACGAAACCGAGACCGCTGAGAGCCCGCGACGCGCTCGGCAGTGCGGTGACATCGGTCTCGCCGATGCGGATGCGCCCTTCGTAGTGGCGCGTCTGGCCGGCGAGCGTCGCAAGCAGCGTCGTCTTCCCCATGCCGTTGCGCCCCAGCACTGCAAGACGCGCGCCGGCCGGCACCGAAAAAGAAATGCCTTCAAGCACCCGCGTCGGCCCGTAGCCCGCGGACAGGTTCTCGACCTCAAGCGGCGTGGCCGGCATTTGCATAACTCCCGAGATAGGCTTCGCGCACCCGCGGATCCTTGGTCACGTCCGACGGCGAACCGTCGAAGATGATGGTGCCGGCGGCGAGCACGATCACCCGCCTGGCGAAGCGGAAGACAAGGTCCATGTCGTGCTCGATCATCAGCACGGCAAGGTCGGGCGGAAGGTCGGCGAGCGCCTGCTCGATACGGCCCGTATCGCTTTGCGGCACGCCGGCGGCCGGTTCGTCGAGGAGCAGCACCCGCGGCTTTAGCGCCAGTGCCACGGCGATCTCCAATAGCCGCTGCTGACCATAGGCGATCTCGCGGACACGCCGGTGCATCTGGTCGCGCAGCCCGAGCTTGCCGATGAGATCGCCAACTTCCGCCATGACGTCTGGCATTGCGAGATAATTCCCGAACAGGCGCCCTGCCCGGCCGTCGCGCTGCAGGACTGCAAGCGCCACGTGCTCCGCAGGCGTCATGTCCTGGAAGAGGCGCGTCACCTGGAACGATCGCACGAGACCCCGCCGAACGCGTCCGATGGCATTGACCCGGGTGATGTCTTCGCCGCCGATCCGGACCTCGCCGGAATCGGGCGTCAGGTTGCCGGTGACGAGATTGACGAAGGTCGTCTTTCCGGCACCGTTCGGGCCGATCAGTGCCACGCGGTCGCCCGGCGCCATGGCGAGGCTGACATCGTTGCTCACGGCGAGACCGCCGAAGGATCGCTTCAGGTTCCGAACCTCGAAGATGGCACTCATCGCCGCGCCTCCCGCCATCTGGTCGCAACGGCGGCGATCGTGCCGTAGAGGCCCTTGGGCGCAAACAGCACGACGGCGATCAGCAGGGCACCGACCATCGTCAGCCAATGGAAGGGATTGGCGGCCGAAACGATATCCTCGAAAAACATGAACACGATCGTGCCGGTAAGCGCGCCGAACAGCGAGCCGGTGCCACCGAGCACCAGCATGACCAGGCTCTCCGCGGAGAGCGTGAAGGAGAGACTATCAAGACCGACGACCTGGGTCGAGATGGCGTTGAGCGCACCGCCCGCCCCGGCCACCGCTCCGGAAATCATGTACATCTTCATTAAGGTAACCTTCGGCGATGCGCCCATCGCACGGATGCGGATCGGATCCTCCTTGATGCCGCGGCAGAGCATGCCGAAGGGGGAGCGCACGACAAGGCGCAACAGCGTGAACACGACCGCAAGAAGGACGATGCCGAACACATAGGCGGTGCGGCCCCAGAGGTCGAACGCGAAGAGGCCGAGCAGCGGGTCGGGCGCTATGCCAGCGAGGCCGTCGCTGCCGCCCGTCCAGGATGAAGCCTTGTTGGCGAACTCGTGAAACAGATGGATGAGGGCGATCGACAATACGAGCTGCGGAAGGCCGTGAGCCCTCAGGATCACCACGCCGCAGAGAAGCCCCGCAACAATGCCGCCGAGAATGCCGCAGCCCAGCATAAGCAGCGGATCCGTAATGCCGAAATGGACGGCAGCGATGCCGGCCGCATAGGCGCCGGTTCCGAACAGAGCCGCATGACCGAGCGTCGCCACTCCGCAATAGCCCGTCACGAGGTCGAGGGACAGCACCAGGAGCGCGATCGCCGTCATGCGCGTCAGCAGCGCCAGATTGTTTGGAAACAGAAGGTAGCCGACGACGGCGAGTGCGAGGATCACGGCAAGGCCGGCGAGGTCCCGGCCGAGCTTTCGCCGATTGCCGCGTGCGGCCGCCAGTGCGTCATTCATCGTTGCCATGGTCACGATCTCGCCCTCCCGGCAAGGCCGCGCGGGAAGACGCAGACAATTGCAATGACGGCGAGATAGAAGAAGAACTCGCCGAATTCCGGCACCAGGTAACGGCCCGCCGTATCGATGCCGCCGAGCAACAGGCAGGCAACAAGGGCGCCTGGTATCGAGCCCGCGCCGCCGACGGAAACGACGACCAGGAAGGTCACCATATAGCGCAGGGCGTAATAGGGTTCGACCGGGAGCAGTTCGGCACCCACCACGCCACCCAGCGCAGCGAGCCCCACGGCAACGGCAAAGCTCACCGCATAGACGATTTCGGGGCGCACTCCGAGGGACGCCGCCATGGCCGCGTTGTCGACGGCCGCCCTCAGCTTCACACCGAAGGCGGTCTTCTCGATCGCGTGCCAGAGAGCGGCGGCGACGGCGAGACCGCAAAGGATCGCGAAAATGCGGTGGGTGGCGATCGAACGGAAGCCAAGATCGACGGACCCCCGGAGCTCCGTCGGCAGAGGAATCGTCTTCAGCGTCGGGCCAAAGACATAGTTGGCGATGCCGATGATGCAGAAGGTGATGCCGATCGTCATCAAGACCTGCGTCAGTTCCGGCGCTCCGTAGATCCGGCGATAAAGCAGCCGCTCGATCGGGATGGCGATCACGATCGTGCCGAAGACCGCGATCATCAGGGCGACCCCATAGCCGAGCCC
>NZ_JADYVD010000150.1 GCF_020193575.1 Ensifer sp. IC4062
ATCCGGGGCCATCGTTGCTTGGGGCATGATTCCCGGATTACGCTCCGCTCCATCCGGGCTACGGGCTACTTCAACAGCTTCATCGGATCGGCCGCCTTCTGCTTCAGCTGCTCGAATGTGCATTGCCGCGGCGCCTTGTCCGGGCGCCAGCGCAGGATCGAGGTGCCGTGGCGAAAACGTTCGCCGCTGAAATGGTCGTAGCAGACCTCGATCACCAGCTTCGGCTTGAGCGGACACCACTTTGCGGAACGCTCGGTCGACCAGCGGCTCGGCCCGCCCGGCGCGTTGCCGGTGAAGCCGGGCTCGCCGATCAGTGCTTCGAGCCGATCGGTCATACCAGGCTTCGCCTCCGCCTTGATCGCCGAGGTGAAGCCGACGTGATGCAGCAGGCCGTCATC
>NZ_JADYVD010000151.1 GCF_020193575.1 Ensifer sp. IC4062
GTATGGGGGTGGTCATCGGCGAAACATGTACTATTGGTGACAATGTGACGATATATCAAGGTGTGACATTAGGTGGAACTGGTAAAGAAAAAGGGAAGCGTCATCCCGACATTGGTGATAATGTCCTTATCGCAGCAGGTTCTAAAGTGTTAGGTAATATTAAGGTGCATTCAAATGTTAATATCGGTGCTAATTCGGTCGTGCTTCAAGATGTTCCAAGTTATTCTACGGTGGTAGGTATTCCAGGACGTATTGTGAAGCAAGATGGTAGACGTATCGGTAAGACATTCGATCATCTTAACTTGCCAGATCCAATTTATGAGCAACTCAAACAACTAGAACGACAACTTGAACAAACTAAAAATGGAGAGATTAAAGATGATTACATTATATAAT
>NZ_JADYVD010000152.1 GCF_020193575.1 Ensifer sp. IC4062
GGTAGTGGCCCTGCTCCTCGTTTCGCGTGAAACATCGGTTGGCAGGAGAAGCCGCTCGCGACGACTGTGTGGCGTGTCCGGCCGAATGCGATCGAGCAACCGAATGTGCGTTGCCGGAAACCGGCCTTTGAGGTTTCGCGTGGAACTGCTGATAGTGACGGTGATGCTGTACAGCCGCGCTTCCGGCTGCATCGAGCCTCGATGAAGCGCCTGGCCTTGGGCTCGTCGCTTCGTGTGCGCATCCCATGTCGCCGTATGCACGCTTGGGCGGATGGCCTCTCAACCGTCGGTCTTATGGCAGCGTTTGCCGTGAAACATGGTGTGGGAACTCCCCGGATGGGTCTGCGAAGGCCGCTTCCCTCTGTGGATCTACGTCGGACCGCGCGACGCCAGGC
>NZ_JADYVD010000153.1 GCF_020193575.1 Ensifer sp. IC4062
CACCGAGACCGATCACCGCGACGCCTACCAGACCATCGCCCCCGCCGTGGAAGAAGGTCTGTACCTGGTTCCGAAAGTCATCGAGTCATAAGGACGCGGACACATGCTGCATCAATTGACCCTCGCCGAGATCGCCCGCGCCCTCGCCGACAAGCAATTTTCCGCCGAAGAGCTGACCCGCACCCTGCTCGGTCGCATCCGGCAGCTGGATCCCCAGCTCAACAGTTTCATCAGCATCACCGACGACCTGGCCATTGCCCAGGCCAAGGCAGCCGACGAACGGCGCGCCAACGGCGAGAACGGCGCCCTGCTCGGCGCGCCGATCGCCCACAAGGACCTGTTCTGCACCCAGGGCGTACGCACCAGCTGCGGTTCGAAGATGCTCGACAAC
>NZ_JADYVD010000154.1 GCF_020193575.1 Ensifer sp. IC4062
ATGCTGTACATCACTTGAAATTCAAGTCAGTGCTATGGGCGTGGCAACACCAGAAGAGTGGATGTGGCTTGAATCCGCAGGAGTTGAGATGTTTCAGGGAGATCTGTTTGCTAAAGCTAAATTGAATGGTATCCCTTCCATAGCGTGGCCAGAGAAAAAATAATTTTCAGCACATTCTTTCACATGATTTCAGTAAATCATCGTGAAAATGAATACATTACGTTTAAATTTAATCCACATTAAAAATAATGTTTCATCCAATTTAGCTGAAATCTTATTTATACTTTGTACAATTTTAGCGTATATTGTACAAAGTATTATTGGGTCGTGTACAGGCGACGGAGATTTGTGACCGCAAGGAGGAATTGTGGCTTATTAC
>NZ_JADYVD010000155.1 GCF_020193575.1 Ensifer sp. IC4062
ACGCTGATCTGCCGCGCGAACTATCCTGGCATGCAGGAGCTGGTCGGCTATCTCGTCGATGAATGCTGTGCCGATTCCCGGTGCGGGACCGCCAAAAAGGAGGTCGCCGCATAACCCTTTTTTTACCTTCATGATTCGAAGTTTCTAGAAATATGGAAGGATCGAGGATGACGATCAACAAGGCACTTCCCGTCGCCGTCATTGGCGCAGGTCCGGTCGGTCTTGCAGCGGCCGCGCATCTCATCACCCGTGGCATCGAGCCGATTGTCTTCGAGCGTGGCGAGACGGTCGGGGCTTCCCTCCTGGAGTGGGGCCACGTC
>NZ_JADYVD010000156.1 GCF_020193575.1 Ensifer sp. IC4062
TGATAGCTTGCGCCACCTCGGGGTCTGCCGCGGCGAGCTGACGAAGCTTACGGCTGTCGAGCCGCAAGATGATCGATGCTTCGGCAGCTTCTGCGCTGGCGGTGACGCGATGACCGAGAAACATTGCGTTCTCGGCAAACATTTCCCCCTTCGGAAAGACGGCGACATCGGCTTCGCGCCCTTCCTTTCCCAGCCGATAGAGACGGACAAGCCCCGAAAGCACGAAGAAAACATCGTCGATGCTGTCGCCTTGGCGGAACAGAACATCATGCTCTTCGTGACTGG
>NZ_JADYVD010000157.1 GCF_020193575.1 Ensifer sp. IC4062
AGACCATCAGCCCGCGACGTGATGCGGTGCTGCGCAGCCGAAATGGCTCCGCACCGCAACCCGCCGCTACCGCCGCAACTGCAGCAACCCAAAACCGCTGGAGCGAACTCAAAACTGGATAAAACTTTGGGGGCAAGGTCAGCGATCGTGCGCGAGCGCTATGCGGACTTTGGTCCGACGCTGGCGGCCGAGAAGCTGGCCGAGCATGACGGATTGACGGTGTCGCGCGAGACCTTGCGCAAATGGATGGCGGAGGCCGGTCTGTGGC
>NZ_JADYVD010000158.1 GCF_020193575.1 Ensifer sp. IC4062
TTTAGCGATTGGTCGGCCGCCATGCGGTTGTGCATGCGGACGCGGGGAGGTCGGCGGGAGCGGATGCGATGCCCGGGGAAAGAATACCTTTTGCGGACAGGGTCGACGCAGGCCGAAAGCTCGCCCGGCGATTGCGAGCGCCGAAAGCGCACAGCCGAGGCAAAAAAACTGCATGCCGGCCGCCACCGTCCGCCGCAACGACACAAGGATCGGCAGCACCATCAAAAGCGCAAAGAACGATATGGCAGGGAGA
>NZ_JADYVD010000159.1 GCF_020193575.1 Ensifer sp. IC4062
TGCATAACCCCAAGTCATCCGAGGCGAACTGTAAACTCGTTTGAGGAGCGGCGACAAGAGGAGTGGAATACAGCGGAAGACGCACGGGCCCAGCCCCCGTCCGGCACTCTGATAGGAAAACAATATGTTTTCGGCGGTCATCGTGTGCTCCCGCGAGGATGAGCACGGGATAACGCTCCAGCATTGGAAATGGCCTTTGCGGATTTGGCGATTGCGGGCGCAGAAGTATGGCGCCGGAAGTGAGAATGCTCCG
>NZ_JADYVD010000015.1 GCF_020193575.1 Ensifer sp. IC4062
TGATGGAGATCATGATCCAGGAGCGAAGCGCCGATACCGCGCCGCCGGCGATCAGGATATAGAGCAGGACCATCACCAGGGCCCCCGCTGCGGCGATCTTCTTGATCGGCAGCCGTTCGGCCAGGCCCGGAACCAGACTTAACAGTGTCCGCGCGCCAACGAGAAACGTTCCCGCCGCCAAAACCATGTTCAGCCCCGAAATAGCCAGAACATGTGACAGGCCGGCAGCCCGCAGGGTCTCGACGGTTTCGCGGCTGATGGCCCGCTCTTCGGCAGTGATGAGCGCCGCCGCGATCGCCCCGGTATCCCCGCCCACCACCGTCCGGATCCGGTCGCCCACGGCTTCACGCACGTCAGCAAGGAAGACCTTGCCTTGGAGAAACAGGGACGTCTGAGTGCGAGAGGCGGCAACATCCGCATCCGGCGCCTGCCGTGGAGCTCCGTAGAAGAAACCGACCGCCCCAACGCCCTTGAAGTAGGAGTCGAAAGCGAAATCGTTCAAGCCGGGCAGCGCGGGTCCCGAAGGCGGGGAAAGGCGCACCTTTCCCTCTATGATCGCCCCGACCGGGAGGCCTTCGTGGTGACTTCGCGCCAGCAGTGTTGCCTTGGAGGGCGGTCTGCGCAGCCGCGGCTTGGACGTTTCCTTGACTTCGACCAGATACCGCCAACGGCCTTTGTCGTCCTGCTCGCGCGACAACACGCTTCCGCGGAGGTTCGTCGTCACCGGCCCATCGAGAATGACCGTGCCGAGGCGTGCCGTCTCCGCCGCTGCAAGCAACATACCGGCAACGAAGATGAAGGGCGCAATCGCGATCGGTCGCCAAGGCGCGAAACGCCCTCGGCAGAAGAGCGCCGATATGCCGAAAATGCAAAGCAGAGCTGCAAGTTTGGCAGTTCCGATGTCATACGCCAGCGCGAACCAAACGAGTGAGCCGAGCGCCAGAAGCACCGGAATCAGCACGAAGCCGTGCCCAAAATCGGCTTCCTCCTCCACGGCCGCGCGCAAGTGCCGGACGATTGAAGCGGCAGCTGCATGGACCCTGTAGCCCAGCGCCGAACCATTCGGCACTCGCGGCAGCCGGCGGCTGGCCTGCATGACCGGGGCATCAGCGGCATGAACGGCAACTTGGCTCCCGATGAATGGCGATGCACGATGCAGCACATCGAGCGTCGTCGGCCCTCGCTCTTCCGTCCCCATTCCCGTCCGCTCTGCCCCTCTGCGGCTGTCGGCCGATCCTGCAACCAACGTCGCCACATTGCAACCAGAAGATAAACTGCACAAAAAAGCAGCAGAGCTATATAGAATGGTCCCGCATTATCAGATAAACGATCATTGATCCGCTTGGACATCTGGCCATATCATGCGATTATTGCGTCGCCATATGCACATTTTCGCAGCGCACCATTTGCCTTTCGTACAGCTTGGCAGTCGAAAATAAATCATATAGCAAATTCGCAACGTTCAATTTCGTGGCATTTTGCTATGCCACGTTGCCATAAGACGGAGGCTCCCATGACAGAGAAAAGCGCGGTTGTAACATACGATGGAAAATCGGCGGAACTGCCAGTGCGATCGGGATCCATTGGGCCGGCCGTCGTCGATATCGGATCGCTCTACAAGCAGACGAAGATGTTCACCTACGATCCCGGCTTTACGTCGACGGCATCGTGTGAATCCAAGATCACCTATATCGATGGTGACGAGGGCGTGCTGCTCCATCGCGGCTATCCGATCGAGCAACTGGCGGAACACGGCGACTTCCTCGAAGTGTGTTATCTGCTTCTCTACGGCGAACTGCCGACCAAGGCTCAGAAGGATGACTTCGACTATCGCGTGACTCACCACACGATGGTCCATGAGCAGATGACGCGCTTCTTCACGGGCTTCCGCCGCGACGCCCACCCGATGGCCGTCATGTGCGGCTGCGTCGGCGCGTTGTCGGCGTTCTATCACGACTCGACGGACATCACCGATCCGCATCAGCGGATGGTCGCGTCGCTGCGCATGATCGCGAAGATGCCGACGATTGCCGCGATGGCTTACAAATACCACATTGGCCAGCCGTTCGTTTACCCGAAGAACGACCTCGACTACGCATCGAACTTTCTGCGCATGTGCTTCGCAGTTCCCTGCGAGGAATATGTCGTCAACCCGGTTCTCTCGCGCGCGATGGATCGGATCTTCATCCTGCACGCCGATCACGAGCAGAATGCATCAACCTCGACGGTCCGCCTCGCCGGCTCGTCGGGCGCAAACCCGTTTGCATGCATCGCCGCCGGCATCGCCTGCCTCTGGGGACCGGCGCACGGCGGTGCGAACGAAGCCGCACTCAACATGCTTTCGGAAATCGGCACGGTTGATCGCATCCCAGAATACATCGCCAGGGCCAAGGACAAGAACGACCCGTTCCGCCTGATGGGCTTTGGGCACCGCGTCTACAAGAATTACGACCCGCGCGCGAAGATCATGCAAAAGACGACGCATGAGGTTCTCGCCGAGCTCGGCCACAAGGACGATCCTCTGCTCGAAGTGGCGATGGAACTCGAGCGCATTGCGCTGACCGACGAATATTTCATCGAAAAGAAGCTCTATCCCAATATCGACTTCTATTCCGGCATCACGCTGAAGGCGCTGGGCTTCCCCACCACCATGTTCACGGTGCTCTTCGCGCTCGCCCGCACCGTCGGCTGGATCGCACAGTGGAACGAGATGATCGAGGACCCGGAGCAGCGCATTGGGCGCCCGCGTCAGCTCTATGTCGGGGCACCGCAACGCGACTACGTCCCCGTCTCCAAGCGCTAAGCGGACATCACGTCAAATCAAAAAGCCCGGTCAGAGATGGCCGGGCTTTTTTTGTTGGAGGTATTCGAAGACGATTTCCGCGGCCTTGTCGCCGGGCGGTCGGTCGGTCGCCATGCGATCTTGCACGATGGCAAAACCGTCAAGCATGGCACGGCGTTGTGGCGTGTCGCTCGATAGCCGCTCGAACCAACGCGTTAGCGCCGCCGGCCGGATCATCTTGTTGAAATATTCCGGTACGACCGGAAAATCAGCGATCAGGTTCGGAAGCGCCGCTGTCCATATCCGAATCCGCGAATGCAAGAAACTGACGAGCCAATCCGCTTTGTAGGTTGAAACGACGGGAATACCGGCAAGCGCGAGTTCGAGGATGACCGTCCCGGAAGCGGCAAGCGCGGCGTCGGCCTTTTCAAAGGCCTCCCACTTCCTGTCGGTCGCAACGGATATCTCCGGCTGCACCTTCCACGATGCGGTCAGTTCCCTCACCCGCCGCTCCTGTCGGGGAACAGTCGGCAACAGGAAGCGCATGCCTGGATGGCGCGCAGCGAGTTCCTCGACGGCCTCGCCAAAAATCGGCAGCAAGCGGCTGACTTCACTGCCGCGGGACCCCGGAAGCAGCAGACAGGTCGCGGGCTCCTGCAGCCGTTCCGCCCGCTGTTTTTCGCGCTGGCGGGCGCGAACCGCCAGGACATTGATGTCGGACGCAAGGCGGTGCCCGACATAAGTGGTTGGCGGGCCATTGAGCGTGCGCATCACCTCCGGCTCGAACGGCAGAACCGCGAGCACATGGTCGACATAGCCACACATGCGCGGCGCGCGCTCAGGCTTCCACGCCCAGACGCTCGGGCAGACGTAATTGATCACAGGCAGGTGTGGTAGCGCGGTGCGAACACGCTGCGCCACACGATGCGTGAAATCCGGGCTGTCGATGATCAGCAATGCATCTGGCCGAGCTGCAATGATTGCGCGCGCTGTCTGACGGATGCGCAGGAGCAGCTTCGGCAAACGTGCAAGCACCTGCGAAAAGCCCATGATCGACAATTCGGAATAGTCGAACAGCGATGTCAGCCCCTCGGCTTCGAGCGCCTCGCCACCGACACCGACGAGTTCAAGCGAGCCTCCGAGGTGCGGGCGAAGTGCGCGCACCAGATCGGCGCCGAGCAGGTCTCCCGAGACTTCTCCGGCTATTACGGCCAGTTTGTAGCCCTTGCCCGTCATCGGCGGCTCCTTGATCACGATGATTCTGGATCGAAGCGACTCAAAACCATAAACGTGACCGTTTCTAACGAGTTAGTGCGGAATGCGGGCCGAAAACCGAAGACACTTTTCCTCATCCCGCTCTAACCTCCACGCTCAACACCCAGGATGAACAGGCCACTCTTGTCCGCTTTGTCGACGAGTTGCGAACGCTCGAGAACAAGCGCCCTGCCCGCTTCGACCGCAATGCCTGCAAGGCCCGCTGCCTCGGCGCCCGCGACTGTGGAAGGACCAATCGAGGGCAGATCCGCGCGTTCGTCCTGCTGCGGCTTGCAAAGTTTGACGAGGACCCCGCGACGACGGGTCGAGACCCGCCCCTCGACCTTCAGCGCGGCAACGCGCGCCAGCATGGCGTCGGTGCCTTCAGCGCCCTCGAGTGCTATCACCCTGCCGCCGACCGCGACGGCGCCCTGTCCGACGTCGAGCGCTCCCAACGCGTTCGCAGCCGCGATACCAGCTTCTATATCCCGCCGATCGTCTTCCGTCGGCATATGGGCCCCAAGCGGGCCAGTGTCTGCGAGAAGGTTGGGAACGACTTCCTGTGCGCCGATGACGCGGGCGCCGCTCGCTTCGATGAGATCCATCGCCATTCGCAGAACCGCGTCGTCACCGCCGGACACCAGGGTCCGAAGCACGCTCGGGACCTTGGCGAGTGTCCTCAGGGTGGGGCGGATATCACGCCATTCCGGTCGCCGCCGAACCCCACCGGAGAGCACTACGCGGTCAATTCCCTCTTTCTGGAAGGTTCGACTGATCGCAGCAAAATCACCGATTGCCAGAACGGCGTGGTCGAACCCCGTCCAGTCGGCGTCCGCTTCGCGTGACAGCGCAATGATGAAAGGGTCTTCGCCCTGTCGCCGTGCGGCCGCCGCGACGTGATGCGGCAGCGCGCCGGCGCCGGCAATGATCGCCAACCTGCCCCCCGTACCCGGCAGGCTGCGGGCTACCACTGCAGTCAACCTCTGTTGCCGCGGTTGGGCGACGACAGCGCGCGATCGCTCTCTGCGGCAATGAAATCAAGGATCTCGAGCGCCGGCGCACAATCGAGGTACTCCTGCCGGATTGCCGCAGCATTGGCGCGGATCGATTCCGGTCCGTCGAAAATCTGCTTGTACGCCCGCCGCACGGCGTGGATCGTCGCGCGGTCGATGCCGGCGCGCGTCATGCCGACGACATTGAGACCGCTCAGCACACCAGGATTGCCGTTGAGCATGCCATAAGGAATGACGTCATAGCTGACTGCCGAAAGCCCGCCGATAAAGGCCTGCCTGCCAATGCGCGTGAACTGGTGAACGGCCGACCCGCCGCCGAGAATGGCGCGGTCGTCAACGATCACGTGCCCCGCCAACATCACGTTATTGGACAGGATGATATTATTTCCGAGTCGGCAATCGTGCGCGACGTGAGAATTAGCCAGGAACAGGTTGTTGTTGCCGACGATTGTGGTGCCGCCGTGCTCGACGGTGCCAGTGTTCATCGTCACGCCTTCGCGGATGGTGCAGTTCTCGCCAATGACCAGCGTCGTGTTCAAGGCGCTGTGATGCACGCTTTGCGAGTCTCCGCCGATGACGGCGGAGGGAAAGATCTTCGTCCCCTTGCCGACAGTCGTGCGCCCGATGACGACGACGTGGCTCAGGAGCTCAACGTCGTCACCCAGAACGACGTTCGGCCCGATATGGCAAAACGGGCCGACCTTCGCGTTCTCTCCGATCACCGCCCCATCCTCGATCACCGATGACGGGTGGATCTTCGCAGTCGATGCAATCATTTTCAGGCGTCTTCCTTGCTGACAATCATCGCGCCGATATCAGCTTCCGCGACAAGTTGCCCGTCAACTTTTGCATCACAGTGAAATTTCCAGATATTGCCCCGCTGCTTCTGCTTCACGACATGGAATTCGACCCGGTCCCCCGGCACGACAGGCTTGCGGAAGCGGGCATTGTCGATGGTCATGAAGTAGACGAGGTTGTCGCCGATCCCGGTTTTACGAGCACAGATGGCGCCGGCGGTCTGCGCCATGCCTTCGATCAGCAACACGCCTGGCATGATCGGCTTTTCCGGAAAATGTCCGGTGAAATGGGGTTCGTTCGCCGTCACGTTCTTGATGCCGATCGCCGAGTTGTCGGAGTCGATTGCGATGATGCGATCGACAAGCAGGAACGGGTAGCGATGGGGAAGAAGCGTCAGGATTTCCTGAATTTCCGCGGTGCCGAGTACCGTTGCAGCCTCATTCATCCTTGCCACCCTTCTTCTTCTGTCTTTCGCTGGCACGCATCGCCATCTCGGCGATGTCGCGCAGAAAATCCCGCATCGGGCGTGCCGGAATACCGCCATAACGTTCGCCGGCCGGCACATCGCTCGCCACGCCGCTCATGGCCGCGATCTGCACGCCATCTCCAATGGTAATATGGCCGTTGACGCCGGTTCCACCGCCGATCATCACGCCGTCGCCAATCTTCGTGCTGCCGGCGATGCCAACCTGGCTGACGATACCGCAATAGCGGCCGATACGGACGTTGTGCCCGATCTGGACCAGGTTGTCGATCTTCGTACCCTCGCCAATTACGGTATCGTCCATGGTGCCGCGATCGATCGTCGTGTTCGCGCCGATCTCAACATGATCCTGGATGATCACGCGACCGACCTGAACGATCTTGATCATCCCGCCCTTGGGGCCCGGCGCGTAGCCGAAGCCGTCCTGCCCAATGCGTGCGCCCGGATGAATGATGACGTTGTTGCCAATCAACGCACAAAGAATGCTGGCTCCAGCGGAAATCGTACAATCGCGGCCGATTCGGACATTCGGCCCGATGACGGCTCCCGCGGCAATTCTCGTTCCGCTCCCGATTTCGGCGCCGGCACCGATCACCGCCGTCGGCTCGATTTCTACACCAGCCTCGAGGCGGGCTGTCGGATCGACAAACGCGCCCGCAGCGATGCCCCGCTCGCTCGTATTGTAGGAGGGGCGCGTCGCCGCTTCATGAAGCAAAGCGCCCGCAACTGCGAAGGCCGTATGCGGGCTCGCGGTCAAGAGAACGGGGATATTATCCGGAACGATTGAAGCAATCGCCTTGTCGCAAATGATTGCCGAGGCATGACAATCATTCAGCTCGTCTCGGTTCTTACGCGAGAGCATATAACAAACATCGCCCGATTTGGCGCGATAAACCGGCGCGACCGCGTGAATCAAGCGATCCGCCGCAGCGGCATCCGACAACTCCGCCCCAATTCGATTCGCCAAGTCACCCAAGCGAATCCCTTCATGGGGCGGAAAAAACCAGTTCTGTTCCATAGACACTCCAGAACGATTTTGGACAGCAGTTCTGGACTGCTCTTTATCAGAACGACGAGTTAATGCCGAACTTGAAGTTCTGGATTTCGTCGAAATCTTCCTTCGCAACCGGCACGGCGTAATCCACACGCAGCGGACCGAAGGGCGAGGCCCAGATCAGGCTGACGCCGACAGAGGCGCGCAATGAGGCATCTTCGCCGCGAACGGTCTCTCCGGGGCCAACGGCAACATCGTTGCCGTAAAGCGTGCCGGCGTCGACGAAGAGTGCCCCGCGGAAGCCGCTATCACGCGGGATACCCGGCAGCGGGAACGATGCCTCTGCAGAGGCAGTAAAGTAGGTCGTACCGCCGAGCGCGTCGCCGTTGTTGACGCGCGGACCGAGACCGTTGCGCTCAAAGCCACGGATATCGTTGCTGCCCAACTGGAATTGGTCGAAGACTTCCATTGAACCGGACGTCTTGAACAAGTGACCTGCACTTCCGCCGAGCGAAGCGATGATATCTGCCTCGTCGTTCACCGTGTAATACCACTTGGCCTTACCCGACAGCTTGTAGAAATCGGACGTGCCACCAAGGCCGGCGAATTCCTGGGTGACCGAAGCGAGAATACCCTCATGCGGAAGCTGAGCGTCATCCAGCGTGTTGTAGGTGATCGACTGGGAGATCGACGAGCGCGTCCACGGGCTGCCATCGATCGCACGGTCATAGGGCGTCGACAACTCATCCTTGTCGCCGAAGTATTCGAACTCCGTGTAGTTATAGCGCAGCGTCGTCGACAGGGACTCGGTGATCGGCGCAGTCACGCGCAAGCTGAAGCCCTGGTCGTTGTAGCTGTAGTTATCGTCGTCAAAGTCGTTTTCGTTCTTGAAGAGATCGAAACCCGCGGCCAGACGGTAACCGAGGAAATAAGGCTCGGTAAACGACACGTTGTAAGTTTGACTGTCTTCGCCCCTGCCGGCGGCAAGACGAATATACTGCCCGCGACCAAGGAAGTTCTTTTCCTCGATCGATGCCTCGACGAGGAAACCGCCGCCGCTGCCGGCGGAATAACCGGCACCGATGCCGAACGAACCGGTCGACTGGTCCTGAACATCGACAACGATCACGACACGGTCCGCAGCGCTGCCCGGCTGCGTCGAGATATTTACGCTCGAGAAATAGCCGAGGGCCTCGAGCCGGCGCTTCGCGCGAGCGATCATTTCCTGGTTGAAGGCATCGCCTTCACCTACGTCGAACTCGCGGCGGATAACGTAGTCACGCGTGCGCGTGTTGCCGCGGATTTCAATGCGCTCGACGTAGGCGCGCTCACCTTGGTCGACCAGATAGTCGACGGCGATCGTGTGATTGGCAAGGTCGCGGTTGCCACGCGGGGTGACGCGAGCGAACGGATAACCCTCCGAAGCAACACGCTTCGAAATTTCGCTCATCGTGTCCTGAACATCCTTCGCCTTATAGACGGAGCCTTCCCGGCTCTGGATCAGACCCCTCAACTCCTCAGCATCGATCCCTTCGACCGTCGACTCGACGTTGACCGCCCCGAAGTCGTAACGCGGACCTTCCTCGACGGTGATCGTCACCGTGTATTCATTGGTCTCTTCGTTCAGCGTCGCGTCGGACGAGATAACCTGGAAGTCGGCGTAGCCGCGGTTGTAATAGAATTGACGCAGCAACTCTTCGTCGGCGCGCAGCTTGTCCGGATTGTAGACGTCCTTACGGGTCAGGAAGGAGAAAATGCCTGATTCCTTGGTCGCGATCACCGACTGCAGCCGGCCATCGCTGTAAGCCTCGTTACCGACGAAATTGATCTGCGAAATCTTCGTGCGCTCACCTTCGTTGATGACGAAGGCAATGTTCACACGCCCTTCGGCAATCGGCACGACCTGCGTCGTGACAGTAACGTCGCTGCGACCAATCGCGGCATACGCGGACTTGATGGCCTGAATATCGCCTTCGACGGTTGCTTCACTGTAAGGACCCAGCGGCTGGGTCCGCACCAAACCCTGGAGCTTATCATCCTTGATCTTGCGGTTGCCGTTGAAGACGACCTGGTTGACGAGCTGGTTTTCGCTGACGGTGACAACAAGCGTGCCGCCGGCGACATTGATGCTAACATCGGAGAAATAGCCGGTGGCATAAAGGCGCTTCACCGATGCATCGATATCGGCGTTGCTGAAGTTCCTACCCGGGACAATCGTTATGTTCGCGCGCACCGTATCCGCGCTTACGCGCGTTGCGCCCCGCACTTCAACCCGATTGATGACCGCGGCTTGTGCGACGGACGTGCCTGCGAACACCCCAACACCGGTACCCGTGGCAACCATGCTCGCTGACAGCGCAAACGCCGACACCGCGTTCAAAAACCTTGAACCAGCTTTCATGTTAAAATCTTACCTTTTCCCAACGTACCGCAGCAATTTCGTACCGACTCCGGTCACGGTTGCCGTTTTACCCGCTTTTGCCATACAAGCAAGTCAGCTAGTTAAATTCTGTTTACTTCAATTCGAACCGTGGCTTAACCGCCACTACGGATTCGACTTATCGTAAACAAATCCTTGCGGCGCAAGCCACTGCGCGTCACTCGTTCACAATATCCGAAAGGTTGTTCCGTCGCTCCAAGGACCCGGAAAGCAAGAAGAGCAAAGGAGCAGCCCTACAGGCGATGCCTCACGTCCTCGGCATCCCGTTTCAGCCGAAAAGCCAATTGATGTCGTTCCACGCTGCGAACACAGTAAGCATCAGCACCATCGCAAATCCGATGCGGAACGCGATATCCTGTGCCGCAGGCCCGACCGGCTTGCCGCGCAACGCCTCCACCGCATAGAACATGAGATGACCGCCATCAAGCACGGGCACGGGCATGAGGTTAAGCAATCCTATAGAAACTGAAAGAACGGCCGCGAAGTTCAGCACTTCGGCAACCCCAAGTTTGGCCATCTGCCCGGACATCTGCGCGATACGGATCGGTCCGCCCACCTGATCGGCCTTCATCCGGCCAACGACCAGGTTCGACAGATAGTCGAACGTACCGGTGACGATACGCCAGCTTTGGAGGGCTCCCTGGCCGACCGCTTCGAGCGGTCCATAGGTCTCGATTCGGAAGTTCCCGACCTCCTGATTTGTTCCGATACCGATCTTGCCCTCTTCCACCTTGTTGCCCAGAGGGTCGACGGATTCGGTGCGCTGCGGCACCATCCGCAGATCTATCGGGGAACCATGGCGCTCGACGCGAACGGTGATCGGCAGTTCCGGCCGGACACTGACGTAGCGTCTTACGTCATCAAAGGTCACAATCGGCGTTCCATCGATTGAAACAAGCCTGTCACCCAGCTTGACGCCTGCCTTCTCCGCCGCACTGCCGGGCGCCACCAAAGCCACGACCGGATCGGCAACGGCCCTGCCATAGACGGAAAAGAGGACGGCAAAAATCGCAATCGCCAGCACGAAATTGGCAATCGGCCCGGCGGCGACGGTCGCAGCCCTCTTCCAAAGCTTCGCCCCCAGGAACGTGCGAGCGCGCTCTTCCGGTTCGATTGCCTCGAGGCGCCGATAGTCTGGCGTGCTCGCTGCATCTTCATCGCCGAAGAATTTCACGTAACCGCCGAGCGGAATCGCGCAGAATTTCCATCTGGTGCCTCGACGATCTGTCCAGCCGAAGAGTTCGGGTCCGAAGCCGACGGAAAAGGCAAGGATGCGGATGCCGGACCAGCGGCCCACCAGATAGTGTCCCAGCTCATGGACGAAGACCAAAAGGGTCAGCAGGAACAGGAAAGTGGGTATAGCGTATTGCAGATTTTCAAGTAGAAGGCTCATTGGCATTTCCTAACGCATCCGCTGTTGCGACATCGCGCGCTTGCTACTGCATGTTCCTCAACCGTACCCGATTTAGGGACAAAACATGCAGCAATTTAAAAGCGTCCTTTGTGCGTCTGGTAAGACACGCGGCGCTGTAGGGATGCGCGGCTGCCGCTGTCACATTTGCATCCTTATATAGTCTACCTTAATCCAAATTCGACTTAAGGGATTATGCAGTCGGCCTCAAAGGCCCAACAGAACCGAACCGAAGGCGGCTGCGCGTCCGCCGGCAGACAAGATCTGCGCCAACACCAGAACCAACGCGGCGACACAGGCGAATATCAATCCGTCGACCCGGTCCATGACCCCGCCATGCCCGGGGATAAGCCGGCCCGAATCCTTGACGCCGAAACGACGCTTGATGAAGGACTCGAACAGATCCCCGATCTGGCTGGCAATGGACAGCACGAGGGCAATGATCGGAATGCGCAGATCGTCCAGGGAGAAATGGGCCATGAAGACGGCAACCCCCGCAAGAACACCGCAGATCGTCCCGCCCAGCGCTCCCGACCAGGTTTTTCCGGGCGAGATCGCCGGCGCCAGCCTCGGCCCGCCGATCGCCCGGCCGGTAAAATAGGCGAAGATATCCGTCCCCCAAACGACGGCGAACACGAAAAGCATCGCCACCAGGCCGAGATAATCGGCGCCGCGGATTGCCGCGAGCGAAACCGCTGTCAAACCCGCATAAACTATGCCGGCCGGCAGCCACCAGCTCGTGTTGCGGATCAATACCCAAAGTCCGGCGAGAACCGAACAGGCGGCCAAGACCGGCAGGCTGAGATGGATGTAGTCAAACAGGACGAGGATCGCGATCACAACTTGGGAAAGCCACCCGAGCGCATTGCCTTGAAAGTCGCTCTCACCGAGCTTCGTAATGGTCGACCACTCGTAATAGACCAGCAAACCGATCGCGACGGACAGGAGCTGGAAGGCAAGGCCGCCTGCCCACGTCGCACCAAGAGCGACCGCCGCAAGCACTACTCCGGAGGCAATGCGTAACTTGAGTTCACTCTGCATCAGGAGCCGACCGCTAACGTCGGTTGCGGGAGACCGCCAAAACGGCGTTCGCGGCTGGCGTATTTTTCGATGGCGGCAAGGAATGTTTCGCGCGTGAAATCCGGCCAAAGTTCGGGAATGAACAGCAATTCCGAATAGGCTCCTTGCCAAAGCAGAAAGTTGGAGAGGCGCTCTTCCCCGCTCGTCCGCAGAATCAGGTCCGGATCGGGGATGCCGGCGGTGTCAATCGTAGCGTTGATCGTCTCAGCCGTGATCTCGTCCGGGCGGAGGCGACCGGCCGCTACCTCTGTCGCCAGGCGACGCATAGCCCTCGCCAATTCGTCCCTTGCACCATAGTTGAAGGCGATTACCAAGGTGATGCCGGTGTTCGCGCTCGTCGTGTCCTCCGCCTCGATCAGCAACGGAAGAATGTCACCGCTGAGATTTGTGCGATCACCGATTACGCGGATGCGGACATTCTCGCGGTGCAGATCGGCGAGATCGCGCCGTATGAAGGCCTTGAGCAAGCCCATGAGGTCGGTGACCTCGGCCTCGGGCCTGCTCCAGTTTTCCGATGAGAATGCGAAAAGCGTGAGATAGCGAATGCCGAGTTCGGCCGCCGTCTTTACTGCAGCCCGCACGGCCTCGACGCCTTTTCGATGTCCCATCGTGCGCGGCAGTCCGCGCGCGTTTGCCCATCGACCGTTGCCATCCATGATGATGGCAACGTGGTTCGGTACGTTTGCGGGGATGAACTCTGGCATTGGCGGTCCGAAAAAAGAGACTCAGATCATCACGCGTCAGACCTGCATGATTTCCTTTTCCTTCTCGGCGAGCAAGCGGTCGATCTCGGAAATTGTTTCGTCGGTCATCTTTTGGACGCGTTCGGACTGAGCGCGGTGGATATCCTGACCGATCTCACCATCCTTTTCGGCTTTTTTCAGGTCGTCCATGCCGTCACGGCGAACATGGCGGACGGCCACCTTGCTTTTCTCGGCGTAGTCATGCGCGACCTTTACGAGGGACTTGCGGCGTTCCTCGTTCAACTCCGGCAGCGGAATACGGAGGTTCTGACCGTCAACGATCGGATTCAATCCGAGATTCGATTCCCGGATCGCACGTTCAACCGCGCCAACCATGGATTTATCCCATACCGAAACGGACAGCATCCGCGGCTCCGGAACCGTGATATTGGCCACCTGGTTCAACGGCATGCGCGAGCCGTAGGCTTCGACGGTCACCGGATCGAGAACGTTGGCCGATGCGCGGCCGGTGCGAAGCGACGCTATGTCGTGCTTGAATGCGGAGATCGCTCCGTCCATGCGGCGTTTCAGTTCCTTCAGGTCCACACCTTCACTCATGGTTCAAGACTCCCGTTCCTGTCTTCAATGGCCCGAAGGGCCTTCAAACTGTCAATTATCCGTGACGATGGTGGCATGGCCGCCGCCGGTCAAGATCTCCGCGAAACCGCCCTTGTCGTGGATCGAGAAAACGACGATCGGAATGGCATTTTCGCGTGCAAGGGCCACTGCGGCAACGTCCATCACGGCCAATCCCTTCTCCAGAACCTCGCTGTGGGTGAGGCGATCGAACCGGGTAGCCGTCGGGTCTTTCTTCGGATCGGCAGAATAAATGCCGTCAACCTGCGTACCCTTGAAGATCGCTTCCGCGCCCATCTCTGCTGCGCGAAGTGCTGCAGCGGAATCCGTCGTGAAAAACGGATTGCCCGTGCCTCCCGCGAAGATGACCACGCGGCCAAGCGAAAGATGATATAGGGTAGCGCGCTGCGAAAAACTCTCACAGATTTCCGGCATAGCGATGGCCGAAAGCACGACGGTGTCGATGTCCAGCTTGCGCAGCGACGTCGCCAGGGCGAGCGCATTAATCACCGTCGCCAGCATCCCCATGTGGTCGCCGGTTACCCGGTCGCCACCCTTCGAGGCCACTGCGACGCCGCGGAAGATATTACCGCCGCCGACAACGACGCCCACTTCGACGCCCATGGCGCGCGCTTCGGCGATATCCGACGCGATCCGGTCGGCGACCGCTACGTCGATGCCGAAGCCCTGGCTTCCCATCAAGGCTTCACCGGAGGCTTTGAGAAGAACACGCTTGTAGATTGGCTTGGCCGACATCATCACTCCTGAACAGATCGGCACGCCTGTGCGGAAGGCGGTGCACAGCGGCATAAGGATATATCGTGTTGCGCGGTATCGACCGCCCGGCCATAAACCGGCGGGTCCGACGCGTTGACGATTGCCGGATACACGAAGGGCACCGCGTTGTCACGCGATGCCCCCATGTTTTCCCAATAAGGGTGAAGAAATCAGCCCTTTGCAGCCGCGGCGACTTCCGCGGCGAAATCGGACTCTTCCTTCTGAACGCCTTCGCCGAGCAGCAGGCGTGCGATGCCGGCGACCTCGATCGGCGCACCAACGGTCTTTTCCGCTTCCTTGATCGCTGCCTCGACGGTCTGGTCGGGGTTCATGACGAATGCCTGCGAGAGAAGGGCGACTTCCTCGAAGAACTTGCGCATGCGGCCTTCGACCATCTTCTCGATGATGTTGTCCGGCTTGCCCGAAGCGCGCGACTGTTCGATGAAGACGTTGCGCTCGCGTTCGGCAACCGCCGGGTCGATTTCGTTCGGACGAACCGCCAGCGGATTGGTCGCAGCGACGTGCATTGCAACCTGGCGACCGATCGCGTTCAGGGCTTGCTTGTCACCGGTCGACTTGAGAGCGACCAATACGCCGAGCTTGCCGAGACCGTCCGCAACCGAGTTGTGGATGTAGGTCGCGACGACGCCGTTGTCCACCGACAGCAGCGCGGCGCGGCGCAGCGTCATGTTTTCACCGATCGTCGCAATCGCATCGGTGATCGTATCAGCAACGGACTTGCCGGTGGCCGGATACTTGGCAGCGCTGATCGCATCGACCGAACCATCGGTGTCGACAGCAACGGCTGCAACACCACGGACGAGGTCCTGGAAGGCATCGTTGCGAGCGACGAAGTCGGTTTCCGAGTTGATCTCGACCACAACGGCCTTGTTGCCGGCGCTGGCGATGCCGATGAGGCCTTCGGCAGCCGTGCGGCCGGACTTCTTGTCGGCCTTGGCGATGCCCTTGGCACGCAGCCAGTCGATCGCGGCTTCCATGTCGCCATTGGTTTCAGCAAGCGCCTTCTTGCAATCCATCATGCCTGCGCCGGTCTTTTCGCGCAGTTCCTTCACCATTGCGGCAGTAACACTCATCTTCTTGCCTCTTTGTCTGTTTGGCTGGCGCGCTCACTGTCGATGGCGCAATGCCAGGAGGTTTTGGCAGGGAATGGCTTTTCAATGTGACATCGTGATGAACGCTTCATCGCGATGATGCGCGGGCGAAATATTCTCAGGCCCGATCGCGCCATTTCCGGCTGAAAAGAACGAGGCCGTTCAGATTTCCATCACAAACGGCCTCGTCCGACATTTTTATGGGTACGGCGGCCTTGAGCCGCCGTCCGGCCAGATCAGGCCTCGGACGATTCGTCGAGAGCCGGCTCAACCGGAACTTCGACCGATGCACCGAGATCGCGGCCAGCAGCACCCTGCTGACGGGCGATACCGTCGATAGCGGCGCGAGCGATGAGATCGCAATAGAGAGCGATGGCACGCGACGCGTCGTCATTGCCCGGGATCGGATAGTCGATCTGGTCCGGATCGCAGTTGGAGTCGATGACGGCAACGACCGGAATGCCGAGGCGATTCGCTTCGTCGATCGCGATCGATTCCTTGTTCGTGTCGATGATGAACATCAGGTCCGGGGTGCCGCCCATGTCGCGGATACCGCCAAGCGCGCGGTTCAGCTTCTCGCGCTCACGCTCCAGGTTCAGGCGCTCCTTCTTCGTGAAGCCCGAGGCTTCCGAAGCGAGGATGTCGTCGAGCTTGCGCAGGCGCTGGATCGAGTTGGAAATCGTCTTCCAGTTGGTCATCATGCCGCCGAGCCAGCGAGCATTGACGTAGTACTGGGCAGAACGCTTCGCGGCGTCGGCGATGATTTCCGAAGCCTGGCGCTTCGTGCCAACGAAAAGCACGCGGCCGCCGTTGGCGACGGTGTCGCTGACAACCTGCAGGGCGCGCGACAACATCGGGACAGTCTGGGCGAGGTCGATGATGTGGACGTTGTTACGATCGCCGAAGATGTACGGCTTCATCTTCGGGTTCCAGCGATGCGTCTGGTGGCCGAAGTGAACGCCGGCTTCGAGAAGCTGGCGCATAGTAAAGTCAGGCAATGCCATGCCTTTTTCTCCTTTTCCGGTTGAACCTCCGCAAGGCGTCGAGCGCATCTTTGCTGCGCCCACCGGTGGAACAATCCGGATTTCTCCCGGAAAATCCCGTGCCTCACGTGTGGAATGGCCAGCCCCTTAGCCGCAACTGCCCGATAAATCAAGACTGGAAGTCAGTTTTGTGCGGTTCTTGCCTATTTGCAGTCTTCGGCGTTGAAGACTTCGAGCTTGGCGAGCTTTCCGCTCAGCACGAAATCTCCATAATCCATCGTCAGGTCGCGCGTCACACCGTTTTCATAGAGCTTGAACGCCATGCTGTAGATGGGCTGTGCGTCCCCGCTCCTGTCGTCGTTGAAGTAGGAGATGGTCACTGGCCAGTAATTCTCGGCCGCGAGCATTCCGGCCTTGCCGACATCGGCGTCATCCGGTGCCGGCTTGCGCGGTTTGCCAACGAAGGTCGAAGTGATCAGCGTCTTGTCGCCCGTATCGGAGCCGTCGAAGATGCGCGATTCGAAAAACGTCTCACCCTTCTTTGCGCGATCGATCACTTCCAGCATGTGTTCGGTCGGGAATCGGCTTTCGGCGAGCGCCACCTCGCGCTTGTCCGGTGCCGTCAGCTCGACCTTGACCCCGGTCTTGTCTTCATGCGCACTGCCGCGGACTTCCTTGTCGAGCTTCTCGTCGGTGAAAGAGCGCGTCAGAAAGCGGAAACTGCCGTTGCGCATGTCTTCGTAGGTTGTCGTCTGCTGGTCGGTGAGGCGAACTTCCTCTCCAGTATCGACCTGGGTCATGAACCTGAAACTGACCGTGTAACCCTCGCAGGCAGAACCGTTGAATTCGTAGACCATGCGGCCATACATGCTGGAGATGCCCGAGCGATCGGACGCATTCTTCAACTCCAGATCGTAAACGGCGCGATGGGGCGCAAGCGCGCTCGCATTCGCGGCACCAGCGCCGAAGGCCGTGATCGCCACGAGACAGACGCTTCCAAAGCTGGCAAGACCGAAGCCTGTACGAAACATCCGTTTCCTCCTGTTGGACTCGCCGGCAATGCTATAAACAAACTGTCGGCAGAAGCGAGGCAGATCCGCGACGAAAGATTGATGCCCGTCCCGATCCAGCTTGCATGCCGGATTTTATCACAAAAGACAACAACGGAGCCTTCCATGTCCGCAGAGATCGAAACGCGCCTCGCCGACCTCGGCATCACCCTGCCCCAGGCCGCGGCACCTGCAGCGAACTATGTTCCCTACGTGATCAGCGGCTCGATGCTCTATATTTCGGGGCAACTGCCCATGGAAGCGGGCAACGTCGCCGTAGCGGGGCATGTCGGCAAGGATGTCGACCTCGCGACCGCCCAGCGTGCCGCAGAACTCTGCGCAATCAATATCCTGGCCCAGGCCAAGGCAGCGCTTTCCGGTGACCTCGGGCGCATCCGTCGCCTCGTGAAGATCAACGGTTTCGTCGCGTCCGTCCCGGAATTCGTCGAACAGCACCTCGTCATCAACGGCGCGTCCAACCTGCTCGCCAATGTGCTTGGCGAAGCCGGCAAGCATGCGCGCGCTGCCGTGGGCATGGCTGCCCTGCCCTTCAACGCAGCCGTCGAAATCGACGCAATAATCGAAATCGCCTGATCCGGGGAAGCGCATGAAGGATATATCCTGGCTCAAGGCCCAACCGATTGCCCATCGGGGCCTTCACGACATGAACCGGGAGGTTTGGGAGAACACGCTTTCGGCTTTTTCCCGTGCCGCCGAAGCGGGTTTCGCGATTGAATGCGACCTGCAGTATACCGCCGACAGTGTTCCGGTCGTTTTTCACGATGACAACACCGAGCGGCTCTGTGGCATCAAGGGGGACGTCCGAGCAAGAACCGCAGGAGAACTCGGGCTGATGTCCATCGGCGGCACCAAGGACAAGGTGCCGACGCTTTCGCAGATGCTCCGCCTCGTCAACGGTCGCGTGCCGCTCATCATCGAGCTCAAGGGGCGAAAAGACGACGACGAAGGCTTTGCTGCCGCGGTGCTCGATACGCTCGAGGGCTACAAAGGCCACGTGGCACTGATGAGCTTCGATCATTGGCTGCTCAAGGACCTGAAGGCGCTCGAGGCGCCCTACCCCCTCGGCCTGACGGCCGAAGGGGCGCAACCGGAGCGCTTCTTCGTGCACGAGGAGGCAATGCAACTCGGCCTCGACTTCATCTCCTATTTCTACGGTCATCTGCCGAACAGCTTTATTAGCAAGGAACGCGCGCTCGGGCGCACGATCATTACCTGGACAGTGCGTGATCAGCCGGCGCAGGAGCATAGCTTCGCGCATGCCGACCAGATGACATTCGAGGGTTTCGATCCAAGGGAAACCATGATTTCCTAAGGTTATGACAGACGCCATCAACATCCGCGTAGAGCACTCTTTCACCTCGATCTCGCCGGCGAACTGGAATCGGCTCGCCGGCGCGTCGAAGGCGACCACAAGCGCGCCATACAATCCCTTCCTCTCGCACGCTTACCTCTCGGCACTGGAGGAATCAGGTTCTGCGACCGCTGACACAGGATGGCTCGGGCAGCACCTGCTGATGGAAGATGCGGATGGTTTCCTGCGCGGCGCCCTTGCCTGCTACATGAAAAGCCACAGCCAAGGCGAATACGTTTTCGACCACGGATGGGCGGACGCCTTCGAGCGCGCGGGCGGCCGCTACTATCCGAAGCTGCAATGCTCCGTACCCTTCACACCGGTCACGGGATCGCGCCTGCTCACCACCGAAGGGCGCGACCCTCGGCCGATCCGCGATGCGCTCGCAGCGGGACTGAAGGAGCTTACGCGCCGCCACGGCGTCTCCTCGGCTCATGTGACCTTCGTACCGGCCCAGGAAATGCCGACCTTCGAACGGGCGGGCTTCCTTCATCGAACCGACCAGCAGTTTCATTTCACCAATGAAGGCTACGGATCCTATGGCGACTTTCTCGAGACTCTCGCATCGCGAAAGCGCAAGGCGCTGAAAAAGGAACGACGAACGGCTATCGAAAACGGCATAACGATCGATTGGCTGACCGGCAGCGACCTTACCGAGGCGATCTGGGACCAGTTCTTCGCCTTCTACATGGATACGGGCGGGCGCAAATGGGGCCGTCCGTATCTTACGCGCTCCTTCTATTCGCTGATCGGAGAAAGGATGGCCGACGACATTTTGCTCGTCATGGCCAAGCGCGGCGGCCGCTATGTCGCCGGCGCCATCAATTTCATCGGCGGTGATGCGCTCTACGGCCGGCACTGGGGCTGTATCGAGGACCACCCGTTCCTGCATTTCGAGGTCTGCTACCACCAGGCGATCGATTTCGCGATCGCCAAGGGGCTGAAGCGCGTCGAGGCGGGAGCACAGGGGGAGCACAAGCTCGCCCGCGGCTATATGCCCGTCACCACGCATTCGGCGCACTTCATTACCCATCAGGGACTCGCGCGCGCGGTCGGCGACTATCTCGAACGCGAACGCCGCGATGTGGAAGAAACCGGTGAGTTTCTTGCGGAGCACGGGCCTTTCCGCAAAGGTGAGCGCTAGACAGGACGCTGGCCGATGCCGGCGAGACAATACGAGGAAACGAAAATGAGCGCCTATGACACGAACAACATCTTTGCCAAGATCCTGCGGGGCGAAATTCCATCACACCGGGTCTACGAAGATGATGCGACCGTCGCTTTCATGGATGTTATGCCCCAGGCGGAGGGGCACGTCCTGGTACTGCCGAGGACCCCTTCCCGCAATATTCTCGATGCCGACGCGTCAACGCTGCCTTCACTGATCGGTACGGTTCAAAAGATCGCTATTGCGGCCAAGGAAGCCTTTGACGCCGACGGTGTCACGATCATGCAGTTCAACGAAGCGCCTGCCGGCCAGTCCGTTTTCCATCTGCACTTCCATGTCATCCCCCGCCGTGACGGCGTTCCGCTGAAGCCGCATTCCGGCCGGATGGAGGATAGCGACGTATTGGCGGCGAACGCGGAAAAGATTCGACAGGCGCTCTGAACGTCGGGAGAAGCTCCCTCCAGGGCGTCGTTTTAAAATCCCAGCCACCAGAGCCCGGCGGCGAGTGTCGCGACTGCCGTTGCGATGCCGACCGCCGGCTTTTGACGGGCGAGGAAAAACGCAATTGCGCCAAGCACGACGGCGCCCAGACGCAGCCACAGAGGTGACTGCTCCAGCACGCCGGTCGGGTAGAGGACAAGCTTCGCGATCACAGCCGCAACCAGCGCCGTCGCCACCGCCCTTACCCAGTTCAATGCCTCGGAATCTTCGCGGAGCCGTTCGCCGGCAAGGACGCCGAGCCATCGCCAAATATCGGTCGCGAGCCACCCGGCGATCGCGATGAAGACGTAGGCCCACCAACCATCCTGCCACGTCACGCGCCCACCTCCCTCCGCAAGCGCCAGGACCGCTCGACAAACCAGGCGAGCGTTCCGCCGCCGATGCCCGCGAGCAGGATGTCGAACTCTGGCAGCAGCCAATAGAAGAGCGGTCCCGCGACGAGACCGACAGCAAGCGCCAGATAGACCACCCGGTGACGCGCCGAATTCCAGATCGAGGCTAGGAAATAGACCGGAGTCAGAAAGAAGAGGCAGCCGGCAATGATCGGCGGGAAATCCGCCACGAGACGATACACGATCGCCACGAGCACCATGTTGGTGGCGACGAGCGTAATGCCGAATCCAGCGAAGAATGTCACGCGGCGCCGACGCGGCACCTGGTGCACGCGCTCCATCGCAAACACCCACGCTGTAATCGCGATGAAATGCGACAACACGAGAAGCAGCCATGTCGGCGTCTTCGGCGTGCGCAATTCCGGGACGAGGGCGGCGACCATCGGCATCAGCCGCACGGACGAGAGCGTCACCGCGACAAAAGCCGTGGCAAGGCTCGCGCCGCTCAGGACCGAGCTGACGAGGATGACCTTTGCCGGCAGGGCCCAGACAATGCCGGTCATGAAGACGACCTGCTCGGGTGGGATGCCGGCCTGCGCCGTGAGCGAGCAAAAGCCGACAAAAGATAGCATCAGGATGATGGCGGGTAAGCTGAAAATTCCGCGAGCGCCGGTCAGGAACCAGGCGAGAGATGATCGTTCGTCTTCAACGCGTTCCATGGATACCTGCGAGCGACGCTTACTCACCTACAGCGTCGCGCGTCGATTCAAACGCACAAAGTCGCCGTAGCACCCTGAATTACTAAATGTTTCCCAAAATCAACCGGCTTCGGGAAACATGCCGAAACACGACGGTGCCGGGTGAAGCTCACCCGGCACCGTCTGCTTAATGGCATCGCGTTACTTCTTGCGCGGCACCTTGGGGACCGTCCGTCCCTTCAGCGGGGCCGGCCCTGCCTTGCTGTCCTTGGAGGATGCCTTCGCCACAGTCTTTTTCGCCTTTGTCTTCGGCTCGGAGTCGGCGGCGACGGTTTCCTTGTCGTCGCCTTTCTTGGGCTTGGCACCCTTGCCTGCCGGGCGGGTGACTTCAGCCTTCGGCTTGATCGGCGCGGTTTCCGGTACGGCATCAAGGATCAGCCCCTTGCTGCCGTCCTCCTTCGTGCCGATCGTAACCTTGACGACGCCACCCTTCTTCAGCTTGCCGAAGAGGATTTCGTCGGCGAGCGGCTTCTTGATGTTTTCCTGGATGACGCGCGCCAGCGGCCGAGCGCCCATCTTTTCGTCGTATCCCTTCTCGGCGAGCCAGGCGATAGCGTCCGGCGCAAGGTCGAAGGTAACGTTGCGTTCGGCAAGCTGCGTCTCGAGCTGCATGACGAACTTCTGCACGACCTGGTGGATGACCGGCGTGGGCAGCGAGCTGAACGGAATGACCGCATCCAACCGGTTGCGGAATTCCGGCGTAAACAGCCTGTTCAGCGCCTCGATGTCCTCGCCTTCACGCTTCGATGAGCCGAAGCCGATCGCAGGCCGTGCCATATCGGAAGCACCAGCATTGGTCGTCATGATCAGGATGACGTTGCGGAAGTCGATCTTCTTGCCGTTGTGATCCGTCAGCGAACCATGGTCCATCACCTGCAGAAGGATGTTGAACAGATCCGGATGCGCCTTCTCGATCTCATCGAGCAGCAACACGCAATGCGGATGCTGGTCGACGCCGTCCGTCAGGAGACCGCCCTGGTCGAAGCCGACATAGCCGGGAGGTGCACCAAGCAGGCGGGACACCGTGTGCCGTTCCATGTATTCCGACATGTCGAAACGCAGAAGCTCGACACCCAGCGACGACGCCAGTTGCTTGGCCACTTCGGTCTTGCCGACGCCGGTCGGACCGGAGAACACATAGCAGCCGATCGGCTTGTTGGGTTCCCGAAGGCCGGCACGCGCCAGCTTGATCGACGAGGCGAGCGCCTCGATCGCTAAGTCCTGGCCATAGACGACGGACCTCAGCTCCTTCTCGAGATTGGCAAGCACGGCTTCGTCGTCCTTGGAAACGTTCTTCGGCGGGATACGAGCCATCGTCGCAATCGTCGCCTCGATCTCCTTCTCAGTGATCAGCTTGCGGCGCTTGCCAGCAGGAAGGAGCATCTGGGCGGCACCGGACTCGTCGATCACGTCGATCGCCTTGTCCGGCAGTTTCCGATCGTTGATGTAGCGTGCGGAAAGCTCGACCGCCGCCTTGATAGCGTCGTTCGAGTATTTGAGGTGGTGATAGTCCTCGAAATACGGCTTCAGCCCCCTCATGATCTCGATCGCATCGGCAATCGTCGGCTCGTTGACGTCGATCTTCTGGAACCGACGCACAAGTGCGCGATCTTTCTCGAAGAACTGGCGGTATTCCTTGTATGTCGTCGAGCCGATGCAGCGGATCGCGCCCGTCGAGAGCGCCGGCTTCAGAAGGTTGGAAGCATCCATCGCGCCGCCCGACGTGGCGCCGGCGCCGATCACGGTGTGGATCTCGTCGATGAAGAGCACCGCGCCCGGATAGTCCTCGAGTTCCTTGACGACCTGCTTCAGCCGCTCCTCGAAATCACCGCGGTAGCGCGTTCCGGCAAGCAGCGTTCCCATGTCGAGCGAGAAGATCGTGGCGTCCGCGAGCGCCTCCGGCACCTTCTTTTCGACGATGCGCTTGGCAAGGCCCTCGGCGATCGCCGTCTTGCCGACGCCGGGGTCGCCTACATAGAGCGGGTTGTTCTTGGACCTGCGGCAAAGCACCTGGATCGTACGATTGACTTCGGCATGGCGACCGATCAGCGGATCGATCTTTCCGGACTTCGCCTTCTCGTTGAGGTTCACGCAGTAGGCGGTCAGTGCATCCTGTTGCTTCTTCGGACCAGCCTCATCGTTTTCGCGGGGCGCTTTCTGGTCGGAATCCTGATCTTCTGCGCCGCGCACCGGCCGCGATTCGGAGCTTCCCGGTCGCTTGCCGATACCATGGGAGATGAAGTTGACCGCATCATAGCGGGTCATCTCCTGCTCCTGGAGGAAGTAGGCGGCGTGGCTTTCGCGCTCGGCAAAGATCGCCACCAGCACGTTGGCGCCAGTCACTTCCTCCCGGCCGGAGGATTGCACGTGGATGACCGCACGCTGGATCACACGTTGAAAGCCAGCGGTCGGCTTTGAGTCCTCGTCATAGCCCGTGACAAGATTCGACAGTTCGTTGTCGACATAGTCCGTCACGGTCTTGCGAAGCGTTTCGAGATTTACGTTGCACGCGCCCATCACAGCAGCCGCATCGGCATCGTCGATCAATGCCAGCAGCAGGTGCTCGAGCGTCGCATATTCATGATGGCGCTCGTTGGCAAAAGTCAGTGCCTGATGCAGCGCCTTTTCGAGGCTGGGCGAAAATGTTGGCACGTTAGTTCCTCATTTCTTTTCCATGACGCATTGCAACGGATGCTGGTGCTGTCTGGCGAAATCCATCACCTGCGTCACCTTGGTTTCGGCGACTTCGTAGGTGAAGACGCCGCACTCTCCCACGCCGTGATTGTGAACGTGGAGCATGATGCGGGTCGCTTCTTCCCGATCCTTCTGGAAGAAACGCTCCAAAATATGGATGACGAATTCCATCGGCGTGTAATCGTCATTCAAAAGCAGAACGCGATACAAACTCGGCTTTTTGGTCTTCGGCTTGGTGCGCGTGATAACGGAGGTGCCACGACTGGGGCCGCCTCCGTCTCCATCGCTTCCCTGCTGCATCCGGACCGGCATGGCGATCATTCTTGTTCATTCCTTTACAGCTGCGCTTCCAACGAACGTGGCTGCGGCATGCTCGTCCTTATCTAATGGTTCGTTTCTGAATTTTAAGGCCGAACCAACGCACTGCAATCATATTCGCACGGCGAGACACAAGATTGATCAACTTTCTTCGGTTACAAGCGGCAGTATTTCAAAAGCAAGAGGGCCGGCCGCGGCAACCGCGACCGGCCCTCTTGCGATGGCGATGGTCCTTGTCGTCAGGCCGCGGCGGCAGACTTGACAGCTGAGGTTGCCTTGGCAACCGGCGCTTCGTAGGGCTTGTATGCGTCCTTAGCGAGATCGGCGTACATCTCGCCGATCTTCGTTGCCTCGGCCACGAACCCTTCGTAGCTTGCCTTCAGATAATTGGTTTGCAGTTCGACCGCAGCTTCAATGCTCTTGGCATTGGTGAGCTTCTCGAAATGGGCAATTCCTTCTTCGAAGGACTTCTTCGAATAATCCGCTGCTTCCGTGGCAATGGCCTGGAAGCCCTTGGTCATGGCCGAATAGCTTTTGACCGCGACATCAATGGCTTCTTTGCTTTTCTTGTTGGCGTCGTCGAAGTTAAACATCGGGGGGTGTCTCCTTTAGACGGCTTAACTGTTAGCAGTTTATGTGCGGTGCACAAAAAGTCAAGTTCTGTGTGCAATGCAATAAAACACTGTTCTTGCAACGACTTGATGAAAATCCGCGGCTAAACACGCACTTTTTTGCGCGATCGAATTAAATATGACTTTTAATGAAAAACCCGGCCTGATCGCTCAGAACCGGGTCGAAATATCGACGAATGATCTTGATCTCAAAGATCGATGTCGAGAATAGCCATCGAGAAGTTATACGAAAGCTCCCCGTCCTCTTCGTCACGGAAAACGACACCGAGAAACTCGTCGCCGAGATAGACCTCCGCAGACTCGTCCTTCTTCGGCCGCGCCTTGACGACCATCGACTGGTTGAAGGTGCGCTTGAAATAGGCTTCAAGCTTTCGGATCTCTTCGGGCTTCAAATCTTCTCTCCGTAGATGTTTGATTTGCGGCGCTTCTCGCACGCGGAATTGGCAAGTGTAAACCCACTTGAAGCGCCGGGCATCGTTCAGATTTGCGAGGTCGCCCTATCGCTTTGAATCTTCGTCCAATTTTTTGCAAAGCACCAACTGGACGCGAGCGGAAAACCGCTGGCAAGGTCGTCATGCCCCTCACCGCCTAACGCCGGAACTTGCGAGGCGTCGCCGCGCCGGCGTTAGCATCCGGTCAGACCCGGTTAGATGTCGAAGCTGGACAGGATCTGGTCCATCTGGCGCGACGGCTCGGAACATCCGGCCTCGCCCACGACCTTTGCCGGAACGCCCGCTACGGTCGTCTTAGGAGGTACCGGCTTCAGCACGACTGAGCCGGCCGCAACGCGCGAGCAATGCCCAATGTGGATGTTGCCAAGTATCTTTGCGCCTGCGCCGATCAACACGCCGTCACCGATCTTCGGATGACGATCGCTGCCTTCCTTGCCGGTGCCGCCAAGTGTCACGCCGTGCAGGATCGACACATTGTCACCGATGGTTGCTGTTTCGCCGACCACCAACCCGGTTGCGTGATCCAGGAAGATGCCGCGCCCGATCCGGGCGGCAGGGTTGATGTCAGTCTGATAGACGCTCGAAGAGCGGCTCTGCAGGTACAACGCGAAATCCTTCCGTCCGCGCTTCCACAGCCAATGGGCAAGGCGATGCGTCTGGATGGCGTGGAACCCCTTGAAATAGAGTACGGGTTCGATGAACCGTGTGCACGCCGGGTCGCGATCATAGACCGCCTGGATGTCGACGCGAAGGATCGTGCCCCATTCAGGCCAGTCCTCGAGCATTTCGGAAAAGGTCTGATGAAGCAGGTTTGCCTGCAGGTCCGGGTGATCCAGCCGCTCGCAGATCCGGTAAATCACGGCCTCTTCGAGGGAGTGCTGGTTGACGACGGTCGAATACAAGAACGCTGCCAACATCGGATCCCGCTCGGCAGCGAGACGAGCTTCCTCGCGCAGGCTGTCCCAAATCGGGTCGATCGCCTTGAACGATTCTGTATGGCGCAGTTCGGTCTTGGCGACCATAGTCGCTCTCCTTCATGATCGATCAGTTCTTCGAATATAGGGTAATTCCCGGCCGACATAAATGGGTGCGCCATATTTCAGCCGCGAGTCGTAAAATTGCCTTACTCTCGCTCAACCTCACCGAGGAATTCGAGCACGGCCTTCTTGAACACCCGGTCGCCGACGGCCAGCATATGGTCGCGCCCCGGAATGTCGAGCGCCTGTGCTCGCGGCATAAGTGCGGCAAGTTCCTGCGCCGATCCGGCAATCTCGTCCTTTGTTCCGACACCGATCAGTACCGGCACCTCGATGCGGGCCACATCCTCGGGCGAAAGAAGATCGCGCGACGTGGAGATGCAGGCCGCAAGCGCCTGGCGGTCGCTCTTGGTCTGATCGGCAAAGGCTCGAAACATTCTTCCGCGCGGATGCGTCACGCTCTCCAGAGACGATGCAAGCAGCGCGTCGGCGATCGGGTCCCAGTCTCCGACCCCGGTCACCATACCTATTCCGAGGCCTCCAAACACGAGCGAGCGCACGCGATCCGGATGCGCTAAAGCCAGGAACGCTGAAATGCGCGCTCCCATGGAGTAGCCCATGACATGCGCCTCGCCGATCCCGAGATGCACAAGAAGTGCCGCCGCATCCCCCGCCATCTGTTGAGGATGGTAGAGCGAGGGGTCGTAGGGCTTGCTGCTCTTTCCATGGCCGCGATTGTCCAGCGCGATAACCCGGTAGCCAGCATCCCCTAGTGTCTTCAACCAGCCCGGATACACCCAGTTAACATTGGCGCTCGAAGCGAAACCGTGGATGAGGAGGACGGGATCTCCCGACGGGTCGCCCTCGTCGAAAAAGGCGATCTCCATTCCCTCGTGCACGAAACGCGAAAACGGCGGCGGGTTCAGATCCATGTCTCATTTCCTGAAGGCGTTCTGTTTTCGCGCAAACTAGGTTGTAACGCCGTCGCTTGAAACCCCCGGCCTTCCAAAAACCTCCAGGCGCGGCATGTTTGCCGCTACACATTTGCGGCAAAGCTCACTATGGTGCCGCCAAATTTACAATCCAAAGACTTGCATTCATCGGAGCATGACATGGCCGGCCACAGCATCCCCCATTTTCAGAATGACGGCGGACACCAGGCGATCGAAATCGGCGTCAAGGAATTCATGTGCACGGGCGCATCCGTTCCCTTCGACCACCCCCACATCTTCATCGACATGGGCGACGACAACGAGAAGGTCTGCTCCTATTGTTCGACGCTCTATCGTTACAACTCTTCATTGAAGCCAACGGAGACAAATCCTCCGGGATGCCTCTTCACCAGCAAGGCGGCCTAAATCGCCGCAATTCAACGGTGCGAGATCGATGCAAGACGCTGGTCCGGTCGCGATTGTCGGCGCCGGTATCGCCGGCCTGACGACGGCTCTCTGTCTCGCCCGGCAGGGTTTCGAGGCGGAGATATTCGAACAGGCCGACTCTTTGAAAGAGATCGGCGCCGGCCTGCAATTGTCGCCGAACGCGTCACGCATCCTCATCGATCTCGGTCTGCTCCCTGCCCTTGAAGCTGTCTGGAGCGAGCCGGACTCGGTCGCGCTTCTCGACGGCCGCTCGCTACGCACGCTTGCAAGCGTGCCGGCCGGCTCCTACGCCCGCAAGCGCTGGGCGGCTCCCTATGGTGTTCTGCACCGCACCAGCTTGCAAAAGATCTTATTGGACGCGGTGGCAGCCGAACCACACTGCCGCATCCATTTTGGGTGCCGGGTCGAGAGCGACGCGGAAGCGGCAATCGATCGCGCGATGGCACGGCCCCCGTCCGTAATCGTTGGCGCCGATGGTATCTGGTCACGGACAAGAACGTCCATCCCGGGCGCCGGCGCCGTGCAGTTCTCCGGCAACATCGCCTGGCGCCTGATGGTGCAGAGCTCGGAGGCGACCGCGCTCCTGTCGGAGGATCGTGTTACGGCCTTTCTCGGCTCGAATGCGCACCTGGTCGCCTACCCCATCAAGGAAGTCGGCGGCTTCAACCTTGTGGCAATCGTCGGGGGCAAGGCTGGCGGAAGCGTGTGGGTCGGGAAGGAGACCGAGGAAGGACGGCGTGAGCTTGCAACAGCTTTCGCTGGCTGGCATCCCAAGCTGCGCGCGCTGCTCACCAGCGCAACCGCAGCGACCTACTGGCCCTTATGCACCGTCGGAGACGGTGCATGGCACGACGGGACGAGAACCATCCTCATCGGCGACGCCGCCCATGCGATGACGCCATTTGCCGCCCAAGGGGCCGCGATGGCGATCGAGGATGGCCGGGAGCTCGCGCTCTGCCTCGCCGAAAGTCAGGATGTCCCTTCCGCATTTGCCAGATATGATCGTGCGCGAAGGTCGCGGATCGATCGAGTGCGGAAGCGAGCCGCCTTCAACCGCTTCGTCTATCACGCCCGAGGGCCAATCCGTGTCGGGCGCGATCTGGTGCTCGCGCTCAAGACTTCCGAATCGCTTGCCGCCGACCTCGACTGGCTTTACGGCTACGACGCCGCCAGCGCCGCGCGGCTCTTCTGACGCGCAACGTGCGTTGTAGCAATTCGAATTGCTGCCCTCAGCCGGCTCGGTTTGCGGACACATGCAACAGAAGGCGTCAGACCGCGTTGGCGGCGGCGAAGCCCGCTTCGATGTCGCGACGGATATCCGGAACGTCCTCCAGTCCAATCTGCAGTCGGATCACCGGCCCTTCCGTCGGGGCTTTCGCCACCTTACGGTCGGACAGGTTGACGTGGACGGCAAGGCTTTCGAAGCCACCCCAGGAATAGCCAAGGCCGAAGATCGAGAGCGCATCCAAGAAGGCATGCGCCTTGGCTCTGAACTTTTCGGGGCTGTCGGCCTTCAGCACGAAGGAGAAAATCCCGCTCGCCCCGCCGAAGTCGCGCTTCCAGAGATCGTGCCCCGGAAAGCTCGGCAGTGCCGGATGCAGGACCCGTGCAACCTCGTCGCGGCTCTCCAGCCACTCGGCGATCGCCAGCGCACTCGCCTGATGCCGTTCCAGACGAATCCCCATCGTGCGTAAGCCCCGGAGAATCTGATAGCTGTCGTCCGGCGACGCGCAGACGCCGAGCGTGACCATCGCCTCGCCGAGCGCCGGCCAATGGGTGACGTTGGCCGACACGGTGCCAAACAGCACATCCGAATGGCCCGACGGATATTTCGTGGCTGCATGGATCGAGACATCGACGCCGTGATCGAGCGGGCGGAAATAAACTGGCGTCGCCCAGGTATTATCCATCGTCACGACGCAACCGTGGCGGTGAGCCGCGGCTGCGATTGCGCGAATGTCCTGCATCTCGAACGTGTTCGAGCCCGGCGCCTCGGTATGCACCAGGCGCGTGTTCGGCCGAATAAGGCTTTCAATGCCGGCACCGATCATCGGATCATAGTATTCGACGGTGACACCGAGGCGCTTCAGCATCGTGTCGCAGAAATGCCGCGTCGGGAAATAGACCGAATCAACGACGAGCGCGTGGTCCCCGGCTGACAGATAAGTCAGGAACGGCACCGTGACCGCTGCCAGGCCTGAAGGCACGAGAATCGTTCCGGCAGCACCCTCGAGCTCATTGATTGCCTCGCAAAGCGCATCGGTCGTAGGCGTCCCGCGCGTTCCGTAGGTATATTTCTGCGCCCGGCTTTCCATAGTCCTGGCGTTGGGAAACAGCACGGTGGACGCATGCACCACCGGCGGATTGACGAAGCCGTGGAAATCCGAGGGATTATTGCCAGTGTGCGCCAGACGGGTATTGATGCCCGTTTCCTTTAGCGCGCTGATCTTGTCTGCCATTGAAAAATCCGCTGTTTAGATTCGACGCCAACTCATCGAACGCAGCACCCGCCGGGTCAAGGGAAAATTCGGGTGAAGTGACGGGGCTTCGTGCAAAATGCCGGAGTGGCCGTTTTTTGTTCAAAGAATCCGATTTTCCGGGAAGAAACTGCCTAAACTTCTGGCGAATTTCGGGTTTTTCACATGCAAAATTAGAAAATCGGCAACATCTCTTGACCCTTATGGATTTTGAGCATGAGATAGATTGCACTCACGCCAGGAGGGTGGCGGAGGCTGCACGCGCCTACGGAGCGCGCCTGTGCAGACGGGAACAAACAACAGCCGAAAAGGTTCAAAAAATGGCAAGACGAATTCTGACAGCTCTGGTTGGCGCTGCTGTCATGGGTATTGGCGCACACGCGGCATCGGCCGCGACGCTTGATGACGTGAAGGCCAAGGGCTTTATCCAGTGCGGCGTGAACACCGGTCTCGCCGGCTTTTCCGCCCCCGATGCTTCCGGCAACTGGACTGGTTTCGACGTCGACTACTGCAAGGCAGTCGCCGCCGCCGTCTTCGGTGATGCCAGCAAGGTGAAGTACACGCCGCTTTCTGCCAAGGAGCGTTTCCCGGCGCTGCAGTCCGGTGAAGTCGACCTTCTGGCTCGCAACACGACCTGGTCCATCAACCGCGACACGGCCCTCGGCTTCAATTTCCGCCCCGTCAACTATTATGACGGCCAGGGCTTCATGGTCCGCAAGGAACTCAACGTGAAGTCCGCGCTCGAACTGTCCGGCGCCGCCGTCTGCGTGCAGACCGGTACGACGACCGAGCTTAACCTCGCCGACTACTTCAAGTCGAACAACCTGCAGTACAATCCTGTGGTCTTCGAGAAGCTCGAGGAAGTGAACGCTGCCTATGACGCCGGCCGTTGCGACGTCTACACCACAGACCAGTCGGGCCTTTATGCCCTGCGGCTTACCCTGTCGAAGCCGGACGATCACATGATCCTGCCGGAGATCATCTCCAAGGAGCCTCTCGCTCCGGCCGTTCGTCAGGGCGACGATCAGTGGTTCGATATCGTCAGCTGGACCCACTTTGCGCTGATCCAGGCCGAAGAATTCGGCATCACCCAGGCGAACGTCGAAGAGATGAAGAAGTCGACCAACCCTGACGTGCAGCGCTTCCTCGGCGTCGAAGCCGACAGCAAGATTGGTACCGACCTTGGCCTGACCAATGAATGGGCAGTCAACATCATCAAGGCGGTTGGAAACTATGGCGAAGTTTTCGATCGCAACATCGGTACCGGCAGCCCGCTGAAGATCGAGCGTGGCCTGAATGCCCTCTGGAACAAAGGTGGCATCCAGTACGCTCCGCCGATCCGCTGATCGTGCATGTTTTGTCCTTGAGTCGCTACGATTTAAGGAAGCATGCAGAGGAGGAGCGGGCTACCCGCTCCTCCTTCCCAACAATAAAAACGCCCGGAAAGGGCGTACTGGGGAAAGAGGCATTATATGGCCATTGGCGTCACGAATGCGCCTGAAAAAGGCAGGTCCTCTGGATCGATCATCAACGATCCTCAGGTTCGCGGAATATTCTATCAGGCAATCACCATCATCATCCTCGCGGTCCTCATCTACTGGATCGTCGACAACACGATTGAGAACCTTAGGCGCGCCAATATCGCATCGGGATATGGCTTCGTAAGAAGCCGAGCAGGCTTCGATGTCGGGCAATCGCTGATCGCCTTCACCAGCGATTCCACCTATGGCCGAGCGCTCCTCGTCGGCTTCGTCAATACGCTGGTCGTCGCCATCACCGGCATCGTCACCGCGACGATCATCGGCTTTCTCGTCGGCATCGGGCGGCTTTCGCACAATTGGATCATCGCCAAATTGTCGCTGGCCTATGTCGAGGTGTTCCGAAACATCCCTCCGCTGCTCGTTATTTTCTTCTGGTACAGCGGCGTTCTCGCAGTCTTGCCGCAGGCGCGCGAGGCGCTCACACTGCCGCTCAATGTTTTCGTGAGCAATCGCGGCGTGGCCTTCCCGAGACCCATCTTCGGAGAAGGGTCTGAATATACGGTTCTCGCATTCCTTATTGCTGTTGCTGCAAGCTTTCTCATCGCGCGATATGCCAACCGACAACAGGCGGCGACCGGCCAGCGCTTCCCAGTGCTGTGGACCGTGCTCGGATTGGTCATCGGTTTGCCGTTGATCACATTTCTTGCCACCGGCGCACCGCTCAGCTTTGACGTCCCGATTGCCGGCAAGTTCAACCTCACGGGTGGTTCGGTCGTCGGGCCCGAGTTCCTCTCGCTCTACCTCGCGCTTTCCTTCTACACCGCGGCCTTCATTGCGGAAATCGTCCGCGCCGGTATCCGCGGAGTTTCCAAGGGGCAGACCGAAGCGGCCCACGCGCTTGGCATCCGCCCGCGACTGACCACTCGTCTGGTCGTCGTGCCACAAGCGATGCGGATCATCATCCCACCGCTGACCAGCCAATATCTCAACCTCACGAAGAACTCGTCGCTGGCAATTGCCGTCGGCTACGCCGACCTCGTCGCTGTCGGAGGCACCATCCTCAACCAGACCGGGCAAGCAATCGAAGTGGTCAGCATCTGGCTTATCGTCTATCTCACGCTCAGCCTTGCGACCTCGCTGTTCATGAACTGGTACAACGCCCGCATGGCGCTGGTGGAGAGGTAAGATCATGACCACACACGAAGCAAGTTTCGTTCGCGCGTCAATGGTCGAGGCCTCACCTGCCCCGGTGTTGGAAAGCGGCATAGTCTCTTGGCTCAGGAAGAATCTCTTCGCCACGCCGAAGGACACGGCACTCACCATCATCAGCCTGCTGGTACTGGCATGGCTGGTGCCACCTGCAATACAATGGCTGTTCCTCGACGCCGCCTGGACGGGCGGCGGCCGCGGCGTCTGCGCGACGGTCGAACAGGGCGGCTCACAGCCGGAAGGGTGGAGCGGCGCCTGCTGGGCTTTCGTCAACGCGAAGTTTGGCCAGTTTCTCTTCGGACGCTATCCGATAGACGAACGTTGGCGGCCCGCGCTCGTCGGCATCCTCTTCGTGCTGTTACTCGTGCCGATGTTGATGCCCAAGGTGCCCTACAAGGCGTTCAACGCCGTTCTGCTGCTGGTCGCTCTGCCGATAGTCGCGACGATCCTGCTGCCAGGCGGCTGGTTCGGCCTCACCTATGTCGAAACCCCGCTGTGGGGTGGCCTTCTGGTTACACTGGTCCTGTCCTTTGTCGGAATAGCAGTCTCGCTGCCGCTCGGCATTCTGCTGGCTCTCGGACGCCGGTCGGACATGCCGGTTATAAAGATGCTCTGCACGGTCTTCATCGAGATCGTTCGCGGCATCCCGCTGATCACGGTTCTGTTCATGGCAAGCGTGATGCTGCCGCTGTTCCTGCCGCAGGGCGTCACCTTCGACAAGTTCCTGCGTGCATTGATTGGCGTTTCGCTTTTCGCTTCCGCCTATATGGCGGAGGTCGTGCGCGGCGGATTGCAGGCCATTCCGAAGGGCCAGTATGAGGGCGCCGATTCGCTGGGTCTCAGCTACTGGCAAAAGATGAACCTCATCATCCTGCCGCAGGCGCTGAAGCTGGTGATCCCGGGCATCGTGAACACATTCATCGGCCTGTTCAAGGATACGTCCCTCGTCTCGATCATCGGCATGTTCGATCTGCTTGGTATCGTCCGCCTGAACTTCAGCGACACGAACTGGGCTTCCGCCGTTACACCGGTGAGCGGCCTGATTTTTGCGGGGTTCGTATTCTGGCTTTTCTGCTTCGGCATGTCGCGTTATTCAGGCTTCATGGAACGTGTGCTCGACAGGAGCCAACGATAAAAAGGGGAAACTTATGGCAAACACTGCCACCGCTTCGAAGATGACCGTGTCCAGCACGGACGTCGCGATCGAAATCACCAACATGAACAAGTGGTACGGTGATTTCCACGTGCTGCGCGACATCAATCTCAAGGTGATGCGCGGAGAACGCATCGTCATTGCCGGTCCGTCGGGCTCCGGTAAATCGACGATGATCCGCTGCATCAATCGCCTCGAGGAGCACCAGAAGGGAAAGATCGTCGTTGATGGAATCGAACTCACCAACGACCTGAAAAAGATCGATGAAGTGCGCCGCGAAGTCGGCATGGTCTTCCAGCACTTCAACCTTTTCCCGCATCTGACGATCCTCGAAAACTGCACGCTTGCACCGATCTGGGTGCGCAAGATGCCAAAGAAGGAGGCCGAGGAAATCGCGATGCATTTCCTCCGGCGCGTCAAGATCCCGGAGCAGGCGCACAAGTATCCGGGCCAGCTTTCGGGTGGCCAGCAGCAGCGCGTGGCGATTGCCCGTTCGCTGTGCATGCGGCCGAAGATCCTGCTGTTCGACGAACCTACGTCCGCACTCGACCCGGAAATGGTGAAGGAAGTGCTGGACACGATGGTCAGCCTCGCCGAGGAAGGCATGACCATGCTGTGTGTGACCCACGAGATGGGCTTTGCACGTCAGGTCGCCAACCGGGTGATCTTCATGGATCAGGGCCAGATCGTCGAACAGAATTCGCCGGCCGAATTCTTCGACAATCCGCAGCACGAGCGTACCAAGCTGTTCCTCAGCCAGATCCTGCACTGACATCAATGACATGAAGCCGAACGAGAACGGCCCGCCAGCAACTGGCGGGCCGTTCTCGTCTCATCATCACAGCACTCTCGAGATGGCGTGAGGTCCTGCGGCGAACCGGCAGGCCGCCAGCGGCGGCAACGCCTCTTTTCCGGCGCGGATTTAGCCTCCTCGGTTGCGACCAGTTCGACTCCGTGTCACTCTGTGATATATCAGCACTAGCGGGATGCTTATGCCAGTCCAATCCCAGGCCCACCTCGCCTATTTGGCGCTCGAACGCCTCATCGTCACACTGAAGCTCAAGCCCGGATCCCTCGTTACCGAGCGCCAACTCATCGAACTTGCCGAGCATGGCCGCACCCCGGTTCGAGAAGCGATCCAGAAACTTGCCTGGCAAGGGCTGATCGACATTCGTGCGCGGGTGGGACTGCAGATTACCACGATCCGGCCGGAGGACCGTGCCCATGTGATGCAGACGCGCCAACGGCTGGAACCGCTGGCCGCCGCCCTTGTGGCACAGAACGCGTCCCCTGAGATCCGGCAGGCGCTCAATGACTGCGAGCAGACGATGACGACCTGTTCGGCTCGAGGCGACATGGAGGGCTTCCTCGTCGCCGACAAGATGTTCGACGAGATCATGGAAGACGCCTGCCCAAACAGGTTCCTGACGGCGGCACTCGCGCCACTGCAGACCCACGCGCGCCGCATATGGTTTGCGTCGACCGCGCCGGAAAAAATGAAGGCATCGGTGGAGCGCCATGTCAGGGTGATGCGCGCGATCCAGGCGGCAGACGACGACGGCGCCGCTGCTGCCATGTCCGGATTGATGGACTATCTGGCGAGGGCCTGACCGCCTACGGCCATCGTCGGACCCATTTGGCGCCTGCCCCTGCAGCGCCGTGTCGTGGGTTAATCCGTGAGAGAGTTGCCAGCGTCCCGGCTGACAAAGCTGCAGATGATCATTGGAGCGCACCAGAAGCGCTTCCCACCGGACGCAGAACGAAAAAGAGACGCACCCCCGGGGACGCGCCTCTTAGTTGATACACCCGTATTCCGGTCGCGGAGACGTCAGCCGACGAATGCGCGCTCGATGACGAATTCGGCAGGTTTGTTGTTCGCGCCTTCCGTCAGGCCGGCGGCTTCCAGAATTTCCTTGGTGTCCTTCAGCATTGCCGTGGAGCCGCAGATCATGCCGCGGTCGATCGCCGGATCAAGCGGCGGCAAGCCCAAATCAGCGAAGAACTTGCCGTTGGTCATCAGGTCGGTGATCCGGCCTTTGAATGGGTAGTCCTCGCGTGTCACCGTCGCGTAGTGACGAAGCTTGTCGCCGACAATCTCGTTCAGGAACTCATGATTACGGATCTCGTCCACGAGATCGAAGCCGTATTTCAGCTCCGCCACGTCACGGCAGGTGTGCGTAAGGATGACTTCCTCGAATTTCTCATAGGTCTCTGGATCGCGGATAAGGCTCGCGAAGGGGGCAATGCCGGTACCCGTCGAGAACATATAAAGCCTGCGGCCCGGCACCAGCGCGTCGAGTACTAACGTGCCGGTCGGCTTCTTGCGCATGAGGACCTGGTCGCCCGGTCTGATCTTCTGCAGATGCGACGTCAGCGGGCCGTCCGGAACCTTGATCGAGAAGAACTCGAGTTCCTCGTCCCATGCCGGGCTCGCAATTGAATAGGCGCGATACACGGGCTTGTCGCCGACCATGAGGCCGATCATCGCGAATTCGCCGGAGCGGAAACGGAACTCTTGGGGACGCGTCATACGGAAACGGAAGAGCCGGTCCGTATAGTGTGTGACACTCGTGACCGTCTCGGCAAAGACACCCGCCGGTGCCTGGATCGCGAAATCTTCCGTTTTTGCCGGAGCATTCATCTTGGCTACAGTCCTGTAATGGTGACCCTGTCTATCAAGTACGAGCGGATATTCCAACCCGCACTCGATTGAAAGGAAATCCCTTCCAAATATAGTCGCTTTCGAGCATTTCGGCTTGCTTCACACTGTCGCGGGCGCGTCTTTTCAGGAAACGCGCCGCCAACTGTATGATTTGGCGTCCGAAGACGGCCTGGCAGTCGGCTGATAGTGATTGGTGATGCCGGGCAAGCGCCCTTCCGAGAGCCGCTTGATGGCCGTCGCATTCGTCACAGCGAAACTGTCGATGCCACAACGCAGCATCAGCGGGATCTGGTCGATCAGTACGTCTCCGACCGCCCGGACTTCCCCTTGGAAGCCAAGCCGCGAACGAAGCAGCGAAGCGTGGCTAAAGGCGCGACCGTCGTTGAAAGCCGGAAATGCGACAGCGACGAGCGCGATCCGATCGAGGTATGGTGCCAACCGCGTGACGTCGTCGGCCGGCGCGATCAGTACACCCAGCTCACGCGCATCGGCGGAGACCGCGTCGATGAAGGCATCCAGGCCGAGTATTGCCTTTTCGTTCGACCCGGCCTTGGTTTCTTCCGTCTCGACCACCCAAGGATCATCGTTCACAAAACCGGTTTCTTTCCAAATCTTCGTCATGTTCTCGTCCCTGCCTCAAGCGGCTTCCTGAGCACTGCCGCCATAGAGCGCATCCTTGAACGGCTGCGGTCCAACCCGACGATAAGCCTCCAGGAAGGTCTCCGTCTTGTCCCGGCGGAGGCCGAGATAGGTGTCGACGATCGTTTCAACGGCATCGGTCACCTTTTCCGGCTCGAAGCCGCGGCCGATGATTTCACCGATCGACGTATTCTCGTCCCCGGAACCGCCGAGCGTGATCTGGTAGAGCTCCGCACCCTTCTTCTCCACACCCAGAAGTCCGATATGGCCAACATGATGGTGTCCGCAAGCATTGATGCAGCCGGAGATCTTGATCTTGAGCTCGCCGATATCGGCCTGCCGCTCGGGGGAGCCGAAACGGCTCGAGATCTCCTGAGCGACCGGGATCGAACGCGCATTGGCGAGCGCGCAATAGTCGAGGCCCGGACAGGCGATGATGTCGGTGATCAGCCCCGCATTGGCCGTCGCGAGGCCTGCCGCGACCAGAGCACGGTAGACGGGCTCCAGGTCGGCAAGCGCCACATGCGGCAGAATCAGGTTCTGCTCGTGGCTGACGCGGATTTCATCGAAGGCGTACTCCTCGGCGATGTCCGCAACCGCATCCATCTGTGCGTCGCTCGCATCGCCCGGAACACCACCGATCGGCTTCAGCGAAATGGTCACCATGCCGTAGTCCGGATGCTTGTGCGGCTGGACGTTCTGCTGGACCCAGCGCGCGAACTCCGGATCGGCCTTCTTCCAGCGAGCGAGGTTACCCCAGCCTTCCGGGCGGTTCGGCAGTGCCGCCGGCGCAAAATAGGTAGAAATCGCCTGGATGTCGGTGTCCGGCAGCTTCAGCTCGGTGTCCCTGAGCTTGGCGAATTCAACTTCGACCTGGCGGGCAAGCTCCTCGGCACCGGTTTCATGCACCAGGATCTTGATGCGCGCCTTGTACTTGTTGTCGCGGCGGCCATAGAGATTGTAAACGCGCATGATCGCCGTGGTGTAGGAGAGCAGGTCTTCTTCCGGCAGGAAGTCACGGATCTTCTTGGCGATCATCGGGGTTCTGCCCTGCCCGCCGCCGACATAGACGGCAAAGCCGAGCCTACCGTTCTCGTCCTTCTTCAGATGCAAGCCGATATCATGCACCTGGATCGCCGCGCGGTCGCGCTCGGCGCCGGTCACCGCGATCTTAAACTTGCGCGGCAGGAACGAGAATTCCGGATGAACGCTCGACCACTGACGGAGAATCTCTGCATAGGGCCGCGGGTCGGCAACCTCGTCGGCAGCCGCACCAGAGAAATGATCCGCCGTCACGTTGCGAATGCAGTTGCCCGAGGTCTGCAGCGCGTGCATCTCGACGCTTGCCAGTTCCTTCAGGATGTCCGGTGTGTCGGAAAGACTCGGCCAGTTGTACTGGATGTTCTGGCGCGTGGTGAAATGACCATAGCCGCGGTCATATTTGCGCGCGATATGAGCGAGCATCCGCATCTGCCGGCTCGACAGCGTGCCATAGGGAATGGCAACGCGGAGCATGTAGGCATGCAGCTGCAGATAGACGCCGTTCATCAGACGCAGCGGCTTGAAGGCGTCCTCGGCTAGTTCACCGGACAGCCGCCGCTGGACCTGATCGCGGAACTGCTCGACACGTGCAGAAACGAAGGCGTGGTCGAATTCGTCGTAACGGTACATAGGGTCTCAGATCCTCAGGCAGCAAATTTCGGGCCGGAAAGCCCATGATATCCCGGAGCATAGGCGATCGACGGGCCCTCGGCGCGGATCCGCTCGCGCATGCGCAGCGGGCGAAGCGTGCCGTCGACTTCCTCCACGTCGATAACGTTGACGTCTACCACTTTATTCTCGTCGAAGGAGCGCTTTCCGGTCGCTTCAAGCGCCGCGACGGCCTCGGCATGGCGGGCGACGAAGGCGTCCTGCAGCGACTCCACCCAATTGCCGGAGGCGTCGAGCCAGACGGATATGCCATCCGCCAGTCGGTTTGCCGTCAAGACCTTGTCCACCATTCGCGTCATCCTCAATTCGAAAACTGTTCGGCGCGTTCCGCGCCAGAGGCGTCCCTGGCCTCACTGCCCTGCCGCCGCCCGGCAGCAAGCGGTTCCGACCGGCCGAAATTCGCACCCGCAACCGCGTCGCCGATGATCACCATGACCGGACCGTCGAGTTCGGTGCGGGTCTGGAGGTCCGGCAGGTCGCGAAGAATGCCGTGCAGCAACCGCCGTTCGCCGCGGCTGGCATTCTCGACCACGGCGACGGTCGTCTCCTGGGGCAGGCCTGCCTTCATCAGCCGCTCGGCAACTGAAGCCGCCACGCTGCGCCCCATATAGACCGCAATCGTCGCGCCCGAAACGGCCAGCCGCGCCCAATCGGGCAGCACATCACCGGCAAGGTCATGGCCGGTGGTAAAGACCAGCGAGGACGCAACGCCGCGAAGGGTCAATGGCAGTTCGAAGTCTGCCGCTGCCGCAAACGCTGAGGTGATGCCGGGAACGATCTCATAGCTGATACCGGCCTCCCGCAGGGTAGCCATTTCCTCGCCAGCTCTACCGAAAATCAACGGATCGCCGGATTTCAGCCGGACGACACGTTTGCCCTCGCCGGCGAGCTTCACCAGCAACTGATTGATTTCGTCCTGCGATTTGGTGTGGCAGCCCTTACGCTTGCCGACCGAAAGGCGCTCGGCATCGCGGCGCCCCATATCGACGATCGCTTGCGGCACGAGCGCATCATAGACGATCGCGTCGGCTTCCATCATCACCCGTTGCGCACGAAGCGTCAGCAAATCCTCCGCACCCGGACCGGCGCCAACCAACCAGACATGCCCGGGAACGCGATCGGTCCCATCAAGCAGCCGCGAAGCCTCGCGGCGCGCCGAGGCGACATCGCCAAGCGCAATGTGATCTGCAACCGGCCCTGAAAAGAACCGCCGCCAGAAGACGCGGCGCGCAACACCACGCGGCACAAGTCGCTCCACCGCATCACGATAGCTCGCCGCCAAAGACGCGACTATGCCGAGGGAGGGGGAAAGCAATTGATCTATCTGGGCGCGGATCATCTGCGCCAGAACGGGTCCGGCCCCTTCCGTTCCGATCGCCACGGCGACTGGCGCGCGGTTGACAAGTGCCGGCGTCAGGAAATCGCAGTAGTCCGGCTGATCGACGGCATTTGCCGGGATTTTTCTCTCCCGCGCCGCACCAACGATCGCCCGGTCGGCAGCTGCATCGCCAGTCGCCGCAAACACCAGAACGGCGCCCTCAACCTGATGCGCAGCGAACGCTTCGCGGACGGTCTCGACGCCGTTGGCCTGGAGGAATGTATCAAAGGCAGGCTCCGGCGCATCCGCGTAGACGGCAATACGCGCCTCTGTGTTCAAAAGCAGCCGCACCTTGGCAAAGGCCTCGTCCCCATTGCCGAACACAGCCACGCGCTTCTGCGCGACGCTAAAAAATGTCGGAAAAAAGGACAGTTGTTGTGACATCACCGAAAGAGCGGCTCCTTCCACAGGCTGCGGCGAATATCCCCCATAGCTGGCAACAATTGAAGAAACAGAAATTTCAATGCTTTTCCGGCCACGTATTGTTTTGCTCGACAGTCAGCCATTTTGAGTAAATATCTCCGGGGGCATACGGCCCTCGGGCCCGGTTCGCCCATTGCACCGGCGGGCCGACCTTCGTTAAATGCCGCCGATATTCGCAGAGAGCACAGAAAATGAGACAATCGGATTTGGCCGAACGCCTCTTGACGGTAATCGAAAAAGACATCCTCCCGCTGACCGAAAAGGGGGTTGCTGCCGGCAACAAGGTGTTCGGCGCGGCGATCCTGCGCAAATCTGATCTTTCGCTTGTCCTTGCGGAGACCAACAACGAGACGGAAAACCCGCTGTGGCACGGCGAAGTCCATACGCTGAAACGCTTTTACGAGATGGCCGATAAGCCCGATACGCGGGAGCTGATCTTCCTCTCGACCCACGAGCCCTGCTCCATGTGCCTTTCTGCGATCACCTGGGCGGGGTTCGACAATTTCTACTACTTCTTCAGCCACGAGGATTCGCGCGACAGCTTCTCGATCCCTCACGACCTGAAGATCCTGAAGGAAGTCTTCCGGCTGGAACCCGGCGGCTATGCACAGGAAAACGCCTTCTGGAAGTCGGCCTCGATCGCAGCACTGACGCGCGACGCCGACCAACAGACAAAGGAAAGGCTCGCCGCGCAGGACGCGCGCATCCGCGAGCGTTATCACCGCCTGTCTGAGAGCTATCAGGCCGGCAAGGACCAGAACGCCATACCGCTGAACTGAGCCATGGAACCTTCTCGCGACATTCAACGCCTGCTCGACATCATGGCGGCGCTGCGCCAGCCGGACACGGGCTGCCCCTGGGACATCGTCCAAACCTTCGAGACGATAAAGCCCTACACGATCGAAGAAGCCTATGAAGTTGCGGACGCAATCGAGCGCCATGACATGGATGATCTCTGCGACGAGCTAGGCGACCTTCTGCTGCAAGTGGTCTTTCACGCCCGCATGGCGGAAGAAGCAGGTGAATTCTCCTTCGGTGATGTCGTCGAAGCCGTCACCCGCAAGATGATCCGTCGCCATCCGCATGTATTCGCCCGCTCCGGGGCTGATACGCCCGAGGCGGTCAAGCTGCAATGGGATGAGATCAAGCGAGCGGAAAAGGCGGATCGGCGGCAGCGGCGGATGCGGCGAGGTCTGCCGCAGGACACCGATCCCGGCCACCTCGGTTCCGTGCAACGCAGCTTTCCGGCTCTGGTCGAAGCGATCAAGCTGCAGGAACGTGCGGCAAAAGTCGGCTTCGACTGGTCGAAGCCGGAGCCGATCCTCGACAAGATCGAGGAGGAGATCACCGAATTGCGGCACGCTCTCAAGGATGGAGACCAGCGAAAGGTGGCCGATGAACTCGGCGACCTGATCTTCGCGGTCGTTAATATCGGCCGCCATGTCGGCACCGATCCGGAAATGGCCCTCCGCGGCACCAATACCAAGTTCCGCCGCCGCTTCGGCCATATCGAACAGGAGTTGGAAGCAGGTGGAGAGACCTTAGACGCAGCCTCACTGGAGCGCATGGAAGAACTCTGGCAGGCAGCAAAGGCGATCGAGCGACAACTGACGTAGCGGGATGCCGTAACGTCAGGTTCGTTACCAGTCCTCTTCGACGGGTTTCGGCCCGTTGCCGAGCCGCCGCTCAAGCTCCGCAGCTTCGCCCTCGGTCAGGCGCAGGTCGAGGCTGACCCTTCCGTCTTCAAGGTCCTCTCGGCCATCGACGATCGAGTGCTCATAAACCCAGGGCAACAGCTGCAGCTGGTCGAGGCCGAGCACGACCGTGCACTCGGTCAACACGCCCGAAAGACGGCGGCCGATCTCGGCGAGCAGGTGATCGACGCCCTCGCCCGTCACAGCAGAAACGGCGACCGTATTCGGCGTGCTTGCCGCCTTCTTCACGAGCACCTCGCGCGTCTCTGGCTCGATCTTGTCGATCTTGTTCCAGACCTCGATGATGCGCTCGGCGCCTTCCTTCTCGTCAATGCCGAGATCGGAAAGGATGCGCAACACGTCGCTTGCCTGCGCCTGGTTGTCTGCGTCGGAAAGGTCGCGCACGTGCAGAATCAGGTCCGCTTCGAGCACTTCTTCAAGCGTCGCCCGGAATGCCGCGACAAGGTGGGTCGGCAGATCAGAGATGAAACCGACCGTGTCGGACAGAATGACCATGCGCCCATGCGGCAACTTCAGACGCCTGAGCGTCGGATCAAGCGTCGCGAAAAGCATGTCCTCGGCCAGCACACCCGCACCCGTCATCCGGTTGAAGAGCGTCGATTTGCCGGCGTTCGTATAACCGACCAGTGCCACGATGGGGTGCGGCACCTTCTTGCGTTTCGAGCGGTGAAGCTGCCGGGTGCGCCGCACCTGTTCCAGTTCGCGCTCCAGCCGAACGATCTTCTCCTGCAGCAGGCGACGGTCGGCTTCGATCTGGGTTTCACCCGGACCGCCCATGAAGCCCGCGCCGCCGCGCTGGCGTTCAAGGTGGGTCCAACTTCTGACCAGCCGGCCCTTCTGATAGTTGAGATGCGCGAGATCGACCTGAAGCGTGCCTTCCTTGGTGGAGGCGCGTCGCCCGAAGATTTCCAGAATGAGGCCGGTGCGGTCGATGACCTTGGCGTTCCATTCCTTCTCGAGATTGCGCTGCTGCACCGGCGTCAGCGGGTGATCGACGATCACCAGCCCGGCATCCTTTTCGTTCAGGACATGGCCGATCTCCTCGATCTTGCCACTGCCGAGCAAAGTCCCCGGCTTCGGCTGGGCGACCGGAACGATCGTTCCGTGCACGACGTCGAGGTCGATGGCAAGCGCGAGGCCTGTTGCCTCTTCCAGCCGGCTTTCGTCTGAGCGTGTCACCGCAGCAGACAGAATCTCCGCCGACGCCTTTCCCGTCTTTTTCAGAACCGGAACGACGACGACTGCGCGCATGTCATCGCGGAGCCGTTCCAGCTCCGGGATGATCGACGACGATTTTGAATCACGCTTGGTAATGTTCCTCACGTCCCGTCAGGATGCGGCTTCCTCGTTCTCGAACATCTGCAGCGGCTGACCCGGCATGATCGTCGAGATGGCGTGCTTGTAGACGAGCTGAGAATGGCCGTCGCGGCGCAGCAATACACAGAAATTGTCAAAAGATGTGACCACACCTGTCAATTTGACGCCGTTGATCAGGAAAATGGTCAATGAAATCTTTTGCTTGCGGACCGTATTGAGAAAGAGATCCTGCAAGTTTTGAGAACGTTCCGCCATCGCGCCGCTTCTTTCTTATTTGCCGGCCTTTTTTGCGCCGGTGCATTTGTCAGATTCTGCGTTTTGAGGCGTCACAGTATTCGTCCCCGACACCCCACCAAGTTTGGTATCAAATCAATGTCTTTTCCGCAATGTCGAAAAAGGCTTCGCGAATATTCTGTGCTATGCTTCCTGGATGGCCGTTGCCGATAGTCCTTCCGTCGATGGAAACGACGGGAAAGCAAATGCTCGTCGCAGCAGTAACGAAGACTTCGCGCGCAGCATACATCTCCTCCACTGAAAACGCCCTTTCCTCGATTTTGAGACCAAGCGGCTTCGCCACATCGATCAGCGTCGTCCGCGTTATGCCCCGTAGAATGCCATGCTCGGCTGGACGCGTGCGCAGGGTCCCGTCACCATCGACGATCCAGACATTCGTCGCCGCCCCCTCTTTAACGAGGCCGTCGGCATCAACAAATATCGCCTCCTGAGCTCCGAGCTCCTTCGCCTTCTGCCGTGCAAGCACGTTCGGCAGAAGGCCGACCGACTTGATGTCGACCCGATCCCAACGATTCTCCGGCACCGTGATCGCCGCGATGCCCTCAGCATTCTTCCTCGCAATCGCGGCGGCATCGGTCCGCTTCGCGGTGACGACGAGCGACGGTGGTGTGTCCTTTGCCGGGAAGACATGGTCGCGGCGCGCGACACCGCGAGTCACTTGCAGGTAGAAAAGTCCGTTGCGCACCCGGTTCCTGCGCAGTACCTCGCGGATGACGTGAATCAACGCCGCGCGGCTCATCGGCCAACCGATCCGCAGTTCTCTCAGGGATCGCTCGAGGCGGTCCAAATGCCGGCTGAGGTCCACGATAAAGCCGTGCCGGATCTCGCAAACCTCGTAGACGCCATCCGCGAACTGGTAGCCGCGGTCTTCGACGTGAATGGCGGCTTCGGAATGCGGCACGTAAGCGCCGTTGACATAGGCAATTCTCGGCATCGGGGCGAGACCTCAGAAGTATTGGATGCTGACTCGGAAAAGCTGTTCGACATGGCGCACTGCGTCGGCGGCGGCAAAAAGAACAACGCGATCCTTCGCCTTTATCCTCGTATTGCCGTCAGGCCGAATAAAAGCCTTATCGCGGTAGAGCGCGCCAATGCGGATCCCCTCGGGCAATTCGAGCTCGCGCAGGGCCTTGCCGACCATCGGTGAGGTCTCAAGCGCTTCGGCCTCGATCACCTCTGCCTGGCCATTCTGCACCGCGTAGACCGATCGGATGCGGCCCTTCCTGACGTGCTGCAGGACGCGAGAGATGGTCACGGCTCGCGGGTTGATATGCGCATCGACACCGGCCGTGCCGGCGAAATCCTGATAGGCCGGCTCGTTGATGAGCACCAGGGTCGACTTCGCGCCCAGGCGCTTGGCCATCATGCTGCCGAGAATGTTGATCTGGTCGTTGTTCGTGAGAGCGACCACCAGATCGGCATCCTGAACGTCCGCCTGCATCAGGATTCGCTGGTCCATGGCCGAGCCGTGCAGGACAACGGTGTTGTTCAGCTTGTCGGCCAGCAGCACGGCTCGGTCGCGATCGCTCTCGATGAGCTTGACGCGCATGCGCGGCTGCTGCTCCTCGATCATGCGCGCGACGAAATAGCCGATATTGCCACCGCCCATGATGATGATTCGCCGAGCCTCCTGCTCCTCATGTCCGAAGAGTCCGAGCGTGCGGCGGGCATGATCCCGATCGCAGACGACATAGGCGAGATCGCCCGTCTGCAATTGATCGGAGGAGTGCGGCACGATCAGTTTTCCGTCCCGGAAGATGCCGGTAACAGTCGCCAGAAGATCCGGAAAAAGCTCGCTCAACTGCAGTAGCGGTGTGTCCACGACCGGGCAGTCTTCCATGCATTCGATCGCGATCATGGCGATGCGGTCTTCGGCGAAGCGGACCACGTCGGTCGCGCCCGGGAAGGAAATACGCCGAAGAACAAGACGGCCTACTTCGATTTCCGGCGAAATCGTCACGTCGATCGGGACATTCTCCCGCGAAAAGAGGTCCGAATATTCCGGTGCGAGATAGTTCTGTGCGCGAATTCGGGCGACCTTGGTCGGCACGTTGAAGATCGCATGCGCAACTTCGCAGGCCACGATATTGACCTCGTCGTAAAGCGTGACGGCGATGATCATGTCGGCCTGGTCGGCACCGGCTCTCGCCAACACGTCCGGATGGGCGCCGTGGCCGACATAGCCGCGCACATCCAGGGTCTCGGTGATATGGGCAATTAGCGCGGAGGACGTATCGATCACCGAGACGTCGTTATTTTCCTGTGACAGGCGCTCCGCAATCCCGTAGCCGACCTGTCCAGCGCCGCATATGACCACTTTCATCGCAGTTCCTTCATCCCACAAGCTACAGCGGCTACTGATTATTCCTTAAATCGGAATCGATCTAAGGACAAAATCATGCAGCAATTCAAAGTGCTACAAGGATCTTGCGCGTCCGATTGGCCGCGCAGCGCTGTAGCGGCAGTGATCGCCGCGGCCGCCCCGGATCAGACGCCCAGTGACTTCAGCTTGCGATGAAGCGCGGAACGCTCCATTCCGACGAACTCCGCCGTGCGCGAGATGTTTCCACCGAATCGGTTGATCTGGGCAATCAGATAATCGCGCTCGAACATTTCACGGGCCTCGCGTAACGGCAAGGTCATGATGTGCTGGTCGCCCTGTGCGGAAATCTTGGGCAGCGTGTCGCCGACCTCGGTCGGCAGCATGTCGGCGGTGATCGGTGTATCCGGTCCATCGCTGCGCGCGAGAATCATCAGGCGTTCGATATTGTTGCGTAACTGGCGGATATTGCCCGGCCAGTCATGCGCCTGCAGTACGGCGAGTGCGTCCTCGCCGATTTTGCGCGGGCGGATGCCGGCCTGTTCGCTCACCTGGCGCATGAACATATCCACAAGAAAGGGAATGTCCTCGCGTCGTTCCGCAAGGGCTGGGACACGCACCGGAATCACAGCTAGACGGTGGAACAGGTCCTCGCGGAACAGGCCCTCGGAAATCATGTTCTCGAGATTGTAGGCCGTCGAGGAGATGATGCGCACATCCACCTTGACGCGTTTAGAACCACCGACACGCTCGAACTGCTGGTCGACCAGCACACGCAGAATCTTGTTTTGCGTTTCCCGCGGCATCTCGCCGATTTCATCGAGATAGAGGATGCCGCCATGGGCTTCTTCGAGAGCGCCCGTGCGCCGTGGCTGGCCGGGTGTGCCCTCTGTGCCGAAAAGCGCGACTTCCATGCGATCCGGGGTGATTGCCGCGGCGTTGAGCGCGACGAACGGGCCGGAAGCACGCGTGGACTTGCGATGGATCATGCGGGCGACCAGTTCCTTGCCGGAGCCGGAAGGACCCTGGATCATGATCCGGCTGTTGGTCGGAGCCACCTTTTCGATCGTCTGCCGCAACTGCGACACGGCTACAGACGTTCCGATGAGCTCCACCGGGTCGCCGGACTTCTTCTTCAATTCCGAGACTTCGCGCTTCAGTTTGGAATTCTCCAGCGCACGCTCAGCTATGAGAATCAGCCGGTCCGCCTTGAACGGTTTCTCGATGAAATCGTAAGCACCGCGCTTGATGGCGGAAACGGCCGTTTCGATGTTGCCGTGACCGGAAATCATCACCACCGGCAGATCGGGATGGCGGCTCTTGATTTCGTCAAGCAGCGCCAGTCCGTCGAGGCGGCTGCCCTGCATCCAGATATCCAGGAAAACCAATCGCGGTACACGATCGTTGATCGCCGCAAGCGCACTGTCGCTGTCGAAAGCCGTCCGGGTCTCGTGACCTTCGTCCGACAGGATTCCCGAGACGATCTCCCGGATATCCTCCTCATCGTCCACAACCAGAATATCAGCCGCCATTGGTATTACCCTTATCCTTTACAGTACCTTCGCCCCCGGTTTCCCCGGCAGGCGGCAGGATCACGCGGATCATTGCCCCGACGCCGCCGTCGAAATCGACCGGTGCGTCGTGCAGCTCCAATTGTCCGCCATGGTCCTCGATGATCTTCTTGACGATTGCGAGACCGAGACCGGTGCCCTTTTCGCGCATCGTCATGTATGGCTCCAGAATTCTGTGCCGGTTTTCGGTCGGCAGGCCCTTGCCGTTATCGATCACGTCGACAACGAAACGGCCGGAAGCGCCGTCGCGACGGGAGCGGACGACGATGGTCGGCCCTCCACGCTGGCTTCCGGCAGGAACGGCCTCGATCGCCTCCACCGCGTTCTTGACGATGTTGCCGAAGGCCTGGCCGAGCATCCGGCCGTCAAACTGGCCTTCGAGCGGCTCGTCGCCGAAATCGCGAACGAAGGTGATGTGACTGTTGCCCATCTCGCGCAGGAAGACGGCATCCTTAAGGATCGACCGCAGATCCGATTTTTCCTTCGTCGGCTTCGGCATCCGCGCAAACGCCGAAAATTCGTCGACCATTCGGCCGATATCCTCCACCTGGCGCACGATGGTGTCGGTGCACTGGTCGAAGACCGCCCGGTCCTGCTGGTCGATCTGCTTGCCATAACGGCGCCTCAGGCGCTCGGCTGAAAGCTGGATCGGTGTCAGCGGATTCTTGATCTCGTGCGCGATGCGGCGGGCCACGTCGGCCCATGCGGTTGACCGCTGTGCAATCACCAGATCGGTGATGTCATCGATGGTGATGACATAGGAGCCATGCGAATCGTCGCCTTCCTCTCTCGTCACCTGCACGTTCAGCGTACGCTCCGTTCCGCCGCGCATGATGTTGATCTGCTTGCGATAATCGTTTCGATACCGGCTTTCAGCCTCGATCAGCACGGCATCGATCTCGGGCGCCACCTCGCTGAGGCTTGTGCCCAGCAATCCCGGCGCGGACTTCCGCAGAAACTCTTCCGACGAAGGATTGGCGATCGTGATGCGTCGATCCTTGCCGACGCCGATAACCGCGGTAGTGACGCCGGAAAGCACCGCCTCGATAAAGCGGCGGCGCTGGTCCACCTCGTCCTTCGCAACCAGGATCTGCTGCTGCTGCGTGCGGATCTCGGTGACCATCTTGTTAAAGGTGCGCGAGAGATTGCCCACGTCGCCGTCGACGGCACGCACCGGAACGACCACATCGAGATTGCCGGAGGCAACGCTGTCCGCGGCACCGATCAGTTGCCGGATCGGCCGCACGATACGATCGGCAACCGCGATCGCAGTCCAGATCGCCGCCAGCAAAACGATGAGGGCAAAGCCGATATAGAGGACGCCGAAGGCGATCTGAAGCGACGTGCGCCCGGCCTCGAGTGCCTTGTATTCGGCCGTATTCTCCTCCATCAGCCGCATTGAGCGCATCACTTCGGGATCGACGTTCCGGACCGTGTAGAGATACGTCCCAGGTATATTGTCGAGTGGAATGACGGCACCAACGAGGTTGGTCACACCGGGAGGAATAAGCGTCGGCTGGCCAGAAACCGTGCTTTTGAGCGCATCGGAGGGGATGGCCGGCAGTGGCTTTTCGGTCGAGATATTGGCCTGGAGGATGGCGCTACCGTCGGCGCGCACTAGGAAAGCGCCGAGCATGCCGCGCCCCCTCGCCTGCCGCGTCATCAATTCGGTGAAACCGGTGCGATCAAGGCTATAGAGTTGCCGGTTGCGCTCGAGGTCGTTGGCCATCGACACTGTCTGGCCTTGCAGATAGCTTGCATTCTCGAGCACATAGGCCTGCGCAACGTTCAGCGACGAGCGGACAATTGCCTGCGTGCGCAGCGAGAACCAGCGATCGAGCCCGACATCGAGCGTGATGCTGGCAAAGATTGCGACCAGAATCGCCGGCGTTATCGCGACGATCGAAAAGAGCGCGACGATGCGCACATGCAGCCGCGCTGCCGCCCTTCCCTTGCTACGCGCCCTCAACAGCCTGAGGATTTCGCGTGCGATCAGGTAAATCAGGCCGACGACGAAGACACCGTTGATGCCGGCGCAGGCGATGACGATGTTGCGTTCCGGCCGAATGGGGGTGAGGCCGAGGAGGACGAGCAGCGACAGGGTCGCACAGACCAGCGCGCCGGTGGCGAGCATCAATCCGGGCAGCGCGAAGGACGCCCGCCGATCCTGGACAGCTGCGACCCTGTCCTCTGTGCCCAATGGCAGGGCCATTCCGTCCACCATGTAAAACGCTTCCCCCAAACCGGCGCCCGACGGCGCCGGCAAACGCGAACTTTAGCAGGTCAGAGAAACCGACCTAACGCCCAACCCCAAACAGTATTGGCGTGCCTCGACCGGGTGGGTCGCCTCCAATGACGACGCAACGAATCGACGCTATCGGACGTTCAAGCAACGCATTGTGGCGAAAATGCAACGGTGTTGCATCTCAGTCAAGCACTGCGTGAACTGCGGTAGACGGAAACCCCGAGTTCGCGAATCTTCTTGCGCAGCGTGTTTCGGTTAAGGCCAAGGAGGTCGGCAGCCTTGATCTGATTGCCTCGCGTCGCCGTCAAGGCTGCGAGAATCAATGGATACTCCATCTCTGCGAGCACCCGATCATAGAGGCCCGAGGGCGGCAGGGCATCACCAAAGCTAGCAAAATACTGCCTCATATTCTCCTCGACCGCCTGGGAAATCGACATCGAACCGGAGCGGGTCGCCGACCTCTCAATCGGGCTGTCAGGAACCTCAGAGCGCAACTCGTTCTCGATGATCTCCCTGGTGATTACATCCTGTGGATAGAGCGCCGTCAGCCTCCGCACGAGATTTTCGAGCTCTCGCACATTACCGGGCCAAGGATGCGTCTTCATCAATTCCAGCGCTTCCTGGTCGAAACGCTTGACGTCCAACCCTTCCTTTTCGGCCTGCTGGACGAAATGGCGGACAAGATCCGGGATATCCTCCGCCCGGTCTCTCAGCGGCGGCAAGCGCAGCGGCACGACATTCAAGCGATAGTAGAGGTCTTCACGGAAAAGCCCTTGATTGATCGACTGTTTCAGGTCCTTGTTCGTCGCAGCGACGATCCGCACATCTGAGCGGATCGGCGTCCGACCGCCAACGGTCGTATATTCACCCTGCTGCAACACGCGCAGCAGCCTGGTCTGGGCGTCCATCGGCATGTCGCCGATTTCATCGAGGAAGAGCGTTCCACCTTCGGCCTGCTCGAAACGGCCGGTCGACCGCGTCTGTGCGCCGGTAAAGGCGCCCTTCTCATGGCCGAACAGTTCCGATTCGATCAGGTCTCTAGGAATCGCCGCCATGTTGATCGCGACGAAGGGGCCGTTCCTGCGCTTACCGTAGTCGTGCAACGCTCGCGCGACGAGCTCCTTACCGGTTCCCGATTCTCCTGTGATCATCAGTGTCAGGTCGGTCTGCATCAGCCGCGCGAGTACGCGGTAGATTTCCTGCATAGCCGCCGAGCGACCGACAAGCGGCATGCCATCCTGCGAATCATCGTCAATCCTTGAAGGACGGCGCTTCGGTTCGGCGAGCGCCCGCCCGATGATGCCGATCAGTTCCGTCAGATCGAAGGGCTTTGGCAGGTAGTCGTAGGCTCCCTTTTCGGAAGCCTTGATCGCCGTCATGAAGGTGTTCTGCGCACTCATTACGAGCACGGGCAGATCCGGTCTCGCCTTCTTGATCCGCGGCAGGAGATCGAAGGCGTTCTCGTCCGGCATCACGACATCGGTTACGACCAGATCACCGTCACCTGCAGCAATCCAGCGCCACAGCGTCGCCGCATTGGAGGTGATGCGCACATCATAGCCGGCGCGGCTCAAGGCTTGGTTGAGCACGGTGCGAATGGCGGCATCGTCATCCGCGACAAGGATCGTAGCGCCCGTCATGCAATGTTTCCTTTTGTCATCGGAATTTCGTCGTCATCCGCCGCAAGTCCCTTGGACGCCGGCATCAGAACACGGAAGGTGGTGCGGTTGTGCTGGCTGTCGCACTCGACGATGCCCCCGTGGCCGCCAATGATCTTGGCGACCAGCGCCAGACCGAGGCCCGAGCCGTTGGTCTTGGTGGTGATAAAGGGATCGAAAAGGTGCGGCAGCAGATCCGCGGGAACGCCGGGTCCGTTGTCATGCACGCAGAACTCCAGCGGCAACGAGATCTTTTCGCGAGTGCCGGCAACCGAAAGGCGAATGCCGGGGCGATAGGCCGTCGTCAGCATGATCTCGCCATCGGCCCGATCGCCGATCGCCTCGGCGGCATTCTTGATCAGATTGAGGAACACCTGAACAAGCTGGTCGCGATTGGCATAGACCGGCGGCAGCGATGGATCGTAGTTTTCCGAAATCTTGATGGCACGGGCAAACCCGGCCTTGGCGATCGCCTTCACGTGATCGAGCACGGAATGGATATTGAGCGGTACGCGATCCACAGGCCTTTCGTCCGAGAAGACCTCCATACGATCGACAAGCGATACGATGCGGTCCGTCTCGTCGCAGATCAACCGTGTCAGGGCCCGGTCCTCGTCATTGACGGACGTCTCCAGCAACTGTGCGGCACCACGAATGCCGGAGAGCGGGTTCTTGATCTCATGGGCCAACATCGAGGCGAGACCTGTCACGGATCGCGCGGCGCCCCGGTGCGTCAATTGCCGATCGATCTTGTCGGCCATCGAGCGCTCCTGGAAGACGATGACCACGGACCCCGGCGCAGAAAGAACCGGCGCCACATAGAGATCGACAAGTTTGTCGGCGCCGAGGCGCGGCGAACTCAGATCGACCCGGTATTCGTTAACGGGCGCCCGTCGCTCGCGAACCTGTTCAATCAAAGTCAGAAGCGGGCTGCCGAATGGAATGAAGGCACTGATGTTGTGACGGGCGAGATGATTGGCGCTTGCGCCAAAGAAAGACTCGGCCTCCCAGTTGGCGAAGGCCACAAGGCCATTTTCATCGACCAGGATGACGGGGTTCTGGATCGCATTCAGCACCGCCATCGAAAGATCGTTCGCATCCCCCGCCGGCTCCATTGCCGTTGCCTTGTCCGTCATGCCGCCATCTCCTCGTTGACCGGTGCGACGTCGCCATTCGCAATCGCTGCAGCGACCCGATCGCTGACCAGGGCCGGATCGGTGGACGTCAGGATCGCCGCCTTGTCCGCGGACGCGAGGTTCGGCGCGAAACGCTCGATGTACCAGCCGACATGCTTGCGGGCGTGCCGAAGGCCAATCTGAGCCCCATAGAATTCGAGCATCAGCGCGTAATGCTCGGCGAAGATCCTCGCGATCCCCAGGGCGTCGGGATGAAGACAAGCACCGGCAAGAACGCCGGCATGCCATGGCCGCCCCTGAGATGACCGACCAACCATGACGGCATCAGCACCCGATCGGCGCAGGATCTCCGCGGCGTCCGCTACGCTATCGACGTCGCCATTGGCTATCAGAGGGACGGAGATGACGTCGCGAACCGCATGGATCGCGTCCCAATCCGCCTTGCCGCTGTAAAATTGCATCCGCGTGCGGCCGTGGATCGTGATGGCCTGCACACCCGCCTCTTCAGCCCTTCGGGCGATCAATGGAGCGTTGATCGAATTTTCATCCCATCCGAGCCGCATCTTCAGCGTTACCGGCACCGAAACGGCCCTGACGGTCGCTTCGATAAGCGACAAGGCATGATCGGGGTCGCGCATCAACGCCGAACCGGAATAGCCGCCGGTTACCTTCTTGGCCGGGCAGCCCATGTTGATGTCGACAATATCGGCGCCGTTCGCCTCGACGATCCTTGCGGCTTCCGCCATCCAATGCGCCTCGCGGCCTGCGAGCTGGACGATGTGCGGCTTGATGCCGGAATTCTTCAGACGCGCCCAAGACTCGGCGGCGTTGCAGACCAGTTCGCGGCTGGCGACCATTTCCGTCACGACAAATCCGGCGCCGAAACGCCAGGCGAGCGTACGGAAAGGCAAATCCGTTACACCCGACATCGGCGCGAGCGCCACCCGGTTGCGAATTTCAACTTTCCCGATCCGGAGCGACGATGACAGGGCCGACGGTGGCAAATGCATATCTTTCAGGCACATGTTCTTCTTGCACTATTTTTAGACATTGTTATTCGGCTTGCCAAGCGATTTCCACGCCACCGACAAAATTCCCTGCATGGCCGGCGATGGCCGGACTGGCAATGGCGGGGCCTTCGCGGTAGATCACGGCGAAGAGCAGCGAAATGCGGGACCACATACATAAGATGCAGCCTGAAGAACAGTTCTCCTGTAGTGTCGTTATCGTCGCGGCCGGCCGCGGCGAGCGCGCCGGCCAATCGGCCGAGGGGCCGAAGCAGTACCGGACGATCGGCGGGCGCCCCGTTATCGCGCATACGCTTGACACTTTCGCGACATGGGAGGGAACCGGACCGATCGTAATCGTCATCCATCCGGAAGACGCGGAACTGCTTGCCTCCGCTCTAAAGTGCGTACCCACCCGGGCCGATTTGACCGTGGTACATGGAGGAGCGACGCGGCAGCTTTCGGTCTTTGCTGGCCTGGAGGCGATTGCGGCTACGGACACCAAATATGTCATGATCCACGACGCCGTGCGCCCGTTTGCGGATCACGCGCTGCTTGATCGCTGCCGCCAGGCGCTGCTGGAGGGCGCAGAGGCGGTCCTGCCGGCGATTGCAGTCACCGACACATTGAAGCGGGCCGGCGAAAATGGCGTCGTGCAGGAGACCGTCGCGCGGAGCAACCTCTATGCGGCACAGACGCCGCAGTGCTTCACTCTGAGCGCGATTCTCGCCGCGCACCGTGCCGCTAGCGCCGGCGCAAGAGCGGATTTCACCGATGACGCGTCCATTGCCGAATGGGCAGGGATTCCCGTTGTCATCGTCGAAGGTATGGTGGACAACGTAAAGCTGACGCTGCAGAGGGATATTTCGATGGCTGACGAAAAGCTCAAGGGCAGCGCCATTCCCGATGTGCGCACCGGCAATGGCTATGACGTCCACCAACTCGTCGAAGGCAACGGCGTCACCCTTTGCGGCGTATTCATCCCGCACGACCGCAAACTCTCCGGCCATTCCGATGCCGACGTCGCGCTGCATGCGCTGACCGACGCTCTTCTCGCGACCTGCGGCGCAGGCGATATCGGCGATCACTTCCCGCCGTCGGATCCGCAATGGAAGGGTGCGCCTTCCCGCATCTTTCTGGAGCACGCGGCGCAGATCGTCCGCGAGCGTGGCGGCATAATCACCAATGCCGACATTTCGCTGATCGCCGAAGCCCCCAAGGTCGGGCCGCATCGCCAGCAGATGCGAGAGAACCTGGCAACAATGCTCGGCGTCACCATCGACCGATGCTCGATCAAGGCGACCACCAACGAAAAGCTCGGCTTCATCGGCCGCAACGAAGGTATCGCGGCAATCGCCACGGCAACGGTCGTCTACACTCCGGGAAGCAACGCATGATGTGGCCGGCCGATATAGAACAGAAAGCGCGGGCGATCCTTACCGATTTCACGGCGCGCAACCTGAAGCTCGCCACGGCGGAGTCCTGCACCGGCGGCCTGATTGCCGGGGTGTTGACGGAAATTGCCGGCTCGTCACTCGTCGTCGACCGTGGTTTCGTCACCTATTCAAACGACGCCAAGATTCAGATGCTGGGGATCGAACTCGCGACGCTTGCCGCCCACGGCGCTGTCTCGCGCGAGACGGCGATCGAAATGGCACGCGGCGCCGTCTCCCACTCAGGAGCGGATGTTGCCGTTGCCGTGACTGGGATCGCCGGCCCAGCCGGTGGCTCGGTGGAGAAACCGGTAGGGCTCGTGCACCTGGCGGCGGCGAGCCGGAAAGGCGCGACGCTTCATCGCGAGATGCGCTATGGCGATATCGGCCGCGACGTGGTTCGGTTGTCAGCCGTCAGAACCGCGCTCGAGCTCCTCGAAGACATCTCTCATCAAGCATAGACCTCGTCGGCTCGCTTTTCGAACGCTTCCGAAAACATGCGGAATGCCCGGTCAAACATGGAGCCCATCAAGGCGCCGAGAAGCCGGCTCTTGAATTCGTAATCGATGGAAAAATGTACGATCGACAGCTTTTCGCTGGTCGGCTCGAAGCGCCATTCGTTGTCGAGATACTTGAATGGTCCGTCGATATAGTTGACATCGATCGTCCGCGCGGCCTTGTTGAGCAGAACCTGGGTCGTGAAGGTCTCGCGGATCGCCTTGTAACCCACTGTCATATCCGCCAGCAGCAGCACCTTTCCGTCACGCTCCTTGCGTGAGCGTACGCTCAGGGCCTCGCAAAGCGGCAGAAACTGCGGATAGCGCTCGACGTCGGCGACGAGATCGAACATCTCTTCAGCAGAATGTTTGACGACGTGGTTTGTTTCGAAGTGCGGCATGACTTGCAGTTAAGCGCGTGCTGCGAGAAGTTCAAGCAGTGTGCGCATTTCTGCCCGGCTTCTTATCTGCAGGACCGGAACGCCAGGCCCGTGTTCCTGCAGGCCGCGCTTGATAAGCGGAACGAACTTGCGCTCGAAAGTCCAGATGTAACGGACGAACTCCCAACTCACCCGCTCCGGACATCCTTCGGCCATTTCCGGCCGTGAGGCCCCTCGCCATTTTAGCCAACGCCGTGTCACACCTATCAGGCATAGCAAGCGTGGCATTCTTACCCAAAGCACAATGTCGGCGCGGGGTAATCGCAGATCGAAGGTCGACGGGTTGGTCCCGTCCATGACCCACCGCGCTTCGGCAACCTTGGCGGCGATGAGGTTTCTTTGTTCCTCCCGCGCCCTGGAAATCCATCCGGGCAGCCAAAAGAACTCTCTGTCCATCGAAACGAACGGGAGGCCAGAGTGTTCAGCAAGTCTGCGGGCCAGCGTCGTCTTGCCACCGCCCGAGCAGCCGATAACCAACACACGGCTTGCCTCCGAGAGAAGCGAGGCAGCCCGGGCCGTATCCGTCAAATCGTCTGCCACTCTCGCCCTCAACAAAAAAGAGCCGCAAGGATGCGGCTGTTTTTTACCGGCAGTGGAATTAGTTACCCGGCTTCGGCAAGGAGCTTTCTCTCCCGCGCCGCCCTCAGTCGTGCGAAATCGTCGCCGGCGTGATGCGACGAGCGTGTCAGCGGGCTTGATGAGACCATTAGGAAGCCCTTCGTGTAACCGATCGTCTCGTAGGACTTGAATTCCTCAGGCGTGACGAACTTCTCGACCTTGTGGTGCTTACGGGTCGGCTGCAAATACTGGCCGATCGTCAGGAAGTCGACGTCAGCGGTGCGCAGATCGTCCATCAATTGCAGCACTTCGTTCCGTTCCTCGCCTAGGCCGACCATGATGCCGGACTTGGTGAACATGGACGGATCGAGTTCTTTCACCCGTTGGAGCAGTCGGATCGAGTGGAAATAGCGAGCGCCTGGACGCACAGTCAGGTAGTTCGAAGCGACTGTTTCGAGATTGTGATTGAAGACGTCCGGTTTGGCAGCGACCACGCGCTCCAGCGCACCGGGCTTACGCAGAAAGTCGGGCGTCAGAATCTCGATGGTCGTTTCCGGGGAGGCCTCGCGGATTGCGAAGATCACCTTCTCGAAATGCTCGGCGCCACCGTCATCGAGATCATCGCGGTCGACGGAGGTGATGACGACGTGGCTCAGGCCCATCTGCTTGACGGCCTTGGCGATGTTGGCGGGCTCCTCCATGTCGAGCGCATTCGGCTTGCCGGTCGAGACGTTGCAGAAAGCGCAGGCGCGGGTGCAGATCTCGCCCATGATCATGAACGTCGCGTGCTTCTTGTCCCAACATTCGCCAATGTTCGGGCACCCAGCCTCCTCGCAGACCGTGACGAGGTTGTTGCCCTTCACGATCGAACGGGTTTCCATGTATCCCTTCGACATCGGCGCCTTTACGCGGATCCAGTCCGGCTTGCGCAGAACTTCCGTGTCGGGCTTGTGCGCCTTTTCCGGGTGGCGGACACGCTCTGCCCTATCCGAGACGGCGTCGAAAACCGTTACCATGTTTCTTCCTTCGTCGTATCGGGCCTCGGCCTTACGCCAATGGGCCCGCTTTCGATCTATATAGATGGCCGGACATGAAAAGTCAGGCCACCATTTGCATGGCTGCCCGACCACTTGCGAATGCGGAAAGGGACCCTAGCGTCTGACGGCGCGGCCCGCCGCGATCAACAGGCACGCGCCGATGAAGCCGATAATCAGATAGGCAACCCAGCCCGTATAGGCCATGCCGAAGGCGGCCAGAATGAAGTTCAGCACAAGAGCCCCAACGATGCCGAGGACGATATTCGCGATCAGCCCCATCTGGCTGCTCATGAATTTCTCCGCCAACCAGCCGGCAAGACCGCCGATGATGATCGCCGCCAAGATACCCACGCCGTTCAAGCTCATGACAACCTCCCCGCATTGAAAGCGCTGCAGCGCCCTCAATGCGTGAAGAGACCGAAAGTTCCGAACGGCGGCGCGTCATCAGGCGTTCAATACCCGGCCGTAGGCGTCGAGCACGCTTTCCTTCATCATCTCCGAGAGTGTCGGATGCGGGAAGATCGTGTGCATCAGCTCTTCCTCCGTCGTCTCCAGATTCATGGCGACGACGAAGCCCTGGATGAGTTCGGTCACCTCGGCGCCGACCATATGCGCACCCAAAAGCTCGCCGGTCTTCTTGTCGAAGATCGTCTTGACCAGGCCTTGGTCCTCGCCGAGTGCGATCGCTTTGCCGTTGGCGCCGAAGCTGAAGCGGCCGACGCGAATCTCGCGGCCGAGTTCCTTGGCTCTCGCCTCAGTGAGGCCCACGGAGGCAACCTGCGGATCGCAATAGGTGCAGCCCGGGACCTTGCCCTTGTCGAGCGCATGGACGCCGGGAACGCCGGCGATCTTCTCCACACAGATCACGCCCTCGTGCTCCGCCTTGTGCGCGAGCATCGGCGGCCCGGCGACATCACCGATCGCATAGATCCCTGCGACATTCGTCTTGCCGTAACCGTCAGTCACGATGCAGCCGCGGCTGGTCTCGACGCCTAGCGCCTCGAGGCCTAAGTTTTCGATATTGCCCTGGACGCCGACAGCAGAAATCAAGCGATCCGCCTTGATCTGCGTGACCTTGCCGTCCTTCGTTTCGACATGCGCGGTCACGTCGTTCGCGCCCTTCTCGACCTTCGTCACCTTGGCATCTGTGAAGATCTTCATGCCGCGCTTTTCGAGCTGCTTGCGGGCGAAAGCGGAAATCTCCGCATCCTCGACCGGCATGACCTGCGACAAGAGCTCGACGACGGTGACGTCAACGCCCATCGACCGGTAGAAGCTCGCAAACTCGATGCCGATCGCGCCGGACCCCATGACCAGCATGGTCTTCGGCATTTCCTCGGGCTTCATCGCCTCAAAATAAGTCCAGATCAGCTTGCCGTCCGGCTCGATGCCCGGAAGTGCGCGCGGCCGGGCGCCGGTCGCGATGATGATGTGCTTGGCCGTATAGGTGCCTTCGCTCTTGACGCCCTTCGGAACCGGATTTTGCGGCTGTACGGCCGGCTTCGACGGCGCGCCGACGACGATCTCGCCGGGTTTGGTGAGCCTCGCCTCGCCCCAGATGACGTCTACCTTGTTCTTCTTCATGAGGAAGGCGACACCTCCGCTCAGCCGTGCGGAGACGGCGCGCGAGCGGCCGACGACCTCCTTGACGTTGGCGGTCATCTTGCCTTCGAGCGTCAGGCCATAGTTCTTGGCGTGATTGGCATGGTCGAGAATTTCGGCCGAGCGCAAAAGCGCCTTGGTCGGGATGCAGCCCCAGTTGAGGCAGATGCCGCCGAGGTGCTCGCGCTCGACGATCGCCGTCTTCAAGCCCAGCTGCGCCGAGCGGATGGCGGTGACATAGCCGCCCGGGCCCGAACCGATAACGATGACGTCGTAATTCTCAGCCATGTGTTTCCTACCTTGTCTCAAGCGACCTTGCGGGTGAAAAGCACCCAGTCGTGTTTCCTGCTGTCTTCGAAGAGCGGGACGGCTTCAGCGCGCGCCACCTCTTCGAAGCCGTTGATCCTGTAGAGTGCCTGCGCCCTTTCATTGTGGCTTTCGGTAATCAGGCTCACCGGCGCTTGTCCCGCGCGGACAAATTCATTTTCGAGCAACGCGCGGCCGATGCCCCGGCCGCGATGCGACTTGTAGACACCGAGGCTGTCGATAAACCAGTGACCGACCACCTGCTTCTGGAGAGCAAGCAGAGGGCCTAGCACCGGATGCTTCGGCTCGATCTCGGTGATGGAGGGGTCGATCGCGTAGGAGACCGATACGCCGACGATCTCGTCTGCGACCACGGCCACGACGGCATCGCGCCAGGTACCAAGCCCTTCGTTGTGGCGTAGCCTGTTGCGGCCATGCTCGAAAGCGGTTTCCGTTGCCCCGCTCAAGACGCCGCCGTACCAGAGCCAAGCAGCGAACCCGTGCGAAGCGATGTCGATTAGGATCGCCAGCTCCGCCGCCTCGCACCTTTCCGCAGCTCTGAGGATCGCCGCCGCCATCGTCAGAGCCCGAGCATCATCCGCACGACCGGCTCCAATCCGCGTCCGATCGCGCGGGTGTTGTCGGCGTCGAGATGCACGCCATCGAGCGGTGTCGTTTTTGCAACGGAGCCGGCATCGAAAAAGCCGCAGTCGAGCTCGTCGGCGAGATCGCGGTAGAGTGGCGCCAGCATTGCCGACTGCTCGATAGCGCCCGCATACATTGCTGCGAAGGCGCTGTTCGCGGTTTCGCAGAGCGGCGGCGGCGAGACGATGAGGATGTCCGGCCCCTCCTCGGCTTCGACCGGCCAGTCGTGCCGCCGGACGAGATTGACGAGGCGCGCGATCCCTTTGACGGCACCGAAGGCCGTGCCGTGGATCATCGGCTTCATGTCGTTGGTGCCGAGCAGGAAGATCATCAGATCGATCGGTGCGTGGCTGTGGAGCACCGTCGGCAGCACGCGGGCCCCGTTGCGGTCGCAATCGGCGAGATGGTCGTCATAGGCGGTCGTGCGGCCGTTCAACCCTTCTGCGATGACGTGTACGCCCGGACCGAGGGCCTTTTGCAGCACGCTCGGCCAGCGATCCTCCAACGCGTGCCGTCCGAGGCCGCTCGCGTCATAGCCCCACGTCAGACTGTCACCATAGCAAAGGACTGTCTTCATCGCTTGTGCCCACGTTTTTTTGGGGAATGGACCGGCTCGAAAAGCCGGTCCCGATCGCATCAGACCAGCATGCCCATCGGATTTTCGATGTAGCGCTTGAAGGCGGCGAGCAACTCGGCGCCAAGCGCGCCATCGACGCAGCGATGGTCGGTCGAGAGCGTGACAGTCATCATGTTGGCGATGACCATCTCCTTGTTCTTGACGATAACACGCTCCTGGCCGGCACCGACTGCGAGAATCGTCGCATGCGGGGGGTTGACGACGGCCGCGAAGTCCTTGACGCCCATCATGCCCATGTTGGAGACGGCTGTGGTGCCACCCTGGTACTCTTCCGGCTTCAGCTTGCGCTCCTTGGCGCGCTTGCCGAAGTCCTTCATCTCGTTGGAGATGGCCGAAAGGCTTTTAAGCTCCGCCTGACGGATGATCGGCGTGATCAGGCCACCGGGTATCGAGACAGCAACGCCGACATCGGCGTGCTTGTGCTTGACCATGTTCGAATCGGTCCAGGAGACGTTGGCGTCCGGAACGTCGCGAAGTGCCAGCGCCAACGCCTTGATCACCATGTCGTTGACCGAGAGCTTGTAGACCGGCTTGCCGTCTTTTTCCGGAGCAGCGGCATTGAGCTGTGCGCGAAGCGCAAGCAGAGCGTCGAGCTCGCAATCGATCGAAACATAGAAGTGCGGGATCGTCTGCTTCGATTCCTGCAGGCGCTTGGCAATGGTTTTGCGCATACCGTCATGTGGGACGAGTTCGTAAGAACCCGGCTCGAAGAGCTTGAGCACGGCATCCTCGGACATGCCCTTGGCGAGCGCGGCCGGAGCGGGTGCAGCGGCTTCCACAGGCGCGGCGGCCGGTTTGGCACCGCCGCCGGCGACGGCGGCCTCTACGTCCCTCTTGACGACGCGACCATAGGGGCCGGACCCGGCGATTGCCGACAGGTCAATGCCGGCTTCCTTGGCAAGGCGGCGCGCCAGCGGCGAAGAGAAGAGCCGCTTGCCATCGGCTGCGGCGGGGGCCGATACCGATGCTGCCGGCTGCGCCGCGGCCGGTGCCGCAGCAGGAGCGGGTGCAGCGGCAGGTGCCGCCGGAGCTGGTTCTTCGGCTTTGGCCGCGGATGCCGGTGCCGCGGCACCGTTACCGCCCTTCGCAGCCGTTGCCACGTCCTCGCCGTCAGCCGCCAGAACGGCGATTAGCGCATTGACCTTCACGCCTTCCGTGCCGGCTGGAACGACGATCTTGGCGACCGTGCCCTCATCGACGGCTTCCACTTCCATGGTTGCCTTGTCGGTCTCGATCTCGGCAATGACGTCGCCGGACTTGACCTGATCGCCTTCCTTGACCAGCCATTTGGCCAGATTGCCTTCTTCCATGGTCGGGGAGAGGGCAGGCATCGTGATGTTGATTGGCATCGAAGCGCCCTCCCCTTATTTGTAGCAAACGGCTTTCACGGCATCGACGACCTCGGCGACGCTTGGCAGCGCCAGTTTTTCGAGGTTGGCGGCATAGGGCATCGGCACATCCTTACCGGCGATCGTCAGGATCGGCGCATCGAGATAGTCGAAGGCCTGCTGCATGACGCGGGTGGCGATCTCGGTGCCGACGGAGGACTGCGGGTAGCCTTCTTCTACGGTTACCAGGCGGCCGGTCTTCTTCACCGACTCGATCACCGTCGGAAGATCCATCGGGCGGATCGTGCGAAGGTCGATGACCTCGACATCAATGCCCTGCGCTTCGAGTTCGGCCGCGGCCTTGACCGCGTAGGTCATGCCGATGCCGAAGGAAACAAGGGTTGCATCCTTGCCGACGCGATGAACGCGGGCCTTGCCGATCGGCAGCACGAAATCATCGAGCTTCGGAACCTCGAAGGAGTGACCGTAAAGGATTTCGTTCTCGAGGAAGATCACCGGATTGGGATCACGGATCGCGGCCTTCAAGAGGCCCTTCGCGTCGGCGGCCGTGTACGGCATGACGACCTTGAGCCCTGGGATGTGGCTGTACCAGGCGGCATAGCACTGCGAGTGCTGCGCAGCGACACGGGCTGCCGCGCCGCTCGGGCCGCGGAAGACGATCGGTGCGCCCATCTGGCCGCCCGACATATAAAGCGTCTTGGCAGCCGAGTTGATGATTTGGTCGATCGCCTGCATGGCGAAGTTGAAGGTCATGAACTCGACGATCGGCCGCAAGCCCGTCATTGCCGCGCCGACGCCGACGCCAGCGAAACCATGTTCGGTGATCGGTGTGTCGACCACGCGACGAGGACCGAACTCCTGCAAGAGGCCCTGGGTGATCTTGTAGGCGCCCTGGTACTCGGCGACTTCCTCGCCCATGACGAAGACGTCGTCACTGGCGCGCATCTCCTCGGCCATCGCATCGCGAAGCGCCTCGCGCACCGTCATCGAAACCATTTCCGTTCCAGCGGGGATCGCCGGATCCGCAGGAATTTCCGCCTTCGGCTGAGCGGCAACCGGAGCCGGGGCCGGGGCCGGCGCGGCCGCGGGTGCTTCATTCGCAGCAGGCTTCGGAGCCTCTGCTTTCGGCGTTACGATATCACCGGCAGCCTCGCCGTCCTGCAGCAGCACGGCGATCGGCGTGTTGACCTTCACGCCCTCGGTGCCGGCGGCGATCAGGAGCTTGCCGATCGTGCCTTCATCGACGGCTTCCACTTCCATCGTCGCCTTGTCGGTTTCGATCTCGGCAATGACGTCGCCGGAGGATACCTTGTCCCCCTCGTTCTTCAGCCATTTGGAGAGCGTGCCTTCCTCCATCGTCGGGGAAAGGGCGGGCATGAGAATTTCTACTGGCATGGTTGTCCCTCCCCGGATCAAAGCAGGATGTCGGTATAGAGCTCGGATACATCCGGCTCCGGATCAGACTGGGCGAAATCGGCACTGTCTGCAACGATGTCGCGAACATCCTTGTCGATCTGCTTCAGCTCGTCCTCGCTCGCCCAGCCCTTTTCGGTAAGCCGGGCCTTTACCTGCTCGATTGGGTCATGCTCGGAGCGCATCTTCTGCACCTCGTCCTTCGACCGGTACTTCGCCGGGTCGGACATGGAGTGGCCGCGATAGCGATAGGTCAGCATCTCGAGGATGATCGGACCCTTGCCGGAACGGCAGTATTGAACCGCTTCGTCGGCGGCCGCCTTGACGGCACGAACATCCATGCCGTCCACCTGATAGCCGGGAATACCGAAGGAAGCGCCGCGCTGCGAAAAATCGGTCTGCGCCGATGCACGGGACACGGACGTACCCATGGCGTAACGGTTGTTTTCAACGATGTAAATTACCGGCAGCTTCCAGAGAGCAGCCATGTTGAAGCTCTCGTAGACCTGGCCCTGGTTGGCCGCGCCGTCGCCGAAATAGGCGAGGCTGACATTATCGTTGCCGCGGTACTTGTTGGCGAAAGCAAGGCCGGTGCCGAGCGACACCTGCGCCCCGACGATGCCGTGGCCGCCATAAAAATGCTTTTCCTTGGAGAACATGTGCATCGAGCCGCCTTTCCCTTTGGAAAGTCCGCCGCGACGGCCGGTCAGCTCCGCCATCACGCCGCGCGCGCTCATCCCGCAAGCAAGCATATGGCCGTGATCACGGTAACCGGTAATGACCTGATCACCCTCCTTGAGCGCCATCTGCATGCCGACCACGACGGCCTCCTGGCCAATATAGAGGTGACAGAAGCCGCCAATGAAGCCCATGCCGTAAAGCTGGCCGGCCTTTTCCTCGAAACGCCGGATCAACAGCATTTCGCGGTAGGCTTTGAGATCGTCTTCTTTGGAGAATTCGGCGATCGTGCCGCCGGCGAAGTCCTTTTTCGCGGACTTGGCAGCGGTCTTGCGGCTGGAGACGGACGCGGTTTTTCGCGGAGCCATACATTCCTCCCAATGGTTAGCCTTCGTTGGCTACCATAGGGAAAGAAGAGCAACACAGCAATGCCATATTTGCATGGCTATTATTCTGTGTAAGCCGTTGATTTCAGACGGATATTTTCAATTAACAGAATTTCAGTTAATTCTGGTCGCGATGAAAAATAACGATCTCGTCGCTCCGCGACATGTTGAGCGCGAGGCGAGCTTTCTCATCCAGCATATCTCGTTCCAGCGAACCGTCGCTCATCAGCTCAACCTCCTTTTCGAGGATTTTTCGCTGGTGAGTTAGCTCATCCAATCGGGCTTGCCGCACGGCGATCTGTCGGTCGAACTCCTCAGTCGCCCTCAGGCCGTATCCTCCGTGGATCGAATGATAGCCGAAGTAGGAAAGAAAGGCGACCGCCATGAGCGGCACGACCAGCCGCCCGAGTCTCCGTTTCTTGTGATGTCGTGTCCACATGGTCCATGCCTTGATACGCAGTACAAGGCGAGACTAACGTCGATTGATTAACCGACCGTTGACCATGAATGGCAGGAAAAATTAAACCCGCCTGCCGTGGGGCAGACGGGTTGAGATTTATGGATGCGAAACTTGTCGCAGGATTCGGCCTCACCCTAACCCGCTCTTCCGCACAGGGAGCGGAGAGGTTTGGGGCAGCGAGCCATCCGGTTGTCCCTTCTCCCCGCCTTGCGGGGAGAAGGTGCCGGCCAGGCGGATGAGGGGCGGACACTGCGCCCTTCGGCATCAACCACGCAAAATCGCGCGGCCGGCGTATTTTGCCTGCAGGCCGAGCTGCTCTTCGATGCGGATAAGCTGATTGTACTTGGCAAGCCGGTCGGAGCGCGCGAGCGAGCCGGTCTTGATCTGTCCGCAATTGGTGGCGACGGCGAGATCGGCGATCGTCGAGTCTTCGGTTTCACCGGAACGGTGCGACATCACGGCGGTGTAGCGGGCCTTGTGGGCCGTTTCGACCGCATCGAGCGTTTCGGAGAGCGAGCCGATCTGATTGACCTTGACCAGGATCGAGTTGGCAACGCCCATCTTGATGCCGTCGCGCAGGCGAGCCGAGTTGGTGACGAAGAGATCGTCGCCGACGAGTTGTACCTTGGAACCGATCTTGTCGGTCAGTGCCTTCCAGCCGTCCCAGTCGTCTTCGGCCATGCCGTCTTCAATCGAGATGATCGGGTACTTGGCGGCGAGTTCGGCGAGATATTCCGCCATGGCGCCCGGCTCCAGCGTGCGGCCTTCGCCTTCAAGCACGTACTTGCCGTCCTTGAAGAACTCCGTCGAGGCGCAGTCGAGCGCGACATACATGTCCTCACCCGGCTTGTAGCCGGCCTTTTCGATCGACTTCATGATGAAGTCGAGGGCCGCAGGTGCGGAAGCCAGGCCCGGTGCGAAGCCACCTTCGTCGCCGACATTGGTGTTGTGGCCATCGGCAGCCAGCTGCTTCTTCAGCGTGTGGAAGACTTCCGAACCCATGCGCACGGCGTCCTTCAGCGTTTCCGCGCCGACCGGCATGATCATGAACTCCTGGAAGTCGATCGGATTGTCGGCATGCGCACCGCCGTTGATGATGTTCATCATCGGAACCGGCAGGAGATGTGCGTTCGGGCCGCCGACATAACGATAGAGCGGCAGGCGCGCGGCTTCGGCCGCAGCCTTGGCGACCGCCAGCGAGACGCCGAGAATGGCGTTGGCGCCGAGGCGCGACTTGTTTGCCGTGCCGTCGAGCTCGATCATGGTCTTGTCGATCTGAATCTGGTTCTCGGCGTCCAGGCCGCCGATCGCCTCGAAGATCTCTCCGTTGACCGCGTCGACGGCGCGCTCGACACCTTTGCCAAGATAGCGCATGCCACCATCGCGCAGTTCGACTGCCTCGTGGGCACCGGTCGAGGCGCCCGACGGAACAGCCGCACGGCCGAAGCTACCGTCTTCGAGATGAACGTCGACCTCGACGGTCGGGTTGCCGCGGCTGTCCAGAATTTCACGGCCGATGATGTCGATGATTGCAGTCATGATCTCTTCCCTGGTTAGGACGACGGTGTGGTCGGGCCTGTCTTAATTCATGGCCACGAAATTACAACGGCGCGCGGGATGCAAATGCCCAAGCCATTGCGGTTCATGAAAATTTCACGAAGGCTCGTTCAGGCCTTGGCGATCTGATCGAAGGAGAGCAGCTTTTCGAGAAGCCGCGGCATGTCCTTCAAGTGCACCATATTGGGGCCATCCGAGGGCGCGTTGTCCGGATCTTCATGGGTCTCGATAAAGAGGCCGGCGACGCCAACGGCAACGGCAGCACGCGCCAAGGTCTCGACGAACTCGCGCTGGCCGCCGGTCGATCCACCCTGCCCGCCTGGTTGCTGCACCGAATGGGTGGCGTCAAAGATCACCGGCGCGCCCAGCGCGGCCATGATCGGAAGCGAGCGCATGTCGGAAACGAGCGTGTTGTAGCCGAAGGAAGCGCCGCGCTCGCACAGAAGAACGTTCGGATTGCCGCTCATCGTGAACTTTGCCAGCACGTTCTTCATGTCCCAAGGCGCGAGGAACTGGCCCTTCTTGACATTGATCGCGCGCCCAGTCTTGGCGGCCGCGACGAGCAGGTCGGTCTGGCGCGACAGAAAGGCCGGGATCTGCAGGATATCGACGGTCTCAGCCACGATCGCGCACTGCTCCTCGGTGTGAATGTCGGTCAGGACCGGAAAGCCGAACTCCTTCTTGAGGTCGGCAAAAATCTCCATCGCGCTATCGAGGCCGATGCCACGTTTGCCGGAGAGCGAGGTGCGGTTCGCCTTGTCGAACGAAGACTTGTAGACGAGGCCGACCCCGTGTGACTTGCAAAGCTCCACGAGCTTTCCGGCCACCATGAAAGCATGGTCGCGGCTCTCCATCTGGCAGGGACCGGCGATCAGCGCCAGCCGCTCCTTCTGCGAAAAGACCACCTGGCCGGCACCCTCGCCGACGACAACCCTGGCATTGGTTTCCATCATCATACTCCAAATGCGAAAATCACCCCCTGCCCCGGCGCTTCCGGGACAATGAGGCGCCCGCCCATTTCTGCAAACTCGATATCGTTCTTGGCGAATAGTGCACGCGTCGCCTCGATATCCGCCACACGGAACACGACGGCTCGCCCGCGCAAGCCGCGTTCGGTGCCATTGACCGAGCGGCCGAAGAACGCCTCCATTCCGGCAACATTAAGCACCGAAAGCTTGGCATTGCCGGTTTGAATGTCCATGCCGAAGGAGTGGGCGGATACCTCTCGCTCATCGACGCCCTCCTGCAGCAGATACTGGAAATCGGTGGGATTTGGCTCCGACAGTACCACTTCGGCAATACCAAGGACGCCGTTTTCATGACGCTGAAGTGCGGTCTGGTCTACCGGGAGGGCACGAATGCGCTGACAGCTAAAGAGGAAGAAATCCGGGGAGCGGAGATCCGCGGCAAAAGCCAGCCGGAACGAGCCAAGGCCTTCGCGCCCATCCGGTAACCGCATCGGCCGCGAGAATTCCAGCATGTCGCCGCCGGAAACGCCGCTTGCGCGGAACCGCATATGATCGGACGCGGCATCAGACGTTCCCACGACGAGCGCGGATAGGCCCTCCGGACCCTGACGGAAGCGGAAAGCCTGGTCGCGGGCGACAAAGGCGTTGCCGTCGAGCGCCGCGGCCTCACACTCCTCGCGCGATGCAACAGCAAGCGGCTCCAGATAGGTGTTATCGGCGAAGAAGACGCACGCATTCTCGGTGCCGAAGGGATGGCGCGCGTCGTCGGCGACCACAAAGCCGAGATCGTTCAAGCGCCGCCTTGCCTGCGCAAGCTCAGCCACCGGCAGCACGAGATGATCGAGCGGGCGGGTGGTGCGCTGGGGTAAGCTCATGGCGTGTTCCCTGTTGGCCGGTTCGTCGCTGTTTGCAACTTTTGCCGACTGATTGCAAGCGCGGCCGGTTCGGGTAAGCGCCGGGCGGCTCCAGAAACAGAGACGGCCGGTCCCTGGGGAACCGGCCGCAAATAGCGAGAGTCTGATTCAAGCGCGTCAGACGAGGCGCGACTGCTCCAGCGCGGCCTCTATGAAGCTCGCAAACAGCGGGTGCGGATCGAGCGGCCGGGATTTGAGTTCCGGGTGATACTGAACACCGATGAACCAGGGATGGTCCTCATATTCCACCGTCTCAGGCAAGACGCCATCCGGCGACATGCCGGAGAATACGAGTCCGCAGGATTCCAGTCGCTCCTTGTAATCGACATTGACCTCGTAACGGTGGCGATGCCGTTCGGATATATCCGTCGATCCGTAGATGCCGGCGATCTTGGTGTTCTGCTTGAGAGCAGCGCGATAGGCGCCGAGCCGCATGGTGCCGCCGAGATCGCCGGACGCCGAGCGCTTTTCAAGTTCGTTGCCCTTCACCCATTCGGTCATCAGGCCGACAACTGGCTCCTTGGTCGGGCCAAATTCGGTCGAAGAGGCTTTCTCGATGCCGGCGAGGTTGCGAGCAGCCTCGACGACGGCCATCTGCATGCCGAAGCAGATGCCGAAATAGGGAACCTTTCGCTCGCGCGCAAAGCGGGCGGCGTTGATCTTGCCCTCGGAACCGCGCTCACCGAAGCCGCCGGGGACGAGGATGCCGTGGACCTTTTCGAGATAGGGCGCCGGATCTTCCTGCTCGAAGACTTCCGACTCGATCCATTCGAGCTTGACCTTGATGCGGTTGGCAATGCCACCATGGTAGAGCGCTTCGATCAACGACTTATAAGCGTCCTTGAGGCCGGTATACTTGCCGACAATGGCAATCGTGACTTCGCCTTCGGGCGTGCGGATACGGTGGGCAACGTCTTCCCAGGCCTCCATGCGCGGCTTCGGCGCCGGCTCGATGCCAAAGGCAGCGAGAACCTCGTTGTCGAGGCCCTCCTTGTGATAGGCGATCGGCACGTCGTAGATCGAGGCAACATCGAGCGCCTGGATTACAGCCGATTGACGGACATTGCAGAAGAGCGAAAGCTTGCGGCGCTCGGCTTCCGGTATCTCGCGATCGGCGCGAACGAGCAGAATGTCCGGATGAATACCGAGTGCCTGCAGTTCCTTGACCGAATGCTGCGTCGGCTTGGTCTTCAGTTCGCCGGCCGCGGGGATGTAGGGCATCAGTGTCAGATGGACATAAACGGCGGTGCCGCGGGGCAGATCGTTGCCGAGCTGGCGGATCGCCTCCATGAAGGGCATCGCTTCGATATCGCCGACAGTGCCGCCGATCTCGCAGATGACGAAGTCGTAATCGTCATTGCCTTCGGTGACGAAATTCTTGATTTCATTGGTGACGTGCGGGATCACCTGAACCGTCGCGCCGAGATAGTCGCCGCGCCGTTCCTTGTCGATGATGTTCTTATAGATCCGGCCCGTGGTGATGTTGTCGGTCTTCGTCGCCGAGCGGCCCGTGAAGCGTTCGTAGTGACCGAGATCGAGATCGGTCTCCGCCCCATCGTCGGTGACGAACACCTCACCGTGCTGGGTAGGGCTCATCGTGCCCGGGTCGACATTCAGGTAGGGGTCGAGCTTACGCAGTCTCACCCGGTAGCCACGCGCCTGCAGCAGCGCTCCAAGAGCGGCTGCAGCGATGCCTTTTCCGAGGGAGGAAACCACGCCGCCAGTGATGAATACATATCGCGCCATGGGAGTCACCGGATACCTTTTCACAAACGATTCCGCCACCGAAAAATTCGCTTTCCGGAATTTTTCGTCTTGGGAGGCGACGGATTTCACACAAAACAAAACCGGCGGATGAAGCATCCGCCGGTGGGTTCTTCTAATTTGGGGCCTTACTGGCCGCTCGGAACTTGCGATCCCGTATTGCCGTTGGCGCCGTTTGCAGGCGCCTGCTGCGCCGGTGCGGCACCGGCGGGCGCCTGACCCGTGGGGGCTGCACCACCGGTCGGTGCGGCGCCGTTGCCGTTAGCCGGCTGCTGCGCGTTTCCGCCTGCCGGGGGCGTCTGACCGCCGCCGAGCGAATCGAGGACACCGCCGCCGCTTGAGCTCGTGCCGGGAATCCGGTCGAGAATGTCGGTCGCCTGCGGCTCGTAACGGGAGAGAATGCCCATTGCCAGCGCGAGGCCGAAGAAGAGAACGGCGAGAATGGCAGTCGTGCGCGTCAGCGCGTTGGCTGTACCACGGGCAGACATGAAGCCCGAACCGCCGCCAATGCCGAGACCGCCGCCTTCGGAACGCTGAATGAGAACGACGCCGATCAGGGCGACGACGACCATGAGATAGATGACGAGTAGTACGGTCTGCATCAGCTTCCAGTCCTGCCCTCTTGGGCACACGAATCAAACCCGGCGCGAAACACGGCAAGGCCGGGCGCAAATTTGGCGCCTCTTTATACCAAGCCGTTGGCTATTCCAAGCCCCTGCCCGCGCGGGAGAGCAATCAGGCTGTCAATTCTTCATACGCCCCGTAGATGGCGAGGAAGTCTTCCGCTTTCAAGCTAGCACCGCCGATCAAGGCGCCATCCACGTTGGCAACACCCATCAGTTCCTTTGCGTTACTGGGCTTCACCGACCCGCCGTAGAGAATGCGCATCTTGCCGCCTGCAGTCGCGAAGCGCGAGACGAGTTCGCTGCGCATGAAAGCATGCGCTTCCTCGACGTCGGATGCCGTCGGCGTCAGGCCGGTGCCGATCGCCCAGACGGGCTCGTAAGCGATGACCGTGTTCTCCGCCGTCGCGCCATCCGGCAAGCTCTCCGCGAGCTGGCGTTTCAGCACGTCGAGCGTCTTGCCGTCCTTGCGTTCGTCGCCGGTTTCGCCGATGCAGACGATGGCAACAAGACCGGCTGCATGGGCGGCCTCGGTCTTGGCGCGCACCAGCGCGTTGCTCTCGGCATGATCGGTGCGACGTTCCGAATGGCCGACGATGACATGGGTGCCGAAGCAGTCGGCGATCATCTCGGCGGAAATATCGCCCGTGTGGGCACCGGATTGCTTCGGATGGCAGTCCTGGGCGCCGATCATCAGAGGGCTGTCGTCACAAAGTGCAGTCGCGACATAGAGCAGCGTTGCAGGCGGGCAGATCAGCGTTTCCACCTTTTCGGACAGACTGCCCTTGACGCCCTCCCCCATCGCCTTGATTTGGTCCAGCGAGGCGCGTCTTCCGTTCATCTTCCAGTTTCCGGCAACGAGCGGGCGGATATCGGGCGTCATCAAATTCCTCCGGGTCAGGTCTCTTTCTCCGGCAAGCGGCCTAGCAAATCGTCCGGGCAAAAAAAAGCACCCGCCAGGGAATAATCCGGGGCTTGCCAACGATCCGGAGCGCGGGCCTGCGGCAATCATGGTGGGGCCGCATATTGCCAACGCATGCTCGCGGACCGCATTTATACGGTTTCGAACGAATAAAAAGAAGCTGTGATGCGTCTCATGCCATGCGCGCCCCGACCGGCGAATTGGAACTTTGTGTGTCGGAGGTTGCCATGTTGCGCAACAGCGAGACCGGATTCGGATTGGTAACAATCGTGCTGCATTGGACGATTGCGTTACTGATCTTTGCGCTGGTCTTGAGCGGTTTCGTCATGCAGCGCGTCGAGATCGACCCGGCGCCGCAGTTCACGCTCTATCAATGGCACAAATCCTTCGGCTTCACTGCGCTGGGGCTGGCCCTCCTTCGCGCGACCTGGTGGCTCGTCGAGCACAACCCCTCGCCGCTCCCAAGCCTCTGCCCGTTGGAACGCAGGGCCTCCCGCGTGACCCATGACACGCTGACCGTTCTTGCGATCGCCGTGCCGCTTGCCGGTTGGGCGGTCGCCTCCACATCGACCCTGGACATCCCGAGCTTCTATTTCAACGTGATGGTCATTCCACATCTGCCGCTGGCGAAATCGGAGGCTTCGGAGGACTTTTGGACCTCTGTACATGCTCTGCTTGCCTATGTGACGCTGGCGCTCGCCGCAATCCACGCAGCGGCGGCCCTCTACCACCACTTCATGCGACGTGACGCGGTTTTGACGCGAATGCTTGGCTCAGGCGCTCCCTCAAGCGGCATGGGTGTGCGCGGCGCTCAAAAACGCAACGACACCGTTGTCGGGAGGAAATGATCGATGATGGTTACGATCAATTCGGCGTTGAAGGCGACCGTGTGCGTCGCTTGCGTATTTGCGACACCAGCGGCGAACGCTCAGGCCCCTGCGCTTACAGACGCTGCCGGAAGCTACCGGATCACCAGTCCGTCGAGCATCCAGTTCAGCATTGGGCAGGTCGGCGGCGGTGGCGGCATTGCGGGCAATTTCGCCAAGTTCTCCGGCGGTTTTCGTATCGATGGCGCCAACATCGAGCGCTCCTCCGTCGAGTTTACGCTTTACCCGGAGAGCGTGAGGGCTCGCGAGCGACGGATCGAGGACTTCCTGCGTTCGAGCGCCGTTTTCGACGCGGCAAACTTTCAGACCGTAACCTTCCGCTCGACCAGTGTCAGGCAGACTGGCCCCGACACGGCAACGGTCGAAGGCGCGCTGACAGCGCGCGGCAAGACACGCAAGGAGCGCTTTGCAGTTACGCTCACTGATTGGGACAGGCGCTCGATCTCCTTCACTATCCGCGGCAGCATCCGCCGATCGCCCTATGGCATGGACGTCGGGACGCCGATCTACTCCAATGTTGTCCAGTTCGATATGAAAATAACCGGGCGGAGGCGATAACGGTCCCAGCCTCAATCCTCTAAGGCCAGGGCTGTGCGCCGCCAGAAGTCCGAAACCATGGCTGGATCACGCAACGTCTCGAGCTTTCCCCAGGCAGGGAATGACGCTTCAAAGATCTCTCGACTCATGCGGACATTGTTGCACGGGTTCACCGCGCCTGCGGCGTCCACCACGATGCGGTCGAGCTCGTCCAGAAGCTTGAACGTTGCTTCACCCCGATTGGCAAAATCCAAAGTCAGGGCAAATCCGGGTCGTGCGAAGGAAAGAAGACCACGCGAGGCCACGTTTCCAAAGCGTCTCAGCACCGTTAGAAACGAAGCATGCCCGGCGCGCCGCGCTGTCTCCAATAGCCGCGCCGTGATCTCCGGCGCATTCTCCGAAGGATAGACACTTTGATGCTGGCATGCCCCCCCTGGACCATAGAGCCGATCCCAGGAGCCGATCGCATCCAGCGGATAGAAATAGGAGTTCCATGGCATCGTCGATACGGTCTCAGAAGGCCCTTCCCGCCGGAAGCGGTATTCGTTCATAGCCCTCATCGTCACCGTGTTCAGGGGATTAAACGGCAGCGAGAAGGGTACGGAGAGCGGCAATCTCCTGGGAACGTCGGGCAACTCGCAGGATCCATCTGCGTGGTCGCCGGCGAGAAACACGCCTCTTCCCATCCGGCGCCCAGTCGCGAGCTGGTCAATCCAGGCAACCGAGTATTCATGCTCTTCATCGACGCGCTCGACGCGTGCGAAATATTCGTCGAGATTATCAAAGCGGATCACATGCCGCTGGATTTGCGGCGACGGCACCTTCATTAGTTGAAGATCGACCGTGAGGATCAGGCCCGTCAGCCCCATGCCGCCGATCGTCGCGGCAAAGAGGTCGGCGTTCTCCTCGGCGGAGCAAACCAGCCGCTCGCCGGTGGAACGCAAGAGCGTAAGGCGCTCGACATGATTGCCGAAGGCGCCGCGAGCGTGTTGGTTCTTGCCGTGGACGTCAGTGGCGACGGCACCGCCGACGGTCGCGAAAGCAGTGCCCGGTGTGACCGGCAGAAAGAAGCGGTGCGGGATCGCTCGCAGAAGGATGTCGTGGAGGGTGACTCCGCCCTCGCACGAGATCCGGCCCGTTCCCGGATCAAAGGCCAGAATGCGGTTGTGTCTCGAACCGTCAATGAGAGTGCCACGATCATTGCAGCGGCAGTCGCCGAAACTCAGACCATTGCCCAAAGGCAGGTATGCCATCGGTTCGATCGTGCCGATCCGATCCTCATAATCGTCCGGCGACACGATCCGTCGCGACCGACGCTCGATCTGGTTGGAACGGCCCAACTCATCCATCTTCATCGCGGGTCCATTCTATCGGCTGGCGATCCAGTTCAGCGCATCGCGCCAGTCGGTCATGCGAACGGGCGTGCCGTGCGACCCGGTCTCGAATAACACGAAGCGTGTCGGATAATCCTTGGCCTTGAGCGAACGATAGAGCCCCACCTGATCGTCGGCACGATAGACGCTGTCACGGCTGCCATGGCTGAAGAACATCGGCAGCCTTGCCTTATAGGCGGCACTTCTTGCAAAATTCGGATCTGCGGGACCTCCCATGATCATCATGCCTCCGAGCGCCCGCACCGCTGACTGTTCGCGCGCGACGCCCCAGCAGATGAAGCTCCCCATCGAGGCGCAGGCGAGCACTACCGGCCGGCCGCCAGAGCGCTCGGCGGCGAACCGGATGAGAGCCGTGATGTCGGCGACACCTTCCGCATCGAATGACCGCACGCTGGGCGCATAATAAGTGCCGCCATTGGCGGCGGCGAGATTCTTGAGGCGATTGAAGTTGCCGCCGAAGGAAAAATCGTTGGCCCCAAGACGCCGGTCGCCACCGCGGCCATGGATGAAGATCACCGTGAATGCGGCGCCGCGATCGGGCCCAACGCGCATGACATCGAGCGGGCGTCCACCAAGGTCGACCGTCTCGTTAACCTGTGCGCTCTTGACGCCGAGGGACACATACGCGCGCTTCACGCGCCGTTCCGGGATCTGGTCGCGCTCGTTGATATCACGCAGCTCCTTGTAGTCAATGACGCGGAAATCACCGTCATCGGCTTCTTCAAGCACGTTGCCATAGGCGAACAGGTCGTCCTTGTATGGCTTCAACGCAGCGGCCTCGGCAGCGAAGCCGACAACGAGAAAGCTTGGAAAAAGAAGCGCGACCATCAAGCGGCGGACGGAAAAAACAGTTGTGGACATAGTCAGCCGACGGCCTCCCTCGTTCGGTAGATGCCTTGCCATCGCCATTTCCGCAAAGCAACACTGAAGCAGATTGCCCACGCTCTTACGGTATTCTGCCTGTACACGATACCGGAATTCGCCTTTTGTTCGCGCCTGGCGCAAGAGTCTGGCAAAATTCGGGTGATTCGCGCGACACAAAGATGGCGGCAGCGTCCAGCTCTTGGTATGGGCCTTCGCGACACCAGACGATAGGAATGATCTGAACGACCCCATGGACGACAGCAGCGACCTCTTTTCCGCAATGCCCCCGAAGCCGAAGCCGGCGGAAGCCAACGCGCCTTCGCGCAAGCCTGCGCCACCGACCGGCGCCGAAGCACCGCGCCCTGCACCGAGAAGCAGCGATGGCAGCGACTACGACGCCTCGGCGATCGAGGTGCTGGAGGGCCTCGAGCCCGTGCGGCGTCGTCCCGGCATGTATATCGGCGGTACGGATGAGAAGGCGCTGCATCATCTCTTCGCCGAAGTCATCGACAACTCGATGGACGAAGCGGTAGCGGGACACGCGAATTTCATCGAGGTCAACCTCGATGCCGAAGGTTTCCTGACGGTCACCGACAATGGCCGCGGCATACCGGTCGAAAACCATCCCAAGTTCCCGAACAAGTCAACGCTCGAAGTGGTGATGACGGTGCTGCACGCCGGCGGCAAGTTCGACGGCAAGGCCTACGAAACCTCCGGCGGTCTGCATGGCGTCGGTGTCTCGGTCGTCAACGCGCTGTCGGACTCGCTTGAGGTCGAAGTCGCACGCAACCGCAAGCTCTACCGCCAGCGCTTCTCGCGCGGAATTCCTCAGGGGGGCCTCGAGGACCTTGGCGACGTTCACAACCGTCGCGGCACGAAAGTACGCTTCCATCCGGATCCGCAGATCTTCGGGCCGCACGCACATTTTGAGCCGGCGCGTCTTTTCCGCATGGCCCGCTCCAAGGCTTATCTCTTCGGCGGCGTCGAAATCCGTTGGTCCTGCGATCCGTCGCTGTTGCCGGAAGGTTCGGAGATCCCGGACAAGGCTGTCTTCCATTTCCCGGGCGGCCTGAAAGACTATCTCGCCGCGACGCTCGGCAAGGAGTTCACCGTCACGCGCGAGATCTTTGCCGGCAAATCGGAAAAATCCGGCGGCCACGGTTCGCTGGAGTGGGCGGTCACCTGGTATGGCGGTGACCAGCAGATCCACTCCTACTGCAACACGATCCCGACCCCGGAAGGCGGAACGCATGAGGCGGGCTTCCGCATCGCGCTCACGAAGGGGCTCAAGAACTATGCGGAGCTGACGCAGAACAAGCGTGCGGCGATCATCACCACGGACGACGTGATGATCTCAGCGGCCGGCATGCTCTCGGTCTTCATCCGCGAGCCGGAGTTCGTCGGTCAGACCAAGGACAAGCTGGCGACCGTCGAAGCACAGCGCATCGTCGAAAACGCCCTGCGCGATCCTTTCGATCACTACCTCGCCGACAATCCGGCGGAAGCCGCGAAGCTTCTCGACTGGGTGATCGAGCGCGCCGAGGAACGTGTTCGCCGGCGGAAGGAAAAGGAAGTCAACCGCAAGACAGCGGTGCGCAAGTTGCGGCTGCCGGGCAAGCTCGCCGACTGCTCGCAGAACACGGCGGAAGGTGCGGAACTCTTCATCGTCGAGGGTGATTCGGCAGGCGGATCGGCGAAGCAGGCGCGCAATCGCGCGAACCAAGCCATCCTGCCGCTACGCGGCAAGATCCTGAACGTCGCCAGCGCCGGGCGCGAAAAGCTCAGCGCCAACCAGCAGATCGCCGATCTGATCCAGGCCCTCGGCTGCGGCACGCGATCGAAATACCGGGATGAGGATCTGCGCTATGAGCGCGTCATCATCATGACCGACGCCGATGTCGACGGCGCGCATATCGCGTCGTTGCTCATCACTTTCTTTTATCAGGAGATGCCGGAACTGATCCGCGGCGGTCACCTCTACCTCGCGGTCCCGCCGCTCTATCGCCTGAGCCAGGGCTCGAAGACGCTCTACGCGCGCGACGACGCGCACCGCGAAGAGTTGATGCGCACCGAGTTCAACGGTCGCGGCAAAGTCGAAGTCGGACGGTTCAAGGGACTCGGCGAGATGTTGCCGGGCCAGCTCAAGGAAACGACCATGGACCCCGCAAACCGGACGTTGCTCAAGGTCGAGATCGACGACGTGGATTTCGAGGGCACGCGCGAGGCCGTCGACAATCTGATGGGAACCAAGGCCGACGCCCGCTTCCGCTTCATCCAGGAACGTGCCGTTTTCGCCGACAACCTCGACATCTGATTGCGGTTGGCGCTCAGGCGACCTGCCGGACCGGCTTTTCCATGAACAGGCTTAAGGGATCGGGCAGATAGCTTCCGAACGGCGGACGTTCCACGTAACCGCGCGCCTTGTAGAGGCCGATCGCCTCCGGCTGATAGATACCGGTCTCCAGCCGGATCGTTACAAGGCCGAGCCTCTCGGCCTTGGCCTCCAGGGCCGCAAGTAGAAGTTTGCCGATCTTAAGGCCCCGCGCTTCGGGATCGACGAACATCCGCTTGATTTCAGCCGTGCCGTCGCCTGCTTCCACGAGCGCGCAGCAGCCGACGATTTCACCATCGCGCCGCGCAACAAAAAAGGAAACCGCCGGTTTTTCCAACGTGGAGAGATCGACAAGGTGATTGCTTTCGGCAGGATAAAGCGATGCAGCGTAAGCATCGGACAGTTCGAGCAGACGGACGACTGCCGGCTGGCGGGGGCTTTCCTCGGCAATGGTGACAGCGGTCAATTTCAAATCCTCGACAGAGTCTAGCGCGGCAATGGATAGCGCCGCATTCCGAACTGTCCATACGACAAATGGCGCAAGATTGCGGATCGGAGGTCTCAAAGCCGGTAACAAGCGGAAACAATTTTTTCGCCGGTGTAACAACTTTGCCCTACTCCGGAAAGAATCGGTCAGTCATAACAACGGGCAGGCTGTGCAGCCGCAGGCTGGTCAAACACCGGAGAAACCATGAAAGCCGCATTCATCGTCATGACCATTCTCGGCTGCGACGACAATGTCAGCCAGTGCCACTACATCTCGACCGTCAATGGCAGCTGGCAGTCGATTGCCCATTGCGACACGGAATCCCAGCAGGAACTGCCCAAGTTTTCCAACAACAACTATCCGGTGGTCGTTGCCGTATGCGAGACTTCGGGACCGGATATGATGGCATCCACCGTACCCCAACCCGACAGGGCCGCCCCGCAGCCGATGCCCACGTTGCCGCCGCAAACACCAGCGCAACCACAGCCGAACGAGGCGAAACCAGGTATGCCGAAGCGCGCCTTGGCGTTGCTCAGCGGTGCGGTGCCGGATCGAGAGAAGCTGAAGGCCATCGTCAGTGCGCCTGTCCACTACATCGAGGATGGTTATTCCTGGGTCGCACGCCGTTTCAGCGACTGATCTTTTCAGCCCCCGCCCTAGTTGCTCAAGCGGCGCTTGCGCCAGACAACAGCGCGTAATGGCGAGCCGTTTGCCGCTGTTCGGCGAAGGCGAGCCGTTCCACGAGCTCGGCCATCGCATTCAAGGTTGCGGAAGGCTTGGGCTGGCGGCGAATGAAGGAAAGCAGAGCAACCGCCACCGATTGCGGTGTGCCATCCGCGGCTGCGCCCAAGTCCTTTCGCCAGAGAAGCACGGCTTCCGCGAAGGCTTCGCTCACGTCCCGACCAAGCCCGGCACTTTCGAACAGCGCGCGGATCGGATGGACGCGACCACCGGATAGGATCGCCCGTACGCGCTTTTCCGCGACGCCTGAAAGATCAACGATAGCAGCGGAGAAGAATTCCGTCCTGCCACTGCAGAGCGCGTGGAGGAGGAAGGCGGGCGTCAAACGACCTGCCTCGCGCAGATGCGCGGCGAGTTCCGGCAACTCCTTTTGGGAGGCCGCTTCGATGATAACGAGGGCGGCCGTGTCGCAGGCCTCTCGGGCGACGCGCTGCACCCGCCCTTCGCCGATCGCGGCTTGCACGAGGCCGCAAAGCGTGAGCGCGGCGCCAACCTTCTCGACAAGCGCGTGGCGGGCTTCGCTCGGCAGGTCGGCCCGTGCCAGCAACCGATTGCGCACGGCCGCCGCATGGCCAAGACGAATAGCAATCCTCTTCAGCGACCGACGCGTCAGCATTGCGCCTTCGTTCTCAAGCAGGATCAGCACCTCCTCCTCGCCGCCGATTTCCGCGATGGCCGCCGCTACGGAGCGGGAAACGACGCTTCGCGCCGCGATCATGCCGCGCGTCTCGGCCGTTCCCCGCGCTGCTAAATCAACGAGGTCTTCATCGGTCAGTACCGGCGAGCGGGAAATGGCGACATAGGCAATCTCGGGCTGGTCCTCCGCGAGCGCCACGATGATGGCACGGGGAACCGTGGAACAGTCGGCAAGTGCCTCCACCAAAGAGCGCCGTACCTTCGGCGAGGGATCGTCGAGGAGAAAGGTCATCGCCATTTCAGCAGCGCGCCGGTCAATTCCGTTCGTCTCGGCTTCGATATAGGCGCGTCCCAGCGCACTTGCTGCGCGGGCGCGATCGTTCGTTCTCGCCGTTTCCGCCCAGCGAAGAAATGCTTGTATGATCACCTATGCCCCACTAGACACCGAACAGCCCCAATGTTCGAAGCCTAGCGGTCAAAGGTTTAAGATTGGTTCACCATGTCTGTTAACCGCAAGCAAACCATGAAACCGCTCCTCTTTCTGCCGGCATCCGCACCGCTCCCTGAGGCGGATATCCTCAGTGCAGTTCAAGCCATCGTCTTCGACCCAACCGGCGCCAACGACGAGCGGGATATAGCGTCAGAAATAACCACCACGCGTTGCTTCGTTCGGATCGGACCGGTCGAGAACATTACCGAGGCGGATCTCAACAGGGTCCTCGCGTCGGGCATCGACGGCATCATCCTTACCGAATGTCGCGGGCCATCCGATATCCAGAAGCTAGATGTGCTGTTGAGGGTTGCCGAAGCGATCGGCGGCAGCGCAGCGGGGAGCGTAGCAATTCTGGCGGAATATGCGACGACGCCGGAAAGCGTGTTGTCGCCTCATTCGCTGAAAGGAATGTCGCCACGCCTCAAGGCACTCATCTTCAGCGCGCCAGCGCTTGCCGCATCCGCCGGTTGCGCGCTGCACGCCGACCAAACGGGCGCGGCATCGGTGATTGTCGCCGGCCGCGCTGCTGCCGTGCTCAGGGCGCGCGAGGCCGGCATTGCAGCCTTTGACATGCTGCCGGCGGACGCCAATGATGAGGCCGCCGTCAGGCGGTATTGCGCGATGAGTGCGAGGAACGGCTTTTCGGCCGTGGTCGCACAGTCGCCGCAGCAGGTCGCTCTACTCGATACGGCCTCGCTGTCTTCTCGGAACTCTGACGGTGACGGCCGATAGAGCGGCAACTGCGCAGACAGCGATGTGGTTCACCGCTTGGGGCGCACCATTTCGAAGACGTCGGCGCCGTCGCAGTAATCCATGTAGCCAAGCCGAGCGAGCGGCCGGACAATCGTCGGATCAAACCGGCCATCGCGTATCGCTTCTTCACGGATATGAATGCCCACGACCTCGCCGAAGACGACGTAGTTTTCGGAGGTCACGCCGTCGAGGCCCTTGGGTCGGAATATTTCCGTCATCCGGCATTCGAGTGCCGCGAAAGCCTCACCGACGAAGGGCGCCTTGACGAGCATGCCGTCGAGCGGCGTCAGACCTGCGATTTCGAACTCACTTTCGCCGCGTGGTGCGGCAACCGAAGTCAGATTGACGGCGGCACTGAGGTTGCGGCTGGCAAAGCTCGCTGTGAATTCGCCGGTCTCCTCGATGTTGCGCACGGAATCCTTGTAGCTACTCGAGGAGAACATCACGAGCTTCGGGCGATCGCTGATCGCGTTGAAGAAGGAATATGGCGCGAGGTTCTGCGAGCCGTCCACGGCCCGTGTGCCGATCCAGCCGATCGGCCGCGGGGACACGATTGCCTTAAAGGGATCGTGGGGCAAGCCATGCCGGTTCGCGGCCGTGTCGTAGAACATCAGCCTTCTTCTCCGACCCAGGTAACGATATCGGCGAGTTCCGGCCGGGGCCGTTCGGTCGGCGGCACCATGGCCGTGCCGATATGAATGAACCCGGCGACCCTTTCGCCCGGCTCGACACCCAGCAAAGAATAGGCCCTCTCGTCAAAGGCGAACCACTCGGTGAGCCAGTTGGAGGCATAACCGAGTGCATTCGCGGCCATCAGCAGGTTGAGGCACACAGCGCCAGCCGACATGACCTGCTCCCATTCGGGGATCTTGAAGTGTGGTGCGGCCTTGCTGACCACGGCGACGACGACCGGAGCGCGCGTCAACCGTGTCTCTTCCACCTTGATCAGGTCCTCCGGAAGATCCGGCCTGGCGGCGAGCGCCATCTTCTTCAGCTCGGCGCTGATACGCGCCCTCTCCTCACCGCGGTACACGATGAAACGCCAGGGTGCGAGCTTGCCGTGGTCCGGCACGCGGGAAGCGAGTTTCAGCATCTCCTCGACCTCCGCCTTGGTCGGGCCGGGAGGGCCCATCTGGAAGGCGGGAATGGACCTGCGCGACGCGAGGTAATCGACAAGTTTTATTTCGGTTTTCATATTGCCTGATTTCCACTAATTTGCCGCCGGACCGACAGCCACGAAAATGCCATACCGGCGTCTCAAGTGGAGTCACCCAGTCAGGAAGTCAACTGTTCTCATGCGCGTCCGTCATCGTATTTTTCCGAGTACCGTCGTGGCGATCATGCTCATCAGTGCTGGTGCCGGACATGCGCTCGCAGAAGATCCGACCGATGCCTTCAAGAGCTTCCCGTCGATTACCGGCACCCGCAAAATGCCGAAGCTCACAAGTTTCAACCCGCTGATTTCCGACCCGACCCAGGGCGGTGAAATCAAGGACGTGAAGCTTGAGGCGTTGCTGACGGCGAAAGGGCAACCGGTTGAATCGGGCCTGACGTGGCGGGTGTTCAGCCCGATTCCCGGCAGCGACGGAAAGCTGCCGCTGCTCGCGACCTCCGAAGGCGGCTCGACCGCTTTCACTCTCGTACCCGGCGAATACTTCGTCAATGTCGCGTTCGGCCGGGCCGGCGCTACGCGGAAGATCCGCGTTCCCGAACAAGGCACGCTCGACAAGCAGGTGCTGGTGCTCGACGCCGGCGGCGTCACGCTCAATGCCGTTTCCGGCAGCGACGTCCGCATCCCGCCGAACGAACTCAGTTTTTCAATCTTTTCCTCCGACGTGAAGGAAGACGGAGAGCGGGCTCTCATCGTCGCCGACGTCAAGCCCAACACCGTCATCCGGCTCAATGCCGGAACCTATCACGTCGTCTCTGATTATGGCTCGGTCAATGCCGTGATCCGCGCCGACATTCAGGTGGAAGCCGGCAAATTGACCGAGGCAACGATCCAGCACCGCGCGGCAAAACTGACGTTAAAGCTCGTCTCCGAGGCGGGCGGCGAAGCGATCGCCGATACGGCCTGGTCGATTCTCACCTCCTCAGGCGACGTCGTCAGCGAAAGCGTCGGTGCATTTCCGACGCTCGTTCTCGCCGAGGGCGGCTACACCGCCGTGGCACGCAACAAGGACAAGATCTATCAGCGCGATTTCACCGTGAAGGCCGGCGTCAACACCGATGTGGAAGTGCTGCTGAACGGGAACGACGCGGCCAATACGACCGCGGAAGCGCAAGACTGACGCGAAGGGTCGCCCTGCTTGTTCCTAGCGGGATCTGCTGACGCTACGTCAACCGGCGCGCTGCAGGAGACGGCGACGCGGCGGCGCCATTGAGAAGACGGCATTATAGATCCGGGCGAGCAAGTCTTTGCGATCGCCATAGGCGCACAATTCTTCCCAGGCAAGGACACGGCCGACACGAGCGTCAATCGTTGTACCCGACAGCCGTCGGAATTCGCGGATCAGCAATGAAATCCTCAGTGTCAGCGAAACCTTGCTGGCGAGATGAAAGAGCCGCCCGTTCTGCCCCTCGAAGTAGATCGGAATGACGCTCGCACGGGCAGCCTGAATCAATCTCGCCGGAAACATCTTCCACGGCAGATCCTCGGCTTTGCCGAACCCCCCTCTTTGCCGTCGCAACGCCGCCGGCGGGAAAAACAACGATGGTGACCCCCTCCTTCAACAGCCGCACCGCCTCGTGCCGGGTCGCCATGTTGAGCGCCAGCGACTCCTTGGTCTCCTCGAACGATACAGGGAGTGAATAAGGTGCCATCTCAGGAACCTTGAGGAGTTGGTTGTGGATCAACACCCGGAACGGGCGCCCGAGTTGTTCCGCAAGAGAAAGAACGGCAATACCATCGCCGATGCCGAAAGGATGATTGGCGACGACGACGAGCGGCGTGTCCGGCACGTGGCGCGGCGGTCATTCGCCCTGGACTCGCATGCGCACGTCGATCAACTGCAGCATGTCGCCGAAGACACGATCGCTCTTGCCGGCGTAGCGGTTGCGACCGGACAGGCCCTCGACGGAGCGAATGAACCAGCGCCTCAGGCGCGGATCATTCTCATTCGCATAGGACAATTCTTTGAACAGCACGGACGCCGGCTTCATCCCTTGCCCGCCCATGCTGGGCGGCGCTTCTAGCCGGAATAGTCCCGGAACAATACAGTTTTCTGACAGGACGAAGATCCCGGGGCGTCAGCCCCGGGCTTTCTTTTCCGCCTTGCGCTGGAGGTCCGGCGCCATCGCTTCCGCCGAGAGCGAAACGATGGCTTCGTCGAGCGACATCGCGGTCTGCGCCTGCGAGCCGAGGCGACGGATGTTGACTGAACGCTCCTCCGCCTCGCGCTTGCCGCAGACGACGATCACGGGCACCTTCGTCACCGAGTGCTCACGGACCTTGTAGTTGATCTTCTCGTTGCGGAAGTCCGTTTCCACGGTAAGTCCCGCCTCACGCAGAAGCGCTGCCACCTCGCGGCCGTAGTCGTCAGCCTCGGACGTGATCGTCGCCACCACCACCTGTAACGGCGAGATCCAGAGCGGCATGTGACCGGCAAAGTTTTCGATCAGGATGCCGAGGAAACGCTCCATCGAGCCGCAAATGGCCCGATGAATCATAACTGGCTGGCGCTTTTCCGAATCCTTGTCGATGTAGAAGGCACCGAACCGCTCCGGCAGGTTGAAGTCGACCTGGGTCGTTCCGCACTGCCATTCACGGCCGATTGCGTCCTTCAGCGTGTATTCGAACTTCGGACCGTAGAACGCCCCCTCACCTGGCAGGATGCCGGTCTTGATGCGCCCTTCGGACTGCGCCTCGATCGTCTTCAAGACGTCCGTCATCACAGACTCGGCACGATCCCAAAGGGCATCGGACCCGACGCGCTTGTCCGGCCGCGTCGACAGCTTGACGACAATTTCCTTGAAGCCAAAGTCCTCGTAGACCGACAGGATGAGGTCGTTGATACGCAGGCATTCGGCCGCCATCTGCTCGTCCGTGCAGAAGACATGCGCGTCATCCTGCGTGAAGCCGCGCACGCGCATCAGACCGTGAAGCGCGCCCGACGGCTCGTAACGGTGGACGTTTCCGAACTCGGCGAGCCGGACCGGCAATTCGCGGTAGGACTTCAGGCCATGCTTGAAGATCTGGATGTGCCCCGGGCAATTCATTGGCTTCAAGGCAAAGACGCGGTCGTCGTCCGTCTCGTCGCCGGCAACGGTCACCTTGAACATATTATCGCGATACCAGCCCCAGTGGCCCGAGGTTTCCCAGAGCGATTTGTCCAGCACCTGTGGCGCGTTGACTTCCTGATAGGTGTTGCCCAGCCGCCGACGCATATAGGCGACCAGCGTCTGGAACATGCGCCAGCCCTTGCCGTGCCAGAAGACGACGCCAGGGCCCTCCTCCTGGAAATGGAAGAGATCCATTTCGCGGCCGAGGCGGCGATGGTCGCGCTTTTCGGCTTCGGCAAGCACGTGCAGATATTGATCGAGCTCTTCCTGCGTCTGCCATGCCGTGCCGTAGATGCGCGTCAGCATCGGATTGTTGCTGTCGCCGCGCCAATAGGCGCCGGCGACCTTCATCAGCTTGAAGGCCGTGCCGATCTGGCCCGTCGAGGCCATGTGCGGTCCGCGGCAGAGATCGAACCAGTCACCCTGGTAGTAGATCTTCAGGTCCTGACCTTCGGGAATCGCGTCAACGAGTTCGACCTTGTAATTCTCGCCCTTGGCGGCAAAAACCTCCTTCGCCTTCTCGCGCGACCAGATCTCCTTGGTGAAGGGTTTATTGCGCGCGATGATTTCCTTCATCTTCTTCTCGATGACAGGCAGGTCGTCGGGCGTGAAGGGTTCGTTCTTGGCGAAGTCGTAATAGAAGCCGTTATCGATGACAGGACCGATGGTCACCTGCGTTCCCGGCCACAGTTCCTGTACCGCCTCGGCCATGACGTGGGCGGCGTCGTGACGGATCAGCTCGAGCGAGCGCTTGTCTTCGCGCGTGACTATCTCGATTCGGCCATCGGTCACGGTGTCCGAAAGATCGCGCAGCTCGCCATCGAGCGCGATCGCGACAGCCTTCTTGGCGAGCGACTTCGAAATCGACTCAGCCACATCGCGACCGGTCGTGCTGGCAGCGAATTCGCGCACGGAGCCATCAGGAAATGTAAGGGAAACGGTATGCGACATTATGATCTCCTATCCAGTCCCGCCAACGAATGCGGGTGGTATGGTTGCCGACTTCTGCATGGCTGCAGCCGCCGATTATTGACGCGCGCCTGATAAATGTTTTTGACGGTCGAGTAAAGGAGCGGCCCATTCAGTCGGGCAGCATGTCGCGCAGAACGCGCACCGTGTTCCAGTTGCGGAACGTACCGATGCCCAGCCGCTTGGTGGTCAGGACGCCAAGCAGCTTCGATTCGCTGGCCTTTCCGCCAAAATCCACCCAGAGGTCACCACCGACGATTTCCATCCGCTCACCCCGCGAACAATGGCCGCGGAACATTTCGAGCACGTCGGAGTGGAGTGGTGAGCGCATCACCCGAACATGAACCCGCGTCGGATCTGCCTCGCTTTCGGCGGGAAACGGGTTACCAGCGGCGAGCTTCCGCCAATCCTCGCCAGCCCGCGCGATAATGTCGACGTGGCGGCCAAACGTCACGGCAAACGTCGATTCCATCTCGGCCTCGATGTCGGCAATGGGCTGCTCGGGCGCGTCGAAAACAATATTGCCCGTGGCGACAAGGGTGCGTGGTGCATGATAGCCGAGCCGCTCCGCCATGGCCCGCAGGTCAGTCATGACGACACGCCGCTTGTCCCTAAGGATAATGCTATAGAGCACGGCCACATAGCTCTTCATCCTGCCGCCGCCCCGCTACGCCCGCCAGAAATCGGTCGCACCTGCGGGCAGCCGGGCCAGCACGCGATCCAGCGTCGCTTCGTCAACGTTCCGACGCAACGCCGCCGCAACATCAGCGATTGCGGTATCCGGCGAAAGATTGTGATCGGGGCGAAGCGATTGCACCTCGCGTGTCATGGCAAAGCGACCGGCGAAGGGCATCTGCGGTTCCTCCAGATCCCAGTCGGCGACAAAGATCGCCCGAAGCACCGGCGGCAAGACATTTGCGAAAAGCAGCGCGTCGGGAACATCGAGGCGGCGGCGGAAAGTCTGCAAGACCGCCTGCACCATGGTATAGGCCTGATTGGTGGTCTGAAGACCGGCGATCTCGCGCACATCCAGAATAAACCGGTCGAAATCGGCAGAAGCCTGCCGGTATTCCATTGGTATCGTCACGGCTGCCGAGCCTCCTTTCGTCTAGTGCCAATAGCGCCATGGCGCATACCAGGTCTGGCGTGATCTCAGCTCTTCCGGCACAGGATCGAATCCATGGGTTCCGCCAGGACCGCATCGCGCCACGCGAAAGAGCGTCATCCAGCCCCCGGCCCAGAGGCCGTGGCGGGCAATCGCCTCGAACCCATATTCAGAGCAGGTCGGCAGATGCCGGCAGGAGTTGCCGATGTAGCTCGACAGCGTCAGCTGATACGCACGAACAAGAGCGATGCCGAAGAGCCGCCCCGGCGTCTTGCGAAACGGCCCGGACCAGTTCCGTCCCTTCGTGCGAACCGCCGGCCGGACAGCATGATCGTGGTGAGACTCAGCGCACATTGCTCAGACTGCGGCTGCGAGCCGCCTTGCTTCGATCTGGCCAATGGCGTCGACCACCGCATCGAAGGTGAGCATGGTCGAGGCATGTCGCGCCTTGTAGTCCCGAACGGGTCTCAGGAAACGCATGTCCTCGAAGCGGCCGGACGGGCCTTCGCCATCCGCCTTCAACATGGCCAGCATCTCCTCTCGGGCTCTTCGGATTTCACCGGCGTTCGCGCCGACGACATGGCGGGCCATGATCGACGACGAAGCCTGCCCAAGGGCGCAAGCCTTGACGTCATGGGCAAAGTCGGTCACGACGTCGCCCTCCATCTTTAGCCAGATCCTTACTTTCGAGCCGCACAGCTTCGAATGTGCCGCCGCTTCGGCGTCAGCGTTCGCCAACATCCCGATGCGAGGGATGTTGCCAGCGAACTCGAGAATTCTGTTGTTGTAGATGTCATCCATCATTTGACGCGATCCGGCTCATTTTTCGCGGTTTTGGGTAATTGGCGCATGATTTTCTCCGGTACACAGTAAAAAAGCACCGCACTGCACATTCGGCCTCTTTCATCCATGTGGCACCATACTATATGCTATGTCGTGTTGGGGCGACAGTTCCGCAAGGGAGCATCAAGTCGCCTGTTGTTTGGGAAACCGTGCCGGACGGTCCAGTGCACTGCTAAGCCAGGACCCGAAAGCCCCGGAGCCCGCCAACGGAACCCAAGCCTGCAGGGTTAGGCGAATGGCCAGTGGCGAGTTGTCCGAAAGATAAAACGTCAGCAATCCCGTATTGCTTAAAGGGGCCATTATGGACGCCATAGTGAAGAATTTTCCTTTGCTCGACGATGCGAGCGGCCGCCCGACCCAGAAGGAGGCCGAGGAAGCCGTTCGCGTGCTGCTCAGGTGGGCGGGCGACGATCCGGAACGCGAGGGCCTTAAAGACACGCCGGCGCGTGTCGTCAAGGCATACAAGGAACTGTTCGGCGGCTACGAGCTCGCAGCCGAAGATGTGCTCGGACGGACCTTTGAGGAAGTCGCCGGTTACGACGATATGGTGTTGGTGAAGGACATTCCATTCTTCTCCCACTGCGAGCATCACATGGTGCCGATCATCGGCAAGGCGCATGTCGCCTATATGCCGAATGGGCGTGTGCTCGGCCTTTCCAAGATCGCCCGCGTCGTTGACATCTATGCCCGCCGGCTGCAGACGCAGGAGACGATGACTGCACAAATCGCCAAGGCCATCGACGAAACGCTCGCACCGCGTGGCGTTGCCGTCATGATCGAGGCAGAGCATATGTGCATGGCTATGCGCGGCGTTCAGAAGCAGGGCTCGACAACGCTGACGACGACATTTACCGGTAGTTTCCAAACCGATCCGGCCGAACAGGCTCGTTTCATGACCATGCTGCGGGGCTTCAAGTAAGCTCCAGCCAAGGAGCTTAAATCATGGCGCTCACCTTCGACGCCCCTTCGGAAAACAAGGCCGTGCTGGAGACCGGGCCGGCCTTTACTCCCCGCTTCGATGAGAAAGGCCTCATAACCGCCGTCGTCACCGATGCCCGTGACGGCGAGTTGCTGATGGTCGCCTATATGAATGCCGAGGCGCTCGCGCTTACGATTGAAACCGGCGTTGCCCACTACTACAGCCGCTCGCGCAAGGGGCTGTGGAAGAAAGGCGAGAGTTCGGGCAACCTGCAAACCGTCCAGGAAATACGAACCGATTGCGATCAGGATGCCGTCTGGCTCAAAGTGTCGGTGGCCGGCCACGATGCCACATGCCACACGGGCCGCCGCTCTTGCTTCTACCGCAAGGTTGGCGTCGAAGAGGGCAAGGCCACGGTGACGATCACGGACAACCACCGGCATTTTGATCCGGCGACGGTTTACAGCAAAAATTAAGTATCTGCGTTTTCTTGGTTCACCCGCGTGCTATATTTATTTTTTAGCAACCAAACGAGCGCCTAATCATTATTCATGAAGATGGTTACCGTCGAAACTGCGGCGAAGCGAAAAGTGTTGCAGGCTGTATCTAATGTTTATCGCTCCCGCCAAAATTGATGACGGGAACGGTGGTATATCTCAATTTGGGTGCCAGTCTTTCAGCAATGAATTCGAACAAGACGGCACCATCGCCGGCTTGGCAGGGGCCTCCCACCGGACGCGCGCACTTGGTAGTCTATTCGGCGATGTTGGAGGTGCCGGATGTTGAACTGGACATTCACGCGTAGCAACCAGATTACCGATCTGCCCGCCCCGGACGGATCCTCGCTTACCACTGCTCCTCCGGCACCAGCCCCCGAAGCCCCGAAACCGAAGATCGCCATAGCCTTGGGCGGTGGCGCAGCACGCGGCTGGGCGCATATCGGCGTGCTGCGGGCGCTCGACGAAGAAGGAATCGAAGTGGGCATGATTGCCGGCACGTCGATCGGCGCCCTCGTGGGCGGCTGCTATCTCGCCGGCAAACTGGACGAATTGGAGGCCTTCGCCCGCTCTCTCACCGTGCGGCGCATTGCCGGCCTGCTCGATTTTGCGATCGGCGGCGGTGGTCTGTTCGGCGGCCTGCGACTGACCAAACGCATGCAGGAGCACCTGAAGGGGCTCAATATCGAGGAACTCGATCGCCCCTTCATTGCTGTCGCCACCGAAGTTCACAGCGGCCATGAGGTTTGGATCGAGAAGGGCTCGCTTATAACCGCCATCCGCGCGTCCTATGCGCTCCCCGGCATTTTCGAGCCGATCAGCGCCAACGGCCGGGTCCTCGTCGATGGCGCTTTGGTCAACCCGGTTCCGGTTTCGGTTTGTCGCGCTTACGAGCAGCAACTCGTCGTCGCGGTCAACCTCAACTACGATCTCTATGGACGCTCCGCTGTCGTCAAGCACAATGCCGGGATGGAAGCCGTGGATGCGCCGATCAAGGACGGTACGCATTACTCAGCGCGCCTCGGCATGACCAGCGTCATGGTGCAGGCGTTCAACATTATCCAGGATCGCATTTCGCGCGCCCGGCTCGCCGGCGATCCACCGGATCTCGCTCTCCATCCAAAGCTCAACGACATAGGTCTCTCGGAATTTCATCGCGCCGGCGAGGCGATCGACCGTGGCTATCACGAAGCGAAGGCGAAGCTCGCGGAAATCCGACGCATGCAGGAAGTACTGGTACGCTAACGCCCGCGCGCAGGCTTGTATCTTGATCGCTGCGCAGTGTTTCAGATGATTAAGGAACGGGGGCCAAGAGGGCCTGAAAAATTACACTGAAGGCGTGAAGGGCGGTATCGCACCGCCCTCCCCCGTTAGCCTGCGATATAAGCTTTGATCTGTTCGGCCTCGTGCTCCATTGCGCGAATATGGTGCTTCACCACGTCACCTATGGAAACGATGCCAGACAGACGGCCTTCCCTTTCCACCGGCAAGTGGCGTGCACGCAGCTTGCTCATCATTTCCATCAGCGTAGCAATGGACATTTCCTCGCGGCAGCAATAGACGTTCTGCCACATGACGGAAGAAACCGGCCTGTCGAGACACGTGGCGCCGTATTTGGCGATCGAAGCCACGACATCACGCTCCGTCAGAATGCCGACGATATGATCGTCCGGATCGACGACGACGACCGCTCCGATACGATTGTCGTGTAGCAAGGTCGCGGCCTGATGCACTGTCACATCCGGCGTGACAGTCACGACGTTGTGGCCCTTTTCGCTGAGAATCGCTCTTACTGACATCCACACATCTCCCGTTACACTACGCCGAGCCGGCGGGAAGAGTTTCTGGCCGTCTCTTGTGCTTGCAGCGCCGAGCGTCACTTCGGATGCTTGATGGTCGCCGTAACACCCCGAGCCTCTGCACAATTAAAGATCTATACAGAGTTGCCGCAGGAACCCGCCCAATTATCCGATGTCTGCCATTGGTCCCCCGCGTCGCTCCCGCACGAAACCAGGCCGACACCCAGTCTTACGCGCTCGCCCTCCACAGCGCCGCGCGCCTTTACCAGACACGCTTTGGAGCTGTAGCACTTCAAACTGCTGCAGGCGACCGCAGGGAATGGTGCTCCAGCGACCTTGTGAAATCAAGCCTTGTCACTCGGCTGCCAAGATCCGTCAGGCATCACATTTGTGAATCCGCCTTGAAACAATTCGAGATCATAAATGTGACTGTTTTTCGTAGGTTAGGGGCAGGCATCAGCGATAAACCGCCAGTCACTTTCCGTTTCCTGTTCATAAGTCGCGGCGCGCGGGCGGAAGGCGTCCCGCTTTGTTTCGTTCCTGCCGGGCCAGATACGGATACTGAGTCCCTATCCTTGATCGCGAGGATCAAAGAACCCGAACAGGAGAAAGCCGAAGAGGAAACCGCCGATATGCGCTTCCCAGGCAACACTTCCCGCGCCGCCAACGGAAAACATGCCGAGCCCGACCAGAAAATTGGTCAGGAACCAGATGCCGGTGAAGACCAGAACCGAGCGATTGGCAAGCGTTTCGGTTAGCGAAAGTCGCCGGTTGAGATGCGCGAACTGGCGGCTGATGCGGCCGCTTGGCGAGAAGACGAACCGCGCGGCCGCCCCCATAAAACCGGAAACAACCCCCGAGGCTCCGACCACGACGACAATCTCGCCCCAATGAAATACCGTATGCAAGGCGACGGCGGCAGCAGCCGAAAGGCACCAAAACACGGCCAGACGCGCTAGCCCGATGCGCCGCACGACCGGCGCCCCGAAAGCGACCATCCAAAAGACGTTGAAGATGAGATGGTCCCAACTGCCGTGCAGAAACGAATAGGTGACCGGCGTCCAGAGCCAAACGAGTCCTTGTTCCGAAAGCGGAAGGGTGTAACGAACAGGCAGGAAGGCGAAATTCAGGATCAGCTCTTGATCTGCCGTCGCCGATAGGATGTAGGTTCTCAACGCATGAACGGCGATGAGAAACAAGAGGATACCAGTTAGTCCCGCCGGCAGATTGAAAGCAGGTTCGCGGCCACGCGCCGCGTCGCTCTCGGTATCCGTCTCCGCCGGTGTCACTGCCTGATCTCGTTCCATGCCCTGCTCTCTTTCATCGCCGCTGCGCGTTCGCGATCAGGTTCCGCGGAGACACCGCCACTGGATAGCGCGAAGGCATAAGCAAACAAAAAAAGACCGTCCAGTAAAAACTGAACGGCCGGTGAGCCCTTATACCGAGCTCCAATTGCGTGCTGAAGGCAAACCTTCGTGAAGTGATGACATTTAAGTGCCAGCAGGCGGCGCCGAGCGCAATCGAAACCCATTGTTAACCTTAATATCGGCGTGGCACGAAATTCGCACAGCGATTCCTGAAATCGAAGGAGCCGCGCCGCTGTGCCAATTGGGAGCAGTGGGAGCCGGATCGACGGAATGAATGGGCAATCATGCGCAGCAAAACAACGATAGAGCTGTTCCGATATTGGGACACATTGCGGGGGGAGCGGGACCTCCCCCGCCGCGACGAGATAGAACCTCAAGAAATCTGTGCGCTGCTGCCAAGCCTTTTCATCCTTGAACGGCAGCCAGGGGGCGACATCCGTTTCCGGCTTGCCGGCACCCATGTCTGCGCTCTTTTCGGTCGAGAACTGCGTGGGCAGCCGTTTGGCGCGCTGTGGTCCGCCAGCGAAGCAGGCGAAGCGGCTCGGATCGCCGATCGGGTAATGACAGAACGCTCGCTCGCCGCGCTCTCTGCCTGTGGTCTGACGGCAGGCGGCGAACGGCTGGAGACCGAGCTCCTGCTGACGCCGCTCGCATCGCCGCAGGGAGACAGCGACCGCATCCTTGGTTCGCTGGCACCGCTGTCGCGACCTTCATGGCTGCATATGACGCCGATTGAATGCCTTGTCGCCCGGGCCCTGCAAATTATAGCCAGCGGGCGCGGCGGTCATTCGGACATGGCTGGGGCTTCCTACGCAGTCGGTGCCAAACCGCATCGTGAAGAAATCGGCCGCAAGGTCCAGCACCTGCGCATCTTCGAGGGCGGAAGGGAACGCTGAGCCGCGAGGGGGCAGGCAACGGCGGGCGAACCTTCTATTAACCGAGACCGCCTATACTTTCACAGGCAAGGATACTTCGATCGCAGAGTGACCATGTTCTCGTTTCAGCACGCACAAAACACCGGCCCGAAGCCGCACCAGGAAAGTGCTTTTCAGCGTGTTTCGGTGAACCTCTCGGGGCGGCTGATGCTTGCCAATCGCGATGAATTTGATTGCACCGCAGTCGACATGTCACCAGGAGACGTGCTCTTTTCCTCGCCCGCCCGCCCGCGGGCCGGCGAGCGCATCGTCGCGTATATCGAACACGTAGGACGTCTCGAGGGGACCGTGTCGCGGCTCGCGGAGCACGCGTTCGTCATCCAGCTCAACGCGACCGAGCGAAAGCGCGAGAAGCTCGCGGCGCAGCTCACCTGGATCGCCAACAAGCATGAGCTCGGACTGCCAGAGGACCGGCGCCATGACCGCCTCATTCCCCGTAAAACTCTGACGGAACTTACATTCGGCACGGGCGAAAAATACGCTTGTCGCATCATTGATCTCTCCCTCTCCGGCGCCGCGATCGACATCGAAACTCGGCCCGCGCTCGGAACTCCCGTCAAGCTCGGCAACATGAAGGGCAGGATCGTCCGGCACTTCCAGGAAGGCGTGGCGGTCGAGTTCTCCGGCATTCAGTCTCGCGACGCACTGGCCGAATTCCTTTAAGCCATCGGCGGTAAGCCCGCCCCTGGGCGCAGCAGAGAATATCTCTGATATTGCCCCGTATTTCACCCCGACCCCAGGTTCGCACCGCGGCGGGCGGCCAATAGTTTCTTCACGCCGAGGCGCATCATTGAAGCGTCGCGGGTATCCGAGACGAGCCATCGGTGAACGATGAGCCGGCGTGAGCACAGCGCCCCGGTATGACCGTCGAGCTCTTCTGAAATATTTTTCGGAAAAATTTCCCGCGTCATGGCTCATTGAGCTTAGAGTTTGGCGTAAAACTCGGTTTTAACAGTCTCTATTCACGACCTCAGATTCCGCACTTCGCCCAGTCATTGACACAACCACTCAGCCATGAGTTGGCCTTTTGCTCCAAATTACCGTTGCTTTTCAAAAGCGTAACAATTTGACGCCGCGCCTCTGGGCTCTCCGCACGGGGGAAACTCGTTAAAATTTGAATTAATGTTTATTCTTATTTGATCGGCCTTTTATTCTTATTTTCTGCGCATACTATTCTTATTTGTACTTGTTTTTACCTCGCTTCTTCGCCGCGAATAAAAAACTCTGTGCCATTGTCGAACCATAACGGGGAGACAACAATGCACAAAGCCATCACCAAGACGATTGCGGTTGCGGCCCTTTTCGTCGGTTTCCTGACCGAGGCAGCCCTCGCCCTTCCGGCGAACATCGCGGTGGGCGGCACGACCAATCCGCCGATCGGCCACTATGAGTTTTGCAAGCGCAATCCGTCAGAATGCACCCCCAATGGAACCGATGGCGGCCCGATGGTGCTAACCCGTGAGGGCTGGCAGAAAATTCTCGAGGTCAACTATGAGGTCAACCAGGCCGTGACCCCGATGACGGATATGGAAATCCATGGCGTCGAGGAAGAATGGTCCTATCCGGACACCGTCGGCGACTGCGAGGACTATGTCCTGCTCAAGCGCCGCAAGCTGATCGAGAGCGGCTTTTCTCCCGCCGATCTGCTGATCACCGTCGTGCTGCAGCCGAACGGGGACGGCCATGCGGTTCTGACCGTACGCACCGACCGCGGCGACTTCATCCTCGACAACATGCGCAGCAAGGTGCTTCGCTGGTCGGAGACCGAATACACCTTCCTGAAGCGGCAGTCCTCCGAAAATGCCGGACGCTGGGTGAAACTGCAGGACGGCCGCGCCGTAGCAGTCGGCAGCGTAAAGACGCAATAGAGGCGCCTTATCGAGGCACGAGCCACGACATTTTATCGGGCTTAGGTCAAATTCCGCGTTCCCCGTGCCGACCAAGCCTCTACAGCGCCGCGCATCCAATCGAACGCGCAAAGGTGGCCGTTGCCGGTTCCGTTGTCGCCGGGATCGGCTTGTCTTTTTTCGAGAAAGCCGCCTAGCGGCCGTGACCCAAGGGGCATTTCACCGAAAATTAACCATCTTCGTCGACCGTCGAAGGCGACATCCCGACCGGATTACTTCTCCTTTTCCTCGAGGCGGGATGCAGCGCGCAACAACAGCCACCCCGACGGACGATCCTGCATGAATGCGCCATCCAGCGGTCCCGAACCGGAACTCTCGCCGCTCCTCTCACCACGCATCGTCTACAAGGTTACCGCGGTCGTCGTTCTGCTGGTGGCGCTGACCACAATCGTCTCGCTATCCGGACACCGATTTGGAGAAAGGCTCGCGCTTGCCGGGCACACCTCCAGTGAAGAGGTCTATGACATCTTCATCGGACAGGATCACTTGCGGCTGCCGGCCAACATCATCCGCTTCGAAAGCCAGCGCGGGACCAGCATCGCCGAGCGCGTCGACCTTTACCTGACCTGGCCAGCGCTTGAAGGCTACGGCGAGAATACCCGGAGCCTGTTCGACGATATCAACCGATCGGAAAATCTGATTTTTCTGCAACTCTCACAGAGCACGATGTCGCGAGACATGTCAGGACGACTGGAGCCTATCTATCGCCACGTCCTGAGCAATGAGGCGCTGCCCGGTCCCGCCGGCTTGGTCCGGCACGACGCCAAGTCGAATACAAGCTATGCGGGCGAAGTATTCTTCACCGCGGACCGTGCCGGGCGACCGCCTTACGTACTGCGCTGCACGCTGCCAGCGGACGCCGAGGCGTCCACGAGCGCCGACTGCCAACGCGACGTGCACGTCGGCAAGGATCTCACCGTGCTCTACCGTTTTTCGAGCAAGCTGCTGCCGCAATGGCGAATGATCGACGATTCCGTGGAAACCTTTGTTCGCAGCCGGCTGGCGCCCTGATTTTGTCCAAGAGTCGTGATGCAGGCAAAGTGCCGACCCGCTTGGGTCGACCGGTGCCGTTCCCGAACAGGCGGCCCGCCCCGGGAAACCAATCATTCATCATAAACCGATTGGTAACGCTATCCAGATACTGTCGCAGGAACGATCGTTCCCGGCGACGCGTCCGGGCGGCATCCATGACATGAGAATAAAGAGCAGCCTAGTGTCTCAATCCGTTTTTTTTGATATCGCGAAACGCCCGATTGGGGCCTTTTCAAAAATCGCAGGACGGATTGTCCTCGCCGGGGCCATTGCCGTATTAGCCCTTTCCGCACCGGCAAAGGCCAATCCGAAATACGCCGGCATCGTCGTCGATGCGAAGACCGGCAAGGTGCTTTACGGCGAGGATGCGGACGAGTTGCGCTATCCGGCCTCTCTCACCAAGATGATGACGCTGTATCTGACGTTCGAAGCGCTGGAAGCCGGACGGATTAGCAAGTCCACCCCGGTTCCGTTCTCCAAGAACGCTTCGGCAGAACCTCCGTCCAAACTGGGTGTGCGAGCCGGCAAGTCGATCACCGTCGAGCAGGCGATCCTCTCGCTCGTGACGCGCTCTGCCAACGACGCCGCCACCGCACTGGGCGAACTCCTGGGCGGTTCCGAACAGCGGTTTGCCCGGATGATGACCAACAAGGCGCGCGCGCTCGGCATGACGCAAACCACCTACCGCAATGCCAACGGCTTGCCGAACCCGGACCAGAAGACGACGGCCCGTGACCAGGCGCGGCTCGGACTCGCGCTGCGGCAGCACTTTCCGCAATATTACGACTATTTCTCTACGCGGAGCTTCCGTTTCGGCAAGCAGACGATCGGTAACCATAACCGGCTGCTTGGTAATGTCCGCGGTGTCGACGGTATCAAGACCGGTTACACCCGCGCCTCGGGCTTCAATCTGGTGACCTCGGCACAGCTTGACGGTCGCAGCATTGTCGCCGTCGTGTTGGGCGGAACGTCCGGTGGTGCTCGCGACGCCCAGATGCGTAAGCTCGTCGCCAAGTACATGCCGGCCGCATCGCGCCGTGGCGGCGGCAACCTGATCGCGCAAGCGCCCACCGCCGAACCGCCCATCGACGCCGTCGCGCAGGCCGAAGTGAAGCCTGCGGCAGCGTCCGTCGCGGTCGCTTCCGCTGCGATGGATCTGCCCAACACCGGCCCGGTTCCGGATTTCCGCTACAGCGGCGAGAGCTCAAGCCGTATGGAAATGGCCTACGCGGCAACGCGGCCGGCGTCCGATAATCCGGTGCTTACGGGCAAGATCGCGCCGAACACACTTGAAGCCCAGAGCGCCAAGCTCGCCGCACGGCCCGCGGACGAGGATGTCGATACACAGATCACCAACTCGGTTGGCCCCAAGGCTGAGCCCCAGCCGGAAGAACAGGCCCAGCCACAGGGATGGGTCATCCAGATTGGCGCGACGCCCGACAAGGCGCAGGCGATGACGCTTCTCGGCAACGCCAAGGAGAAGGGCGGCAAGACGTTGCGCAATGCGACACCGTTTACCGTCGCCTTCTCAAACGGCGGTGGCCAAGTCTACCGCGCACGTTTCGGCGGCTTCGACGATCAGGACAAGGCCGTCAATGCATGCAAGGTATTGAAGAAGAAGGGTTTCGCTTGCTGGGCGAGCCAGCAGTGACAAACACGACTTTCTGACGGCCGGGTGCGTTTTGCCCGGCCGTCTTCCTCGGATTTGTACAGCGTAACGAGGTTGGTCATGGCAGTGAACGAGAATGTTCCCGGTGTTACCGTGATGCCGGGAAAGAAAACGAGATCCACGCGCATTGGTCTGCACCCCTTGCATGAGGCCGCCATGCGCATCGCCGATATCAGCTTGAACCGTTCGAAAGCGAAGACCCGCGATCTCGTCGGCATGCTTTTGACGCATGGCGCGCGCGCATGGCGCTCTACCCAGCCCCGTGCCGGCATCCACCTGCATGTGACCGCGCCCAGCCGTCGCTTCCCGCTGCGATTGCGCATCCAATGATTTGCGAGAATTGCCTGGGCTCGCTCCGCAATTCCAGACGACCGTTACACGTTCCTGGAATTACTTACAGAAGTCCGAGTTCCGCCAGTTCGCGCCGCAGTTCCAGTGGCATGTCCGCCTCGCCGGAGGAGAGCGAAGCGAGATCGCGCGGCGCCTCCTTGTCCTGCAGGTAGCGCCATCCCTGGAAAGCGCGGCGCGGCTGGATTTCGGTTTCAACCACTTCCGGTCCAAGGATGAGATTGCAGCGGCCGATGCCCTCGCTGTCGGTGAAGGTTTCGACACCAATCAAAGACTGCCGCGCCTGCACATGACCCTTGATGACCCAATAGAGTGAACCGCCGGCAAGAAGCTCGTCGGTACGTTTTGGAACCATCCGGGTCGTATGGAACGAGTGCGCCTCTTGGCCGGCCGCAATCGCAGCCAGCGCCTTACGCGAAACCCACTCGCGCAAGTCCTCGACCGATTCTGCGCCGACGCAGAGCTTTATGAGATGCAACGCCATCAGAAACCTTGAACACCCGTCCGCCGGCCGCGGTCAAGCGTGTTGAACCTCTTCGTCCACAAGAGTGCCCTCAGCCGACCTCATAATCCTATGGCAGGATTAGGGCAGAAAACCGCGTGGATCGCGCCTAGGTGTCTCGCCGACGCGGAAGCGTCAGCACTCGACGACGTTCACCGCGAGACCGCCAGTGGAGGTTTCCTTGTATTTCTCATTCATATCCACGCCCGTCTGCCGCATAGTCTCGATGCAGGCGTCGAGCGGCACGAAGTGGTTGCCATCGCCCTTAAGAGCCAGCGAGGCCGCGGTGACCGCCTTGACGGCACCAAGGGCGTTGCGCTCGATACACGGCACCTGCACGAGACCGGCGACAGGATCGCAGGTCATGCCAAGGTGGTGTTCGAGCGCGATCTCTGCGGCGTTCTCGATCTGCTCCGGCGTGCCTCCCATCACGGCGGCAAGGCCTGCAGCCGCCATCGCGGAGGCCGAGCCGACCTCGCCCTGACAGCCCACCTCCGCGCCGGAGATCGACGCATTGTGCTTGATGATCCCACCAACGGCTGCGGCCGTCAGCAGGTAGTCCCGGATGCCCTCCTGATCGGCATCATCGTGGAAATGAAGATAATAGCGAATGGTCGCCGGCACGACGCCGGCGGCGCCGTTCGTCGGTGACGTTACAACCCGTCCGCCGGCCGCATTCTCCTCGTTGACCGCCATCGCGTAGACGCTCAACCAGTCGTTTGCGAGCAGCGGGTTGGTCTTGTTTGATCGCCACTCCTCCTGAAGCTTGTCGTGGATCGAACGCGCGCGCCGGCGAACCTTCAGGCCGCCCGGCATGATGCCCTCCTGACTCAAGCCACGGTCGATACAGCTCTTCATCGCTTCCCAGATGCGGTCGAGGCCGGCGTCGAGCTCTTCCCTCGACATCGCGCATTCCTCGTTCGCCCGCTTCATCTGGGCAATGGTGAGGCCCGAACGAGCAGCCATATCGAGCATTTGCTGCGCCGTCGCGAAAGGATAAGGCACCTTTACGCCCGCCGGCTTGTTCTTGGCCGCGCGCATCGCCTCGAGCTCCGTGTCGGTCACGACGAAGCCGCCGCCGATCGAATAGTAGATCCGCTTCAGAAGCAGCCGTCCGTCGCGATCGAGGGCCGAGAAGGTCATGCCGTTGGCGTGGCCGGGCAAAGCCACTTTCTTGTCAAAGACGAGGTCTGTTTTCGGCTGGAACGCGTAGGGCGGATGTCCGGCGGGCGTAATTCGACCCGTGCGCTCCACCTCATCGACGATTGCATCCATGCTGTCGGGATCGACGAGATCCGGACGCTCGCCCATCAGTCCGAGGATAACCGCACGACCCGAGCCATGGCCGATGCCCGTATGCGCGAGCGAACCGTGCAGACTGACCTTGATGGCGGCGACGCTCGCATGTGTCGGTCGCGGCCAGTCATCGGACAGGATGAGGTCGAGAAACCTGTTTGCCGCCGACATCGGCCCCATCGTGTGCGAACTCGACGGACCGATACCGATCTTGAAGACGTCAAAGACGGAAAGAAACATAAACTGCCTGCCCCGGAGCACGGAAACGTTGCAACGCCGACGTCCGCTTGGCTCCTCCTTGAGCGCGAGCGGCGTCGGCTTCTCTATAGATATAGGATTAAACCCTAAGCCATCCCATCCCCATCGATCAGGCGATCAACCGACATCGGATTTTGTTCGTGCGACATGATGCGAAAGCGAGTTGCGGAAACTCTCCGTCGAATCAAAACGACGCGGTCCTTGGGAACCGCGCCGCCCTGATGGAGTGTTTCGATCTCAAAGGCCGCCGAAAAGATAGCCCAGGACCAGAACGCCTGCGAAACCGGCCACGGCGCGGACAGTCACGCCCCAGCACGACTTCTGTATTGTATTTTCCATGATGTCTCCGAGTACCCAGAGGTCGGCGGGCATTGCATTCGATGCCCGCGCATGCGCCATGCATACTGAAGAACGTGCAGAGGCGCAACTTCGAAATGTGGCAAAATGGTGTCGAGGAGGCAGCCGGCCCCAAACAGCGCCGAAGAGCGCCGATCTTGCATTTTCAAACAGCCATGCCAAAACGCGTGCATGACCTTCGAAGATTACATCGCACTCGGCATCTTCGTCCTGCTATGGGGCGGCTTCAACTGGGTGACCGACGGCCGGCGCAATTTCAAGCGTGTCAGCCTGACCCGGCTGATGAACGAAAACCGCCGGCGATGGATTCGCAACTCGCTCAACCGCGACCTGAAGATGATCGACACGCAGATCATCGCCGGATTGCAGGCCGGCACCGCCTTTTTTGCCTCGACCACAATCTTCGCGCTCGGCGGCTGCTTTGCGTTGCTCGGTGCGACCGACCAGGTGCAGATGATCTTCAACGACCTTCCACAGGTTTTCCGGGGCGGACGGGCCGGTTTCGAGCTGAAGGTCGGCGGCTTGACCTGCCTCTTCGGCTACTCCTTTTTCAAGTTCGGCTGGTCCTATCGCCTCTTCAATTATTGCTCGATCCTGATGGGCGGCATTCCGATGACGGCGGACATGACGCGCGACCGGCAGTCCGCCGAGCAGGCCGCAGAGCGTGCGATCCGCATGAACATCTTGGCAGCCAAGCATTTCAATGCGGGACTGAGAGCGATCTTCCTGTCGATCGGCTATCTCGGCTGGTTCATCAGCCCCTATGTTTTCATCGTACTCACCAGCTTCGTTATCTTCGTGTTGATAAGGCGGCAATTCTTCTCCGAGGCGAGGGAGGCTCTCATTGAACACGGCCGCGAGGCTCTCAAGCACTAAGATCGGCGCTACAGGGCCGCGCTTGCAATCGGACGCGCAAAGGTCGCCGTAGCGCTTTGAATTGCTGCATGATTTTGTCCTTAAATCGATTCCGATTTAAGGAACCAGGCGGTAGGAAAACACGCGCTGCTCCTCATTCGAAGAACATCCGCACGTGGTCGGCGTAAGCCAGACATGCGAACTTACCGCGAGAACAGGATGGCAAAAGCCGATGTCGGAAAACACAGCAACAACGATTACCGAGACGGAACGCGCATCACCTGACATAGAAAGGCGTCATCGAATCGCGCTTCTAGATGCGCTCCGGGGCTCGGCGCTCGTCGCAATGGCAATCTATCACTTCGTCTGGGATCTCGAATTCTTCGGCTATGTGGCCGCAGGAACTGCGGGGACGGGCGGCTGGCGGCTTTTCGCCCGGCTCATCGCGAGCAGTTTCCTGTTTCTCGCTGGCTACAGCCTGGTGCTCGGCCAGCGGCCGAATTTTCGTCCGCGTGCCTTTGCGCGCCGCTTCGTGCAGATCGCCGGCGCGGCGCTGCTGATTAGCGTTGCGACCTGGTTTGCCATCCCGGATACTTTCATCTTCTTCGGTATCCTTCATTCGATCGCGGCGGCAAGCCTCGTCGGGCTCCTATTCCTGCCCTTACCCGCGATCGTCTCCTTTGTTGCCGCGGCGGCTGCACTCGCCGCGCCGCTCTATCTGCGCTCGGACATATTCAACATGCCTCTGCTCTGGTGGGTCGGACTTTCCGAGACGCTTCCCCGTTCGAACGACTATGTGCCTCTCCTTCCCTGGCTCGCACCCTTCCTGGTCGGGCTTGGAACGGCAAAGCTGCTCCACCCAATGCTCGTTAGCCGGGGAGCGGCCATCAAACGGGAAGACAGTTGGAGCAAGCTGTGGATCAAGCCGCTCGCCTTCGGCGGCCGTCACAGTCTGGCCATATACCTCGTACACCAGCCGCTGCTCATCGGCCTCGTCTATCTCTTTGCCCAGATCGTACCCGCCGCAGCACCCAACCCGGAACAAGCCTACCGCGCAAACTGTGTGGCGGCTTGCAGCCGCGCTGACCCCGCCGCGCCGTGCGAAGCCTTCTGCGGCTGCACGCTCGACCGGCTGAAAGAACAAAGCCTTTTCGAGGACTTAAACATGGGCAAGATCGACGTGAACACGGATGAACGCATTGCGCGAATCGCCCGTCAGTGCACAATGGACGTGCAATCAGGGGACTAGGACATGAATGCCTATCGTGCCAAGCCGCTGAACTTCCCTTGGCCCGCCGTGCTTTATGGCGCGGCCCTTCTGGCTGCACTGATTTTCAACCGTTTCTTCCCGATTCCCGTAGCTAACGGACACGGCTGGTTTTCGTGTCTCACCGGATGCGCACTGATCTTTGCAGCGATCTCGATCAATTTGTGGGCCGTAAAGACTCTGCTCGAGCGGCACACCGCGATCCTGCCGAACCGATGCGCCACCTGCCTCGTTACCTGCGGCCCTTTTCGCTTCACCCGCAATCCGATCTATCTCGGCTACACGCTGCTGATGATTGGCAGCGGATTGATAACGGGCAATCCGTGGCTTTTCATCGCGGCGATCGCTGCTGTCGCGCTGACGACCGTCTTTGTCATCCGCAACGAAGAGCGACATCTGCTGTCGCGCTTCGGCTTCGAATTCGAACGCTATTGCCGTCGCACGGCGCGGTGGATCTGACGCGGAAAACAAAAAAAGGTGGCGTCTACAGCGCCGCGCGTCTTTTCAGACGCGCAAAGGTCGCTGGAACGCTTGGAATTACTGCATGTTTAACAAACATGCAGTAACCACGCTTTGAGCAGACCTATGATCCGCTTAAGTGCCGACGCCGATCTCCGCGAGACGCGTTAAGCAGGCCTCCTCGACATTGTCGAGCTCGGCGAGCGTGTCATCGATATCCTTGCGTTTCTGCCGCAATTCCTCGCGCTTTTCCTCGACGCGCGTCATCAGAAGCTGCAGCTGGCCCATCTCGCCCGGCGGATCCTTGTAGACCTGAATGATCTCGCGAATTTCGGCAATGGTGAAGCCGATGCGCCGGCCGCGCAGGATTTCCTTGATGAGATGACGGTCAGCCGGCCGAAACAGTCGGGTGCGGCCGCGCCGCTCCGGATGAATAAGACCTTCATCCTCGTAGAAGCGGAGCGTTCTGGTCGAGATGCCGAATTCCCGTGTTAGCTCAGTGATGCTATAGTATTTATTCACGCCGCCGTCCCATCAAATTCTGAGGCACCACTATCGTTGACTTTGACGTAAAAGTCAAACAACGCGCCCGCTCTCACGTGACGTGGAACCACCATGTGGCAATGCCGAGAAAGCTGAAGAAGCCGGTTATGTCAGTGACCGCGGTGACGAACACTGCCGAGGAAACAGCTGGATCGGCACCGGATTTTTCCAGGAGCAGCGGAATCATGATGCCGGCGAGCGCGGCGGCCATCATGTTAATCAGAATTGCCGCGGCTATAATGCCGCCGATATTGGGATCTTGGAACCACAGACCTGCCACGAGGCCGATGAACGTTCCGAAAATCATGCCATTCAGGAGCCCTACCCCGGCTTCGCGGCGGATGATGCGCGGCGCATTGTGAATATCGAGGCCGCGTGTCGCGAGCGCACGGACGGTCACTGTCATAGTCTGCGAACCCGCATTGCCGCCCATGCCGGCCACTATCGGCATCAGGATGGCCAAGGCCACAATCTGCTGGATGGTCGCGTCGAAAAGGCCGATCACGGAGGCGGATATGCAGGCCGTCATCGAGTTTATGAAGAGCCATGGCACTCGCGAGCGCGAGGCTTCGGCAACGGAGTCCGACAATTCCTCGTCGCCGACGCCGCTCAGACGCAGCAGGTCCTCCTCCGCCTCCTCCTGGATCACATCGACCACGTCGTCGATGGTCAAGACGCCCACCAGGCGGCCGTTGTCGTCAACGACGGCGGCCGACAGCAGGTCGTACTGTTCGAATAGCTGAGCCGCCTCTTCCTGGTCCATCTCGGCGGGAATGGCATGGCTGGTGTCGCGCATGATGGCATCGACTTTGATCGAACGCTTGGTGCGAAGGATACGGTCGAGATCGACGGTTCCGAGAAGTTTAAACGTCGGATCAATGACGAAGATCTGCGTGAAGCTGTCGGGAAGATCCTCGTCCTCGCGCATGTAGTCGATCGTCTGGCCCACGGTCCAGAACGGCGGCACCGCGACGAATTCCGTCTGCATGCGCCGGCCAGCGGTGCTTTCCGGATAGTCGAGCGAGCGACGCAGACGCACGCGTTCGGTGAAGGGCAGCTTGGCGAGGATCTCTTCCTGATCCTCCTGATCCAGATCCTCCAGAATGTAGACCGCGTCGTCGGAGTCCATCTCTCCGATCGCCTCGGCAATCTGTTCGTTGGGCAAATGTTCGACGATGTCGAGACGGATGGCTTCATCGACCTCGGTCAACGCCGAGAGATCGAACTCCTTGCCGAGCAGCGAGACAAGCGCCAGCCGTTGTTCCGGCTGGATGGCTTCCAGAAGGTCGCCGAGTTCGGAGGCGTGAAGGCCGGCGACGTGCTGGCGCAGATAGATGATGTCGCGATCGGCAATCGCCGCGCCGACATGCATCAGGAAGTCGGAGCGCACAGAGCCGTCGTCGGCATAGATATCCGAACCGTCGTAAGCGGTGGCTTCTTCCGAACGGTCGTCGTCGATATTGCTCATGGAGCCGCCCTCGAAAAACAAAGCCGCCCGAATCAAATGGGTCGAAGATCCCGAAAGGCGAGCGTGCCATTCCAAATGACTGCCATGCCCTCGAGAGAGAGAACGGCGTCTTCCTTGCTACGGCGCCCCCTGCACTCCTCCTCGCAAGGTCACTGTAACGCTTTGAATTGCTGCGTGATTTTATCCTCGGATCGATTCCGACCTTGGAAGTCATGCAGTAGCGCAAAGCTCCCGCGAGGTCCACTGGGCAGAGGGTGCGAATGAAGAACCGGCGAAAGTTTTGCGCAAGCTGTTGCAAACGCATATGAAGCCGTAGATCAAGGAGCCGAAACGGCAGATGCCTGCCGAGACAAGGGGCCAGCATGGCTATTCTCCCCATAGTACGCTTTCCGCACCCGGCGCTCACCACCGCGGCCGAAACGATCGACCATTTCGACGACGATCTTGGGCAATTCGCTACCGACCTTCTTGAGACGATGTACGCCGCCCCGGGGATCGGCATTACCGCAAACCATGTTGGGGTACTGCGACGGCTAACAGCGATTGAACTGGATCGGTCAAGCGGTCCGCGGTTTTTCGCCAATCCGGAAATTATCTGGCAATCCGATGACCTGATGCGGCATGCGGAAGGCAGCGTCTCGATGCCGGGTATTTCAGAGGAAGTCGAGCGGCCGTGCGCGGTGCGCGTGCGGTATCAATCGCTATCCGGCGAGACGCTGGAAGAACATGCGGAGGGACTGATGGCGATCTGTCTGCAGCATGAGATCGACCAGCTTTCCGGTATTTTCTGGACACAACGCCTTTCCCGGCTAAAACGCGAACGCGCCGTCAAACGTTTCGAGAAATGGACCAGAGGCGAGCGATGAACGCGGTCCAACCAGCTGAATGGTGCTTCAGATGGGATCACCGCAATTATGATTCATCAAAATACGATTCATCAAGGGACACAAAATGAAAGCCTTGCGCCTAATACCCGTCTTTGCGTTTGTCCTGGCCGGATGCACCACCGCTTCACCTGATCTGGAGCCCCTCCCCGGGAGCTTCACCTACGGCGAGAATGCGGCGGAGCGCAGAACACAAGCAGCGCCCGGGACAATGATACAGCACCGGTTCCTGCATCAGGGGAGCATGGTTTTCGAAACATACGAGGTCCAGCCGGATCATTCCTACAAGCTCGTTCGCCGCAGGGTTCAGGACGGCTGGGCGCCCTGACGCCCGCCGTTCTGTTGCATGTTACCCTAAATCGTACCCGGTTCATGGATAAAAACATGCAGCAATTCAATGTGCTATAGCGTCCTTTACGCGTCTGAAAGGACGCGCGGCGCTGTGCGACGAACCTGCCACGACGTCTTTGCGGTCCGGAACATTGTGATCGCCGCCTCGTTCTCCATTGGTAGAGATCAATGGAGATTATCTGATGGCCAAGCATCTCGATGAACGCGGCGATCCGGTCTCGAAAACGCACGGGGCGGGTAGAGAAGAATTCTCGGGCCAGGAGACTAGGCAGGGCGGCCTCGGTCTCCGCGTTCTGGCAGTGCTCACAGGCGGGCTCTTTCTCGTCCTGCTTGCCTGGGGCGCCGTCGAACTTTGGGGCGAAAGCAACGACAGCGATCGGGCAACGCAAACTGAACAGACTCAGCCTGCTCCATCGCCCGAACAGACCGGCAGCGTCGGCAGCCGGACACTCGCACCCGCCGATGGCCAACAGGCCGCCCCGACTGACAGGGATCCTACCGCTCAGTCGGGAACCGGCGGACCGTCGCAGCAAACCTCGCCTGATGGCACGGAGAAATAACGGGCCATCCGGCCCGATGACGCTAGCCCTTCCGCAATTTCACGTGCCAATAGCACGATCGTCTATTCGGAAGTCGGCGCCGTCGAGCACTCATAGAGCACGTCATCGGTTTCCGCATCGACGCCGGCGAGGCTGACGTCGTACCCCCAAAGATGACGCACGTGACGAAGCGTGGCGTCGCGGCTCGCTTCGTCCAGGAGGATGCCGTTCTTCACGTTGTGCTGGAGCCGAAGGTGGCGATCGCCCAGAAGATCGACGTCCACGACCTGGATGTCCGACTGGTTCGCCGCGACGTCATAACTGCGTGCAAGCGCAGTGCGTATGGCTTCGTAGCCGCGCTCATTGTGGATCGAGGCAACCTCGCAGTAGTTGTCGCCGGCGTCGTCGGTCAGCAGGAATAGCCTGAATTTGCGGATCAAGGCAGGGCTCAAATATTGCAGGATGAAGGATTCGTCCCGGTGGTTCGCCCAGGCGTCGATCAGCGTCTCCCGCCATTTGCCGCTGCCGGCGATCTCAGGAAACCAATCACGATCTTCCGATGTCGGATCTGTGCAGACGCGCTGAATATCCTGCATCATTGCAAACCCCAGCGCGTAGGGATTGATGCCCGGAAAGCGCGGGTCGTCGAAGGACGGTTGAAAGACCACGTTGGAGTGGCTGTGGAGCACCTCAAGCATGGAGCCTTCGCTGATCCTGCCCTGATCGAAAAGCCTGTTCATGATCGTGTAGTGCACGAAGGTCGCACATCCCTCGTTCATCACCTTCGTCTGCCGCTGCGGATAGAAGTACTGGGCGATGACGCGCACGATACGCAGGAGCTCGCGCTGCCAGGGCTCCAGGATCAGACTGGTTTTTTCCAGGAAGTAGAGCAGATTTTCTTCTGGCAGGTTCAGCGCTTTCTTCCGCTCGGAGGCATCACGCTCGGCATCCTTGTTGCTTTCGCCGTCCGGTGAGGGCGGAAGCGTTCTCCAGAGATCGCTGTAGGTCTGCTCTTCGTACTCGAGCCGCTCGCGGGCGCGCTCCCGCTCCTTCTCGGACGAAAGCCTTGGTGGACGACGATATCGGAAAACGCCTTGATCCATGAGAGCGTGGGCGGAATCGAGAATGACCTCGACTTCCGACGTTCCGTAGCGCTCCTCGCATTTGCTGATATACTTCTTAGCAAACTCCATATAGCTCAAGATGGCGCTGGCGTCGGTCCACTGCTGGAACAGATAATTGTTCTTGAAAAAGTGGTTGTGGCCAAAGGACGCGTGCGCTGTCACCAGGGCCTGCATGGCCATAGTGTTCTCCTCCATCAGATAGGTGATGCAGGGGTTGGAGTTGATAACCAGTTCATAGGCAAGACCTCGGCGGCCCTTGCGATAGAGGTGTTCTTCAAAAACGAAGCGCTTGCCGAAGGACCAGTGCTGGTACATCAGCGGCATCCCTACCGAAGAATAGGCGTCGAGCATCTGCTCGGAGGAGATTATCTCGAGTTGGTTCGGATAGACGTCAAGCTGCAGTTCATCCAGTGCAATCGTTTCGATCGCATCATAGGTGCGCGACAGCGTCTCGAAGTTCCAATCGGAATCGTGAAACAGAAGATTTGAGGCTGCGCCCTTGGGCATTCCTATCGCCTTTCAGTGCGCAGTTGCACGGTTGCCTGCCTTGCGAAAAGCTTCCGGAAAACCGGATAGATATCCGACGGTCGCGCGATCCGGGTCATCTGGAAATTCGACCATTCGCTGTCGACCGTGCGATAGGCACGCCAGAGAGATGTGCCGTTGTCGGTCGTACCGAAAATCTCCGTCTCGCGCTCATCTATGATTTCAACATAGGCATAATATTGGCAAAGGCGCATCACCTGCCGGTGGAGAAGCGAAACGCAAAGGTCCGAATCTCCGGCGCTGTTCTCCCCGTCGGAGGCCTGAGCAGCGTAAATGTTCCATTCACGCGCGGGATAGCGCTCCTCAATGATGCGGAGCATCTCCTCGATAGCCGTGGAAACAACCGTGCCGCCGCTCTGCTTGCTGTAGAAAAAGGTGTTTTCGTCGACCTCGCCTGCCTCATCCGTGTGGCGGATGAAGACGATGTCTATTCGCTTGTAGCGCCGCTTGAGGAAGAGATGCAGCAGGACGAAGAAGCGCTTGGCCAGATCCTTCTCCCGCTCGCCCATCGAGGCAGAGACATCCATGAGGCAAAACATCACCGCGCTGGCATTCGGCAGCGGCTGGGGCTCGAAGCGATTGAAGCGGATGTCGACCGGGTCGACATAGGCAATGCGGCGGCGGCGGCGCTCCAGCTTGTCCAGTTCCTCGCGCAACGCCTCGATGTGTTTCTGGTGGGCGCCGCCGGTATTCGATTCCGCCTCCAGTTTGGCAATTTCGTCCGCGATCGCAGCCACGTCCGCGCGGCTGGGCCGCCGCAGCGCGATGCGGCGGCCATAGCTGTTGCGCATCGTGCGCCCCACATTGATGTTCGTGGGCGATCCCGATGCCGCAAAGCCGGCCCGACGTCGCTTGAACGCGACCGACTCCTTGAGATTGAGCTTCACCATGTCGGGGAGTTCAAGATCCTCGAAGAAGAGATCGAGAACTTCGTCGCGCGACAGCACGAACTGGAAGTCGTCTTCGCTCTCACCAGTTCCTGCGCCCTTGCCTGAGGCGCCGCCACGCGCGCTGGGTTTCGGGAGGCGATCGCCCGGCGAGAATTCATGATTGCCGGGCAGGACATACTGTCTCTCGCCAGTGGTCGGGGATGGCTGGAAGGATGGCTCACCGACGCCACGCTCGGGCATGGGCACACGGTGCTCCGCATCCACGTCTGCGATCTTGCCTGCTTTGATCTGCTCCTTGATCGTCCGTTTCAGCTCTTCCCGCGCCCGTTTCAGAAAACGCCGCCGGTTGCCGAGGCTCTTGTCCTTCGGATTAAGGCGGCGGTCGATGAAATTCGGCATTGGCAAACCCCCAACGTACGCATCATTAGCCCGCCTTGTTCACTCGCATGTACCAATCGACGAGCCGCCGAACCTGGCGTTCGGTGTATCCGCGCTCAATCATGCGCTGGACGAACTCGGCATGCTGCTTCTCGGTGGCGCTGTCTTTCTTGGAGCCGAAACTAATGACAGGCAACAGATCCTCGACCTGACCGAACATACGCTTTTCGATGACTTCGCGCAGCTTTTCATAGCTCGTCCAGGAGGGATTGCGGCCGCTGTTCTTGGCGCGGGCACGCAACGTGAACTTCACGACCTCGTTGCGGAAGTCCTTCGGGTTGGCGATGCCTGCCGGCTTTTCGATCTGCGACAGTTCGCTGTCGAGTACTTTCCTGTTGAGTATCTGTCCGGTGTCGGGATCCTTGAAGTCCTGGTCCTCAAGCCATGCATCGGCGTAGGCGATATACCGGTCGAACAGGTTCTGACCGTATTCGCTATAGGATTCCAGATAGGCTTTCTGGATCTCATGGCCGATGAATTCGGCATAGCGCGTGGCCAGTTCCGACTTGATGAAGTCGAGATAGCCTGCCTCGATTTCCTTTGGAAACTGTTCGCGTTTGATCGCCTGTTCCATGATGTACATCAGATGCACGGGATCGGCGGCGACCTCCTTGGTGTCATAGTTGAAGGTCTCCGACAGTACCTTGAAAGCAAAGCGGGTGCTGACGCCCGTCATGCCCTCGTCGACGCCGGCGGCGTCACGATATTCCTGTACCGACTTTGCCTTCGGATCGGTGTCTTTCAGGTTCTCGCCGTCATAGACCCGCATCTTCGTGTAAAGCGGTGAGTTCTCATGCGGAGCAAGGCGGGTCGACACCGTGAACCGGCTCAAGCACTCCAGAACTTCCGGCGCGCAAGGATTGTCGACCAGCTCACTTTCGCGAAGGAGCTTCTCGTAGATCAGCTTCTCTTCGGTGACACGCAGGCAATAGGGCACCTTGACCACCAGAATGCGGTCGAGGAACGCCTCATTGTTCTTGTTGTTCTTGAACTGAAGCCACTCGGATTCGTTGGAATGCGCGAGAACGGTCCCCTGGTACGGAAACGCGCCAAAATTCTCGGTGCCGTTGTAATTGCCCTCCTGGGTCGCCGTCAGGAGCGGGTGGAGGACCTTGATCGGTGCCTTGAACATCTCAACGAATTCAAGCAGCCCCTGGGTGGTGCGGTTCAGTCCGCCGCTGTAGGAATAGGCGTCCGGATCGGCCTGGCTGTAGTTTTCGAGCTGGCGGATATCGACCTTGCCGACGAGCGACGAGACGTCCTGATTGTTTTCGTCACCGGGCTCGGTCTTGGCGATGCCGATCTGGCGCAAGCGGGACGGGGTCAGCTTGACGACGCTGAACTTCGAAATGTCGCCGCCAACTTCGTCCAGCCGCTTGGCTGCCCAAGGCGAGATTAGGCCGGTCAGCCGCCGTCTGGCTATTCCATACTTGTCCTCAAGAAGATCGGCCATGCGTTCCGGATGGAACAGACCGAGCGGGGACTCGAAGACAGGGCTGATCTTTCCGTTGACCATCAACGTGTAGATGGGGCGCGCTTCCATCAGCTTCTTGAGTCGCTCCGCCAACGAAGATTTGCCGCCACCGACCGGCCCGAGGAGGTAGAGAATTTGCTTACGCTCTTCCAGGCCCTGCGCGGCATAGCGGAAGTAGCCGACAATTCGCTCGATCGTATCCTCCATGCCATAGAAGTCTGAGAATGACGGATAGATCTTGATGGTGCGATTGGCGAAGATTCGCCCGAGACGCTCGTCCGCGCTCGTATCGACGAGGGTCGGCTCTCCGATAGCTTCCACCATGCGCTCCTGCGCGGTGGCATACATACTCTTATCGTCGCGGCAGGCGAGAAGATACTCTTGAAGACTTATCTCTTCTTGCGCTGCGCTCGTATAGATCTCTGAAAAGAGATCGAAGACGTCAGATTCACTCCTTGTCATCATGCTCTCCCGCGGGAGGCCGGTCAACCGAGACGGGTTCGCTGCCTGTTGGCTCCCTGCTTACAGTGAACTGTTTCCTGCCTCCAAAGTTCCTTCAACAAGTTGCGGTTTAGCCGGCGGATGCCGAAGCAGTGGCCAACGGTGAGCACCCACCTTTTTCGGTACGGCGCTCGGCGCTTTCCAAATGGCGCAACGAGCACCGTAATGCGTTGAATTGCTACAGGTCTTATCCGTAAAGTCGAATCGGATATAAGAAATCATGCAGCAGGTTCGCCGCTCTGTCACCCCATCATATTGACCGCTTTTCACAATTCCGCGATAACCTGCGGAATCGCGTGCAGTCCCTGTTCTCTTTTTCCGATTTTCGACGAACGGCTGTTTCCTCCGCGGCAGGGGTCTCACAAACCGGTGCGCGGACGAAACACAACTCGCCTTAGTCTCCGTGGCCCGAATTCTGGCCGGGCGGAAAAGCTGCAGAGACCCCATGGCCAGATCTGGCACAGCGCGGCGGCGGCCCCACTCGCTTGGTCGTAGACTTGCGTCGGCGACGCCGCTTGATGGCTCTCCTTAGCAACACAATATGGCATTTTGGTCGCGGGTGCTACCGAAGGCGCTCGTTCTGAGCTTCCGGCGTCGAAGTACGAGAAGTCCTGCACACGCAAGGCGGGGGGTATCGGAATAACGGCACTACAGCGCCGCGCGCCTAATCAGACGCGCAAAGATCGCTGTAGAACTTTGAGTTTCTGCATGCCTTGGTGCTTAAATTACCGATTTAACGAACCATGCAGCAGCGCATGCAATTCGACGCCTGAAAATAAAAAACCCCGTATGACCGGACGGTTACGGGGGCTTTTTAATTTAATTTGGTGCGGTCGAGAAGACTCGAACTTCCACGGGTTGCCCCACAGCGACCTCAACGCTGCGCGTCTACCAATTCCGCCACGACCGCATCGTGGTAGGTGCCGATTGCGTCGGCGGGGCTGCATGTAGCAAAAGCATTTGGGGTGCACAAGGGCAAGACGACAGAAATTTGACGGGAAAGGAAACTATTTCAACAGCACCCTCGCGAAGCGCTGGAAATGCTGGACTCTTGGCGCGCGCCATCCCATGTACGGAGGCGGAAAAGCAGGAATACGGCCTCATGCAGCGCGACAATCTCGACCAAACCATGTTTGCACCGCCAGGGTCGCCTGCGGTGCGCTGGCGCATTGCCCCTTCCCTCGTCGACTATCCACAGGCGGTCGAAACCATGGAACGGGAAGCCGCGGCAATTGCCGCCGGGACCGCGGACGAACTGGTTTGGCTGGTCGAGCACCCTCCTCTCTATACGGCGGGCACAAGCGCCGAGGCCGCGGATCTGGTGATGCCTGGCCGGTTCCCGGTCTTTGCGACCGGCCGGGGCGGCGAATATACCTATCACGGTCCGGGTCAGCGGGTAGTCTATGTCATGCTTGACCTAAAGCGCCGCCGCCAGGATGTGCGCGCCTTTGTCGCAGCACTCGAGGCAGTGATTATCACCACGCTCGATTCGATGAACATCAAAGGCGAACGCCGTGAAGACCGGGTGGGCGTGTGGGTGCGGCGTCCGGAAAAGCCGCCACTGCCTGACGGATCGGCGGCCGAGGACAAGGTCGCCGCGATCGGGATTCGGCTCCGCAAATGGGTGAGCTTTCATGGCTTCGCGCTCAATGTCGATCCGGACCTCGATCACTTCGGCGGTATCGTGCCCTGCGGTATCCGCGGCTACGGTGTCACCAGCCTGGTCGATCTTGGCCTGCCGGTCATGATGCCCGACGTCGACATCCGACTGAGAGAGGCATTCGAATCAGTTTTTGGGCCGACACGCGTCGAAAGCGACTGTCTCCAACGATTGGCTCCGTCGGCCTGAATCTGACTACCGGCGAATGGTTCGGTAATGATGGCCGGCGAACTTACGCCCGCCTTCGCTTCTGCATCTGCCGCTCCCTCCAGATGATGTACAGCCCGGATGCGACGATCACGAGAATACCGAGCCACTTCGACGGCGTCGGAAAGTCCCCGAACACGATGTAACCGAGCGCCGTCGCCGAGACGATCTCGAAATAATGGAACGGTGCTAGAAGCGATATCGGCGCGGCCTGAAATGCCTTGACGACAAGGAGATGGCCCCAGCCCGAGATGGTCCCTAGCGCAATAACGAGCACCCAGCCGAGCGCCGATTGCGGCAGTGACGGTTCGAAGTCGACGGCACCGAATCCATGGCCGACGGCGATCACTGCCGCCATGAACAGGGTCCCGCCTATGCCGGCAACTGTCTGCATCGTCAGCGGCGGATCCGCGCTGCCGACAGCGCGGTTCAGGAAAAGATAGCAGGCAAAGAGGAAGGCGCAGGCGACCGGCAGCAACGACGTGAGGCCGAAGACGGCGAAGCTCGGCTGGATGACAACCATTGCGCCGCCGAAGCCGACTGCGATCGCCGACCATCGACGCCATCCTACTTTCTCGCGCAGGATCAGCGCGGAAAGGCATGTAAGAATGAACGGCTCCACGAAGTAGATGGCGAACACGTCCGCAAGCGGCATGTATTTCACTGAGACGAAGAAAAAGAGCGCCGCCGCCGCAAGCAGTACGCCGCGAAGAATGTTCGGCCAAAGCCGCTTCGGATAAAACGCTCGCAGACCGCCCGCCGAAAGTAGCAAAGGCGCCGTCGATACGAGTTGAAAGAAGAAACGATAAAAGGTCACTTGACCAGGCGACATGCCCTCGTAGACCGCCAGGTATTTCGCAATAGCATCCATGCATGGCAGGATGAGCATGGCGAAGAGCATGATCGCCACCCCGCGCATGGTCGGATTGTCCGGCGCGACGGCCGTTGGAGAATATTCGTTCACGCGTAGATTTCCAATGTCGGGCCCGAAACCTAGCCTGTTTCATCGAGGTTTCAACGTGCGACCGATAGTGAGCCGCATTTGACAGCGTTTTTGACGTTTCGAGGTGGTCCGTCGACACCGCAATGCCTATAAGCTGATCTCACTTTGCCCATAGTTGGAAGCCAGGGGCGCTTCCGGCGACCATCCGGGCCCCTTGAACGCAACCGCGCCAAAGGAGAAAGCCATGCGCTTGTCCACCGAAACCATGATCGCGCGTCTTCGCGAAGGAGACGGCGACACGCTTGGGGGACGCATCTGGAGAGCGCGTGACGCCGCGAATCTTTCTATGACGGAATTGGCGGATCGGCTCGGCGTTCGCTGCGAAACCGTTGCTGCGTGGGAACGCGACCGTGCCGAACCTCGCACCAACCGCCTCTTCATGTTGGCTGGCGTGCTGGGCGTCACCCCGGCCTGGCTGATTGCCGGTATCGGCCACGCCCCTGACGACGTTGCCGCCATCGGCTCGAAGGAGGCACTCCGGGAACAACTCGATCTTGTCAAGAAATTGCACGCTCAGACCGGCCAGGCCATCGCCGCGCTCGAAGCGGAACTCGATCGCATCCAGCAGACCATTCGTCCAAGACAATAACCAAGGCTGAAGCGCGTTTTCCGCCCGCATTTTCGTTAACGTAGTAGAATAGTTTATCGCCGATTCCAGCTGACCGCAGTGATTGCCGCGTCATGACGAGAGCAATCCAGCATCAGCAACCATTTGCAAATAAAAGGGAGAAGTGACATGGACGTACGCGCCGCCGTCGCCACTCAGGCCGGCAAACCCTTGGAGATCATGACGGTTCAGCTCGAAGGACCGAAGGCCGGCGAGGTGCTGGTCGAGGTGAAGGCGACCGGCATCTGCCACACCGATGATTTCACCCTTTCCGGCGCCGATCCGGAAGGGCTGTTCCCGGCGATCCTCGGCCATGAGGGCGCCGGCATCGTCGTCGACGTCGGTCCCGGCGTCACCTCTGTCAAGAAGGGCGACCATGTTATTCCGCTCTATACTCCGGAATGCCGCGCCTGCCCGTCCTGCCTCAGCCGCAAGACCAATCTCTGCACCGCCATCCGCGCCACGCAGGGCCAGGGGCTGATGCCCGACGGCACCTCGCGCTTTTCGCTCAACGGCGAGAAGCTGCACCACTACATGGGCTGCTCGACCTTTGCGAACTTCACCGTCTTGCCGGAGATCGCCGTCGCCAAGGTCAATCCGGACGCGCCGTTCGACAAGATCTGCTACATCGGCTGCGGCGTCACCACCGGCATCGGCGCGGTGATCAACACCGCCAAGGTGGAAATGGGGTCGACGGCGATCGTCTTCGGGCTCGGCGGCATCGGCCTCAATGTCATCCAGGGGCTCAGGCTCGCCGGCGCCGACGTGATCATCGGCGTCGACATCAACAACGACAAGAAGCCCTGGGGCGAAAAGTTCGGCATGACCCACTTCGTCAACCCGAAGGAGGTCGGCGACGACATCGTGCCTTATCTCGTCAACATGACCAAGCGCGGCGCCGACCAGATCGGCGGCGCCGACTACACCTTCGACTGCACCGGCAACACCAAGGTGATGCGCCAGGCGCTCGAAGCCTCGCATCGCGGCTGGGGCAAGTCGGTGATCATCGGCGTCGCCGGCGCCGGCCAGGAGATTGCCACCCGGCCGTTCCAGCTCGTCACCGGCCGCACCTGGATGGGCACCGCCTTTGGCGGCGCGCGCGGCCGCACCGACGTGCCGAAGATCGTCGACTGGTACATGGAGGGCAAGATCGAGATCGACCCGATGATCACCCACACGCTGCCGCTCGACGACATCAACAAGGGCTTCGAACTGATGCATTCGGGCGAAAGCATCAGGAGCGTCGTGATCTACTGAGCTGCCAACCTGAATCAACAAAGCACCGGAATTAACAGAATTCCGGTGCTTTTTGACTGTTAGGAAATGAGTACGAGATGATCTTCGTCGATGCCGACGCCTGTCCTGTGAAGACGGAAATTCTGAAGGTAGCGGAACGTCACGGCTTCGAGGTGACGTTCGTCGCAAATTCCGGCCTGCGCCCGTCCCGGGACCCGATGGTGCACAACGTCATCGTATCGGCAGGCTTCGACGCGGCCGACAATTGGATTGCCGAACGCGCAGGAGAAGGCGACATCGTGGTTACGGCGGATGTCCCGCTCGCCGTACGCTGCGTTGCGGCTGGTGCCCTTGTCACTGGGCCGGCCGGCCGGCTTTTCGACAAGAGCAACATCGGCATGGCTTCAGCCATGCGCGACCTTGGCGCACACTTAAGAGAAACCGGCGAAAGCAAAGGCTACAATGCAGCCTTCACAGCAAGGGACCGCTCGGCTTTCCTGGAGGCGCTTGACCGGCTCTGCCGCCAAGCCAAAAGATGAGCGCGGAAGGACACTGGGCCGCGCGATGAAACCGATAACAAGGCTGCGACATTGGCCATTTTATGCGGCGCTCGGCTGCGCCCTGCTGAGCCTGCCGATCTCCCTAGCCTTTGCCCCACGCTTTGCCCTGGAGATCACCGCAATCACATTCTTCTGTGTTTATCTCATCAAGGCGGCCTTGCGGCTCAGGCAGTTGACTGGAAGTTATCTCGAGCATCATGCGCATAGTACCGACGAACCTGAAGCCGTTATTTTTCTGGTTACCCTTGCTGCGGCTGCCGTCTCGCTGCTGTCGCTCTTCCTGGCGCTCAATCGGCAGGATCCGGGCTATGGCCTCGAACTGCCGCTTGCCTTTGCCTCCGTGGGACTCGGTTGGGCGACGATCCACACCATGGCCGCAATGCATTACGCGCACGTCTATTGGGTGGCCGACGAGAACAGTGATCCAATCGAGCCGGCACGCGGACTGATGTTTCCGGGAACGGACACACCCGGCGGTTATGACTTTCTCTATTTCGCCTTCGTCATCGGCATGACGGCGCAAACATCGGATGTGGCAATCACCACGACGACGATGCGCCGGATCAATCTGGCGCATGCCGTCGTTTCGTTCTTCTTCAACACCGTGCTGGTCGCCGCGGCCGTCAATGCGGCGGTCCAGCTGGCCGGCTGACGCCTCATCCACTTCAAGGAGAGTCTCATGAAAGTTATCTCGCAAAATACTGCCTTTGGCGGCATGCAGGGCGTCTATTCCCATGATTCGGCCGCTTGCAAGGGCGAAATGACCTTTGCCGTCTATGTGCCGCCGCAGGCGATCAGCGAGCCGCGCCCCGTTCTGTGGTACCTGTCCGGCCTCACCTGCACGCACGCGAACGTGATGGAAAAGGGAGAATATCGCCGTATGGCCTCGGAGCTCGGCCTCATCATCGTCTGCCCGGATACGAGTCCGCGCGGCAACGACGTGCCGGACGAACTGACCAACTGGCAGATGGGCAAGGGCGCCGGATTCTATCTCGACGCAACGGAAACGCCCTGGGCCGAACATTACCAGATGTACACATACATCACGGAGGAGCTACCCGCCTTCGCCAGTCAGCATTTCCGTATGGATATGAGTCGCCAGGGGATTTTCGGCCATTCGATGGGCGGGCACGGGGCGATGACGATCGCTCTGAGGAACCCGGAGCGGTTCAAGAGCTGCTCGGCCTTCGCGCCGATCGTGGAGCCCTCGACGGCCGACTGGTCAGTAGGTGCCTTCGAGAAATACCTTGGCTCTAACGAAGCCGCCTGGCGTCAGTACGATACCTGTGCGTTGGTCAAGGACGGCGCACGCTTCCCGGAGTTCCTGATCGACCAGGGCAAGGCGGACGGTTTTCTTGAGAATGGCTTGCGCCCCTGGCTGTTCGAGGAGGCGATAAAGGGAACCGGAATCGGGCTGACGCTCCGAATGCATGAGCGTTACGACCATTCCTACTACTTCATATCGACCTTCATGGACGATCATCTGAAGTGGCATGCCGAGCGGCTCGGCTGAGAAACGATTGTGTGGGGCAAGAACAGGGCGTCAAGACATCGATTGGAAGCGTGGCTGTCCAGCCGTTTCGATCAAGCGGACGCTCGACTGGGCAAGCCCGTGATGACCTTCCATGTCGATGACGAGATGCCAGTGGGCGGTCTCGGGGATCATCATGCGCAGGGGCGACTTTCGCGCGACCCCGCCGAGGAACTTGTGCTTCAACGTCTCCCTGTATCGGGTGAAGTTGTCGGCGGTCATCAGCCGGACATTGGCGACGGCTGACAGCGTCACTTCAATCGTCGTGCCGGCTCTTTGTTCCTTGAGGTCGTAATGGGTATAGTTCAATGCTCGTTTTATCATCGCCACCCGGACCGGAAACCTACATAAGACATTTCTCACGATGCTAGCGAGCGCCGCTTAACGAATGGTTTTGCGCCGGTCGCGCAACGCCACCGCTATCACCATCTTCATTTCCCCAATGGAAACCGGCTTCATGTTCCATATCCTGCTCGTCGGCGCCGGTGGCGCGCTGGGCTCTGTGCTACGTTATCTCGTCGGCCGGTGGACGCTCCATCGCTTCGGTCCCGCCTTTCCCTGGGGCACCTTGTGCGTGAACGTCAGCGGCTCGTTCCTGATCGGTTTCCTGGCGGAGTTGATCATGCAGAAGATGGGGGCGTCTCCGGAAATGCGCGTGTTCCTGATCACCGGTGTGCTTGGCGGCTACACCACATTCTCCGCCTTCTCTCTGGACGCGATAACGCTGGTGGAGCACGGCCAGCCGGCGCTCGGCATCATCTATGTTCTGGGAAGCGTCGTTCTTTCCATTCTTGCGGCCTTCGCCGGACTGGCCCTGATGCGCGCAATGGTCTAAAGCCAGCAATTCAAAGTGCTGCAGCGTCCTTTGCGCGTCTGATGAGACGCGCGGCGCTGTAGAAGAACAGGATTTTGGCAGATGGCAGGCATAGAACACAGGCTGGTGGACGGCGACGAGGCGGGAATGCGCCTCGACCGCTGGTTCAAGGTGCATTTTCCCGGGCTCGGCTTCGGACCGCTGCAGAAGCTGCTGCGTTCCGGCCAGATCCGCGTGGATGGTGCGCGCGCAAAATCCGATACGCGCGTGCAGCCGGGCCAGACGATCCGCATTCCGCCTCTCGGCGTCGATGCCAAGGACACCAAGACCGGCCCGATCGGCGGTCGGGACCTGCGCCATTCGCCTGATGGTGAGCTGCTGTCGCGCATGGTGCTCCACGAAGACGCCAAGGTGATCGTGCTCAACAAGCCAGCCGGCCTTGCCGTGCAGGGCGGCTCCGGCGTCAGCCGCCATATCGACAAGATGCTTGAAGCGTGGACGAACCAGAAGGGTGAAAAACCGCGACTGGTGCACCGTCTCGACCGTGACACATCGGGCGTCCTCGTCGTCGCCCGTACGCGCGGCGCCGCCCAGCAGTTGACCGCCGCCTTCCGCGAACGTGACACCAAGAAGACCTATTGGGCCCTGGTCAAAGGTGTGCCGCGCAAGCGCGAGGACCGTATCTCCACCTGGCTCGTCAAGGAGCAGACCCCGGACGGCGATCGCATGCGGATCGCCAAGCACGGCGATGAGGGCGCCGACCACGCGATTTCCTATTATCGGATCGTCGAGCAGGCCGGGCAAAATCTGGCCTGGCTCGAAATGGAGCCCTATACCGGCCGCACCCATCAGCTGCGCGTCCACGCCGCCTACATCGGCCACCCGATCATTGGCGATCCGAAGTACTTCGAGGCGGACATTAACTGGACCTTCCCCGGCGGTATCCAGAATCGGCTGCATCTGCACGCCCGACATATCGACATTCCGCATCCGAACGGCGGGCGACTGAAGATCACGGCCCCGCTCCCCCCACATATGGTACAGAGTTGGAACCTACTCGGCTTCGACGAGAATGCCGCCGACGAGGAAGACTGATGAAACTCGTCCTTTTCGATTGCGACGGGACGCTGGTCGACAGCGTCGCGTTGATCCATGAAGTGATGGCCCGCACCTTCGAAGCCTTCGACCGTCCCCGCCCGACGACCGAAGCAACGAAGGCGATCATCGGCTTGACGCTCGACATCGCGATCGCCCGGCTATTGGGCCGTGAACATGTCGATGACCATGCGGTCACAATGACGGCACATTACAAGGAGATCTTCGCTTCAGTGCGGGCTGAATCAGGGTTTCAGGAGCAGCTGTTTCCCGGCATTGCCGAGATGTTAAAGACGCTTACGGCACGCAGTGATCTGCTGATCGGCGCCGTCACCGGAAAATCGCGACGGGGTCTCACACACATTTCGGCCACACACGGCCTCGACAAGATCTTCTTCGTTTCCCGCACCGCCGACGACTGCCCGTCCAAACCGCACCCGGCCATGGTCATGGAATGCTGTGCGGAGGCAGGCGTCGACGCGAAGGACACGATCGTCATCGGCGACGCCATCTATGACATGCAGATGGCGAAGGCGGCCGGTGCCGATGCTCTCGGGGTCGCGTGGGGTTATGCAAGCGTACCGGATCTGATCGAAGCCGGCGCCGACCATATTGCCAGTGCACCGGCAGACATAATCGAATGGATGGAGCGCAATCATGCCTGACATACGCGATGAGTTGAGTGGCGCGTTGAGCCATGAAGATCCGGTGCGGCGTGCACAAATCCAGATGCAAAAGCCGCTGGCAAAGCGCTTCTACAAGGAAGTGAGCATCGGGAGCGCGGAGGACGGCGGTCAGACCGTGCTTCTTGACGGTCGTAGGGTGCGAACGCCGGCAAAACATCCGCTTGCGGTTCCGACCCGCAAACTTGCGGAACTGTTGGCCTCGGAGTGGGATGCGCAGTCCGATGTTATTGATCCGGCGGCAATGCCGATGACGCGCATCGTCAACACCGCGATCGATGGTGTGGCGCTCGATCACCGGGCAGTGTTCGATGAGATCCTGCGTTTCGCCGGAAGTGACCTCCTTTGTTACCGTGCCGACAGTCCCGAAGGGCTGGTCGCGCGCCAAAACGATCTCTGGAACCCGATCCTTGAGTGGGCTGCGCAATCCCTCGGCGCCCGTTTCATTCTGATTGAAGGCGTGATCCATCAGGAGCAACCTCGAGAGGCAATCTCGGCCTATGCCGAGGGCCTGCGCGCCTTCGCCACGCCTCTCGGACTTACTTGCTTGCACATGATGACGACGCTCACCGGCTCGGCGCTGCTCGCGCTTGCCTTCGCCATGGGGCGGCTGAGTGTGGAGGAAGCCTGGACTGCCGCTCATGTCGATGAGGACTGGCAGATCGAGCATTGGGGTACCGACGAGGAAGCCTTCCGGCGCCGCCAAAACCGGTGGCAGGAAATGCAGGCGGCCGCTACGGCGCTCGACGCCCTAAGATAGCGTCGGGAGTGGATTTGCCTGCCGCAGCGGCAGGCAAATCACCCAAAGTTAGGCGAAGAGCTTTAGACCGGCGATGCCGGCGACAATCAAGCCGATGCAACCGAGGCGAATGAACGTCGCCGGCTCGGCAAAAAGGACGATGCCGAGCAAGACGGTGCCGACAGTGCCGATGCCGGTCCAGACGGCATAAGCCGTGCCAAGAGGCAGCGAACGCACAGCAATACCGAGAAGCACGATGCTCAGGACCATCGAGCCGACCGTCAGCACCGTCGGTGTGAACCGCGTAAAACCGTCCGTATATTTGAGACCAATTGCCCAGCCGATCTCGAGAAGGCCGGCAAGCAGAAGGGTGACCCAGGCCATTTCCAAACTCCTGTTTTGGAGCGAGGCCGTCCCCGCGGATGTTCGGGACGACAAAATCGATCCCGTGCAGCCGTCTGCAATGCGCTCTCTATGCCACGAGTGCGTGTTGGCAGCAAGGCGCTTCCCGGAAAGCCTGCCTTGCGCCAGGGGCAAACCTCTCCTTACGAGTTTCGCTCGCGCCGAAGTTTCGCCCACCATTCGAGCCGCTTGCGGAGTTCGCGTTCGAAACCGCGCTCGGGCGGATCATAAAATGTCTTACGACCCATCTTCTCAGGAAAATAATCCTGCCCTGAAAACGCGTCCGGCTCGTCGTGGTCGTAACGGTATCCCTCGCCGTAACCCTCGCCCTTCATGAGCTTTGTCGGAGCATTCAGAATATGTTTCGGCGGCAGAAGCGAGCCGTTTTCCTTCGCCGCTCGCATCGCCGACTTGTAGGCCGCGTAGACCGCATTCGACTTCGGTGCCGTCGCGACATAGACACAGGCCTCGGCCAGGGCAAGCTCGCCTTCCGGCGAGCCGAGATAATCATAGGCGTCCTTGGCGGCATTGCAGATCACCAGCGCCTGAGGATCGGCAAGACCGATGTCTTCGACGGCCATGCGGACCAGCCGCCTGCCGATATAGAGCGGGTCCTCACCGGCATCGAACATGCGGCAGAGATAATAAAGTGCGGCATCCGGATCCGAACCGCGTACGGACTTGTGGAGCGCCGAGATCAGATTGTAGTGCCCATCTTGCCCCTTGTCGTAGACCGGGGCGCGGCGCTGGACGATGTTCTGCAGGCCATTGGCATCGAAGATTTCATCCCGACGCGCCGCGCGCCAGACTTCTTCGGCGAGCGTCAGCGCTGCACGCCCGTCGCCATCCGCCATGCGCAGCAGAGTGGCGCGGGCATCCTCATCGAGCGGCAGAGACTTGCCCTCCGCCTGCTCGGCGCGTCGCAAGAGTTCCTCCAGGCTCGCCTCGTCATGCGGCTTGAAGGTCAAGACACGCGCGCGCGACAGGAGTGCGGCGTTTAGTTCAAAGGACGGGTTCTCGGTCGTCGCGCCGACGAGGATCACCGTTCCGTCTTCCATGACCGGCAGGAAGCTATCCTGCTGGGCGCGATTGAAGCGATGGATCTCGTCTACGAATAGCAACGTCTGGCGGCCCGACATCCGCCTAGCACGGGCAGAATCGAACACTTTCTTGAGGTCCGCGACGCCGGAGAAGATTGCCGAGATCTGCTCGAAGGCGAGGCCGGCCTCTCCGGAGAGGAGGCGGGCGACAGTCGTCTTGCCTGTCCCCGGCGGGCCCCAGAAAATCATCGATCCCAGAGAGCCGGACGCGATCATGCGGGTAAGAGCGCCATCTTCGCCTGTCAAATGCTCTTGCCCCGTCACTTCGGCAAGCGTGCGCGGACGCAGCCTGTCGGCGAGTGGCCTCGCCGACGCCATTTCCGGTGGTTCGATGGGTGAAAAGAGATCGCTCATTTGAAGAACTGTCTGATGAGCTGGCCGTCGCGCTCGATCTCGACGCGCCACAGGGATGCGTCCTCGGCGGTGACGCTTTCGAGCGTCTTCGACGTGTCGATCTCCGTGCCGTTGACGGACCGGACAATGTCCTTCGGCTCGAGGCCGATGCGGGCTGCCGGCGAGCCTCGGTTGATCTCGGTCACGACGACGCCTCGCAGCGAAGTCGGCATTCGCAACTCTTCGGCCAGCCGCGGCGAAAGATTCGCCACGACCGCGCCGGCGAAAGGATTGCGCCCCTCGATCAGCCGCTCGTCGCGCGGCGAAGTCTCCGGGGCCTGTTCGAGCTTGAGGACGACGTCGTGCGTCTCTCCGTTCTCGGAGACCGTTACACGGGCTTCGTGACCAATGCCGACGGTCGTCAGCCGATAGCCGAGCGCGTCCGGGTGTTCGACGGCAATGCCGTTGACTGCGGTAACCACCTGCCCCGGTTTCATGCCGGCGGCCGCAGCCGGGCCGTCAGAAGCAACGGCTGTCACCAAGGCGCCACGGGCCCGGTCAAGACCGAGCGCCTCCGCCACCTCAGACGTGACCGGTTCAAAGGTGGCGCCGATGAAGGGACGGATGAACGAGCCGCCGCCGCCCTCTGCGGAGGCGACGAAGACCTTGACCAGATTGGCAGGAATCGCGAAGCCGACGCCGTTGGAGCCGCCGCCCCTCGAGAAGATCGCCGTATTGATTCCGATCAGCTGCCCCTTCATGTCGATCAGGCCGCCGCCGGAATTGCCGGGATTGATGGCTGCGTCCGTCTGGATAAAGAAGCCGAAGTCGCCGGAGTTAATCTGGTTGCGGGCGAGCGCCGATACGATTCCGCTCGTCACGGTTTGGCCGACGCCGAAGGGATTGCCCATCGCCAGCACCAGATCGCCTACCTCGACGGCGTCGGAATCGCCGATCGGAATGATGTCGAACGGCCCGTCCGACTGGATCTTCAGGACGGCAAGGTCCACGCGGTCATCCTTGAGCATGATCTTGCAGGGGTACTCGCGACCGTCGGCAAGCGCCACTTTGATGTCGTCGGCTCCTTCGATAACGTGGTTGTTCGTGACCACCACGCCGTTCCGGCCGACGATCACGCCCGACCCGAGCGACGACTGCTTTTCGGTCCTGTTCGGCATGCGCTGGCCAAAGAACTCTTCGAAGAAGGGATCCCCGGCAAAAATCGACCGCCGCTCGACCACCCGCTCGGCATAGACGTTCACGACGGCATTTGCCGTCTGCTTTACCAGAGGCGCAAAGGAAAGCTGCATCTCGGCACGCGATTCGGGCACGACCCTGGCGTTCTGCGCCGTCGCCGGGGCGGACAATGCAATCGCAACGACAAGTGTCACCAATGCTCGACGGCCAAAGATCATGCAGCATTTCTCCCTTTCGTTGCCGTTACGATCAGATAGGATTTCGCAAGAAAAAAGGCAAACCGCTGAACGGACTAACGCTCACGGACGACACACGAAAACGTGGTTCCCGGCACCTTTTCCAGTGATTGAAACTTTGCTCATCTGATCGCTCGTAAACGCCGATCTTTACCGGGGAAGTTCATGACCGCTTATCGCCCGCCGCGTGTCGCTGCGTTCGAGATCACGCCCGAACGCCTTTTTCTCAATCGCAGAACATTCCTGGCGACGGCTGTCGGCGGCCTGGTTCTGGGTGGGGCAACGGCCGCTCGTGCAACGGCCCTCAAGGCGTCGACGAGCCCCTATAAGCTCGATGAAGCCATGACGCCCGAGAAAGACGTGACGAGCTACAACAACTACTACGAATTCGGCACAGGCAAAGGCGATCCCGCAGCCAATTCGGGAAGCTTCAAGCCTTCGCCCTGGACGGTCAAGGTCGATGGCTTGGTCGGCAAACCGACGGAATTCGGGCTCGAGGAACTTCTGGCCTTCCCGCTCGAAGAGCGGATTTATCGCATGCGCTGCGTCGAGGCCTGGTCCATGGTCATCCCGTGGATCGGCTTTCCGCTGGCCGCCCTTCTCGACAAGGTCGAACCGCTCGGCAGCGCCAAATATGTCGCCTTCGAGACCGTGGTGCGGCCGGAAGAAATGCCCGGTCAGACTGGCTATTTCCAGCCGCTGGAATGGCCCTATCGCGAAGGCCTGAGGCTGGACGAGGCGCGGCACCCGCTGACGATCCTTTCGGTCGGCCTCTACGGCAAGACGCTGCCGAACCAGAATGGCGCGCCTATCCGGTTGGTGGTGCCCTGGAAATACGGCTTCAAGGGAATCAAATCGATCGTGCGAATCTCGTTGACCGAGACGCCCCCGCCTTGCACCTGGAACCTCGCTGCTCCGAATGAATACGGCTTCTATGCCAATGTGAACCCGACAGTCGATCACCCGCGCTGGAGCCAGGCGACGGAGAGCCGCATTGGCGAAGGCGGCTTCTTCGGCGCCAACCGACGCGATACGCTTCCCTTCAACGGCTATGCCGAAGACGTCGCCGGCCTCTATGCCGGCATGGACTTGAAAGCGAACTTCTGACGATGTCTACCCTCCCCGCCATCCCGAAACGCTTCCATGGCCCTTCGGTCTGGCTGCTCTACGCGCTCGGCCTCTGCCCGGCGATATCGGCCTTCTATCTTGGCGCAACCGGACAGCTGCCGGGCAACGCCGTAAAGGAGTTCGAGCACCTGCTTGGCCTTTGGGCGCTTCGCTTCCTCGTCGCGACGCTGACGATCACGCCGATCCGCGATCTTTTCGGGATAAACTGGCTGAGATACCGCCGCGCCCTCGGCCTGCTCGCCTTCTACTACGTGCTGATGCACTTCCTGGCCTATATGGTGCTGGACCAGACGCTGCGCCTCCAGCCGATCGTCGCCGATATCGCCCGCCGGCCATTCATTACCATCGGCATGGCTACACTCGCCATGCTGGTTCCGCTTGCAATCACATCGAATAATTGGTCGATCCGTCGGCTCGGCCAGCGGTGGAACCAACTTCATCGGCTCGTGTATGTGATCGCGGCCGCCGGCGCTCTTCATTTCACCATGGCGGTGAAGGTGGTGGGGCCAGAGCAGATGCTTTACGTCGGCCTCGTCGCCCTGCTGCTTGGCTGGCGGGCTGTCCGAAGGCGCTTCCTTCGCTGGAGGCGCCAGCAGGTCGTTTCGGGTCGCCCCGCAACAGAAAAAGCGGTCGGGTGACGATCACCCGGCCGCTTCAATTCTTCTGTCGTTAGCTTTGGCGATCAGGCTGCTTCAGCTGCCTCAGCTTCGGCTGCAACGCGAGCGCGGTCCTTTGCACCCTTGGCATCGACATCGCGGTCAACGAACTCGATGACAGCGAGGGCGGCGTTGTCGCCGTGGCGGAAGCCTGCCTTCATGATGCGCAGGTAGCCGCCGTTGCGGGTGGCGTAGCGCGATGCGATCGTGTCGAACAGCTTCGAGACGACGGCAATGTCACGGATCTGCGAGATCGCCTGACGGCGGGCATGCAGGTCGCCGCGCTTGCCGAGCGTGACGAGCTTTTCGACGATCGGACGGATTTCCTTTGCCTTCGGCAGGGTGGTCACGATCTGTTCGTGTTCGATCAGCGAAGCTGCCATGTTGGCAAACATCGCCTTGCGGTGGCTGGCGGTTCTATTCAGCTTGCGGCCGGCTTTACCGTGGCGCATGGCTATTCTCCTTTACTTGCAGGCATCCGCCTGCAGTCTATTGGGGCGTATATTCCGCTGAGGGCCGAAGGCTTGAAGCGATGAGACATATACGCAGTTTAACTTTCTAAGGCCAGCTTTACGCGTTCTTTCGAACGCGTGCGGCCTTAGTATTGGTCTTCGTAACGCTTGGCGAGATCTTCGATGTTCTCGGGCGGCCAGGACGGCACTTCCATGCCGAGGTGCAGGCCCATGGAAGCGAGAACTTCCTTGATTTCGTTGAGCGACTTGCGACCAAAATTCGGCGTGCGGAGCATTTCTGCCTCGGTCTTCTGAATGAGGTCGCCGATATAGACGATGTTGTCGTTCTTCAGGCAGTTGGCCGAACGGACGGAAAGCTCCAGTTCGTCGACCTTCTTGAGAAGCGCAGGGTTGAAGGCGAGCTCGGTAACTGCCTCTTCCTCGGCTTCCTTCTGCGGCTCGTCAAAGTTGACGAAGACCGACAGCTGGTCCTGAAGGATGCGGGCCGCGAAGGCGATCGCATCTTCACCGGTGACGGAGCCATCGGTCTCGATGGACATCGTCAGCTTGTCATAGTCGAGAACCTGGCCTTCACGGGTGTTTTCCACCTTGTAGGAGACCTTCTTGACCGGAGAGTACAGGCTGTCGACCGGAATGAGGCCGATCGGCGCATCTTCCGAGCGATTGCGGTCAGCCGGCACGTAGCCCTTGCCGTTGTTGACGGTGAACTCCATGCGGATCTCCGCACCCTCGTCGAGGGTGCAGATCACATGGTTCGGGTTGAGGATCTCGATATCGCCAACCGTCTGGATGTCACCGGCGGTCACAACGCCCGGGCCCTGCTTGCGCACGACCATGCGCTTTGCGTCGTCGCCATCCATCTTGATGGCGATTTCCTTGATGTTGAGCACGATGTCGGTCACGTCTTCCCGGACGCCCGGGATAGAGGAGAACTCGTGCAGCACGCCGTCGATCTGCACTGCGGTGACGGCAGCACCGCGCAGCGACGACAGAAGCACGCGGCGAAGCGCGTTGCCGAGCGTCAGACCAAAGCCGCGCTCAAGCGGTTCCGCGACCAGCGTTGCCTTGGTGCGGCCGGAGGAGGCGAACTCCACCTTGTTCGGCTTGATCAATTCCTGCCAATTTTTCTGGATCATGTTTTCTGCCTTCCGTTCGTTGCCACCATCCAATCGTGACAACCGAGCCCCGAAGACCGGGAGAGCGCCTGAACGCTCTCACCGGGATGTTGAATGCATATGATCAGACGCGGCGCTTCTTGCGCGGGCGGCAGCCGTTGTGCGGGATCGGGGTCACATCGCGGATCGAGGTGATCATGAAGCCCGCAGCCTGCAGCGCGCGAAGTGCGGATTCACGACCCGAACCCGGACCGCAAACTTCCACTTCCAGCGACTTCATGCCGTGTTCCTGGGCCTTCTTGGCGCAGTCTTCAGCGGCGATCTGAGCGGCAAACGGGGTCGACTTACGCGAACCCTTGAAACCTTTTGCACCGGCGGACGACCAGGCGATTGCATTGCCCTGCGCGTCGGTGATGGTGATCATCGTGTTGTTGAACGACGAATTGACGTGTGCGACGCCAGACGTGATGTTCTTGCGCTCGCGACGGCGAACGCGGGTGGCTTCCTTGGCCATTGGATCCCTTTCTTAGATCTCTGCACCGCCGTAATTCCAGCGGCTCCACCGGGAAAAGGATTGGTCGTCCCCTGCCCTGCATCTTCACTTCTTACCGAGCCAGCACGCCGGCTCGACGGAGATTCGCGATACCGATCCCGGTTCGCGAAGGTCAGGCGAAATCGCCTTTCCAAACTGCAAAAGGAGGCCGGCGCACGACGCCAGCTTCCCGCCTTCCCTTTTCGGGAAATTACTTCTTCTTGCCGGCGATCGCCTTTGCCGGACCCTTGCGGGTACGGGCATTGGTGTGCGTGCGCTGGCCGCGCACCGGCAGGCCGCGACGATGGCGAAGGCCACGATAGCAGCCGAGGTCCATCAGGCGCTTGATGTTCATCGCGGTTTCGCGACGCAGATCACCTTCAACCTGGTAATCGCGGTCGATCGTTTCGCGGATCTGAAGGACTTCCGCGTCCGTCAGCTGGTGTACGCGACGGTCAGACGGGATGCCGACCTTTTCGATGATTTCCTGCGCGAATTTCGGGCCGATCCCGTGAATGTAGGTCAGCGCGATGACGACGCGCTTTGCCGTCGGGATGTTGACGCCAGCGATACGTGCCACGTCTATTCTCCTTGCGTTCCAGTTGCCATCCGGCAATAGGTGCTTCGTTACGCGACCTCGAAGAGCCGCACGTTAATTGAGGTTCGAGACACGTCAAAAACGACCGTACCCGGACTTCATTGCTTTGAAGACCGCGCCGATCGCTTCTCATGTCGCGAGTTGACGCTGTCTTTGGAGGAATCGGCCGGAAAAGTCAACTCCCCGGCGGTTCCATTTTGGCGAAGACGAAAGTCTAGGCCAGAATCTTCTCGATTTCGGCGGTGACCGTGTTCACGTCCGCCATGCCGTCCACAGCCTTCAGTTGACCGGTACCGGCATAGTATTCCGACAACGGAGCCGTTTTCTCGCGATATTCCGTCAGGCGACGCTTGAAAGCTTCCGGATTGTCGTCGGAGCGAACGGTACCGCCGGCGGCGATGGTTTCCGCTACGCGATTCTCCATTCGCCGCACAAGAGCCGCCTCGTCGACTTTGAGCTCGATCACGGCATCGAGCTTCAGGCCCTTGCTTTCGAGCATGCGGTCAAGCGCCTTGGCCTGCGGCACGGTCCGCGGATAACCGTCGAGGATAAACCCCTTGGCGCAGTCCGGCGCATCGATACGGTCAGAGACGATTTCATTGACGATCTCGTCGGAAACGAGTTGGCCGGCATCCATGACGGCCTTCGCCCGCTTACCCACTTCGGTCGCCTGAGCCACGGCCGCCCGCAGCATGTCGCCTGTGGAAAGCTGCGGAATGCCGTATCTCTCCGTCAGAAGCTTGGCCTGTGTACCCTTGCCAGCGCCCGGCGGGCCCAAAAAAATCAGTCTCATCGTCCCCTCTTTCCTCCGCGCAGCTTCGACTTCTTGATCAGCCCCTCATATTGCTGAGCAATGAGGTGACCCTGGATCTGTGCTACCGTATCAAGGGTCACGCTGACAACAATCAAAAGCGACGTACCACCAAGGTAGAACGGCACGCCGGTCTGCGAGATGAGGATTTCGGGCAGGATGCATACGAAGATCAGGTAGATCGCGCCGATCACAGTGATACGCGTCAGCACGAAGTCGATGTATTCAGCTGTCCGTTCGCCCGGGCGAATGCCCGGAATAAACCCGCCGTGCTTCTTGAGATTGTCCGCAGTGTCCTTCGGATTGAATACGATCGCGGTGTAGAAGAAGGCGAAGAAGGCAATCATGCCGCCGTAGAGCACCATGTAGAGCGGCTGGCCGTGAGCGAGCGCGCTGACGATCGCCGTCGCCCAGCCGGGCAGCGTCGCAGTGTTGGTAAAACCTGCCAGCGTGGCCGGTAAGAGCAGCAGCGAGGACGCAAAGATCGCCGGAATAACGCCCGAGGTGTTAAGCTTCAGCGGCAGGTGCGACGTATCGCCCTGGAACATCCGATTGCCCACCTGGCGCTTCGGATACTGAATCAGCAGCCGGCGCTGGGCACGCTCGACGAAAACGATCAGCGCGATCACCGCCACGACCATGACAATGATGGCAAGAATGAGCGGTGTCGAAAGCGCGCCGGTGCGGCCGAGTTCCAAAGTACCGGCAAGTGCTCCCGGCAAGGCGGCGACAATACCAGCAAAGATGATCAGCGAAATGCCGTTGCCAATGCCGCGCGAGGTGATCTGTTCACCGAGCCACATCAGGAACATGGTGCCGCCGAGAAGCGAAATCACAGTCGAAATGCGGAAAAACCAGCCCGGATCAACGACCAGCCCGCTGCCGCTCTCAAGGCCGATCGCAATACCGTAAGCTTGCATTGCGCCGAGGAGCACCGTGCCGTAGCGAGTATACTGGTTGATGATCTTGCGGCCCTGCTCGCCTTCCTTCTTCAACTGCTCGAGCGCCGGCACGACCGAAGTCATGAGCTGCACGATAATCGAAGCGGAAATGTAGGGCATGATGCCGAGCGCGAAGATCGCCATCCGCTCAACCGCACCGCCCGAGAACATGTTGAAAAGACCGAGAATACCGCCGCTTTGCCCCTGGAAGGCCTGCGCGAACGCATCCGGGTTCAGGCCGGGCAGCGGGATATAGGTGCCAAGACGATAAACCAGAAGCGCGCCAAGGGTGAACCAAAGACGCTTTTTCAGATCCTCCGCCTTGGCGAAAGTTGAAAAATTCAGGTTCGAGGCAAGCTGTTCCGCTGCAGAAGCCATGCGATTCTCCGCGTACCAAATTTCGGAATCAGCGGGAAAACCCGGTCAGTTCCGGAAAGAGAAGTCTTCGTTCTTGAAAACCGGACGCGAGGCGATTGTCGCTGCAATCGGATGCCTCACCGTGGTTTCCGTTATGTCCGATACAGCGAGCGATTCGCCGCCTTCGAACGTGAGGCTCACATATGGGAGCAAAACCACCCGGAGTGAAGCACCCCGGGCGGTTCATCAGTCATATTATTCTGCGGCCGCTGCAAGCAGCTTGACCGAACCGCCGGCCTTTTCGATCTTCTCGATCGCCGACTTGGACGCGCCGGCAACTTCGAGCGAGATCTTGGCCTTCAGTTCGCCGTCAGCGAGAACGCGGACACCGTCCTTGGCGCGGCGGATAACGCCGGCAGCCTTGAGCGCAGCAGCATCGACGGTCTTCGACGCGTCGAGCTTCTTGGCATCGACGGCAGCCTGGATGCGGCCGAGCGACACGACAACGAACTCCGAAGCGAAGATGTTGTTGAAGCCGCGCTTCGGCAGGCGACGGTAGATGGGCATCTGACCGCCTTCGAAGCCGTTGATGGCAACGCCCGAACGAGCCTTCTGGCCCTTCACACCGCGGCCGGCGGTCTTGCCGGAGCCGGAACCGATACCACGGCCAAGACGCTTGCGGTTCTTGGTCGAGCCTTCGTTGTCCTTGATTTCATTCAGTTTCATTTCTGGATCCCCCTCACTTCTCGTCGACGACGCGAACGAGGTGCTGGACGGCCCGGATCATGCCGCGAACGGCCGGAGTGTCTTCCAGCGTGCGAACCCGGTGCATCTTGTTGAGGCCCAGGCCGATGAGCGTCTGACGCTGTACGGCCGGACGGCGAATGGGGCTACCGGTCTGCTCGACGGTAACCGTCTTCTTGGCAACTTCTTTCTTAGCCATCAGTCAGCTCCCTTATTCTTCGGAAGCAACGCCGGCGGAAACGCGGCGAGCCTGGAGTGTGGCGTACTTCATGCCGCGCTGTGCCGCGATGTCCTTCGGGTGCATCTGGTTCTTGAGCGCGTCGAACGTCGCGCGAACCATGTTGTAAGGGTTCGACGAACCGGTCGACTTGGCGACGACGTCGTGAACGCCGAGCGTTTCAAAGACGGCGCGCATCGGACCACCAGCGATGATACCGGTACCGGCCTTGGCCGAACGCAGCAGCACCTTGCCGGCGCCGTGACGGCCATGGACGTCGTGATGCAATGTGCGGCCACCACGCAGCGGGACGAAGATCAGGTCCCGCTTGGCGGCTTCCGTTGCCTTGCGGATGGCTTCCGGCACTTCGCGCGCCTTGCCGTGACCGAAGCCAACGCGGCCCTTCTGGTCGCCGACGACGACGAGAGCTGCGAAACCGAAACGACGACCGCCCTTCACCACCTTGGCGACGCGGTTGATTGCGACGAGCTTATCGACAAATTCGCTGTCGCGCTCTTCGCGGCTCTGGCGATCTTCGCGAGAGCCTCTTTTTTCTTGTGCCATTGTCCTCTTCCTTTTTCTTTTCCGGGTGCAATCGGCAGATTGACGAAAGCCGCTTCACTTCCTTCGAAATCGAAGCGGCTGGTAGATTTGCGAAGCCGAGTTCTCGCCCGGACATAACGCCCGGGCGATGAACCTTAGAAGTTCAGGCCGCCTTCGCGAGCTGCCTCGGCCAGCGCCTTGATGCGGCCGTGGTAGATGAAGGCGCCACGGTCAAAGACAACGTCCTTGACGCCCGCCTTGGATGCACGCTCTGCGAGGAGCTTGCCGACAGCCGTAGCGGCCGCAGTATCAGCACCGGTCTTCAGCGAAGACCGCAGATCCGTGTCGAGGGTCGATGCGGAAGCAAGCGTCTTGCCGGCAACATCATCGATGATCTGCGCATAGATGTTCTTCGACGAGCGATGAACCGACAGGCGCGGGCGGCCATTGGCGACCGCCTTGATTTGACGGCGCACGCGGCTGGCGCGACGCACAAGAGTATCTTTCCTGCTAGCCATTTCGCGTGATCCTTACTTCTTCTTGCCTTCTTTGCGGACAATCCGCTCTTCGGCATACTTGACGCCCTTGCCCTTGTAGGGCTCGGGGCCACGGTATTCGCGGATTTCCGCTGCAACCTGGCCGACCTGCTGCTTGTTGATGCCGGTGACGACGATTTCCGTCGGCTTCGGCACAGCGATCGTGATGCCTTCCGGAGTCTGGTAGACCACGTCGTGGCTGAAGCCGAGCGCCAGCTGCAGGTTCTTGCCCTGCATCGATGCGCGGTAACCGACGCCGTTGATCTCGAGCTTACGCTCGTAGCCGTCCTTCACGCCCTTGAAGATGTTCTCGATCATCGTGCGGGACATGCCCCACTTCGAACGAGCATCCTTGCTCTCATTGAGCGGCTGAACGACAACCGCATTGTTTTCGAGCTTCACCGATACTTCGTCGTTTGCGACGAAGAACAGCTCGCCCTTCGGACCCTTCGCCGTTACCTTCTGGCCATCAACGCTAGCCGTGACGCCTGCCGGAACTTGAACGGGTTTCTTACCGATACGAGACATTTTTATACCTGTCTGTTCGCTATGGAGATCCTGCCCGGCCTTAGAAGACCGAGCAAAGAACCTCGCCACCAACATTCTGTTCGCGTGCCTGATGATCGGCCATCACGCCCTTCGGGGTCGAAAGGATGGTGATGCCGAGGCCGTTCGCGACCTGCGGAATGGACTTGACCGAGACATAGACCCGGCGGCCCGGCTTGGAGACGCGTGCGATCTCGCGGATCACGGACGAGCCTTCATAGTATTTCAGTTCGATATTCAGCTCGGACTTGCCGTTGCCGAATTCGACTTCGGAGTATCCGCGGATGTAGCCTTCGGCCTGAAGAACATCCAGAACGCGTGCGCGGAGCTTGGAAGCCGGCGTCGAAACGCTGGACTTGCGGCGCGCAGCGCCGTTGCGGATACGGGTGAGCATATCGCCCAAGGGATCAGTCATTGCCATGTGCCCGTCTCCTTACCAGCTCGACTTGACGACGCCCGGCACCTTGCCGAGGTTGCCCAGTTCGCGAAGCGCAATACGCGACATACGAAGTTTGCGATAGTAGGCACGCGGACGGCCGGTCACTTCGCAGCGGTTGCGGATGCGGGTCTTGGAGCCATCACGCGGCAGTTCTGCCAGCTTGAGGGTTGCCTTGAACCGTTCTTCGATCGGCAGAGACTGGTTCATGATGATCGCCTTCAGGGCCGCACGCTTAGCGGCTTGACCGGCAACCAGTTTGCGGCGGCGCTTGTTCTTTTCAACTGCGCTCGTTTTCGCCATAACAGTTATCCTTCTTTACGCTTGTCGTTACGGATTACTGACGGAACGGGAAGTTGAACTCTGTGAGCAGAGCGCGAGCTTCGTCGTCGTTAGTTGCCGTCGTGCAAACGATGATGTCCATGCCCCACATCTGATCAACCTTGTCGTAGTTGATCTCAGGGAACACAATGTGCTCCTTGATGCCCATGGCGAAGTTGCCACGACCATCGAAGGACTTCGGATTGAGGCCACGGAAGTCGCGAACACGCGGAAGAGCAATGTTCACGAGACGATCCAGGAACTCGTACATCCGAACGCCGCGCAGGGTAACCTTGGCGCCAATCGGCATGCCTTCGCGAACCTTGAAGCCAGCGATGGAGTTGCGAGCGCGGGTGATCACCGGCTTCTGGCCAGCAATCGCAGCGAGGTCGGCAGCAGCAACGGTCGGCTTCTTAGAGTCGCCAGTTGCTTCGCCAACACCCATGTTGATGACGATCTTGTCGAGGCGCGGGATCTGCATTTCGTTGGCGTAGGAGAACTTCTCCTGCATCGCCTTGCGGATGCGCTCTACATATTCCTTCTTGAGCCGCGGCTCATAAGCGGTCTTAGCCATCGATCACTACTCCCGAACGCTTGGCCACGCGGACCTTCTTATCACCTTCGATCTTGAAGCCGACGCGGGTCGGCTTGCCGTCCTTGGGATCGGCGACCGCGATGTTCGAAAGATGGATCGGGGCTTCCTTGTTGATGATGCCCGCTTCCTGGCTCTGGGTCTGGCGCTGGTGACGCTTCACCATGTTTACGCCACGCACGACAGCCCGGTCTTCCTTCGGCATGACCTGGATTACTTCGCCGGTACGGCCCTTGTCCTTACCGGTGAGAACGACAACCTTGTCGCCTTTGCGAATCTTTTGCATCTCTCAACGCTCCCTTAGAGTACTTCCGGAGCCAGCGAGATGATCTTCATGTGGTTCTTGGCGCGGAGTTCGCGCGGAACCGGTCCGAAGATACGGGTGCCGATCGGCTCTTTCTTGTTATCGATAAGAACGGCTGCGTTGGTGTCGAAGCGGATGACGCTGCCATCCGGACGGCGGATGTCCTTCGCAGTGCGAACGACAACTGCCTTCATGACGTCACCCTTCTTCACGCGGCCGCGCGGAATGGCTTCCTTGATCGAAACGACGATGATGTCGCCGATCGACGCATACTTGCGCTTGGAGCCGCCCAGCACCTTGATGCACATGACACGACGTGCGCCGGAATTATCCGCCACGTCGAGGTTTGTTTGCATCTGAATCATGTCAGGTCGCCTTCTTGTTGTTACCAGGCCGGTTGGGTCGGAACCCCCTTGCCCGGCTTATTGTGCTCATCTCAAAGCAAAAGAACGCCCGGACTCGAGCGTTCCTCAGCTTTAATTGCGTGCTTCATACAGATATTTGCCCGAGACGCAAGGGTCTCGCGGTCAAAACCTGCAGAAATCAAGCCTGGGCGGAAACGACCGTCCAGCGCTTATCCTTGGAGATCGGCGCGCATTCCTCGATGGAAACGACGTCGCCGACCTTGTACTGGTTGTTCTCGTCGTGAGCCTTGTACTTCTTGGAACGGCGAACGGTCTTCTGGAGGATCGGGTGCGCAAAGCGGCGCTCGACCCTGACGACGACGGTCTTGTCGTTCTTGTCGCTGACGACGGTGCCCTGCAGAATGCGTTTCGGCATTTTTTGTGGTCCTTAGGCCTTGGCTTCTGCCGCCTTCTGGCGGGCAATTGTTTTAATGCGTGCGATGTCCTTGCGGACTTCATCGATACGCGAAGACTTCTCGAGCTGGCCGGTTGCGTTCTGGAAGCGCAGGTTGAACTGCTCCTTCTTCAGCTTGGCAAGCTCTTCGTTGAGTTGATCGGCGCTCAGAGCGCGAACATCTGCGGCTTTCATGAGCTTCACTCCTTACTCTGCGATACGCTGCACGAAGCGCGTCTTGACAGAGAGCTTGGCAGCGCCAAGACGAAGTGCCTCACGGGCGAGTTCTTCGCTGACACCATCGATCTCGAACATCATACGGCCGGGCTTGACCTTGCATGCCCAGTATTCGACCGAACCCTTACCCTTACCCATGCGGACTTCGGTCGGCTTGGCGGTGACCGGAACGTCCGGGAACACACGGATCCAAACGCGGCCGGCGCGCTTCATGTGGCGGGTGATCGCGCGGCGAGCCGCTTCGATCTCACGGGCGTTGACGCGGTTAGGCTCCTGAGCCTTCAGGCCGAATTCGCCGAAGGCGAGATCAGAACCGCCCTTGGCGACGCCCTTGATGCGGCCCTTGAACTGCTTGCGATACTTCGTACGCTTTGGCTGCAACATTTTTTTACTTCTCCGATATTGGCTGCCAAACGCGACTGTTACGCGTTTTCACGACGGCGATCACGATCGCGGTCGCGATCACGGCTGCCAGGGCCTTGGTTGTCACTCTCGGTAGCGCGACGCTCGGAAGCCATCGGATCGTGCTCGAGGATTTCACCCTTGAAGATCCAGACCTTGATGCCGCAGATACCGAAAGCGGTTTCAGCTTCGGCCGTGCCGTAGTCGATGTCGGCGCGCAGCGTGTGCAGCGGAACGCGGCCTTCACGATACCATTCGGTACGGGCGATTTCGGCACCGCCGAGACGGCCGGCGCAGGTGATCTTGATGCCTTCGGCGCCAAGACGCATGGCCGACTGAACAGCGCGCTTCATCGCGCGGCGGAACGCCACGCGGCGCTCGAGCTGCTGGGCGATCGACTGTGCAACGAGGGTCGCGTCAACTTCCGGCTTGCGCACTTCAACGATGTTGAGGTGCGTTTCGGAGTTGGTCATCTCGGAAAGCTTCCTGCGCAGCTTTTCGATGTCGGCGCCCTTCTTGCCGATGATCAGGCCCGGACGTGCAGAGTGGATCGTCACACGGCACTTCTTGTGCGGACGCTCGATCACGACCTTGGCGATACCGGCTGCCTTCAGCTCTTCCATCAGGTATGCACGGATCTTCAGGTCTTCGTGAAGAAGCTGGCCGTATTCAGCGTTGTCCGCAAACCAACGGCTGTCCCAGGTCCGGTTGATGCCGAGACGGAAACCGATCGGATTAATCTTCTGGCCCATTATGCGGCCTCCCCTTTGGCTTCCACTTCACGAACGACGATCGTCAAGTGCGAGAACGGCTTTTCGACGCGCGATGCACGGCCGCGACCACGAGCGTGGAAGCGCTTCATCACGATCGACTTGCCAACGTAAGCTTCAGCGACGATGAGCGAATCAACGTCGAGATCGTGGTTGTTCTCAGCGTTTGCGATCGCAGATTCAAGCGTCTTCTTGACAGTATCTGCGATGCGCTTGCGCGAGAACTCGAGTTCGGCCAGAGCGCGATCAACTTTCTTGCCGCGGATCATCGCAGCAACGAGGTTGAGCTTCTGGGGGCTGACGCGGATCGTGCGCGCAATTGCCTGCGCCTCATTATCCTTCAGCCGGCGTTCGGCTTTTGCCTTGCCCATTGTTACTTCCTCTTTGCCTTCTTGTCCGCGCCATGACCGTAGTAGGTCCGGGTCGGAGAGAATTCACCAAACTTATGTCCGACCATGTCTTCGTTGACGCTGACCGGGACGTGCTTGCTGCCGTTGTATACGCCGAAGGTGAGGCCGACAAACTGCGGAAGGATCGTGGAGCGGCGGCTCCAAATCTTGATCACTTCGTTACGACCGCCTTCCCGGACCTTCTCAGCCTTCTTGAGAAGATAACCGTCAACGAACGGACCTTTCCATACTGAACGAGTCATTCGAGACTTCCTCTCTTACTTCTTCTTCTGGTGACGCGAGCGCATGATGAACTTGTCGGTCGACTTGTTGGAGCGCGTACGCTTACCCTTCGTGGGCTTGCCCCACGGGGTAACCGGGTGACGACCACCCGAGGTACGGCCTTCACCACCGCCGTGCGGATGGTCGACCGGGTTCATGACGACACCGCGAACGTGCGGGCGCTTGCCGCGCCAACGCGAGCGACCAGCCTTACCGTCATTGATGTTGCCGTGATCCGGGTTCGATACAGCGCCAATCGAAGCAAGGCAAGAACCGTGCACGAGGCGCTGCTCGCCCGAGTTCAGGCGAAGGATAGCCATACCCTGGTCGCGGCCGACGAGCTGCGCGTAGGTTCCGGCGGAGCGGGCGATCTGGCCGCCCTTGCCCGGCTTCATTTCCACATTGTGGATGATGGAGCCAACCGGAATGTACTGCAGCGGCATCGTGTTGCCGGGCTTGACGTCAACAGCCTTTTCCGAAGCGATGACCTTGTCGCCGGCAGCCAGACGCTGCGGCGCCAGGATGTAGGCCTGTTCGCCGTCGGCATAGTTGACGAGCGCGATGAAGGCGGTGCGGTTGGGGTCGTATTCCAGACGCTCAACGGTGCCTTCGACGTCGAACTTGCGACGCTTGAAGTCGATCAGACGGTAGGTCCGCTTGTGACCGCCGCCCTGGAAGCGGACGGTGATGCGGCCCAGATTGTTGCGACCGCCCTTGGAAGACAGGCCCTCGGTCAACGTCTTAACCGGCTTACCCTTGTAGAGGCCAGCCCGGTTCACGATGACCAGCTGACGCTGGCTTGGGGTCGTCGGATTGAAACTTTTCAATGCCATTTTCTTGTTCCCTTTTGGGTTTTTACCCTAATGGGCCTATCCGTTAGAGACCGGTGGAGACGTCGATGGACTGACCCTCGGCGAGCGTGACGATCGCCTTCTTCACGTCCTTCTGCTTCCCGGAAAAACCGCGGAAACGCTTCAGCTTACCCTTGCGGAGGAGCGTGTTCACGGCCGTGACCTTGACGCCGAACAGGGCTTCGACAGCAGCCTTGATCTCAGGCTTCGAAGCGCCCTTGGCGACGTTGAAGACGACCTGGTTCTGTTCGGAAACCAGCGTCGACTTTTCGGTGATCGAGGGAGACACGATCACGTCATAGTGGCGAAGATCCGTCATTTGAACCGCTCCTCCAGAGCTTCTACGGCAGCCTTGGAAAGCACGAGCTTGCCGCGGCGCAGAATGTCGTAAACGTTGATGCCCTGGACCGGCAGAACGTCCACGTTCGGGATGTTCTGGGCTGCGAGCTTGAAGTTGCTCTCGATTTCGGCGCCGCCGATGATCAGAGCGTTGGTGAGGCCGAGCGACGCGAATACGCCGGCAAGAGCCTTCGTCTTTGCTTCCTTGGCAACGAGATCGTCGATGACGATGATCTCTTCTGCCTTCAGCTTGGCCGAGAGCGCATGGCGCAGGCCGAGCGCACGGACCTTCTTCGGAAGGTCATGAGCGTGGCTGCGGACAACCGGACCATGAGCCTTGCCACCGCCGCGGAACTGCGGAGCACGAGCGGAATGGTGGCGGGCGCGGCCCGTACCTTTCTGCTTGTACATCTTGGCGCCGGTGCGGGCGACTTCGGCGCGGCCCTTGGCCTTGTGCGTGCCCTGCTGCTTCTTGGCGAGCTGCCAGCGAACGACGCGGGCGATGATGTCTTCACGAGGTTCGAGGCCGAAAATGGCGTCAGAAAGGGAAACCTTTCCCGCGTCCTTGCCCTCGAGGGTTTTGACGGTGAGATCCATAATTCGGCTCCCTTACTTCGATGCTTCGGCGCGCACGCCGGCCGGGCGCGGAGCGCTTTCCGGGGTGCCTGACTTGATTGCGTCGCGAACGACAATCCAGGCACCCTTGGAGCCGGGGACTGCACCCTTGACCAGGATCAGGCCGCGGTCTTCGTCCGTCGATACGACTTCCAGGTTCTGGGTGGTAACGCGGGTCTGGCCCATGTGGCCGGCCATGCGCTTGCCCTTCCAAACACGGCCCGGATCCTGGTTGGAACCGGTAGAACCATGCGAGCGGTGCGATACGGAAACGCCGTGCGTGGCGCGCAAGCCGCCGAAGTTGTGGCGCTTGATGGCGCCGGCAAAGCCCTTACCGATCGTCGTACCGGTCACATCAACCAGCTGGCCGGCAACAAAGTGGCTGGCCGTCAGTTCAGAACCAACGTCGATCAGGTTGTCGGCGCTCACGCGGAACTCGACGACCTTTGCCTTCGGCTCGACGTTTGCAGCGGCAAAATGGCCGCGCATAGCCTTCGGCGTATTCTTGACCTTGGAACGGCCGGCACCCAGCTGAACTGCGGTATAGCCGTTCTTTTCTTCCGTGCGGTGGGCCACTACCTGGCAGTTCTCCAGCCGCAATACTGTTACCGGGATATGCTCGCCGGCGTCGTTGTAGACGCGGGTCATTCCCACCTTCTGTGCAATCACACCTGAACGCATCGGTTCACGCCTCTTGTTTAGGGTTCCCGTCCGGTGCCTCTTGCACCTTCCGGTTTCCTGTTCCTGGAAGCCGCTGGAAAACTCCACGTACCTTCCTTGTTATTTCGGCTTGCGCCGGACCTTAGAGCTTGATCTCGACGTCGACGCCAGCGGCCAGATCGAGCTTCATCAGCGCATCAACCGTCTGCGGGGTCGGATCAACGATATCGAGAAGGCGCTTGTGCGTGCGCATCTCAAACTGTTCGCGGCTCTTCTTATCGACGTGCGGCGACCGGTTGACCGTGAATTTTTCAATCCGGGTCGGAAGCGGCACAGGCCCGCGCACACTTGCACCGGTGCGCTTGGCCGTCGACACGATTTCGCGCGTGGAGGCATCGAGGATCCGGTGATCAAACGCCTTAAGGCGGATGCGGATATTCTGGCCGTTCATTCGACTTGTCCTTGCTCGTGTTTCCGGTATGCCTCTTCAAAGGCACACACTTAAACTTCTGAATTCGTTACGCTCTGCCGCTTCTTTCAAAAATCGCAGGGACATGGGAGAGACCATGTCCCTGCAGAAACGGCCGAGCCGTTGTCTTGTTACTCGACGATGGAGGCGACGATGCCGGCGCCGACGGTGCGGCCGCCTTCGCGGATTGCGAAGCGCAGCTTTTCTTCCATCGCGATCGGGACGATCAGTTCGACGTCAACCGTCACGTTGTCGCCCGGCATCACCATTTCCGTGCCTTCCGGCAGCGTCACGATGCCGGTCACGTCCGTCGTGCGGAAGTAGAACTGCGGACGGTAGTTGGTGAAGAACGGCGTATGACGGCCACCCTCTTCCTTCGTCAGGATGTAGGCTTCCGCCTTGAACTTGCGATGCGGCTTGACCGAACCCGGCTTGCATAGGATCTGGCCGCGCTCGACGCCGTTGCGGTCGATACCGCGCAAGAGCGCACCGATGTTGTCGCCGGCC
>NZ_JADYVD010000160.1 GCF_020193575.1 Ensifer sp. IC4062
CACTGACCGACCGCCGAGATCATCTCGTCGACGATCGCCGGTGCGCCAAAAACCAGACCGATTCCCATCACGACCGCGCCGGCCGTGAACCACGACAAGCGACCGGCGAATGCCAGAAAGCCAAGGCTCGACCCCAAGGCACGGATCATCGTGTTCTGGACGACCGACCGCATGTTGAGCTCAGCCTGGTCCTCCGTCTGGAAGAACAGTCCATTGAGTTTGATGACGCTTAGAAGCGATCCGTTTTCCAG
>NZ_JADYVD010000161.1 GCF_020193575.1 Ensifer sp. IC4062
GATCGATTTCCTTCACCGTCACGAACCGCATGGTCGGTCGCGTCGCGGCCTCCGCGATCGCTTCAGCGTCGATGATGTCGTTCTTGTTCGACTTGACGTAGGGCTTCACGAATTGAGCGGGGATCAATCTCTTTCGTCACTTGGCGGATGCGATCCTCGAGGCGCAACAGATCGGCATATAGATCGCCCAGCAACCGACGCATCGTTGATGACATGTCGTTGTCCTCGTCATGCAAAGCCTGCGGCAGAT
>NZ_JADYVD010000162.1 GCF_020193575.1 Ensifer sp. IC4062
CTTGTCGCGGGCGTGCAAAATGCACCGATCGCCGCGACGATCAGGGTGATCAGGGTTATCTTCGGCATGTCTCATCCTCCGGTTCATCGCCGCCAAGGCGACGGCTCATGCCTCAAGGACGGCCTGGGTCAAGATATCCCGCCTCGTCGGCGCCCACGCGCCTTTTCGAACTTCAACAATCCTTCTTCTGTGCCAGATTTCGCTTGCGAGGCGGTGAAATCGGGCTGGCGGATTTTATGCAAATCTTAA
>NZ_JADYVD010000163.1 GCF_020193575.1 Ensifer sp. IC4062
GCACAGGACGTTTTCCGCAGTCACGCCGGCGCGGCGCCGCTGGTATTTTTCCGCGAGAGCGGCGACGACGGCTGGTTCGCCGCGCCCGTTCGAGTAGCGGTACCGACCGGCATTCATCGCGCGCTGGGCCTCGTCGAGGCGGGTGATGCCGTGCTCGTCGGCGATCCGCTCTATGCCACCTATGAAGGCGTCATTCGGTCCACCGGTGCCCACCACGTACTGGTCCCGCTGAAACCCGAATTCGGTTTT
>NZ_JADYVD010000164.1 GCF_020193575.1 Ensifer sp. IC4062
GCGGGGCGAGTGACGTGAAACGCTCGCCGGGCGAGGGCGTGAATGCCGCTTTGGCCGCCGGATAGTTGCAGTCCTCGTTGTCGACGATGCGCGGCGGTAAGGATCATTCGCGCCGCCGACGCGGCGCCGTGAAAGACGGAATACGAGAACGAAACGCAGAGTACTGAAGCAAATCTTCTCCCCCCGGGGCGGATCGTAGCCGGCCTGTGCAGATAACCGCGTGGTTCCTGAAATTTGAGGATAAGATC
>NZ_JADYVD010000165.1 GCF_020193575.1 Ensifer sp. IC4062
TTCGCGGCAAGCCGATCGAGAAACTATGACTTCTGGTTCGCCACGAAGGTTGCGTGCCACTTGGCCAGCATCGACACCGCTTCCTTGAGGAAGGCCGGATGGGTGCCGGGCAGGAACTCGATCCTTGAAGCCCGCCCGGCGTCTGTTTTGGCACCTCCATCACGCGGGCCAATTAACGCCCAACATCATCGAAGGCTAAATGTTCCGAACCTCAACGGCCCCGACTAGTAGAGCCTTTAAGCGTCGGC
>NZ_JADYVD010000166.1 GCF_020193575.1 Ensifer sp. IC4062
TGCGGCCGCTTGACTTAAGTCGTCACTTCAATGCCCGGAACTCCGGGCGCCTCCACCAAACGTTCAACCACAATGTCATCGGGAACGCCCGGTCTTCGGTTTGCCTGGCCGTTAATTATATCCCCGAACCGCGCTACGAATGCCACAAACAATTGACTTTGTAGTCACAAATCCGTTCCTTGACGAACGAACCGATCATGCCGCGTGGCTTTTCGCAAAGTGCCAAGCAAACGAGATACGATAGAGC
>NZ_JADYVD010000167.1 GCF_020193575.1 Ensifer sp. IC4062
CGCCTGGGCCATCCTTTGCCCAGGGACCGCTCTCCAAGGTTCTCTTGAGCAAGGTCCGGTTGTTCGATGGCAAGTCCGACGCGTTGCGGGCAGGGGTCCAGGTTCTGGTCGAGGGCAACAGGATCGCCCGTCGCTACCACCGCCAAAGGAACAGCGGCATACAACGTGTGCCAGTGTGCATCGATCATGCCCGGCATCAGAACTCGATCGCCGCAATCGATCACGGTCGCGTCGGACGGCGGAGCGC
>NZ_JADYVD010000168.1 GCF_020193575.1 Ensifer sp. IC4062
CGGCCAGGTATCTTCGAGACTGCGCCGGGTGTTGCACGGCGGTGAAACCTTCGAAATCAAATCAAGATGGCCAAATTGCGTTTAGAGAGTGTTTCCACGCTCTCTGGCGCGTGATCACAGACGAATCCTCCCGAGAACGACCTGAAGCCTGCGTGAAAGAGGAGCACCGGCAAGATCGCAACGGCTCGCAAACCGTCCAGGTCCGGCCGATATTCGAAGTCTCGGTGGGCTACTGCCACGCTGCTC
>NZ_JADYVD010000169.1 GCF_020193575.1 Ensifer sp. IC4062
GCCGTGCGCGAGGCAGCGAGCCTTTCGTCGACGGCGGCCGTGCGCGAAAAGGTCATCGATTTCACGGCCGTCAGCATCGAGGACCTGTTGAAGAAGGCGCATGGCCGCACGGTCCGGGTCGGGCAGGACAGTTCCCGGCGTCAGAAACTCGAAGATCAACCCATAGATGCCGACGATCATCAAAAGCAGAGCGACATTCGGATCGGTGATCACAGACAGGAGGCGGGTTCGCCAGTCGGGCAGAAC
>NZ_JADYVD010000016.1 GCF_020193575.1 Ensifer sp. IC4062
TTCGCCCGCCACAACAAAGGGTGCGCGCAGATTTTCCGGCCGCAACGCCTGCGCCGGCGGCGAAGCCGCGGCGGATTCGGCACCGCGTGTATCGCCCGGCCGGTCGGTGCCATGCGATTTGCCGTTCGACGCAAGCGGCCGTCCCTGGAGCCCCCGCCGATGGCGCGCCTTCTTGCTGCGCTTGTGGCCCTTCTTGTCGGTGATTGCCGCGTCGAAAAGCTCGACGCTTCCGCCGGAGACGGCGGCTGCGATTTGGCCCTGCGGTTTTCCAGCTTTCGAGCGCCGGCGCCGTTTGCGCTTGCGCGCCGGCTCCGTCACATCCACTCCTGCGGGACGCCCTGCTTCTCCGGCCTGGCCGGATTGGCTGGCAACTGCAGACGGCGAGCCGGACGGCCTGCGCCGTCTTCGCTTGCCTTTTCCGCCGCGCGGCGCGACCTTGCGCACCCCGCCACGACCTGCTGCCGACGCCCCGGATTCAGACGGCTTTTCGCCGTGATCGGGGTCTTTCACGTGTCTCAACCATGGCGCCGCGCGAAGCCTCACGGCCGCTCAAGGCGCTCTCTCGATTTTGCGTTGGCGCGACTGTACCAGCGCCGCCCCTTTTCGCCAAACTTTTTTTGAAGTCGCCACCGCTGCGTGTTTCGGTAAATCGAAATCGATTTACCGACAAAAACATGCAGTGATTCCAAGTGCGGCCGCATCCTTGCATCTCTGGTGAGACGCGCGGCGCTGGGAGGCCGGCAAACCGAGGTCGGTCCGAGGCTTACGGGTGAACAGGTCACCGCCAGTTCCGTCTTTTCACGCCCTGCCCGGCGCGTGGAAAAGAGTGGCTGGCCACAGGCCAGTCGCATTTTTTTGGCAAAAGGTATTTGCATCGGCCGTTCTTTTGTTTATAAGCCCGCCACACCGACGCGGCGGCCACGCTCCGCCAGCGAGCCTTGGGGAATAGGTTAACGGTAGACCAGCGGACTCTGACTCCGTTAGTCCTGGTTCGAATCCAGGTTCCCCAGCCAATCTTCAAGTCCACTGTAGCGACAATCTGCAACTCACATCGCCACGCGCGTTAATGTGTGATCACCCCACTACTCCGCCGACCTGAACTGTAGCGTAAATACATTCCCGGCGATCTCGTCGGCGAGTGCCTTCGAAAACTCTAGCGGCATGCAGCCTTGCAGCGCCTCGGTCGCCGCTGCCACGAAGGCTTTGCGCTGTGCCTCGTCCCCGGTGACGCGGATCGCGGTCGGTTGCGGGGGGCCCATCAGCGTTCCGTTGCCCTTGAAGCCGAACCTCAAGGTTACGAAGGAATCCTTGATACCGGACGGCGGAGTCCAGCATTTGCCGAGCGCGTTGCCCACATCCTCGATGGTCTGCAAGGGTTCCGCCCCCGACGGACCCGTTGCGGTGACGAGGAATAAGCCGGCCAGTACCCACAGGGCAACGACTCTCATTGCGATCCCAACCCCACTTTGAACGAGCCGACAGTTCGGCTCGTTCAGGATTGCGCGTAACCTGTCCCGACGCAAGCCGTCCGGCATCTTCCACAAGGCGGCGAATGTAGCTACAGCAATCCGCGCCTCGCAAGATTGCGCATCAGCGCCGTGGTGCCAAAAGTCCATGGCGGGCATTCGGTCGCGAGCCGTACCGTGTTGACGAGGCTGCCGAGCGCAGGGCTTGAAATCGTCACGACATCACCAAGCTTGTGGGTAAAGCCCTGGCCAGGCTCGTCGCGGTCCTCGACGGGCGCGAACAGCGTGCCCATGAACAGCATCAGCCCGTCCGGGTACTGATGATGCGGGCCGATGGTCTGGGCGACGAGATCGAGCGGGTCGCGGCTAATCTCCCGCATCGTGCTCGCCCCTTCGAGACGGAAGCCCTCGGGCCCCTCGATCAGCAGGTCGAGATCGGCATTGCGGACGTCATCGATCGAATAGGTCTCATCGAAAAGCCGGATGAACGGCCCGATCGCGCAGGAGGCGTTGTTGTCCTTCGCCTTGCCGAGAAGCAGCGCGGAGCGCCCTTCGACATCGCGCAGGTTGACGTCGTTGCCGAGTGTGGCGCCCTTGACGCGGCCGTAGCTCGCAACAGCCAGCACGATTTCCGGCTCCGGATTGTTCCAGCGCGACACGGGATGAAGCCCCACGGGCGCGCCCCAACCGACCGCGGACAGCGGCTGACCCTTGGTGAAGACCTCCGCGTCGGGACCGATCCCGACTTCGAGATATTGCGACCAAACCCCCTCTTCGATGAGGGCCGCCTTGACGCGGGTCGCTTCGGGCGAGCCCGCCTTCAGGTTCCGGAGGCTGTTGCCGATGATCGCCGTGACGCGTTCGCGAATAGCTTCCGCCCTGGCGGCGTCGCCCGCCGCGCGCTCCTCGATGACGCGCTCGATCATCGAACGGGCGAAGGTCACGCCGCAGGCCTTGATCGCCTGGAGATCGCAGGGCGCGAGAAGATGCAGTTCGCCGGCCGCCATCTGTCCCATGACGGCGGCGAGTGGCGCAAGTCTCTCACCAGGAGCGGAGCGGGCATGAGCCGCAGGATCATCGAGATCGAGGAGATCGCGCATCGTCGGCACCGCCTTCGACGTGATATCGACGAGTTGCCCCTCCCTGAGGGTTACAACGCTTGGTCCCTCAACGTCCGGACGCCAAACCCGACCGACGAAAGTTCCCGATTGATATGCAGCAGTCATTTGCTCCTCCCGATGCATGCAGCGTCTTCGTGGCATTCAAGCGAGCTTTTTCGCAGTTACAACACGTATCTGTAAAGCACCTTTGCGCGGCAACTTGTACCTCGCGTCGCCTGCAACGGAACCTAGCAAGATCTGGAACGTTTTAATATTCGACCGTGGCTCTCATCGGCCGCGGGAAGATCGCGATTATACTTGCGATGGCACGGAGTCCCTCCTTAAGTCACTGCTGATTTAGGGAGCGGGGTGTCGGCATTTGCTTTGCCGGCTATGGATGATGTCCAGAAATGGATTATGTCCGGAAAGGATGTGGATGCGATGAATCAGCATGAAGAATTGAAGGACAAGCCGCTCATCGATCCCGTGACGGGACAACCGACGACCAGGGAGCCCGAGACGCGCGGCAGATCGTCGAGCCGCAGCAGTTGGCCCTTGCTGATCATTCTGCTCGCGGGGCTGGTTCTGGCGCTCATCGCCTGGCTGCCCGCGGAATTGACCAGGGACACGGAAGAGGCGAAACCGCCACCGGCAACCTCGGACCAGCCGACGACAACACCGCCATCGACCGATCAGCCGGCCACGGGTCAGACAACGCCGCCGGCCGGACAAGCGACGCCCGGCACGCCACCAGCGGCACCGGACACCCCGGCTACGCCACCAGCAAGTCCGGCACCGCAACCGCAGACCACGCCGGCACAGCCGGCGCAGTAAGCCCTATAGCGCCGCGCATCCTGTCAGACGCGGCGCTAAGGACGCTGTGATACCTGAAGCCGCTGCATGTTTTTATCTTTTCAGTAAGCATGCAGCAGCCAAGGCTATTATGGACGGGGTGAGAAGCAATCCTCCCCGTTTCGGTCATTGAAGCGAAGATAGTGTTTACAGCGCCGCACGGCTTAACAGACGCCAATGAAGACGCTGGACCACGTTGAATTGCTGCGGTGCTCATGGGCTTATGGAAGAGATCCTCGCCGACATCCTTGCTCCAACGCAGGTTCCCTATCCTGTTATATTCGCGCGTTTCTGCGGTGCCATCCTGTTTGGGGCTATGATCGGCATCGAGCGGGAAAAACGGGAGCGGCCAGCCGGTCTCAGGACACACATTCTCGTCAGTCTCGCCTCGTCGATTTTCGCGGTGATTTCCGTGGAAAGCGTACATATGGCGAGTCTTTCGGGACCCGAAGTGCGGATTGACCCGATACGGGTCGTCGAGGCCGTCACCGCCGGTGTGGCCTTCCTCGCGGCCGGGATGATCGTGTTTTCAAAGGGCGAGGTCAAAGGGCTGACCACGGGAGCTGGCATGTGGCTCGCGGGTGCAGCAGGGCTGTCCGTCGGTTTTGGCTTTTGGCTTGTCGCCGCCTTTGCGTCCTGCGCCAGCCTCGCCGTGCTTTTCATCCTCTGGCGGCTGGAGATCGCTCTTCACTGGAAGCCGCCGGAACCCTCCGGTGGTGGCGCGAGCGAACGGCCCGCCCCCCCGGACGCCGCGGCTGTTTCGAAGGAACGTTAGGTCATCTCATTGTCTCATCGACAGCAAAATGATCTACCGGCCGGGAAAAGCAGATCGAACTTCCGCATCGGAACGGCCGTGAATGGGAGTTGAGCCTGCACGCGGTTTCTTCCGTATCGCCGGCCCTCTCTGTTGATGCGCCTGCAGCATGGCGACTGCGCGGCGGGCATCTTCGGGCGTTTGGAATACTTGCCCGTCCAGCGGCCAAACACTGTATTTGACAGCGACAAAGCGCAAATGTCCGTTGTCAGGTATCAGTGCGCCGACCGCCTCGCCGGCGAATTCTATCGTCTGCTTACTCATAGGCGTGAAACTCCCTCGCGCGGCTCGTGGAGCGACGGGCAGTGTTCGCTGGGCAGCCGCCAGCGAACCGAACCCTCGCCTTCGGCCAACGGCGAAACACCTGAGCGACCGTTTGGTTCCACACGGAGACAAGAAAAAACAGAAGCGCGAAGATCGCCTGACTATGTCAGTGAACCGGCCAAGCGATTTCACTTCAACTATGCGGTTCCAGACGAAAAACGGACGCACGCTTCCTGGAATAGGATTAGGCGAGAAAGCGCTCGGGCCGATAGGGAGCAATGTCGATCACGGTCTTTTCGCCGGTCATGGCCTCGGCCAACGCCCGGCCGGTCACCGGGCCGAGCGTCATGCCGTGATGCGCATGGCCGAAGGCGAACCACAGGCCCTGGTGCCGCGGTGCCTTGCCTATGATCGGCATCATATCGGGCGTGCAGGGCCGCGCCCCCATCCATGGCTCCTCGTCGCGCCGTTCGGCCAGCGGGAAGAACTCGCGCGCGACCCTTTCGGCCCGGGTCAATTGTACCGGCGTTTTCGGCGCGTCCCGCAGTGCGAATTCCGCACCTGTCGTCAAGCGGATCCCGCGCAGCATCGGTGCTAGGAAGTAGCCCTTTTCGGCGTCGAGCACCCAGTTATTAAGCGTTGCCCCCTCCTGAACGCCATAGTGCATGTGGTAGCCGCGCTTGACCGCGAGCGGAAAATGATAGCCGAGTTTGCGTGTTACCGTGTCGGCCCACGGACCGAGCGCGACTACCACCTCGCGGGTTTCAAGCGGACCTTCCGGCGTCGCGACCCGCCAGCCGGCGCCCTCCAGAATGTGCTCCAATGTCGCAGCGTCGCCCGAGACAAGCCGGCCGCCGAGCGATTGAAAATAGGTAAGATAGGCCTTGTTGAGGCTATGCGGATCGCGAATCGACCAGGGGTCGGTCCAGCGCAGCCCGCCGGCGAGCTCGACGCGGATCGAGGGTTCGATGGTCCTGAGCTCGCTCGTCGAAAGCTTCTGGTGGTTAACGCCAAAACCGGCCGACAGTTTCTCCGCGTCCTTGTAGGCGGCGTCGCGCTCCTTTTCCGTGCGAAATACCTTCATCCAGCCATCCTTGCGGATGAGGTCCCCGGCACCGGAAGCCTCGATCAGGTCCTTGTGCTCGGCGATGGAGTTTTCGATCAGCGGAGCATAGAGATGCGCGATCCTCTGGTGCTGGGTGAAGCCGGAGTGCCACCAATAGCGCGCCAGAAAGGGCACCAGCCCCGGCAGCGCGCGAAAATGATAGCTCGCGTCGATGGTGTTGTTCAGCGCGTAACGGAACAGCGCGCCGAAATCATGGGGAAAGCCGTAGGGAAAGACACCTTCGCGCTGGATAAGGCCAGCGTTGCCGTAGGACGTCTCTTCTCCGGGACCGCGCCGATCGAGAAGCACCACCGATTTCCCGCGTCGCGCCAAGTGGATGGCGGCGGAAATGCCAACGATGCCGGCACCCAGAACCACTACGTCAGTCTTCATATGCCAATGCCCCGTTTACTCGCTCACAAACCCGCCGCAGGGCCAGAGGCTGGCTGCAGCAGTCGCACCGCTACTTTTTCAACTTGCTCATGATCTGCTCCAGGGAACCAAGGAGCACGGCCGAAATGACAAAAGCCAGATGCATGATCGTCGCCCACATCAGTTTCTCGCTCGTGAACTGCTGGGCATTGAGGAAAATCTGCAGCAGATGAATGGACGAGATCGCCACGATGGAGGAGGCGACCTTGATCTTCAGGCTGCCTGAATCAAGCTTGCCCAGGAAGGAGACCTCGCCCTCCCCCTCGTCGAAGCGGCTGACGAAGTTCTCGTATCCGGAAATCATCACCATGACGATCAGGCTCGCGACGAGTGCAGCGTCGATCAACCCGAGCATCGCCAATATCATCTGCGCATCGTCGTAGACGAACACCAAGGCCGCAACCTTTAGAAACTTGTAGAGGAAGGAAACGCCGTAGAGAGCAAGCGCTGCAACCAGCCCGAGATAAAAAAGGACCAGCAGCCATCGGCTCGAAAGGATGATGCGCTCGATGAGGAGTTCCAGGGACTTCATGAGATTGTTCTGTTCCTGACTGGTGGGCGGGTACCCGCATGAATAGCCAAGCGCATTGGCCGGGGCAAGGGAACTGAACACGGCTTACAACGGAAGGGGCGAAGCATCGCGCTTCGCCCCTTCCGATTCATGAGCCCACAGACTTGCCGCGTCAGGTCCTGCGCATGAGTCCGGCAATAAGTGAAATCACCAAGAATACAAGGAACAGGAAGAACAAGACCTGGGCAATGCCTGCCGAAGCTCCGGCAACACCACCAAAGCCGAGGATGCCGGCAATGATGGCGACGATCAGAAAGACGAGAGCATAGTAGAGCATCTATTATCTCCAATGTCTGCGTTGGTGAAATTGTAACGCGTAGCTCATCGCCTTTGTTCCGGACCTCATGTTCCTCTCGCCGATGCCCGGAAAATCTTTGTAGAAGAAAGAAAACCTTTCGTTAACCAAGAAACGGGAAACGGCCCAAAAACGGCTCAGGCGAACAAAATTCGCCAGGAACCTTCGATAGGGCTTGGCGTTGTTCCGGTAACGAAAGCTCTTGGAAACGCAATGAAGATTCCGTCGCGGCATATATGGCAATCGGTGACCGAGGTCGCCCGGCACAACGCGGCCGTGCGTGGCCATAACCTGCATATCGGGAGGACGATGCGCGATCTTCACACCCACACGGAAGAGAAGCGCAATAAACGTCTTGAGGCTCTCCTTGACGCTCTGGAGAAGGCCGAGTGCGATACCCATTGATGACGAGCGACGCCCGTCATCGCGTCAGACAAGTTCCGCCAGCCCTTTAATGGCGCATTCGTCGATCTGGCGCTCCGCCTCTTCCTTGGCGACGCCGTAGCGGGCCCTGGATGCGTCCGGCGAGCTCATTTCGGTTGCCATTGATGATGTCGAGATCGTCGTTGGTGAGCTTTCTCCACTGCACCTGGCCTTTGCCCTTGAATTCGGTCCACCGGCCTTCAATGATATCCCAGTTCATGGATACGCTCCCTTCGATTTATGATGCGGGAAAGTTAGTCGCCGCCGGACAAAGGACCGACACCGCCCGCAACCGCATAGGGCTCTTCATCCGGCGTCACAGTCACTTCGAGCTTCCCCGCGGGAGTGATCGTCCACTCGATCACCGCACTTTCGACGAAGAGCGCAGGATCGACTTCGGCGCACTTGCCGTATGCCGTCTTGAAAACCTTGCCGACCTCCTCCATCGCAGACGGAAGCAAGACCTCGCATTCCTCTACGGTTTCGAAGGCGACCACCGGCGATGGCACCTCCCGGCACGCTGTCGTAGCCTGCACGCAACCGACGAGGACCATGATGGCGGCAACATGTTCCATTTCCGCGCTCCTTCGACGCCGACACTTCAACAAACGGAAGAACGTCACTGCGGGTTCCATGGCAGGTCTTGGGGCTTCCCTCGTTCGGCATCAAAGTCGCATGCGCAGCAACCATCACGCGCGTCAGCGACCGAACGGCGGAACAAAACGGCGGCAATCCGCGTTTGCGCAACAATTAACGAGCATCGCGGCGGCGGCGATATTCAAGGAGATAGGAATGAGAGGCCGTACAGTGCTGGGTGCGATCTGCCCAAGGACAGTGGAAACGCTCTGCGACCGCCGGTATCCGAAAATTTGGGACGAGAGCCCTACTCATGACGTCTTCACGACGATCGCTGTGTCGGGTCGCACGACACAGCTTGCTTCTCCAGCAGTTCAGCAACCAACCCTTGGATAGGAACGCATCATGAAGAAGATCCTTCTCGTCGCAAGCCTGATCCTTCCTCTTGCAGCCTGCACGGCAACGGAGAGAGGTACTGCAATCGGCGCAGCGTCCGGCGGCATTATAGGTGGCGCCGTAACGAACGACGTCCGAGGGGCCGCTGTCGGCGCCGCTGTCGGTGGTGTGGCCGGTGCCCTTATCGGTCGCGCGAACGAGCCCGGCTATTGCTACTATCGCGACCAATACGGCCGCCGCTACACCGCGCGTTGCTGATCGGATAGTCCAGCGCGAAACCCGGCCGGCTGCTGCATGATCCCTTAAATCGGAATCGATTTGAGGACAAAATCATGCAGCAATTTATAGTGCTATAGCGACCTTTGCGCGCCCGATTGGACGCGCGGCACTGTAGAGAGGAGTGCTGCCGGGGCTGCAACGCAGCTCGCTGCAAGCCCGCTCCAATCTGGCATTCCCGTGCGAAGCCGCCGGTTCGAACGGCGGCATCAGCGCCGTGAATGCGCACGCTCGCTTGCGTCAAGACGCTCGAGCAAATCAATAAACTGCCGCGGAATCGGTTCGTTTTCCAAGGCTTGGTAAAGCGCCTTCAGTTTCGATGCGATCTGTGCACTCGGATCGGTCATCGAGGCAGCGCCGGGCGCCTTGCGCCATCCGGAAGGCTCATTCATTTGTCGCTTCCGTGCGCCGAAGGCCCATCCTCCGCGTTCAGGCCAATCCTGTCCCATATGCCCGTCATTGTTTACTCTAGGCTTTCCATAATCCGAAAGACGTGCTCAAACATTGACGTATCTTGCTGCACGCCCACTGTCCGCAAGACCGGGACCCTACCGGCACAATAGTTTAGGAAAACCTAAATGTCACTTTCCACCAGGATTGCGCCACATCTTCCCTATCTGCGGCGCTATGCTCGCGCCGTCACGGGCTCGCAAGCCGCAGGCGATGCGTATGTTGCCGCCGTTCTCGAGGCGCTGATCGAGGACGTCAGCCGTTTCCCGACCGCTTCCAACGACCGAATCGGACTTTACAAGCTGTTCTGCTCCCTGTTCGACAAGCTGGACATCGACCGCTCGCAATTGACGTCGCCTTTCGCCTGGGAGCGCAAGGCCGCAGCCAATCTGTCGCTGATCGCACCGGCGCCGCGCCAGGCATTCCTGCTGATCGCGGTCGAAGGCTTTTCCACAAGCGAGGCGGCCGAGATCATGAACCTCGACCCTGGCGCCTTCGCCACGCTTCTCGCAGCGGCATCACAGGAGATTTCGCGTCAGGTGGCGACGGAGGTCATGATTATCGAAGACGAACCGCTGATCGCCATGGATATCGAGGACATGGTGACAAGCCTCGGACATCGCGTCACCGGAATCGCTCGAACCTACCGCGAGGCGCTCGAACTCTATCGGACGACATCGCCGAAAATGGTACTTGCCGATATCCAGCTCGCTGACGGCAGTTCAGGTATCGACGCCGTCAACGATATCCTCGCTGAAACCACCGTACCGGTGATCTTCATTACGGCCTTCCCCGAGCGGCTCCTGACAGGCAAGAAGCCGGAGCCGGCCTTTCTGGTAACGAAGCCCTTCAATCCGGAAATGGTGAAAGCACTGATCAGCCAGGCCCTGTTCTTCGACGAACAGGCGCGGACCGGGCGCCCGTAAGTTCGCGGCCTGCACCACATACAATCCGGAATCGGATGCAACCTCAATCCGGTAGGTGCCGGTCCACAGGCGATTCGCGCAGCTGCTCGAAAATGGTCATGGCGATAAGTGACAGCGGTAGCGCCAGAATCGCTCCGACGGCGCCCCACATCCAGGTCCAGAAAATGATCGCAACGAAGATCAGAAAAGGATTGACCTCGAAGCGGCGCCCGAGGACCGCTGGAACGACGAGATTTTCCATGAGAAGATGCACGATGAAGAAGGCGACCGCGGGCGCAATTCCCAGAAACAGCGCGTCATGCGTCATCAATCCTCCGACGAGCAGCGACAGCGTCATGAAAGTCACGCCCAGGTAGGGAATGAAACTCGAGACGAAGGCAAACAACCCCCACAACGGTGCCATAGTTAGTCCGCCGACAAGTGCGATGACCATCGTCATCACGCCGAGCGCCAGATAGATGAGGCTCGCCGTCGAAAAATACTGGGCGAGAGCATCCTCGGTTGCGTTCATGATCCGGATGGCGTTCAAGCGATGCTCCCGGCCGGCAAAGGCAAGAATGATGGTGCTGCGTAGCTGAAGGCGGCCAAGAAGAAAAAGGACAAGGGCCGCCAGAAAAATCAGTGTCTGGACGAGTGCCGGCGTCAAGCCTGCTGCAACAACTCCAAGCACCGGGCCGGCGTTCTTTACGAGCGTGTCGGCGACTGCGTTCTGATCGGCGTTGCGTATCAGCGCCATTCTCAACCACGTGAACCGCTCCATGAAGGGCAATATCCGCTCCATGACACCCTCGGCCAGCCGAGGCGCCTCACGCGCCACCTCGGTAATTGGACCGAGAAGTGCATTCACCAACGAGGATAGCCCGAGCAGGAAAAGAAGCGCCAGCAAAAGCCCGCCGAACATCGGCGGCAGGCCGAATCTCTCCAATTCGTCGGCCGCCCTGCCAAGCACGATGCCAACGATAATCGCCAGCGTGATCGGCATCAGGATCGCTTCCATGGAATAGACGGCGGCTGAGCAGGCGAGGATGAAGAGGCCGACAATGCTAAGCGCGACCATCAGCTCGAGGCCGTTGTAATTTTGAGCCGCGCCCAGCGGCGAATCCGCCAGGGCGATTTCCTTGTCCACGCTGCGCTTTCGTTTGCGATCGCTCGTGATATGCCTCGCTGTTTCCATCGCCGTTCTTCTTCTGCTACCGTGCCCAGCGGCGGCAATGGTGTTTGATCCAACCGCAAATCCGGAACAGTCCGCCCTTGTCCCGCACCCCGCACATCCGCCTTTCACTCAAGACATCGCTCAGTGTTGTCCAGGTGGGAATATATGGAGCGTCAGGGAGAGCAGGCCCAATCCCAGAACGATCATCAGCAACGTGCGCGCCACTTCATCCGTCGTCTGCGGGATAAGCCCGAAACCGATCACGATCCCCGCGAGCACCAGCGCAAGAAGACGTGGCAGCCAGTAGAGCATTGGTCATTCCTTCCATTGCGGAACGACCGATAAACGTCCGAGCGAGTGCTTGGTTCCGGCTGCATGTTTCGTTAGATCGTATCCGATGTAAGTACGAAAACATCAAGAAATTCAAGGCGTACGAACTGCATTGCGCGTCTGAAAACACCCGCGGTGCTTTAGGAGGGAAAGAGTGCGCGAGACCAAAGCAAAACGCCGCCGTGCAAGGGCAACGACGGCGCGCCTAAATTCAACCGAAACCTCAAAAAAGGAAGGACTTACGCAGCAGCGGTGACAATGACTTCGACGAGGTATTCCGGCGTTGCCAGCTTCGCTTCGCCAGTCGCACGGGCGGGCGTGTGGCCCTGCGGCACCCAGGCGTCCCAAACGGAATTCATCTTGCCGAAATCGGCCATGTCCGCGAGCCAGATCGTTGCCGACAGGATGCGCGTCTTGTCCGTGCCCGCGAGGGCGAGAAGACGATCGACTTCGGCGAGCGCCTGCTTCGTCTGGGTGACCACGTCGTCACCGGCATTGCCGACCTGGCCAGCCAAGTAGACCGTGTTGTTGTAGACCACGGCCTGGCTCATTCGCGGGCCGGTTTCAAAGCGCTTGATTTCCATTGTCATCATCCTGAAGTTTGAGGCCGAACGGCTTCCGTCCGACTGATAGCGTGCGCCCGCCGCCGGAAGGCGAGTGGTGATGGCGGCGGAGAAGCTCTACACCAAAGGGAAATCGAGGCCAAGGAGCCGCCGCCGTCGACCGAAAACGTACGCTGAAAAGCCGATTTGACCCTGCCCTACTGCCTGTTCACTTATATCGTACCGAATTTCAGGATAGGAACATGCAGCGATTCAAAGTGCTACAGCGTCCTTTGCGTGTCTCATAAGACGCGCGCTGTAGTGTGACAGGGGCAGGATCTCTTAAGCGGCTTTCCGTGCGAGGCGCGCCTTGATGCTGGCAACGTCCGCGCGCGGCGTGGCGGCAAACAGAGTCTTGGTATAGCTGTGCTTGGGATCCGCAAAGACCTCGTCACGGCCACCGTATTCCACCGCCTCGCCGTAATACATCACCATAACGTCGTCGGCGATGTAGCGCACCACCGAGAGATCATGGCTAATGAAGACATAGGTCAGGTGGAATTCGTCCTGCAGGTCCGCGAGCAGGTTAAGGACCTGCGCCTGAACCGACAGATCGAGCGCGGAGACCGGCTCATCCAAGACGAGGAGGCTGGGATTGAGCATCAAAGCGCGCGCAATGGCGATGCGTTGACGCTGGCCGCCCGAGAACATGTGCGGATAGCGATTGAAGTGTTTCTCATCGAGACCCACCTTCTTCAGCATCGTCATGGCGCGGTCACGCCGTTCGTCGGCCGGTGCCTTAGTGTTGATGACCAGCGGCTCCGCCAGGATGTCGCCGATCTTCTGCCGAGGGTTGAGCGAACCATAAGGATTCTGGAAAACGATCTGCACCTTGCGGCGCATTTCCGACGTCAGGCCGTCTCTGGCTATGTCGACCTTCTTTCCATCGATCAGCAACTCGCCCGACGTTGCGGGGTCGATCAGCGTGATGATGCGGCCAAGCGTCGACTTGCCGCAGCCGCTTTCGCCAACGATCGCCAGCGTCTTTCCCTCGTCCACCGTGAAGCTTACGCCTTTCAGCGCATGAACGGTACGCGCCTTGCGGAAGAGGTTGCCGGGTATGTGATAGTCGCGCACCAGGTTGCGGGCTTCGAGAACATGACTCATCGAGTGGCTCCCTCCAGCATCTGCTGGTCGTTGAAGAGTTCCGAGATCGTCGGCAACCGGTCGCCCGTCGCGTTCTCCGGCAGGGCAGCAAGAAGCGCCCGCGTGTAGTTGCTCTTCGGCGATTCGAACAGCGACAGCACATCCGCCTCCTCGATCTTGCGGCCCTTGTATTGAACGACGACGCGATCCGCCGTTTCCGCGACTACGCCCATGTTATGTGTGATCATGATGAGGCCCATGCGGTATTCCTGCTGCAGTCTCATCAGAAGATCGAGGATCTGCTTCTGGATGGTCACGTCCAGCGCGGTGGTCGGCTCATCAGCGATGAGAAGCTTCGGATTGCAGGCAAGGGCAATCGCAATCATGACGCGCTGGCACTGCCCACCCGACATCTGATGCGGGAAATGGCCGAGACGCTCGGCCGGATCGGGGATGCCGACGGCCTCGAAGAGTTCGATCGCGCGTTTGCGTCGCGCCTTGCGGTCGAGCCCCATATGGATGCGCAGCACTTCCTCGATCTGGAAGCCGACCGTGAAGCACGGATTGAGGCTGGCGATCGGCTCCTGGAAGATCATCGCGATGTCCTTGCCGACAATCTTGCGACGGTCGGCCGCGGACATCTTCAGAAGGTCTCGTCCATTGAAGGCAAGCTTGTCCGCCGTCACCTTCGCGGTCCAAGGCAGAAGCCCCATCGCGGCAAGCATCGACACGGATTTGCCTGAGCCCGACTCCCCGACGATTGCCAGGACTTCGCCCTCATGCACCTTGAGCGAAACGCCGTCGACGGCCCGGAACGGCCCGGAGGACGTCTGGAATTCAACGACGAGATTTTCAATTTCGAGAAGCGCCATGTCAGGACCTCTTCAGCTTGGGGTCGAGAGCATCACGCAGGCCATCGCCCATGAGATTGATTGCAAGAACGGTCGCGAGAATCGCGAGGCCGGGAAGCGTCACGACCCACCAGGCACGCAGAATGAACTCGCGAGCTTCTGCAAGCATCGTTCCCCATTCCGGCGTCGGCGGCTGCGCACCCATGCCGAGAAAGCCAAGCGCCGCCGCGTCGAGGATCGCGCTCGAAAAGGAGAGCGTCGCCTGAACGATGAGCGGCGCCATGCAGTTCGGCAGAATGGTCTTGAACATCAGCCTCAGGTGGCCCGCGCCGGCGACCTTTGCCGCCACGACGTAGTCCCGGGTCTTCTCCGTCATCACAGCGGCCCTGGTCAGCCGGACGAAATGCGGCTGGAACACCAGTGCGATCGCGATCATCGCATTGGTAAGCCCGGGACCGAGCACGGCAACCAGAACAAGCGCCAGCAGCAGAGACGGAAACGCCAAAATGATATCCATGATCCGCATGATGACCGTATCGACCCATCCGCGGAAATAGCCGGCAATGACACCGATGAGGATGCCGCCAATCAACGACAATGTGGTCACGATGACGCCGACGAACAGCGAAAAGCGCGTGCCATAGATAAGGCGAGAGAGCATATCACGGCCGACGGCGTCGGTGCCGAGAAGGAAAGCGGCACGACCGCCTTCCTGCCAGAACGGCGGAAGCAGGATGGCTTCGCGGTACTGAATGGTCGGATCATGCGGTGCAATAAGCGGAGCGCATATGGCAAGCAGTACCAGGAACAGGAAGAAGATCAAACCGATGACGGCGCCGCGGTTCTCCGAAAAATAGTACCAGAATTCGGCGAGCCTCGCTCGGCGGGACGGATCGGTCGATATGGGGGTTGTTGCGGTAACTTCGGTCATATCGCCCTCCTCAATGCCGGATACGAGGGTTGATCAGCCCGTAGAGCAAGTCCACGGCGAGATTCACCAGCATGATGACACCGGCGATGATCAGGAGTCCGCCCTGAATGACGGCATAGTCGCGGCGGAAAACCGAATCGACCATCCATTTGCCGATGCCCGGCCAGGAGAAGATTGTCTCCGTCAGAATGGCGCCCGCCAGCATGACACCGATCTGGAGACCGATGGTGGTCACGACCGGGATCATCGCGTTGCGCAAGGCGTGGATACCCACAACGCGGAATGTCGAAAGCCCCTTGGCACGGGCCGTGCGCACGTAATCCTCGGAAAGCACCTCGAGCATCGCCGAGCGGGTCTGCCGAGCGATGACGGCAAGCGGAATGGTGCCGAGCACGATCGTCGGCAGAATGAGATGACTGAACGCCGACTGGAACGCTCCCTCCTGCCCCGACAACAGGGAATCGATCAGCATGAAGCCGGTGACCGACGGAAAGAAGAACATCAGCGAGATACGTCCGGACACCGGCGTCCACTGCAATATGCCGGAAACGACGATGATCAAAAGCAGGCCCCACCAGAAAATCGGCATCGAGAAGCCGACGAGCGCAGTACCCATGATGATCTGGTCGAAGATGGAGCCGCGCTTGATTGCCGCAATGACACCCGCCGGGATGCCGACAACAACGGCGAAAATGATGGCGCAGAGCGAAAGTTCAACCGTCGCCGGGAAGAGTTCCAGGAATTGATCAATCACCGGCCTTTTGGTGACGATCGACAGCCCGAAATCTCCTTGAAGAACGCCCCAGAGATAGTCCAGGTATTGAACAACGATCGGGCGATCGAAGCCCAATTGGTGTGAAATTTCGGCGTGGCGCTCCGGCGACATCACCCGTTCGCCGGAAAGCAGCGCTACAGGATCACCAGGAAGCAGGCGGATGAAGGAGAAGGCGATGATGGAAACCCCGATGAAGGTCGGGATCAGCACCGCCAGGCGCCCCAGAAGAAATCGAAACATAGTCAAACCTCATGCCGTGGTCGCCGCGAACTGGTTGAGCGGCAGCACTGGCAAAAAGGAAGAGGGGCGCTCGCCCAACGGCAAACGCCCCCTTCGGGTCAGTCGGTAAGATTACTCTACAATGTCAACGCCGTCGAAAGCAAAGTCGCCGAGCGGGCTCTGCACGAAGCCTTCAACGTTCTTGCGCATCGGGACGATGGAGAGCGAGTGGTCGAGCGTTGCCCACGGCGCTTCCTTCTTGAAGACGGCCTGAGCCTGCTGGTAGAGCTTGGTGCGCTCTGCAACGTCAGTTGCCTCCTTGGCCTTGGTCACCAGATCCTCGAACTCCTGGTTGCACCACTGAGCGCGATTGTTGCCGCCAACAGCGTCGCAACCAAGCAGCGTGTCGAGGAAGTTGTCCGGGTCACCATTGTCACCCGTCCAGCCGAGGATCACCGCACCGTCGCGATCCTTTGCTTTGGACTTCTCGAGATATTCGGCCCATTCATAGGAGACGATCTCGACCTTGACGCCGATCTTGGCGAAATCGGCCTGGATCAATTCGGCGGCGCGACGTGCATTCAGCATGTACGGCCGAGCAACCGGCATGGCCCAGACCTTCATGGACAGATCCTTGACGCCGGCATCCTCAAGCATCTTCTTGGCGACTTCCGGCTCGTAGGTGTCGTCCGCGATAGTGTCGTCATAGGACCACATCGTCGGCGGAATCGGGTTCGTCGCCGGGGTAGCCTGACCCTGGAAGACGGTGTCGACGATCGCCTGCTTGTTGATCGCCTTGTTCAGCGCCCTGCGGACTTCAACCTTGTCGAAGGGAGGCTGCGTCGTGTTGTAAGCGAGATAGGCGACATTGAGGCCGGCCTGCTCCATCACCTTGAGATTCGGATCGGCCTTCATGGCTTCAACGTCAGCGGCGTTCGGATAGGGCATCAGGTGGCATTCGCCAGCCTGTAGCTTCTGGTAACGGACGGCGGCGTCAGTGGTGATCGAGAAGACCAGATCGTCGATCTTCTGTTTGCCGCCCCAATAATCCGGATGGGCCTTGTAACGAATGACCGCATCCTGCTGATAGCCGACGAAGGCGAACGGACCGGTGCCGAGCGGCATCTGGTTGAGCTGGTTCATCTTGCCGTCGGTCTGCAGCTTATCGGCATATTCCTTCGACATGATCGATGCGAAGGGCATGGCAAGGTTGGCGAGGAACGGTGCTTCCTTGCGCTTCAGCTTGATCTTCACCGTCATGTCGTCGACCTTCTCGATCGACTCGAGCACATCCGGCAGCCCCATGCCGGCGAAGTATTCCCAGGAACCGCCGGTGACGTAGCCATGCCATGGATGGTCGGACTTCCACTGACGCTCAAGCGAGAAGATCACGTCGTCGGCGTTGAGTTCACGGGTCGGCGTGAAGAACTCGGTCGTCTGGAACTTGACGCCCGGACGGAGCTTGAAAGTGTATTCGAGGCCATCGTCAGAAATCGTCCAGCTTTCAGCAAGCCCCGGTTCGGTCTCCGTCGTGCCCTTTTTGAATTCGAGAAGGCGGTTGTAAACCGTGTGCGCGGCAGCGTCGAACGTCGTGCCGGCCGTGTAGAGGCCGGGATCAAAGCCTTCCGGCGAACCTTCAGAGCAGTAGACGAACGTCTTCGACCAAGCCGAGCCGGCCATCAGCGTGGCAAGCGCCGTCGCTGCGAAAAGAGTAATGAGCTTTTTCATGAGCTTGCTTCCCAGATTTGTTTTTTGTTCTCGTATTTGCCTGACGCGGAATGACGTTTACACCCGGTCAAGGGCGGATGGAACGACATTTGGCGTCGCAATGCAATAAGTCACTGCAGAAATTTGTCTATGCGAAAAATTCTTCCTTAAGTAGAGCTTGCACGCGTATCCACGATTTTCGAAGGCGAGCTCGATGCACCGCCATCCTTAACGGCGCGTTTACCGTCTGCATAAAGGAATTGACAGCAATTTCCGCGTGGCGCGCCAGAAGGACGCACCGTAGGTAGAGCGATCTCGCGCTACGGTGCCGCGCGTCGACGAGACGCGCAAAGGTCGCCCAGCAATAGGCGCTTCGCGGTGCCGCGGGATCACCCCAAAATAGTGCGGTAGAAATGCTGCTCCTGTCGTGCAATAGAATGCACGCGCATTTCGGGGGAAACATTCGGCATGGGTTTCGAGGATTTGGCCGGCGACTTGGAGCTAGTGTCCATGTCAGCCTGGCCGGCAAACTGCTGCGCGGCTATGAGGAGATAGCGTGCGTGGCGGTCTTGCAAGAAAATCACAGGCGGTACGAGCTTCATGAGGAGCTGGAGAAGGCTCTCAATCGTGTGGACTTCTTCCGCATTTTTCATACGTTGGCGCTGCGTTTCGGTTTTGGGCATTTCGGCATCCTGCAGCTCGGCAACGAGAACGACGCCTGCATGCTTTCCACTCGCCTGGTCCTCCACGACCTTCCTTCCGGGCTCGCCGAAGAATACGACAAGCGTCACCGTTTCGGTGACTCCATCGTCTACAAGGCCTTGCATGCCTCGAATATTTCGTCGGTATGGCGTGGGGAGGGTTCGACGCTGGGACCAGGTCAGAGCCTCCTTTCTCAACTCGGTTTCGAGCTTTTGCTTTGCGTGCCGGTCAACGCGGCGATGACGGGAGCGCGCTATGCAGTGCTCTTCCTCGGCGATGGCGAGGACATCGAACAGGCCGCGCATTACGAGCTTTGCTATAGCGCCTCATCGGCCTTCGATTATTTCTATCGGGCGATGCTCGCCAACAAGGCCGGCATGGGCCTGACGCCGAGGGAAACCGAAATACTCAAGTGGATTTCGCACGGAAAGACGGCCAGTGAGATTGCGCTGATCGTCTCGGTCTCGGAACACACCGTGAATTCACACACGGCAATGATCCTCAAGAAGCTCGATGTGGTCAACCGGACGCAAATGGTCGCGAAAGCGATACGAGAACAGATTATACAATGAAGTTGCCGGCGCCGCCGGCAAACCACGCTAGCGGCCTGCTTCCCGATGGGCCGCCGATCAATCAGGGATGTGAACGTTCATGATAAGGAAAGCCCACATCTTGCTCGTTGACGACAACCCAGCGGAAAACTTGGTCCTCAGCGCACTGATCAGGAAAGTGGATAGCATCGACATCGAACTGCACTACTGCCGGACCATGGACAGTGCGATCGCGTTTCTCCTTTCCGGCAAACCCGTCTCGATGATTTTGCTGGACAATCTCGTGCACCCTCGAGGTGATTTTCGCGAGACCGTTCCCGCACTGAGACATCAGGGTTTCATTGGCCCGATCGGTGTCATGTCGTCCTCGCCGGGCGACCCCTATTTCCAGAGCTTGGAAGAATATGGCGCCGATTTTCGGATCGACAAATCGGAAATCGATCCGACGGCGATCGAATTCGTTCTAAGGGAATACTTGCCGGAGGAGTACGAGCGGCCGATATAGCACGGCCGCCACCAGGGGAAGCGGAAATCAAGCCGCCGAGGTGCGCACCTGTGCCGTTTCGTCAAGGCCGAGAAGGAAGTTGATCTGCGGCCGAGCCTTGACTAGGTCGTCGATGGAATAGCCCTGAAGCACTTCGAAGAAGGCATTCAGAGCTTTGCGCAGCGCCGCGTTAAGGCCGCAGCTATCCACCAGCGGGCAGTCGATCTCACCAGCTTCGAAGCATTCCGCCATGGCGAAGCTGTCTTCGGTGACCTTCACGACGTCGAAGAGACTGATTTCGGATGCCGGCTTTGGCAGCCGCACACCGCCATTGCGGCCGCGAACGGTTTCCACCAGGCCTGCCTTGGTCAGCGGCTGCAAAATCTTGAACAGGAACAACTCGGAAACGCCGTAGGCCTTGGCGATCTCAGGGATGCGGCTGAGCTTCTCGCCGTTCGCTGCACAGTACATCAGCATGCGAACCGCGTAGTTCGTTTGCTTCGTCAGACGCATAATTCACTCCGGAATCGAGAAATTCATCTTTTCATCATATAGGACGGATCACAGTTTGGAACAATTCCAAAAAACAGCAAAAAATCACTTCTGATTGACGGCGACCTTTTCGCTGTTGACTGTCCGCGCGCGCGGCGTCAAAAGATGACCGATTTTGTTAAGTTACAAAACGAAACTGGAGGGCACCATGCGCATGTCAACGACGATGATCGGGGCACTGTCGATAACCGCGACGCTGTTTGCTTCGACGGCACCCGTCTGGGCCGACGGCGAGGTCAACATTTATTCCTATCGCCAGCCGGATCTGATCCAGCCCCTGCTGGATGCCTTTACCAAGGAGACCGGCATCACCACCAACGTGCTCTTCCTTGACAAGGGTCTTGTCGAGCGCATTCAGGCCGAAGGCGCAAATTCGCCTGCCGACGTCATTCTCACCGTCGACATCAGCCGCCTCACCGAAGCGAAGGACGCCGGCGTCACGCAGCCGGTCGCCAACGAGACGATCAATAAGGACATTCCGGCGCATTTCCGCGATCCGGACGGCAACTGGTTCGGCCTGACCACGCGCGGGCGCGTCGTCTACGCCTCGAAGGAGCGCGTGGCCCAGAACGACATCACCTACGAAGAACTTGCCGATCCGAAGTGGAAGGGCAAGATCTGCACCCGCGACGGCCAGCATTCCTACAATATCGGCCTCTTTGCCTCGATGGTTGCCCATCATGGCGAAGCCGAGACGGAGAAGTGGCTGACCGGCCTCAGGAACAATCTGGCGAAGAAGCCGGACGGCGGCGACCGTGACCAGGCGAAGGCCATTCTCGCCGGCGAATGCGATCTCGCCATCGGCAACACCTATTACGTCGGCCTGATGATGACCAACGAAAGGGAGCCGGAGCAGAAGGAATGGGCGGCGGCCATCAAGGTCCTTTTCCCGAACGCCAAGGAGCGCGGCACCCATGTCAACATTTCCGGCATGGCGCTCGCCAAGAACTCGCCGAACAAGGACAATGCCATCAAGCTGATGGAGTTCCTGTCCGAAGGCGAAGCGCAGAAGATCTATGCCGAGGAGGTTTTCGAATACCCAGTTCTTCCGGGCGCCGAACCGTCCGAAGTCGTCAAGTCCTTCGGAACGATCAAGCCGGACACGCTGCCGCTTGCCGACATCGCGGCCAACCGCAAGAAGGCGTCGGAACTGGTCGACAAAGTCGGTTACAACGACGGCCCGCAGGATTGAGCGAAGCCATAATGGACGATGAATGCAGCGGGTCCAAACGCCCGCTGTTTTCATTTGCACGACTATTGCGACTGCGCCCGCAGTTCGGCGACGAGATCCAGGATCGCCTTCCGCCGCTCGGGTGTACCGGGATGCGTTGAAAATATGCTGGTCTCGGAGTGATCCTCGAGCTTCGTCTCGATAAGCTGGAAGAAGCGCGCGATCGCCGTCGGATCGCGGCCGGCCTTCAACATCAGTTCGACCGAATGCCGGTCGGCTGCCGCCTCTGCGGAGCGTGAGTAGGAAAGCGACAGGAGGCCGCCGCCCTGGACGAGCACGTCCTCGGCGCCGGAGCCGATGTCGCCGGCGATCAGCATGATGAGTGCGGCAACGCCGGCGGCGCGATAGATCTGCCGGAGACTGTGCTTCAGTTCGACGTGCCCTATTTCATGCGCGAGTACGCCGACGATCATCTCCGTATCATTGCCGGCCAGTTCGACCAGCTCATCGGTGAGGATCAGGGTTCCGTCCGGCAATGCAAAGGCGTTCGGACCGATCGCGCCGCCCTTGCGGAAGTTGAGCGTGTAGTCCCCTTCCCCTCCGGCGGAGAGCGCCGCAATGGCCCGGAAACCCTCGAGAATCCTGTCGCGCCGTGCCGCATCAAGCTCGGAGTCGCCGAGCACCGTTCGATCTAGGGCCTCGAGCGTGCTCACCGACATGACCCGCGGCACGACGGGCGGTGTCACAGCAACGGCGACTTCGACGAGCGCGGGCAAGGCGAAGCGATAGATCAGAGCGCCCAGAAGGATAACGACTGCGACAAAGGCGAAGAGGCGCGGATGAAAGCGCTCCATCCGGTGGATGATCCCTTCCCTGCCCCGGCCCTTTCGCGTGAGGAACCCATCGATCGCGTCGTTGTCGCTTGTCTCGAAAAGCGATCCGTCGGGGAAGGTGATCCGACGCGGGACAGCGCCGACCCGCGGCGAAATCTCAACGGCCGACAGCTTGCCACTGCTGAGTTCGGCGCCCGCATCGCCGTGGACCGCCAGGCGCTCTCCAGCCTCTGCGAGGCGCGAGGGCACCGAGCGGCTCGAACCGGCCGGATGCCACTCGCCAAATGCGATTGCCGGATTGTCAGAAGCCAAAGTCGAAGCCTTCTATATCCATGAACTCCGCCCCGACCGCAGACCCCTCCTGCTCGATCGCCGAGAAGATCTCCCCGACTTCGCCTTCGAAACGGATTGCGGTGTGCTCGTTGACGTAGCTGGCCATGCGGACTGCAGCCCATGGCCTCATGAGTCCGAGGGTTACCAATGTGATGACGAAGTTCGACATCGCAATCCAAGTATAGCGGAACCGCGAGAGATCGCTCATCAAACGATGCTTGCCGTCGAAGGTGGTGGCGGACCAGGCGATATTGCGCACTCCGGCACGGTAAAACAGTGATGCTGTCCCGAAGACGGCGAACATCAGAACATAGATGAGCACCGTCAGCGCCCCAATCGAGGCCTGAAGCTCGTCGGAAATTGCGTCGGGGTCGTCGATCAATGGCGCCATTGCGGTAATATTGATGGCGATGATAGCTCCGATGATCAGCAACCCAAGAAGGATCATTGCCGCTGATGGCAGCCAGGTCTTGTAGATCGCGCCAAGGGCCGGATCGGTTGCGAAGGCCTTCCGCCCATAGCGGAGATTGTTGCCGATGTAGCGGTATGACCAGCGACTGGCCAGTGGCGCAAGAATGCCGAGCGTCAGTGCTGCAAGCACTGGACCGACGATGAACGCCAGGAAGGCCCCACCGGTCCGCCCCACAAAGTCGAAGCGCACGTTGCGGTAGCTTGTAACCCGGGCGCTGAACCGCAAGCCTCGGGTGACAAGCCACGGCACAAAGAGGAAGAACAGCAGACCAAGCGCGCCGCCGGCGAGCGGCATGACGGTCAGTACGACGTTGTAAATGATCAAATAGGCGAACACGATCAAGCGGCCGATGAGGATCTGGCCGCCCTTGGCGTGATACTCGAAGCCGCGGCCAAGCAGCACGGTGTTGCCGTAGAAATAGCGGTTGCGCCGGACCTTCGCCCAGGCCGAATAAATGCCGAGCGTGACAATCGTCAGCAGGATGTTGACGATCCATATCCCGAAATATTCCCTTGCGCTGCCGGCAAAGGACAAGCGCTGGAACCCGCCTGCCGGCGAGCGCCCAAAATTGTTACGACTGTCGAGATATGCCGGCATCGTTGCTGGCTCGCTCAAAGCCATGATTTCCCCCTCGCGCTAGAAATGCCAGGCGATACGATGTTCGCCCGGCAGGCCGAAATGCATCGATGCTAAGACGGGCACTATCCCCCGAAAGTCCCCGGGCGGCGAATCTCCGGCCGATGCAGTGATGCGCCGGCACGTTAGTTGTATCGCTGCGGTCGATGCAACAAAAAAGGGCCTCCCGAAGGAGGCCCCGATGGGATGACCCTTGTGTTTCTCACCTCATCGTCGGGATGGAGAACTCGGCGCCATCCTTGATGCCGGACGGCCAACGGGAGGTGATGGTCTTCGTCTTGGTCCAGAACTTGAATGAGTCCGTCCCATGCTGGTTGAGATCGCCGAAGGAAGAGGCCTTCCAGCCACCGAAGGAGTGGTAGGCGAGCGGAACCGGGATCGGCACGTTGACGCCGACCATGCCGATGTTGATGCGGGAGGCGAAGTCGCGCGCCGCATCGCCATCGCGGGTGTAGATGGCGACACCGTTGCCGTATTCGTGCTTCATCGGCAGGGACAGCGCTTCCTCGTAGTTCTTCGCACGCACGACCGAGAGAACCGGTCCGAAGATCTCTGTCTTGTAGATGTCCATGTCCGGCGTCACGTGGTCGAACAGGCAGCCGCCGATGAAATGGCCGTTCTCATAGCCCTGCAGCTTGAAGTCGCGGCCGTCGACGACGAGCTTCGCGCCCTGCTCGATGCCGCTGTCGATCAGGCTCCTGATACGCTGTTCGGCCTCCTTGGTAACGACCGGGCCCATATCGGCCTTCTCGTCGGTGTAGGGACCGATGCGCAGGCTCTCGACCATCGGCACCAGCTTGTCGATCAGCCGGTTTGCGGTTTCCTCGCCGACCGGAACGGCAACCGAGATCGCCATGCAGCGCTCGCCGGCGGAGCCATAGCCGGCACCGATAAGCGCATTGGCAGCCTGGTCAAGATCGGCATCCGGCATGATGACCATGTGGTTTTTGGCGCCGCCGAAGCACTGCGCGCGCTTGCCGTTCATCGCCGCGGTGCCGTAGACGTAGCGGGCGATCGGCGTCGAGCCGACGAAGGAAACGGCGGAAATATCCGGGTGCGTCAGGATTGCGTCGACTGCACCCTTGTCGCCATTGACCACATTGAGCACACCGGCAGGCAGACCCGCCTCGATCATCAGTTCGGCGAGCCGGATCGGCACGGACGGGTCACGCTCCGACGGCTTCAGGATGAAGGCGTTGCCGCAGGCGATCGCCGGGGCGAACATCCACATCGGGATCATCGCCGGGAAGTTGAACGGGGTAATGCCGGCACCGATGCCGACGGCCTGGCGGATCGAGTACATGTCGATGCCCGGACCGGCGCCCTCGGTGAATTCGCTCTTCTGGAGATGCGGAACGCCGATCACGAATTCGCAAACCTCAAGGCCACGAACGATGTCGCCCTTGGCGTCTTCGATCGTCTTGCCATGCTCACGCGAGAGCGTCTCGGCCAGCTCGTTCATGTTTTCGTTGAGGAGCTGGACGAATTTCATGAAAACGCGGGCGCGGCGCTGTGGGTTGGTGGCGGCCCACTTCGGCTGTGCGGCCTTCGCGCTTTCCACCGCTGCGGCGAGCTCTGCGTCGCTTGCGAGCGCCACGGTCCCCTGAACCTCACCGGTCGCGGGGTTGAAGATGTTGCTGGTGCGGCCGCTTTTGCCGGCAACACGCTTGCCATCGATGAAATGTCCGATTTCGTACATCGAGTGCTCCTCCTGATCTTGATTGTAGTCCCATGATCGCACTACGATTTGAACAATTCAATTTCCGATATTCAGGAACCGTTGTGCAAAAATTAAAGCCCATGGAGCTGCAGCGTGGACTGGGACGACGTCAGAGTGTTTCTCGCGGTGGCGCGAACGGGGCAAATTCTCGCTGCCTCGAAGCGTCTCGGCATCAACCACGCCACCCTCAGCCGCCGGGTCACGGCGCTTGAGGAAACCCTGAAAACGAGGCTTCTCGTCCGGCGCCCGAACGGCTGCGAACTGACGGCCGAGGGGGAAGTCTTCCTTGCCGCCGCCGAACGCATGGAAACCGAAATGCTCGCGGCGCAATCGCAAATCGGCCGGATCGACACGGCGATCGCCGGCACGGTGCGCATCGGTGCTCCGGACGGCTTCGGCGTCTCCTTCCTGGCACCACGCCTCGGGCGGCTCACGGCGCGCTATCCGGAACTCAAGCTGCAGCTCGTTCCGGTTCCGCGTTCCTTTTCTCTGTCGCAGCGCGAAGCCGACATCGCGATCACCATCGAGCGCCCGGAACAGGGCCGTCTCGTTTCGTCCAAGCTGACCGATTATACACTGGGGCTTTACGCATCGTCAGATTATCTTGCCCGCCATGGTACGCCATTAACGATCGACGATCTCAAGCACCATCGCCGGATCGGCTATGTCGAGGACCTGATCTTCACGCCCTCGCTCAACTTCTCCGCCGAGATCATGCGAAGCTGGGACGCCTCTTTCGAGATTTCGAGCGCTACGGGACAGACGGAAGCCGTCCGCTCCAGCGCCGGGATCGGCATTCTGCACAACTACATTGCCCGCCAGGTTCCCGAGCTCAAGCGCATCCTGCCGGAAACGACCATCCGGCGCTCCTATTGGACGACCTATCACGAAAGCGCGCGCGATCTGGTGCGCGTGCGCACCGTCGTTTCCTTTTTGCAGGAGCTGGTGGCAGCGGAGCATCAGATATTCGTGTGATCTGCACGCAGGTGCAGTGTTGAAGTTCGCCAGCAGCGTGGCCGGGCGTGCATAATCTTCGAAAAACAAAGCGGGGAAATGGTACGGTTGGGTGGTCTCGAACCACCGACCTCAGGTGCCACAAACCTGCGCTCTAACCAACTGAGCTACAACCGCACTCGGGCAAGCGATATGTGTCGCTTGGCGGCTCACATACGGGCACTGCCGCTGATTTGCAAGCCTTAACTTCAGATTATCCAGCAAAAAGACCGGATGGCAAGCCACCCGGTCTTTGCATCGATTCCGATGGATACGGCGCGGCCGATCAGGCCTTTTTGAAGTTCGACATTGCCTTTTCAGCAGCGTCCTTGCCCGGCTTCGCGACGTTTTCAGCGACCTTCTTCGTCGCTTCCTGCATGGTCTTCGCCTGCTCGACGGCAAGCTCAGCCTGCTTGCGGATGAAGGTCGTCTGGAGTTCGACCAGCTCCGAAAGCGACCTCACGCCAAGCAGCGCTTCCATGTGCGAAAGGGAGTTCTCGGCATTGGTGCGCAGCGCATCGATGGCCTTGAGACCGAGTTCGACAGTGCCGGTCTGAGCGTTTTCAAGCGTCGCTTCCACGGTCTTGGTCGCCTCTTCGGCAGCGGTCTTCATCTTGACATAAGCGTCCTTCGACTGGGCGGCGCCCTTTTCGGCGAACTCGCGGAAGCTATCGGCAAATTTGGCCGGATCGAAGGAGGAAAGGGAAAATGCGTCGTCGGTCTTCTTGGTAGCCATAGTAAGCGCTCCTTGGTGTGGCCCTCTTCAGAGGCGCCAGTTGGTCGATGCCCATCCTATAATCGATTTCGTTGTGCATTGCAACATAATTGTGCATCGCACAATATCCAGCAGCCTATTAACCTTCCGCAGCAAAAGGCGGCGCCGACGCCGCGCCTTTGCTGGACCCTCGCAAATGGGCCGGGTATTAATAGACCGTTAACGCGCAAGCGATCCATAGGCCTGCCCATGCCCGAGAGACAATATCCCTTTATCGACATTGCCGTGCATGCACGGGTGCGCGATCATTTTGCCAAGGGAGATGCGTCTGTCCTGTTTTCGCGGGATCTCGGCCGCGTATTGTGGGCGAACGACCAGGGCGCGAACCTGTTCGGCATCGCATCCGTCTACGATTTTATCGATGCCGCTCTCGATCCGAACGATCTCTCGCTTCGCCAGTTGCGTACGGCAGCAGCGCAGCTTTCGGCCGTCGGCGACCGCCGGCAACTGCTGGTCCGGATATCCTCCGGCTTCCGGCGCTTGCCCTTGAATGCCTCCGTGGAGCTGATCCGCATCCGGCCGGGCGAAGACGCGGTGCTCTTCACCACCCCCCATAACGGCAAGGCATTGACGATCGAGGAGCGGGCCGCCCGGATGATCGCGGGACTTGACGGACCGGACACGCATATGGCCGTGCTCGACGGCGACGGCGTGATCCTTGCCCAGTCTTCCGGTTTCGATGAATTGGGTCTGTCAGAGGAGGTTCGCCGCACGCTCGTCTCGGATGTCGCGCGCGACAGAGATCGGCTAATCAAGCGCCCGGTCCTGACCAGCAAGGGCGAACTCCCCGCCGCCATCGGCAAGATATCCGACCATCCAGCCCTGCACCTTCTGTTCGCGGTGGAAACGGTCCTTGAGGATCTTGATTCCGAAGCGGCACCTGAAGGAGCAGACGACGGGCTGCAGCCGCCGATAGAAAATGTCGAACAAGCTGCCGCCGGGGACCTGCTGGCGATGGAGGAGCAGCCTCACCCGGAACTCGAGGACACCGCGTCATCGCTGGTGGGTGCGGGGCAGGATGCGACCGACGGTGCGGGACCGGACAACCAACGTGAATTGGCGCTTGAGCCCGACGAAACGGCTTCGACGGCGGAGTCTGCCAATCCCGATGAGCCTGCCGTAGCCGAGTCCGCCGCGACAGTCGAAAGCCAAAACGATGCCGGCGAGACCGATACTTCCGGTTTTGCCTTCGCGCCCGGCGGTCGCGCCGTTCGCTTCGTATGGAAAATAGACGCGGAGGGGCGTTTCAGCGAGATCTCGGAGGAGTTTGCCTCGGCCGTCGGTCCCAAGGCTGCCGATGTGATCGGCGAGACATTTGCCGACCTCGCTCAGCGCTACGATCTCGATCCGGACAATCGGATCAACGAACTCCTGCGCCGACGCGACACCTGGTCGGGCAAAACCATTCTTTGGCCGGTCGAGGGAACGAGCCTGAAGGTGCCCGTCGACCTCGCCGCGCTTCCCACCTACTCGCGGTCCCGGGAATTCGACGGATTCCGCGGCTTCGGGATCGTACGGGTCGCAGACGCGGTCATTGACGAGAAGGCCAGCGGAATAGAACTCGGTCGCGCCACCGAGCCTCGGCCGGTTCCTGCTGCCCTGCCCCCGTCGAGCGATGACGAGGCCACTACTGAAGGAGAGAGGACGGAGACACAACCGGAATCTCGTTCCGACGTTGTGGCCGACCAGTCGCCCGGTCGCGATGGGGAATGGGTGGATTTTGATACCGCGGCAACGGAGCCGGCCGCGCCAGAGGATGCCTTTCGCGGCACGGCACCGCGTGCCATCGAGACACCTGAGCGCCCATCGTCCGACAAGATCGTAGAGTTCGATCAGCGCAGGCCGGGGGCGGCCGGGACGCTGACGCGAGGCGAACAAGCCGCCTTTCGCGAAATTGCGAGACAACTCGGCGAACATTTCGGAGCACGTGGGGACAACGAGGAGATTGAGGAGGAGCCCTCCGAAGCCGCACCAAAAAAAGAGACGCCCTCGAACGCCGCATCCGACCTCGAAGAGGCTGACGAAACGAAGGCGACCGTTGAGCAGGAGGCACCGTCAGGCGATGATGAAGTGTTTCCTGCCTCGCGCCTGGCTGTCGGCATGAGCAGCGAGATCCTCGACCGCCTGCCTGTCGGTCTTCTCGTCCATTACGGCGACGAGTTGCTGCATGCCAACCCGGAATTCCTGCGCCTGACGGGATATCGCGACCTTGAGAGCTTCTCGCGGGAAGGCGGCCTTGCTGCGCTCTTCGCCCACGGCGACGACATCGTCGACGAGGAGCCGGACGGAACCATGACGCTGATCCGCCAGAACGGCCAGCTTGCATCTGTCAACGCGCATCTTCATTCGATCCGATGGGAAGGCAAAAGCGCACTCATGCTTGCGCTCGCCCCGGTAAGCGGGAACGACGGCGCACAAGTGGGACGTGACGGCAATGCAATGGCGGGCGAAGCAAGCCGTCTCAGGATGGAAATCGACGAACTTCGCTCCATTCTGGAGACTGCGACCGACGGAGTCGTCATCCTCGGGCAGGAAGGCGACGTGCGGACGATGAACGGCTCGGCAAGCGCGCTCTTCGACTATGACGAAGACGAGATCCGCGGGAAGCCTTTCGCCGCACTCTTCGCCCATGAGAGCCAGAAAGCGGTGCTGGACTATCTGCAGGGTCTCTCCGGCCATGGCGTCGCGAGCGTGCTCAACGACGGCCGCGAAGTGATCGGCCGCGAGGCGAACGGAGGCTTCATCCCGTTGTTCATGACCATCGGTCGGCTTTCCTCATCCAACGGCTACTGTGCCGTCATCCGCGACATCACGCAGTGGAAGCGGACCGAGGAGGAACTGCGCAATGCCAAGCGCGCCGCCGAAACGGCCAACGCGCACAAGACGGAGTTCCTGGCGAGGGTGAGCCACGAGATCCGCACGCCGCTGAACGCCATCATCGGTTTTTCCGACATGATGGCGAGCGAGCATTTCGGCCCTGTGGGGCATCCCCGTTACGTCGAATATGCCGGCGATATCGGCCGCTCCGGCAGGCACGTTCTCGACATCGTCAACGATCTGCTCGACATCTCAAAGATCGAGGCCGGCGAGATGGACCTCGATTTCAGTGCCGTCGATATCAACGATGCTGTTTCCGAAGCGGTGTCGCTGGTGCAGCCACAGGCCAACAGCCAGCGCGTGATCATCCGCACCTCGCTGTCGGGGTCTGTTCCGGCGGTCGTCGCGGACGGCCGATCCATCAAGCAGATCGCCCTCAACATTCTGGCGAACGCCATCCGCTTCACCCCGTCCGGCGGTCAGATCGTCGTGTCGACGTCCTACGAGGCGAACGGAAGCGTCATCCTACGGATCCGCGACACCGGGATCGGCATGACGCGCAGTGAGCTCGATCAGGCGATGAAGCCCTTCCGTCAGGTAACCACCGGCGGGCGTAAGCGCGGCGACGGTACAGGCCTGGGCCTGCCCCTGACCAAGGCCATGACCGAGGCGAACCGCGCGCAGTTCTCGATCAATTCCACGCCGAATGAAGGCACGCTCGTCGAAATTTCCTTCCCACCGCAACGCGTCTTGGCGAACTGAGCACGAATGCTGTAAGGAAATGTTGACCTGCGGGAACCAGTTTGCCGGTTCCGGCCAGTCGTCGCCTTGCCGCTTCGCCTCGGAACCGATCGCTTGCAGTCTACGTCCAAAAGTCTCAGAAGACGCTATGCCCGGACCGGGACGGGCCTCGCTCATCCGTTGCTCGCGATCTGGGCTGTGCTCGCCTCGGCGATCGTGCTGATGCCAATGCTTTCCATTGGCTGGCTTGCCGCTTCCGGCGGTAGCGCCGACTGGCCGCATCTGATCGAGAACGTCATCCCGCGCGCGACTGGGCGAACGCTGCTGCTCGTTGCGTTCACGGGTGCGGCAACAGCTTTTATCGGCATCCTGACTGCATGGCTGGTGGCGAGTTGCGAATTTCCGCTGCGCCGTTTCCTTTCTGCCGCGCTCGTGCTGCCGCTTGCGATACCCGCCTACCTCGCGGCCTATGCCTTCGGCGAACTGCTCACCTTCACCGGTCCAGTCCAGGAGCTGATCCGGCTCATCTTCGGTTTCCAGACGAGCCGGGACTACTGGTTCCCGGACGTGCGCTCGCTCGGCGGCGCGGTGCTCGTGCTGAGCTCGGTGCTCTATCCTTATATCTATCTCGCCTGCCGCTCGATGTTCCTTATGCAGGGGCGCGCGGCCGCAGACGTGGCGCGCACGCTCGGCGCCGGACCGCTCAAGGTGTTTTTCCGGATCCAGATCCCGATGGCGCGGCCCGCCATCATGATCGGCCTCACGCTTGTCGCCATGGAAACGCTGAACGACATCGGAGCAGTCGAGTTCCTTGGCGTCCAGACCCTGACCTTCTCGATTTTCGACACCTGGCTTAACCGCGGCAGCCTGGCCGGCGCCGCCCAGATCGCCTGCATCATGCTGCTCTTCGTCGTTGGCCTGATGATGGTCGAGCGCGCCGCCCGTCGCAGGCAGCGCTTCTCCAGCCAGAAGACAACGGCCGCCGTCCATGATGTTGCCAGGCTTACATTGACGGGCTGGAAAAAATGGGCGGCAACGATCGCCTGCCTGCTGCCGGTGCTCTCCGGCTTCGCCGTTCCCTTCTTTATTCTCGGTAATTACGCGCTGAAGCGCCTCGATCAGTTTCTGGGTCCGCGCCTTTTGAATGCGCTTTTGCACAGCATTCTGGTTTCCGGCCTGACAGCGCTCTTCGCCGTGCTTCTGGGATTTGTGCTTGCCTATGCCGCCCGGACCGGGCGCTCGCGCACCACGGGAGCAGCTGGCCGATTGGCTTCCTTCGGCTATGGTGTGCCCGGTACCGTTCTCGCGATCGGCGTGCTCTTTCCACTGGCAGCACTCGACAACGCCGTCGATGCGCAGATGCGAGCTTCGTTCGGAATTTCGACCGGTCTGCTGATGAGCGGCACCGGCTTTGCCATCGTCTACGCCTGCACAGTTCGTTTCCTGACGATGGCGGAAGGCACGCTCGAAGCCGGCTTCCAGAAACTGTCGCCGCATCTCGACATGGCGGCACGCGCGCTCGGACGCACGAGCGGCCAAACGCTACGAACGGTACTGCTGCCGATGATGCGGCCGGCCGTGCTGACAGCAGCGCTGCTCGTTTTCATTGAGACGATGAAGGAACTCTCGGCGACCATCATGCTGAGACCCTTCAACTTCAACACGCTCGCCACCCTGGTCTACGAAGATGCCTCGCGCGCCAAGGTCGAAGACGCCTCCGTCGCGGCGATGATCATCGTCCTCGCCGGCATGATCCCGGTGATCCTGGTGTCGAGATCGCTGGAACGCCGTCCCTGACGGTCACAACTAAAGACGGTCGCACAGCCAAAAAAAGAGGCAGCCGAAAGCCGCCTCTGAAGTCAATGCTAACCAACAAATGCTCGAGAAAAGGTGACATCATGTCTGCGGCAACATCGCTGCTGCGGCGCCGGCCCCCTGACTGGTCGGCCTCAAGTTGGTTCGACCATGCACCTCCAAATGTAAACAAGATCTTACTTTGTGACCCAACAATCTTAAGCAATCGCGCGCAAGTCCGATGATTTGGTTAATTCACGGGACGCCAACTGGTTAACGCGCGACGGCGATTTGGAACAGCAAGGACGGCGGGATAGCAAGGAAGCCGCCGTCCCGCTCAAATAATCAGCTTTTCAATGCTTCGAGCCCGGCAAACAGGTCGAGCGCCTCCGGATTCGCGAGCGCTTCCTTGTTCTTGACCGGCCGGCCATGAACGACGTCGCGAACCGCAAGCTCGACGATCTTGCCCGATTTGGTCCGCGGAATATCGGCAACGGCGATAATCTTCGCCGGCACGTGGCGCGGCGAAGCGCCGGCGCGGATGCGGTTCTTGATGGCCTTCGTCAACTCGTCGGTCAATTCGACGCCCGGCGCCAACCGGACGAAGAGGATTACCCGAACGTCATCCTCCCAATCCTGGCCGATGCACAGCGCCTCGGCGACCTCTTCCATCTGCTCGACCTGGTTGTAGATCTCCGCCGTGCCGATCCGCACGCCACCGGGATTGAGCGTCGCATCGGAACGGCCGTGAATGATGATGCCGCCATGCGGCGTCCATTCGGCGAAATCGCCGTGACACCAAACGTCATCAAAGCGCTCGAAATAGGCCGCGTGGTATTTGGCACCCTCGGGATCGTTCCAGAACATGATCGGCATCGACGGAAAGGCCTTGGTGCAAACGAGTTCCCCTTTCTCGCCGCGAACGGATTGGCCGTCGTCGTTCCAGACGTCCATTGCAAGTCCCAGGCCGGGTCCCTGGATTTCGCCGCGCCAGACCGGCTTCAGGGGATTGCCGAGCACGAAGCAGGACACGATGTCGGTGCCGCCTGAGATCGAGGCGAGCTGGATGTCCGACTTGATACCCTCATAGACGAACGAAAACCCTTCCGGAGAAAGCGGCGAACCGGTCGACGTCAGCAGACGAAGCGCGGACAGGTCATGCGTGCTGATCGGTGTGAACCCACCTTTGCGCACGGCGTCGATATATTTTGCCGACGTGCCGAAAATCGCGAACCGTTCCTCCGCCGCATAGTCGAAGAGGACATTGCCGTCCGGATGGAAGGGCGAACCGTCGAAAAGGCAGAGCGTAGCTCCTGCCGCCAGACCCGATGCCAGCCAGTTCCACATCATCCAGCCGCAGGTGGTGAAGTAGAACAGCCTCTCGCCTTTCTTCAGGCCGCAATGGAAACGGTGTTCCTTCAGGTGCTGCAGCAAGGTTCCCCCTGCAGAGTGCACAATGCATTTCGGCACTCCGGTCGTACCGGAGGAAAACAGAATGTAGAGCGGATGGCTGAATGGCAGCCGCTCGAACGTCAGCGGTTTCGCGTCGAAGGGGACGATGAAATCGGCCAGCGTGACGCCGCCTTCGATCGCGGCGGCCAGCGAAGCGCTGTCACCCGCATAGGGAACAATGACGGTCGGCGCGCCCAGGGTGGAGGCGGCGGCGCGCACCTTGTCGGCGACGTCCTGCCGCTTGCCGTTGTACCGATAGCCGTCGCAGGCGATAAACAGTTTCGGGCCGATCTGGCCGAAGCGGTCGAGAATTCCCTGCTCACCAAAATCGGGCGAGCAGGATGACCAGATAGCGCCAATTGAAGCGGTCGCCAGCATCAATGCGATCGTCTCGGGCATGTTCGGCATCATCGCCGCGACGCGGTCACCCTTGCCGATACCCTTGGCCTTCATCGCCTGCTGCAGGCGCGACACCAGGGCGCGCAAATCGTCCCAGGAAAGACGGTAGCCGACCTTGTCCTCGCCCCGAAAGACCAGGGCGTCTCCATCGCCGCTCGTGCGCAGCAGGTTCTCGGCGAAATTCAGCGTTGCGTCAGGAAAGAAGCGGGCATCAAGCATCCGCTCGCCATTGATGAGCGCCCGCTCCCCGCGATCGCCGACGACCCCGCAATACTCCCAGACCGCGGTCCAGAAGTCGCCCCGTTCGGTCACTGACCAGTCATGGAAAGCGTCGTAGTCGGCAAAATTCCGGTCGAAACGTTGCCCGCACCACGCCATGAATTGCGCCATCGGGCTTTGCTCGAGAATCTCGGCACTCGGAACCCACAAAGGTCGATCTGCTTGCATGCTCTCCTCCACTCCTCTGCGTGTTTCTATAACATGCTGCAGCGCAAAATAAACAGCGTGCTACCGGTTCGGCATTGCGATGACGACATTTCCATGCCAGTCGCATTTGCTTTATCCAAGCCGAAGGCCTATCCAGACGACTTGATCCGAAAGGCAACGGCAATCCGACCGAAATGACGAGACAAATCCTGCAGATATTCCGCGGTTCCGGCCTCCGGTCGCGGATCGGCCGCCGCCACCTCGTCTGGTCCGCCGCGATAGGCGTCGGCTTCGCCATCGCCTATAACGCCGCATTGCCGCTGGCTATTTCGACGAGTGATGCGCGCGCGACGATGGAGGGGATGCTCAATGCCTGGTCAGGCGGCAAAAGCAGGATTGACGGTGAACCGCAAGTCCGGTTCTGGCCCGAGCCGGAACTGATTCTGCCCGCGACAACGATCGAGTCCAATGAGCCAAACCCGCGCCCGCTTGCGCATATCGGCCGCATCACCGCATCCTTCAGCCTGCTTGGAGTCCTTCGCGGCGAGCAGGCGCTAAACGATATCCGCTTCGTTGACCCCGTCGTCACCATCGAGCGCGCCGCCGACGGAACCGTCAACTGGAAACGGCCGCACTGGCTGAGCGTCACCGAAACCACGTCCGAGGAGGATACACCCTTCGGCGACATAACGATCGAAAACGGCCGCATTCGTATCCTCGACCGGACGGCCGGCAATGGCCTAGACATCAACATTCCGGCCATTTCCGGAACCGTCAAATGGCCGTCCTTTGCCGAGCGCATCAGCGCTCAGCTTTCGACGACCATTGGCGGCGAGGCGATTGACTGGGCGTTGATCTGCGACCAACCGCTGGCGCTCTTTGCCGGCGGCAATGCGTCGCTCAGGACGTCGCTGACCTCTACTCCGCTGACCTTCTCCTTCGAAGGCATCGGTAATCTTTCAATGTATCCCTTTGCCTCCGGCCATCTGCAGGCATCCGCCCCTTCTCTGTCAGCGCTTCTTGCCTGGTATCGAGGCGACTCGTCGGGAGTGCTTCCTGCCGGTGCCTTCAGCATCGATGCCATGGTGGCGACCGGCGAAAAGACACTCAAGCTCGATCAACTGCAACTTACTGTGGGTGGCGCTACCGCAACTGGCGTTCTGGACGTCGCGTTTCCCGTCAGCGACACGCCGCGTATCGAAGGAACGCTCGCCTTCGATAGCATCGACCTCAACGGCCTCAGCCTCCCGACTGTGACGCCCACGGGCGCAAACGGCCCTGAATGGCGGATGGCGGAAAACCTGGCCGGCGGCTGGCGCGCAGATGTGCGGCTTTCTTCGCAGGAAGTGCTCGTCGGTCCGCTGCATCTCACGGACGTAGCGGCCGGTATCATGATCAACGGCAACCGGGCATCACTCGATATCGGCGACAGTACCTACGCAAACGGCATTCTCAGCGGGCGCTTGGTGCTCTCGGACAAGGGGCTGGAACATGGCGGCCGGCTGCAGATGAGCCTGAAGGATGCCGACTTTGCCACCGTGCTCAACAGCTTCGGCTTGAGAGGCCCGACGCCGAGCGGCAGGGGTACGCTCAATCTTGACCTTGCGACGGACCGTGCCGTCTGGGCGACCAGCGCCGCCGATCTGTCGGGCAGGCTCACGTTTTCGCTAACCAATGGCAGCCTTGCCGGATTCGATGCGAACGCCTTCGTCGACCTCATCCGAAGAGGGGAGTTCTTTTCTCTCTCGCAGGCGAGTGCCGGGGTGTTCGATTTCCAGGCGGCCGAGATCGACGCCAGCTTCGGCGGCGGCGTGGCGCGGCTGAACCGAGCGAATATTGCCGGGCCGTCAGGCAGCATGTCGGTTACCGGCGTCATTCCCTATCGTACCGGCAGCCTCGCGCTTGCTGGAACGCTCGAAAGCACGGCGACGATCGATCAACCGCTGCGTTTCTTCGTCGGCGGGTCCTGGCCGAATGCCGTCATCTCGCCCCTCTCCGTCCTCGTCGAGCCGCAATAGGCCCAAGCATCAACACCGCCGACTCCGACTTTGTGCATCTGAAGAGACGCACCGAACTGTCGGAAGTCAGCCTATCGCGGCAAATGCGGCGCGCTCGTCCCTCTCGCGCTGCATCTCGCGATGCCTCGTCACGATCGAAGCAACGAGCACGCCGAGCGCGACGACGCCGATCAGGATCGTGCAGATCGCGTTGATTTCCGGAGTCACGCCGAGGCGCACCTGGCTGTAGATCTTCATTGGCAAGGTGGTGGCGCCAGGCCCCGTCGTGAAGCTCGAAATCACCAGATCGTCGAGCGACAGGGTGAAGGCAAGCATCCAGCCGGAAAAGACCGCTGGCGCAATCACCGGCAGAGTGATCGCGAAGAACGTTCTGACCGGCGTCGCGCCGAGATCGAGCGCCGCCTCCTCGATCGACTGGTCGAAGCTCAAGAGACGCGACTGAACCACAACGGCGACGAAGCACATGGTGAAGGTGATGTGGGCGAGCGTGATCGTCCAAAACCCGCGATCGAGTCCAACGGCGACAAAGAGCAGCAACAGTGACAGGCCCGTGATCACCTCAGGCATAACGAGCGGCGCGTAGACCATGCCGGAGAATAGCACCCGGCCGCGAAAGCGCGTGTAGCGCACGAGCGCGAGCGCCGCCAGCGTTCCAAGCACCGTCGCGCAGGTCGCCGACAGAAGCGCAACGCGAATGGTGACCCAGGCTGCATCAAGCAGGCTCTGGTTGTGCCAGAGCTGGGCGTACCATCGCGTCGAAAAGCCGGCCCAGACGGTCACGAGTTTCGACTCGTTGAACGAGAATATCACCAGAAGCACGATCGGCAGGTAAAGAAAGCCAAAGCCGAGGACGATGGAGACGATGTTGAAGCGAGACCATTTTGCCATTCGCTTATCTCCCCTCGCTGTCCGCTTTCGCCTGGACGTTCTGGAAATAGACTATCGGGAGCACCAGGATGAGCAGGAGGATCGTGGCGACCGCCGAGGAGACGGGCCAGTCGCGGTTGGAATTGAATTCGTTCCAGAGCGTCTTGCCGATCATGAGGGTTTCCGATCCGCCGAGCAGGTCCGGGATGACGAACTCGCCAACCGCCGGAATGAAGACCAGCAGGCAGCCGGCCACGACGCCCGCGAGCGATAGCGGGAACGTCACGCGCCAGAAGGCGGTGATCGGCGTGCAACCGAGGTCCTGAGCCGCCTCCGTCAGCGTGTGGTCCATCTTCTCGAGGGCCGAATAGATCGGCAGCACCATGAAGGGGAGATAGGAATAGACGATGCCGATGTAGATCGCCCAGTTGGTGTTGAGAATGATGAGCGGCTGATCGATGACGCCGATCGTAATCAGGAACTGATTGAGCAAGCCTTCCGGTTTGAGGATGGCGATCCAGGCGTAGACACGGATCAGGAAGCTGGTCCAGAAGGGCAGGATGACCAGCATCAACAGTGTCGGGCGGATGGAACGCGGAGCCTGCGCCATTCCGTAGGCGATCGGATAGCCGATCAAAAGCGTCAGGAAAGTGGAAACGGCTGCGATGATGAGGCTCGAGACATAGGCGTTGAAATAGAGCACGTCCTCGGTCAGCCAGACATAGTTGTCGACGGAAAACTCGCGCATTCCCTCGAGGATGCCCGAAAGGCCGCCGGCCAGATCGAAGACCGGCGTATAGGGCGGCATGGCAATCACCGTCTGCGAAAGCGAGATGCGAAAGACGATGAAAAAAGGAACGAGAAAGAAGAAGAGCAGCCAGGCATAGGGAACGATGATAACCAGGCGGCTGGCGACGGCTGACGCAATTCTTTCCATGACTTCAATCCTTCAACACCACGCCAGCGTCTTCACCGAACGAGACCCAGACCTGCTGGTCATAGCCAAGCGGATCCTCAACGGCGCGCACAGCATTCAGCGACGATGCCTTGATGACCTTGCCGTCCTTCAGACGAATGTGGAAGACGGTCATGTCGCCCAGGTAGCCGATGTCCCAGATCTCGCCTTCGGCTGCGTTGAGCGGCGCGTGTTGAGGCGCCTCCCGGGTGACCCGGATCTTTTCCGGGCGGATGGCAACGGCAGCCCTGGTTCCCGTCGAAAGCTTCTCAGACGAGGCCATCCGGATCGGAACGCCACCCGCCGTCTCGACACGGACGCGGCCGTCTTCCGTAGCGGCGACCGTGCCGTCGAAAATGTTGACGTCGCCGATGAAGTCCGCGACGAAGCGCGAGTTCGGCGCCTCGTATATTTCCGCCGGCGTCGCCACCTGAACGACCTTACCCTGGCTCATGACGGCGATGCGGTCGGCCATGGTCATGGCCTCTTCCTGGTCATGGGTGACGACGACGAAGGTCAGGCCCAATTGCTGCTGCAGGTCCATCAGCTCGAACTGGGTTTCCTCGCGCAGCTTCTTGTCGAGTGCGCCGAGCGGTTCGTCGAGCAACAGCACCTTGGGGCGCTTGGCAAGGGAGCGGGCGAGCGCCACGCGCTGGCGCTGACCGCCCGAAAGCTGGTGCGGCTTGCGCTTTGCAAATTTCTCTAGCTTGACGAGCTTCAGCATCTGCGCGACGCGCTCGGCAATGTCCGGTTTCGGCATGCCGTCCTGCTTCAAACCGAAGGCAATGTTGCTCTCGACGGTCATATGCGGAAACAACGCATAGGATTGGAACATCATGTTGACGGGTCGCCGATACGGCGGAATGCCCGCGAGATTCTGGCCGTCGAGGATGATCTCACCCGACGTCGGCTGCTCGAAGCCAGCAAGCATGCGCAGCAAGGTCGATTTTCCGCATCCGGAGGCGCCGAGAAGTGCGAAGAACTCCCGGGTGTAGATGTTCAACGAAAGGTCGTCGACGGCGATGAAGTCTCCGAACTTCTTGGTTACGTTCTTGAAGGAAATGAATGGTTTGGAGGTCGGATCCGCCCATGGAGCGAAGGACCGCCGGATACTGCCAAGAGACTTCATCATCTATCCCCGAGTGACACAGCCGGTGGGCGTCCTATCCTCACCTTGGTGCCCATTACAATCTTACGCCGAGCAGGAGACGGGTGAAAAACAACGACACGTCTTTCCTCGTCGCCCGCTCCAAAAAAATTGCCCGGATTTTGGGGCCGGGCAATTCGTTCCGCTCTTACTGACCAGTGACCACCTTGGTCCAGAGCCGGGTCAACGCCCGCTGCTCCTTAGGCTCGAACGGCGTGACGGTGAATAGCTTCTGCATCACCTCGTCTGACGGATAGATAGCCGTATCTTCCAAGACTTCCTTGTCCAGGAACTGCTGCGAAGCTTTGTTGCCATTGGCGTAGAAGACATAGTTAGAGGCCTTGGCAATGACCTCCGGCTTCATCATGTAGTTGATGAACTCATGCGCTTCGGCGACATGCGGCGCGTCGGCGGGAATCGCCAGCATGTCGAACCACATCTGCGCGCCTTGTGAGGGAATCGAATAATCGACCGTCACGCCGGCTTTCGCCTCCGCGGCACGGTCGCGCGCCTGGAAGATATCGCCGGAGAATCCGACGGCGAGGCAGATGTCGCCGTTTGCGAGCGCATTGATGTATTCGGACGAGTGGAACTTGCGGACATAGGGGCGGATGCTCGTCAGCAGTTCCGCGGCCTTTTCAAGATCGGCCGCCTCGTGGCTGTCGGGATTGAGGCCCAGATAGGCAAGTGCGGAAGGAACGATGTCAGTCGGGGAGTCGAGGAGATGGATGCCGCAATCCTTGAATTTCGCGGCCAGTTCGGGCTTGAAGATGACGTCCCAGTTTGGCTTCGCGTCGGTGCCCAGGATCTCCTTCATCTTGTCGACATTGTAGCCGATGCCGGTCGTACCCCACATGTAGTCGACAGCATATTCGTTGCCGGGATCGTACTGCGCCGTACGCTCCATGATGACGTCCCACATGTTCGCCAGGTTCGGAAGCTTCGACTTGTCGAGCTTCTGGAATACGCCTGCCGCGATCTGGCGTTGCAGGAAATACGCCGTCGGCACGACGACGTCATAGCCGGAGCCGCCGGCAAGCAGTTTCGTCTCCAGGATTTCATTGGAATCGAAGACGTCGTAGACCACCTTGATACCGGTCTCTTTGGTGAAGTCCTCGAGGATGCTGCTGTCGATATAGTCCGACCAGTTGTAGACGTTGACGACCCGCTCCTGCGCAGAAGCAAGCATGGTCGATCCCGCCAGCGCGGCGGCAGCCAGTGTTGCAATTATGATTTTGGACATCAGTTCCCTCATTATTATTGGTTCTCGGCCAGGCCGCTACCCGTGCGGTCCAGCGTGATCCCAGTCGGCCCGACGCGGAGGTTAGGCATCTTTCTCGCCAACCTCAAGCGCTTTCGCTCGGGATTCAGGCACGATCCCGTGACTAGTGCATTTTGACAAGCGCAAGCAAAAACCGGGACTTATGAGATGGAGCTCAGGGCTCCTGTATCAATCGGAAACAGCCACCCTTGTTAACCATGGCGCAAACATGCCGACTCACGACCCGTGTTTACGATTGATTAACCTTGGTGGAAGTGCCAGTTTGCCGCGGTTGTGTATCAGCGTCCGGGCCACGTTATGAGCGAGCGAAACCGCAGGATCGACCCGAGGGAATTGAAACGCCTCTCGGTTCTGCAGCCGAGAAAATCACTGACGGCAATCGCCATAGACTGGGCCATCATCGCCGCGGCGATCGCCGCCAGCGAATATGCCGACAATATCCTCGTCTACGTGATCGCCATCGCCGTGATCGCCGGGCGAATGCACGCCTTCGGCTGCATGGTGCACGAGGCTGCCCATTACCGCATCATTCGCGATCGCAAGCTCAGCGACTGGGCGAGCGACATTCTGCTCGCCTGGCCGGTGCTGGCGACCGTTGACGGTTATCGCCAGAACCACCTTGCCCACCACCAGCACGCCAATACCGATGACGACCCGGACTGGATCGCCAAACGCGATCTGGCACAGTTTACCTTCCCGCAGAAACTGGCCCGCGGTATTGCGCAACTGCTCGGCTATCTCGTCGCGGTGAATTCGATCCGCGACCTTATTCACATGGCCAAGAGGATCTCGAAAACGGATCGCTCGACTCCGGCCTACAAGGCGCTGCGGCTTGGCTTCTACCTTTTGGCAGCTGTCGTCTTCACGCTCTTCGGCATCTGGCACGAATTCGTGCTCTACTGGCTCGTGCCCTTTTTCACTTTCTTCTGCCTGTTTCTTTACGTGCGCAGCGTCGCCGAACATTTCGGCAGCATGGATTACAGCGATGAACTGACGAGCTCACGCACCGTTTATCCGCATGCCTGGGAGAAGCTTTTCTTTGCGCCCCACAACATCAACTACCACCTCGAGCACCACCTCTATCCCGGTGTGCCCTACTACAATCTGCCGGAACTGCACGCGATCCTGATGCGAAACAAGGCCTATGCGGACAGGGCCCACATCACCCGCGGCTATACCACCGGGCTCGCTGCAGAATGCTTCGCGCCCGGGGCGCCGCTGCTGCCCAATCAGCACCCGGCCGGTTACTGAAATCCGACTATTGAAAATCGAAAACGCTAAGACCAGTCGCCATCTCGTCGAGGCCGAGGGGGCGGGTGACGGGCGGTTCGGCCCGCGCCAGACAGCCTTGCCGCTCGCAGAGGCGGCAGGCTGCACCGACGGGTACCGTCGGCATCCTCGAAGCACCGTAGACGACATCTTCCGCAAAGCCGGCGTCACAGCCGATGAGCAGCGCCGTGCGTCTCACCCTCTCCTGAAAGCCCGCTTGCGGTCCGTCGAGTGTCCGCGAAACAACAAGGTACTCGCTGCCCTCTGGCATCTCGACGCGGTCAACGAGAACCTGACCCGGCACGGCGAAGGCGGCATGGATGTTGAGCTTGGGACAGGCACCGCCGAAGCGCGCACCAGGAAAGCCAAGCGCGCCTGCACGTCGCAAACGGTGGCCGGCATTGTCGATCTCCATAAGGAAAAACGGGATGCCCGCGGTACCGGGACGCTGCAACATCGTCAGTCTATTGGCAGCCTGCTCGAAGGACACCTGAAAGCGGGATCGCAAGACATCGATGTCGTATCTCGCGCGCTGCGCAGAGGCTAGAAACGCTTGATAGGGCATCATCAAGGCATGGGCGGCATAGCGCGCTAGTTCGAACCGACCGATGCGGCGCGCCTCGGCAGTCGAGAAACGGAATTGCTCCAATTCGGCGTCGATCGCCTCGTGGCAGGCGATCGATGCCACTTCCATGGCGATTTCCCGCGTCTGGTCGAAAGCCGACAGGCGTTCGGAAATAAAGAGCCTCATCGAGTGCCGGTCGAAACGGCGACGCAGGTTCGGCATGGCGTGCACCGGCAGCGTTCTGACAACGAGGCCATGCTCCTTCTTGAGCCAGGCCTTCAGGCTTCCGGCAAGGTCGTCGCCGGGCGGAAGCGCGGCGTGGAACGCCTCCATCGCCTCCTCGATCCGCGCGAAATGATTGGGCCGCGCCTCGAACGCCTCGCGCACCTCATCGATCGGCAACCGCGTGCCCGAAAGTGCCGCCATGTGGCCCTGTCCCGCCAGGAGGTCGGCAAGATCCTTGAGGCGTGACGCCTGCTCGCGATAGGCGCGATAAAGCTTGACGATGCCGCCGGAGGCATTGGGCGCCGCTTCGGTGATTTCGATCAGTTCCTGGTCGCCGGGCAGTTCGCCGGCTAGGAGCGGATCGGCGAAGACCTCGCGCAACTGCGCCAGAGCGCCACCGTTTTCACCCTGCAGCTCGTCGAGGTCCACCTTGTAGACCGAGGAGAGCTTGAGGAGAAGCTGCACCGTCAACGGCCGCTGATTACGCTCGATAAGGTTCAGATAGGAGGGGGAGATGCCGAGCGCTTCCGCCATCGCCGTCTGCGTCAACTGAAGACCGTTGCGGATACGTCTGACACGCGGCCCGGCGAAGATCTTGTTTTCGGCCATTTGTAACTTCCTTTACAAATACGGCGCCGCGGCTGCTTTGACAGTTTTACATCTTTACCGATTTCCATTGTCAAACACAAGACAAGATAACCCTTTTGGCTTGGCAGCTTCTGCGATTCTCATGGCGCTTTCGTGCACTGCAATGTAAAAAATGTCACATGCGCTTACGGCCAAGACTGGCGTAAGACCAAAGTCGAAGAGCTATCGGTTTTTACAAGGAGGCAAGAATGACTGATTTTTACAAACTCGTTCCCAGCGCGCCGCAGGGACGTTTCGACGGTATACAGCGACCCTATACCGCCGAAGACGTGAAGCGGCTGCGGGGATCGGTAGAAATCCGTTATTCTCTTGCCGAGATGGGCGCCAACCGTCTCTGGAAGCTCATCCATGACGAGGATTTCGTCAATGCGCTCGGCGCGCTCTCCGGCAACCAGGCCATGCAAATGGTTCGCGCCGGTCTGAAGGCGATCTATCTCTCCGGCTGGCAGGTCGCCGCAGACGCCAACACGGCTTCCGCCATGTATCCGGACCAGTCGCTCTATCCGGCGAATGCGGCGCCGGAACTGGCGAAACGCATCAACCGCACGCTGCAGCGCGCCGACCAGATCGAAACCTCCGAAGGCAAAGGGCTTTCGGTCGAAACCTGGTTCGCGCCGATTGTTGCCGACGCCGAAGCGGGCTTCGGGGGGCCGTTGAATGCCTTCGAGATCATGAAGGCCTTCATCGAGGCAGGTGCGGCAGGTGTCCACTATGAGGATCAGCTCGCGTCGGAAAAGAAATGCGGCCATCTCGGCGGCAAGGTCCTGATCCCGACCGCCGCGCATATCCGCAACTTGAACGCCGCGCGGCTTGCCGCCGACGTCATGGGGACGCCGACGCTTGTCATCGCCCGCACCGATGCGGAAGCGGCGAAGCTGCTCACCTCGGACATCGACGAGCGCGACCGGCCTTTCGTCGACTACGACGCCGGCCGCACCGTGGAGGGCTTCTACCAAGTGAGGAACGGCATCGAGCCTTGCATCGCCCGCGCCGTGGCGTATGCGCCACATTGCGACCTCATCTGGTGCGAAACCTCGAAGCCGGATCTGGAGCAGGCGCGCAAATTCGCCGAAGGCGTGCACAAGGCGCATCCGGACAAGCTGCTCGCCTACAATTGCTCGCCGTCGTTCAACTGGAAGAAGAATCTCGACGACGCGACGATTGCCAAGTTCCAGCGCGAGCTGGGTGCGATGGGCTACAAGTTCCAGTTCATCACGCTCGCCGGCTTCCATCAGCTGAACTACGGCATGTTCGAGCTGGCGCGCGGTTACAAGGATCGGCAGATGGCCGCCTATTCGGAGCTGCAGGAGGCGGAATTCGCGGCAGAGGCCAACGGCTACACCGCGACCAAGCACCAGCGCGAGGTCGGCACCGGCTACTTCGATGCGGTGTCGCTGGCAATCACCGGCGGCCAGTCGTCTACCACCGCCATGAAGGAATCGACCGAGCACGACCAGTTCCGCCCGGCGGCAGAATGAAGACGTGGAATCAAAGACCGGAGCGTGCGGCATCCCTGCCCGTCGCGCGCCCCGGAAACTACAGAACCTCGAACCGAAAGCGGGATCAAGTGCCCCGCATCCGGCTCTAAGCTTTGAAGGAGCAACGCCAATGACAGTGCAGACACGCGTCAAGGAACGGGCCGAGGAACAGTCGTCGGCCATGACACCGGAACAGCAGGCGGCGATCCGCATGGTCGCGAACGACCTGCATCGGCTCAACCAGTCGGTCATGAAGGCCGTCGATGCCGGCGTTTCGGTCGAGCTCGTGCGCTCGGCGCGCCATCATGGCGGCGAAGGCAACTGGGGCGACTTGCTCATTCCGGTCATCGTCACACAAGGACGGTCGTGATGTTACCTCTCGCGGCTGTCGCGCTCGTACTCACGCTTTCCGGTAGCTGGTGGCACGGCGCCCTGTTCCGTAGGCGGCAGATTCCCGTGGTGGTCCTTTGCGGCCGAAGCTGACCGGACAGCCGCTCCCTCGCCGGCCGACTGCGCAGTCGGCCGGCGATCCTTTGCGGTGCTACGCGGAGGCGCTTCGCCGTGGGCGCTTGCCGGCAAACAGGTCCACGTGGCTGCGAAGCAGTCGTGTCATCCGGTCAACGACAGTGCGGATTTCCCGCCTGTGACGGTCCTCGTTGTTCATGACGATCCATTGCCGATGTCGAAGTGGCTCGATTTCCTCGCCCGCCCGCTCGAGCAGTGGATCGAGATCGCCGACGAAGCAGGGCAACACGGCCCTTCCCGCCCCCGCGCGCGCGAGATCGAGCAAGGAGCGGGGACGGCCAACCGTCGCGACGATGCGGCCGGCCGCCTGCTCGTGCGGCCAGCGTAGATAGGCCGAGATCGCCTCTTCCTCCGCAACCGCGACCCAGCGCTCCGGCCCGCCGCCCGGCGCATGTTTCTGCTGGTAGGCGGCGTAGGCCACTTCGCCGATCAGGCGCGACGCCAGATAGGTCTCTTCCGGCTCGAAGGCGCGAATGCCGATATCGCTCTCCCGATAGGCAAGGTTCGCTCGCGCCTCCCCGATTGAAAGCGATATGGCAAAGGCGTCGCGCTCGGTGCAGATCGCCGGAAAATTCTCCGCGATCAGCCATGCGTTCCACGTTCCGGCCGCGATACGCACGACCGGCATGCCCTCGCCTTCCTTTTGCCAGCTCTCGACCTTGCGCGCCGCCGCCTCCATTTCCTGCAATTGCTCGAACAGGAGGCGTCCGTCGGAGGTCAGCACATATCCGGTCTGGCTGCGTACGAAGAGCGAGCGTCCGGTACGCTCCTCGATCTCCAGCATCCGGCGGCCGATGGTGGCCGGGCTCAGGCCGGTCACCTGCGCGGCACCGGTCAGGCCGCCCGCGCGGGCTACGGTCATGAAGCAACGGTAGATGTCCCAGTCCATGCTTTTCATGAGTGAAATACATATGGGGAAATATGCTGTATGTAAAACAATTTTAAATGCATAAAAAAGGGGATGCCCGGAAACGAGGAGCATCACCATGGACATGATGGCAATGGCCGTTCTATTCGAAATGGCTTCAAGAAATCGCCGCTGGGACGAACCGTTCGAGCCCCGACGGCCAAGGCGCACGAAGGACTTCGCGAAAGCGCTATTTGCGCCGCTCTTCCGCAGGCGGCAGCCCGCGGAGACGCACGCGGATTCGACCGACACCTGGCCGGCTTTCTGCGCAAGCAGCATGAAATGACGACGCCGCGCATCTCTGATGCGCGGCGTTCAATTCTTCGGCGTCACCCGGCGAGTCCGAAGACCCCTTGACGTTGGGGTCCGTTACGCTGCGCGGTAGACCTGGCCGGAACCGGTCTCCGGCTCCAGCCGGAATTGCTCGACCAGCATCATCAGCGTATCCGCCTGGTTTGCGAGTGCGCGGCTGGTGGCCGTCGCTTCCTCGACCATCGAGGCATTCTGCTGGGTCATCTGGTCCATCTGGTTGACGGAGCCATTGACCTCGTTCAACGCCGCCGCCTGGTCGCGGCTTGCCGTGGCGATCATTTCCACATGCTGGCTGACCGAGACGATCTGAGCGCTGATCGAGGCAAGCACCGCTCCGGTCTCCTTGACGAGATGGGAGCCGGAATTGACCTCCTCGGTCGACTTGTTGATGAGCCCCTTGATTTCCCGAGCCGCCTCGGCGGACCGCTGCGCCAGTTCCCGGACCTCCTGCGCGACGACGGCAAAGCCCTTGCCCGCCTCGCCGGCTCGTGCCGCCTCGATGCCGGCGTTTAAGGCCAGCAAATTGGTCTGGAAGGCGATGTCGTCGATGACCTCGATGATTTGCTCGATCTGGCGTGAAGCCTCTTCGATGCGTCCCATCGCGGCGATGGCATTGGTGACGACGGTCGCCGAGCTGTCGGCGCTCTTCTTGGTCTGCGAAACGGCGAGATTCGCCTCATGTGCGCGCTCTGCGGAGGAACGCACAGTCGCCGTGATCTGGTCGACTGCGGCCGCGGTCTCCTCGAGCGACGCCGCCTGGGCTTCGGTGCGCTTGGAGAGCGAGTCGGCCGAATGATGCATGTCCGCACCGCTCTGCTGGATCGCCTGGGCGTTCGTCCGGATCTGGGCGAGCGTATCCTGAAGGCGGATGAGCGATCCGTTAAAATCCGTCCGCAGTTGTTCCAGTCGGCCGTGGAAGGGCACCTCGATCTGGCGCGAGAGGTCGCCTTGCGCCAGACGTCCGAGGCCAGCGGCGAGCTCACTGACGGCGAGATCGATCTGCCGGTCCAGTTCGCGCTTCTCGGCGTCGTTGCGGCTGCGTTCCGCTTCGGCGCGAGCCCGCTGCTCTTCGCTTTCCGCCTCGATGCGCACCTTGGAAAGGGCGTTTTCCTTGAACACGCCGAGGGCACGCGCCATGTCGCCGATCTCGTCGCGCCGTGCGTCGCCGTCGATTGCCGTATCGAGCATGCCGTCGGCAAGGCGGCGCATCGCGGCGGTGATCTGTCCAATCGGCTTCTTCAGCGTCAGCGTCAGCGCGATGCCGGCGAGCAACGCGATGATGACGCCGACCACGGTCGCAGCAACGGAGATCTGGTTCGCTTCGTCTCGTTCGGTACCGGCGGCGACTTTCTGCTGCTCGGCGAACTCGGTCAGATCGCCCCAGATCTGGTTGATCGACTCGCCGGCGGCGTTGAACTCGGAAGTGCGCTTGTCCGAACTTGCGACCAGCGCAACACTATCCTTCTTCATCACATCGATGATCGGAAGGAGCGTGTCTGACGTGGTGTCGAAGAAGCTCATCCCCTTCGCGACGCCACGCAGCGTCGTCAAATTTGCCTGGACGGCAAGGAACTTATCCAGGAGCCGCTTGCGATTTTCCTCGGTCGTGCTGCCGAGGAAGGCCGCTGCGGCAATCTGAATATCGGTGATCGATGTGGAAAGCCGGCGTGTCGCCGTCAGCACGGATTCGGTGCTCGCGATCTTTTCATCGAGCTCACTGAAGATCTGGGTGGCTTCGCGCATCTTGCCGACGGAGGCGGCTTCGAGCCGGAAGCTCGCGGTGCGGAAGCGATCGACGTATTTCGAAATGCTGCCGAGTGTTTCGGGCCCGCCCGGAGCCTTGATCAGGGAGCCGATCTCACTCGAGGCTGAATTCACCGTGTCGGCGAGGGACTTTTCGCCCTTCGGGAGCAATGTGAAGATCTCGCGCTGCGTGCGGCCGATCATCGGGAAGCGATCCTTGACCTGCTTCAGCTTCTCTTCGACCGTGGCCGCCTTGGCAACCTCGGTGCCGAACTCCGCGAAGAAGCGGCTGGCGCGCAGGAGTTTTTCGGCGTTCCTGAGCATCGTCTTCGCCGCGTTCTCGTCCTTGCGCACGGCATATTGCAGCCGGTTCGTCTCTTCATTGATCTTCGCCTGCTCGGCCACCAAGCGTCCCAGATTGGCGGCGGTGGCCGCACGCAGCTCCTGCTCGCCGACATGCAGGGTCCAAAGACCCTCGATACGCGCCTCGATATCGCTGGTCGCGGCGATCGCAGCGGTCAGCTCTTCCTGTCCGTTCTGGCCGGCAACCTGCTCGGCGGTCTCAGCGAGAATGTCCTTCTGGGCGGCGATCGTGGCGCGAACCGCATCGCGGTTTTCTTCGGTCGTCTTGTGGAGGAAATTGTTCATGCCCGCATAGACGTCCTTGAAGCCGCTCAGCGTTTGCAGGACGCTGTTGGAAATCTCCATGCGCCCCTGTAGCAGCCCCGATGCGTAGAGGCCCGTTATGCCGACAGCCGAGATGCTCACGACAAACGGCAGGATGAAGAACAGGACCTTCGTCTGAATCTTGAACCGGGCAAGAATTCTATCGATAAACATTGAAAACACCTTGGCTCGCAGCTCGCGTTTCGCTTCCCCCGATGGCCAGATGTACCGCCCCAAGCGATTGCTTGAAGAGGAACACGCCATCCGATGCGCAAACAGGCTGATGTTTTTCGGAAAATCATGCGGCGCACGCCGCCAGTCCGCCGGCAATCATTGCGGGGCCACGCTGCCACTTACTACATGTTTTTGTTCTTAAATCGCTCCCGATTTAAGGACAAAAACATGCAGTAACTCAAAGTGCTACAGCGTCCTTTGGGCGTCTGATAGACGCGTGGCGCTGTAGGGCGGCGAGGCCCTGACGGGACTCACTTGGGCGCAAGTGTCGATTTGAACGATTAAGATTTGTATAAGCGGCCAGCGGTTTTGAGGCGGTGATGGCGGCCAGGACGATTTTGCGGCGACGGCCATGCGGTTCTGCGGATCACAGCCACCGCATTCAGGTCAGGTGAAGTCGGCTTCACCTGGAAGGCGCTTAGCCTTCCTGACTTGCACTCGGATCAGAAAGTGGCGAAAGTCGCGAATGTCACAACGAGAAAGAGAGCGATAACCGCACCGAAAGCAATCAGCTCATGGTGCAAGTGGCTCTGCTCGGTGCGGGCAATCGCAACAGCACGGGGACGGCGGCGTAAGTGGATCATGGCATCCTATCCTTGTCCTGGATGGCAGCCAACCTGGCTACCATCCACATCATGGTGCCGTCATCCTGCGGCCAAGGAAAGTCCATGAAATGGAAACAGTGTGGTTTCCGTTTAGGAACCGCCTAGTGCTGTGCAGGCCGTGCAGCCATAGTTCAGGTTCAGCCATTTCCGTTAACAATGGCTGAAAAGGCAAATCACCAATTTTTCCGCATGGTCACACCTCTTGACCGGCGGCGAAACCCGAAGCCCAAGCCCATTGGAAATTGTAGCCGCCGAGCCAACCAGTGACATCGACGCATTCGCCGATGAAATAAAGCCCCGGAACGTCCCTCGCCTGCATCGTACGGGAATCGAGCGCACGGGTGTCGACCCCACCGAGCGTGACTTCTGCGGTCCTATAACCCTCCGATCCGGCGGGCTTCAGTGTCCAGTTCTGGATGGAAGCCGACAGCGCATCGATGGCCTTGTCGGAAAGATCGGCGAGCATCCGCCCCGCCAGCTTGGCTTCGTCGGTAAAGAACTGCGCCAGCCTTCGCGGCAGGATATCGGCCAGGGCCGTGTGCGCCGCCTGTCGCCCGTTCGTTCGGCGCATTCCCTTGAGAATGGACGCGAGATCGATATCCGGCATCAGCCGCAGGACGATCTCCGCCCCCTCCCGCCAATAGGAGGAGATCTGCAGAATGGCTGGTCCGCTCAAGCCGCGGTGGGTGAGCAACACCGCCTCGCGGAAGGCTGCCTTGCCGGAGCGCGCCTCGGCGTCGGCCGCAACGCCCGCCAGTTGACCGATCTTTTCAAGTTGCGCCGGATCGAGAGTCAACGGCACCAGTGCCGGCCGCGTCTCGACGATCGGCAGGCCGAACTGTTCCGCGACCCTGTAGGCAAAGCCGGTCGCGCCCATTTTCGGAATCGACTTGCCACCGCTCGCGACCACCAGTGACGCGGCCTCCACGGGGCCATCGTCCGTCGTTACGCGGAATGCGGATGCGAGTTTCTCGACCGCCGAGATCGCCGTTGCAAGCCGGAGCACGACGCCTGCCTCCTGCATCTCGGCAAGCAGCATGCGGATGATGTCCTTCGCCGAATGATCGCAAAAGAGCTGGCCAAGCGTCTTCTCGTGCCATGTGATGCCGTGCCGCTCGATCAGTGCCACGAAGTCTTGCGGCCGGTAGCGCGCCAGGGCCGATTTGCAGAAATGCGGATTCTCGGAGAGGAAGTTCTTCGGGCCGGCGTGGATATTGGTAAAGTTGCAGCGGCCGCCGCCGGATATGCGGATCTTTTCACCGGGTGCCTTGGCGTGGTCGAGCACGAGCACGCGGCGTCCGCGTTTGCCCGCCTCGATCGCGCACATCATGCCGGCCGCACCTGCGCCGATGATCACCACATCGTGTTTTTCTGCCACGGGAGACCCCTTTTTACGTTTCGGCCTTCCTTTCCGGGGCAGAAGCAAAAGTCAATCGTGATCCGCTGAAGCCGCTCTAGCCAATCGCCAAACTCCGGCTATGATGCGGTATCCGAAGCCAAAACCGGTGATTTATGCCCTCCAAGAGAAGTATCGCCCAACAAGCAGCAAAGATCAGCAAGAGTTCGAAAGTACCCGCCGCCCTGCACTCGTCCCGAGGCGTGAAGACCTGGAAAGAGGCAGTCGACTGGCTCAAGATCCGCGGTATCGAAGATATCGAATGCATCACGCCCGACCTCGCCGGCGTACCGCGCGGCAAGATGATGCCCACCTCCAAGTTCACGTCGAACACCTCGCTTGCTCTGCCTTCGGCGATCTACCGTCATACGATTTCCGGCGAATACCCCGACGAAACCGGCCAGTTCCGTTATGATTCCCGCGACAGCGATATCAAGCTGATGCCCGACCTTTCGACCCTTTCGATCGTTCCATGGGAGACAGACCCGACGGCGCAGGTGATCTGCGACATCGTCGGCTCGCAGGGCGAGCAGATCAACTATACGCCGCGCAACGTCTTGAAGCGCGTAGTGGACCTTTATCGCAAAAAGGGCTGGAAGCCGGTCGTCGCGCCCGAGATTGAATTCTATCTGGTCGCACAGAACGACGATCCGGACTACCCGCTGCGCCCGCCGAAGGGACGCTCCGGCCGCTCGATCCTCGGCGGTCAGGGCTATTCGATCGCCGGCATCAATGAGTTCGACGAACTGATCGACGACATCTATCACTTCTCCGAAAAGCAGGGCCTCGAGATCGACACCCTCATTCACGAAGAGGGGCCGGCGCAGCTCGAAATCAACCTCAGGCACGGGGACCCGATCGAGCTCGCCGACCAGGTCTTCCTGTTCAAGCGCACAATTCGCGAAGCGGCACTCAAGCACGGCATCTACGCGACGTTCATGGCGAAGCCGATGCAGGGCCAGCCGGGTTCCGCGATGCACATTCACCAGTCGGTCGTCGAGATCAATACCGGTCGCAACCTCTTCTCGAATGTGGACGGGTCGCCATCGAAGGAGTTCTTCTCCTTCATCGGCGGCATGCAGCATTATGTGCCGAGGACGTTGGCGATGATGGCGCCCTACGTGAACTCCTACCGGCGGCTGACACCCGACATGTCCGCGCCGGTGAACACCGCCTGGGGTTACGACAACCGAACGACGGCCTTCCGGATCCCTGTCTCGGAGGCGGCGGCTCGACGAATCGAGAACCGCCTGCCGAGTTCGGATGCCAATCCCTATCTGGCGCTCGCGGCCTCGCTCGGCTGCGGCTATCTCGGCATCATCGAGGGGCTGGAGCCCACGCCGCCGACCGAGGACACCGCCAACGAAGGCGAAATCGATCTGCCGCGCGGCCTGCTCGAGGCCGTTTCGCTGCTCGAATCGGCACCTTCGCTCGCCGACGTCTTCACACCCGAATTCATCGCCATCTATGCTGGCGTCAAGCGTGGCGAATTCGAGACTTTCATGCAGGTCATCAGTCCGTGGGAACGCGAATTCCTGCTCCTGAACGTCTGACGCGAAAGGCAATTCCATGCCCTGGCAAAGTCCGATCTCGCCCGGAGTCTCCTGGTACGAGGCGACGATCCTGGAGCGCCCGGACTATCCGGCGTTGGCAGGCTCCCTGAAGACCGACGTCGCCATCGTCGGCGGCGGCTACACGGGTCTTCAGGCCGCCTACAATCTCGCGAAAAGCGGAACAGACGTCACCTTGATCGACGCCTGCCGCTTCGGCGACGGCGCCTCGGGTCGCAATGGCGGCCAGTTCGGCACCGGCCAGCGCGCCTGGGCGGAGGATACCGAGGAAACGCTCGGCCACGAGCGTGCCAAGCTGCTGTTCGAGATGGCGGAGAACGCCAAGCGCTATCTCCTGGACTTCGCCGACGAACACGGAATCGACATGGAGTTCGTGCCCGGGCAGCTTTCCGTCGGACACAAGAAGAGCCTCGAGAAGGACTACCGCCGCCATGTCGAGGCGATGGCAGAGCGTTTCGGATATCCGCACCTCTCCTTCATGGAACGAGACGAGACGGTAAGCCGGCTTGGCTCACATCATTATCAGTTTGGCATACGCGACACCGGCACCGGGCACATCCACCCGATGAAACTGCTCGTCGGTCTCGCAAAGCAGGCGGCCCGTGCCGGGGCCGGCCTCCACGAGCAGACGAAGGCGCTAAAGATCGAGAAAAAGGGGACCGCGATCGCCATCGACAGCGATCGCGGCACCATCACCGCCGAACGGGTGTTGATCGCCTGCAATGCCTATATCGGTAACCTTGAGCCTGTAACCGCCAGCCACGTCATGCCAATCCGGTCGTTCATCGGCGCGACAAAGGTCCTGTCCGACCATCCGGACGTGCTGCCCGGCGGCGAGTCGGTCGACGATTCGCGTTTCGTGGTGCGCTATTTCCGCAAGTCGAAAGACGGACGGTTGCTTTTCGGCGGGCGCGAAGCCTATACGGCCGACAATCCACGCGACATTTCCAGCCATATCCGCCGCCAGATCAGTGAGATCTATCCGGCGCTCGCCAACGTCGAGATCACCCACGCCTGGGGCGGTTCGGTCGGCATCACCATGCCGCGTCAGCCCTTCTGCCGAGAGATTATGCCTGGGGTTACAAGCATCGGCGGATATTCGGGGCACGGCGTCATGCTGTCCAACTATTGCGGCAAGCTTTATGCTGACCTGGTCTTGGGTAAACAGACGGAGCTGGATCTTCTCAAGGCTTTGAAAATACCTGCTTTCCCGGGCGGAATGCGATTCCGCTCAGCGCTCCTGTTCCTCGCGCTCAGCTGGTATGCTTTGCGCGACCGGTTCTAAAAAGCCGCGCACGGACGCATTTTGTTGCGTCGCACGCTAGCGTTTTTAAATCGATTAGATTATACCACCCCTGACCTGAACGAGATCGAGATACCCCATGAGCAGCCAGATCATTCCCGTCGACCCGTTTGACTATGTGGTGTTCGGGGGCACCGGCGATCTTGCGGAGCGCAAGCTCCTGCCCGCGCTCTATCACCGGCAAATCGAAGGTCAGTTCAGCGAACCGACGCGAATCATCGGCGCCTCACGCGCGGCACTGACCCATGAGGAATATCGAACGTTCGCGACCGACGCCTTGAAGGAGCATCTGAAACAGGGCGAATTCAACGAGGCGGAAGTCGCGAAATTCACCGCCCGGCTCTACTACGTCTCTGTCGACGCCAAATCCGACCAGGGCTGGGACGAGTTGAAGAAAATCCTTGAAGAAGGGAAGGATCGCATCCGCGCCTTCTACCTGGCCGTTGGGCCGGCGATCTTCGGCGACATTTCGGAAAGGATTCGCGACCACAAGCTCATCACCAAGAACACCCGGATCGTCGTCGAAAAACCGATCGGACGCGACCTCGCCACGGCGACGGATCTCAACGACACGATCGGGAAGGTGTTCCGCGAGGAGCAGATCTTCCGCATCGATCACTATCTCGGCAAGGAGACCGTGCAGAACCTCATGGCTCTCCGCTTTGCCAACGCGCTTTACGAGCCGCTTTGGAACTCGGCGCATATCGATCATGTGCAGATCACCGTTTCCGAATCCGTTGGCCTCGAAAACCGCGCCGGCTACTACGACAAGGCGGGTGCGCTGCGCGACATGGTGCAGAACCACATTCTCCAACTCGTCTGTTTCGTCGCCATGGAAGCGCCGACCTCGATGGACGCCGAGGCCGTGCGCGACGAAAAGCTCAAGGTGCTTCGCGCGCTGAAACCGATCACCGCGGCCAATGTCGAGCAGGTGACGGTTCGCGGCCAATATCGCGCCGGCGCATCCGCCGGCGGTCCGGTAAAGGGCTATCTCGAGGAGCTCGAAGGCGGCGTTTCCAATACCGAAACCTTCGTCGCGATCAAGGCCGAAGTCAGCAACTGGCGCTGGGCCGGCGTGCCCTTCTATATTCGTACCGGCAAGCGGATGGCGGGCCGCATGTCGGAAATCGTCATCACTTTCAAGCAGATCCCGCACTCGATCTTCGACCACAGTGCCGGACGCATTTCGGCAAACCAGCTGATGATCCGACTGCAGCCGAACGAGGGCGTCAAGCAGTCGCTGATGATCAAGGACCCGGGACCGGGCGGCATGCGCCTCCGGAACGTCCCGCTCGACATGAGCTTCGCCGAGGCTTTCGCCGTGCGCAACGCCGATGCCTATGAGCGGCTGCTGCTCGATGTGGTCCGCAACAATCAGACGCTGTTCGTGCGCCGCGACGAGGTGGAAGCCGCATGGCAATGGGTCGACCCGATCCTCAAGGCATGGGAAACGACCGGCCAGCAGGTGCAGGGCTATACGGCCGGCACCTGGGGCCCGAGCCAGTCGATCGCGCTGATCGAGCGCGACGGCCGGACCTGGAACGATACAATCTAGGATCGACCCATGAACGCTTCCCTGCATATATTCGAGAACGGAACCGCATTGGCGGAGGGCCTTGCGGATTCGGTCAGCGCCAAGCTTGCCTCGGCGATCGAGGCCCGCGGCGCTGCAAGCATCGCGGTCTCCGGCGGAACAACGCCGAAGGCCTTCTTCCAGGCGCTGTCGCGGCGCGAGATCGACTGGACGAAGGTTACCGTCACGCTTGTCGACGAGCGGTTCGTGCCGCCGGAAAACGAACGCTCCAACCATGGGCTGGTCGCCGCCAATCTCCTGCAGAATAAGGCCAAGGTGGCAAAGTTCCTGCCTCTCTACAACGCAGCTACCACAGCCGAGGACGCCGCAGCGAAGGCGAGCCGGTCGGTTGCGGCGATCGGCGCGCCCTTCGATGTGGTTGTTCTCGGGATGGGAACCGATGGGCACACCGCCTCGTTCTTTCCGGGAGGGACGCGCCTCAAAGAGGCGATAGATCCGACGACACCACGCGGCGTGATCACAATGGAAGCGGACGGCGCGGGCGAGACGCGCCTGACATTTACCTTTTCCAGTCTTGAGAATGCCGGGCTTCTCATCCTGCATATCGAAGGCGACGGCAAGAAGGAGGTTCTTGCCCGGGCGGAGGCATCCGGCGATGAGACGGAGATGCCGATCCGCGCCATGTTGCGGCGCGCAACATCGCCGCTGCAGATCTATTGGGCGCCGTAACACAGCGAGTGCCCTTCGGGGAGCGCCGCAAGGTAGTGAGCGCCCCGAACCAGAGCTTTCCTGCGCGTTCTCCCGAGTGCGCAGGTCGTGTTGAGTGATTTATCCTCATTTCGCGATCGAAACGAGGCTAAATTACACAGCAATTCAAACTGTTACAGCCGCCGATGCGGTGCCGCACTGCCGCTGTAGACCGATGACAGGATGAAGACAGGAGCCCTCAAGGCTCCGGAACAGGATGTATCATGTCCGCCGATTCCCGCGTTGCCGCCATTACCGCCCGCATCGTCGAACGTTCAAAGCCTAAGCGCGAGGCCTATCTCGATCGCGTCCGCAGTGCCGCGGCAAACGGGCCGCATCGCAGCGTACTCGGTTGCGGAAACCTCGCACATGGTTTTGCTGTCTGTTCCCCCGCCGAGAAGACGGCGCTCGCAGGTGACCGCGTCCCCAATCTCGGCATCATTACCTCCTACAACGACATGCTCTCAGCGCATCAGCCCTTTGAGACCTACCCGGCACTGATCCGGGAGGCGGCGCGCGAGGCGGGTGGCGTGGCGCAAGTCGCCGGCGGCGTGCCGGCGATGTGCGACGGCGTCACCCAAGGCCAGCCCGGCATGGAGCTGTCGCTGTTTTCGCGCGACCTGATCGCGATGGCGGCCGGCGTCGGCCTGTCGCACAACATGTTCGATGCGGCCGTCTATCTCGGCGTCTGCGATAAGATCGTGCCCGGCCTCGTGATCGCGGCGCTGACCTTCGGCCACCTGCCCGCGGTCTTCGTCCCTGCCGGGCCGATGACCACGGGCCTGCCGAATGACGAGAAGGCGAAGGTCCGCCAGCTCTTCGCCGAGGGCAAGGTCGGTCGCGACGAATTGCTCGAGGCGGAATCCAAGTCGTATCACGGCCCCGGCACCTGCACGTTCTACGGCACCGCCAACTCCAACCAGATGCTGATGGAGATCATGGGCTTCCATCTGCCCGGTGCCTCCTTCATCAATCCCGGCACGCCGCTGCGCGACGCGCTGACGAAGGAAGCGGCCAAACGGGCGCTCGCCATCACCGCCATGGGCAACGAGTTCACCCCCGCCGGCGAGATGATCGACGAACGGTCGATCGTCAACGGCGTCGTCGGCCTGCACGCAACGGGCGGCTCGACCAACCACACCATGCACCTCGTTGCCATGGCGCGCGCCGCGGGCATTCTGCTCACCTGGCAGGACATCTCCGAACTTTCCGACATCGTGCCGCTTCTGGCACGCGTCTATCCGAACGGGCTCGCGGACGTGAACCATTTCCACGCCGCCGGCGGCATGGGCTTCCTGATCGGCCAGCTGCTCAAGAACGGCTTGCTGCACGACGACGTCAGGACGGTGTTCGGCCAAGGCCTCGACGCCTACGCCATCGACGTCAAGCTCGGCGCCAACGGCGGTGTCCAGCGCGAGCCGGCGCCGCAAGAGAGTGCCGATCCGAAGGTGCTGACAACCATCGATCAACCGTTCCAACACACGGGCGGACTAAAGATGCTCGCCGGCAATCTCGGCAAGGCCGTCATCAAGATTTCGGCCGTCAAGCCGGACCGCCATGTCATCGAAGCACCGGCGAAGATCTTTCACGATCAGGCGGAGCTCAACGCCGCTTTCAAGGCGGGCAAGCTGGAGGGCGATTTCGTCGCCGTGGTCCGGTTCCAGGGGCCGAAGGCCAACGGCATGCCGGAACTGCACAAGCTGACGACCGTGCTCGGCATCCTGCAGGACCGTGGCCAGAAGGTTGCCATCCTGACCGACGGCCGCATGTCGGGCGCGTCCGGCAAGGTCCCGGCTGCCATCCACGTCACCCCGGAAGCGAAAGACGGCGGGCCGATCGCGCGCATCCAGGAAGGTGACATCGTCCGCATCGACGCGATTGCCGGAACAATCGAGGTACTGGTCGAAGACATTGCGCTAAAAACGCGCGTACCGGCCCATATCGACCTCTCCGACAACGAATTCGGCATGGGCCGCGAGCTCTTCGCACCGTTCCGCCGGATCGCTGGCGCGGCCGACCATGGGGCGAGTGTCCTCTTCCAGTGAGCCATCCGGACCTGCCCCATTAAGCAATGGTCGCTCTCCCTACGGGAGCGGCCCGGGAGGCATATCGTTTCGGCCGTCGTAACGCTCGATTTCGAGCTTGAACACATCCACCCCCTCGATGCAGCGGGCATTGAGCGAAACGCGGTCTCCCGGATAGCCGCTTCGCATGATCGCAGTGCCACATGTGGGGCAGAAATGATGGCCTTCGGTGATGCCGCGCCAGATGTAAGTCGACAGGCGGCGCTTTTCGGTGATCAGCCTGACGGCGGCGGCATCCACCTTCCAATGAAGGAAACCGGAACGCCGGCACGTCGAGCAATTGCATTCGACCAATCGCGATAGTTCAGCGTCGACCTCGGCACAAATATCGCCGCAATGACAGGAAAGGCGATAGGGGCGCTGCATAGCGGTTCTCTGCCCTCAATCTACGGTCATTACACCTCGAGTCTCGACGACGCAGGCAAACCCGTCAACACGGAGCGCAACTGAGACACGAGCGCTACTGCATGTTTCCTTAATCGTAGCCGATTTAAGGAAAAAACATGCAGCAATTCAAAAGTGCTACAGCGACCTTTGTGCGTCTGAAAAGACGCACGGCGCTGTAGACGCGGCGCACCTTTTCGGTTTCAGCGGTAGATATCGAGCGTGCGATTGCGGTGGTTCGGATGCGTGCTGTAGACGAAAATTCGGTTCAGATCGCGATCTGTCAACAGCCGTAGGAAGCGAGCTTCAATGATATTGTTGGCATGGACGCGCTTGAGCAGGCAGCCGATCAAGGGGATGCGTGCGCTCGGGATATCGAGATAGAAGTTCCGCGGCAGTTGGAACTGGGTCATGATGCCGATGAGGGCACTGCTCTTGGAAAGCTTGATGATCTCGCAGCGGCGAGACGAGAGGTGCTGCATTCCTTTCTCGGTGAATTCGATGCGCGCCTCGTTGCGTGTGTCCTCCATTGGGAAGTTCGCTTCCCGATCGTACATGAAGGATTCTTCCTTGTTGAGGAAGTGCTGGTGCACCGCAGGGGCCGCGCCGCTCATAGAATTCGCCTTTCACATTTCCATACGCGGCCACGCTAACCCATGAAATTTAACAGAGAGTTTGGCTTGCCAAGCACCTGTGGAAAACCCGCCCGACGACGCCGGACGGGTGAGATATGGTTAAGTCCATCTACCTGAAGACGGAGGAGAAAGTGCACGCCATTTCTCCGCTTGCGCGGAACACCGGTTAGTAGGCGCGATAGCTGCGTCCTTCGGCATCGAAAAGGTGAAGCTTCGCCTTGTCGGCGGTGAAGCGCACCTTGTCTCCCCGGTTGACCTGCGGAATACCAGGAATCTTCGCAATGAGCGGCTCGTTTTCGACCAGTCCCTCGATATAGAGCAGCGTTACTTCTCCTAGTGCCTCGACGATCGAAACCGTTCCTTCGAACAGGAAATCGTCGGAGTGCGTCGCCTGCAGGTCTTCCGGCCTCACGCCGAAACTCGCCTTCTTTCCTTTCTCGGATGCGTTCGTGGTTATGTCGAGCGTCACCGACTTGCCGCCTGCAAGCGTCACGGTCGTCTGCGCGCCGGTGGCCGAGATCGTGGAAGGGATGATGTTCATCGCCGGCGAGCCGATGAAACGGGCGACAAAAAGGTTCGCCGGGCGCTCATAAAGTTCGAGCGGTGCACCGACCTGCTCGATATGGCCTGCAGAAAGCACGACGATGCGGTCAGCAAGCGTCATCGCCTCCACCTGGTCATGGGTCACATAGATCATGGTCGTATCGGCCATCTGCTCGTTGAGCTTGGCGATCTCGATCCGCGTGGCAACGCGCAGGGCAGCATCGAGGTTGGAAAGCGGCTCGTCGAAGAGGAAGACCTTGGGGTCGCGGCAAATCGCCCGTCCGATCGCGACGCGCTGACGCTGGCCGCCGGAGAGCGCCTTTGGCAGGCGGTCAAGATATTTGGTGAGCTGAAGGATTTCCGCCGCCGAGCGCACGCGGCGATCGATCTCCTCCTTCGACTCCTTGGCGATCCGCATGCCGAACGCCATATTGTCGTAGACCGTCATGTGCGGGTAGAGCGCGTAGGACTGGAACACCATGGCGATGCCGCGTTTCGATGGCGGCACGTCGTTGACCCGGTCGCCGTCGATGAACATGTCACCGCCGGTTATCTCCTCAAGGCCAGCGATCATCCTCAGCAGCGTCGATTTCCCACAGCCCGACGGCCCGACGAAGACGATGAACTCACCCTGCTTGATGTCGAGGTTGATGCCGTGAATGACGTCAACGGCCCCATAGGACTTGCGGATATCTTTGAGCAGCAGGCCTGCCATCTCACCCTCCCCTCGCTGTTTCTTCACAATGCATTTCTTTCATGCGAACCGACGTCCACTTCGCTCGAAGATGCTAGGCCACGCGCGCGAAGAAAGCGCCCCAGGCCGGAAGATTGATCGTATTGTCTTTTACCTCCGAAACGAACCCATGTCCTTCGAGTGGTTCCAGCGGTACGGTCGGCAGCTTCGCCGTCGCGAGCCCTTCGCTCATGTTGAAGAGGCAGAGCAGTTTCTCATTGCCATGGGTGCGCAGGAAACCAAGAAGCGGCGCCTGCGTCTCGAAAAATTCGATCTCGCCCTTTGCGAAGGCCGGATATGCCTTTCTGAACTGCAGGAAGCGGCGGTAATGCTGCATGACAGAGGCCGGATCGGCCTCCTGAACGGATACGGCCTGCGCCAGGTGGTTCTCGGGAACCGGCAGCCACGGGGTGTTGTCGCTGAACCCGCCATCGGGCATGCTCTCCCATACCATGGGCGTGCGGCAGCCGTCGCGGCCCTTGAAGTCCGGCCAGAACTGAATGCCGTAAGGATCCTGGAGATCCTCGTAGGCGAGCTCCGCTTCCGGCAGCGCCAGTTCCTCGCCCTGATAGATGCAGACCGAACCCCTGAGTGACATCAAGAGGCTTGCCAGCAACTTGGCGTGAGCGCCGTAATCGCTGACGCCGTCGGCCCAGCGGCTGGCGTGGCGGACAACGTCATGATTTGAGAAGGCCCAGCAGGCCCAGCCTTCGGGCGCCGCCTTCTGGAAATCACGCAGCACGTCGGCCACACGGCCCGGCGTCAAGGGATCCGGCGCCAGAAACTCGAAGGCATAGCACATGTGCATCTTGTCGCCGCCGGAGGTGTATTCACCGGCGATCTCAAGGCCGCGCTGGCTGTCGCCAACCTCGCCGACGGCGGCGATCGCCGGATACTCTTCCATCACCGCCCGGAAGCGCTTGAGGAATTCGAGGTTTTCCGGCTGGTTCTTGTCGTAAAGGTGTTCCTGGTAATTGTACGGATTGACGGCCGGCGCCGTGGAGGCATTGCGCCGCTCCGGCACCAATGCCGGGTTGTCGCGCAATTGCCTGTCGTGGAAATAGAAGTTGATGGTGTCGAGGCGGAAGCCGTCCACGCCGCGTTCGAGCCAGAAGCGTTCGACGGCAAGCAGGGCTTCCTGCACGTCGGGATTGTGCAGATTGAGGTCCGGCTGCGAAGTTAGAAAGTTGTGCAGGTAGTATTGCAGCCGCGTCGGATCCCAGGCCCAGGCCGAACCGCCGAAGATTGACAGCCAATTGTTGGGCGGGGTTCCGTCGGGCTTGGAATCGGCCCAGACATACCAGTCCGCCTTCGCATTGCTGCGGCTCGACCGGCTTTCGATGAACCACGGATGCCGATCAGACGTGTGCGACAGGACGAGATCGATCATGACCCGCAGGCCGAGCCGGTGCGCTTCGGCGATCAGCGCATCGAAGTCCTCGAGCTTGCCGAAGATCGGATCGACATCCCTGTAGTTGGAGACGTCATAACCGAAGTCCTTCATCGGCGAGGTGAAGAAGGGCGAAATCCAGATCGCATCGACGCCGAGCGCCGCAACATGCGGCAGCCGGGCGGTGATGCCATTCAGGTCGCCAATGCCATCGCCGTTCGTGTCCTGAAAGGAACGCGGATAGATCTGGTAGATCACCGCCCCACGCCACCAATCCCTGTCGGGCGTAAGAATGGAGCCGATCATTTCGGTCTGGTTCATTCGTGTAAAAGGTCCTTGTCCTGAAATCTGTCAGCCGCCCTTGACCGATCCCGCGAGCAGGCCGCGCACGAGATAGCGCTGCAGGGCGAAGAAGACGATCAGAGGAACGACGATGGTGATGAAGGCGGAGGCGGTCAGGATTTCCCAATTGCCGCCGCGAGAGCCGAGCAGGTTGACCAGCCGCCCCGTCAGCACGAGTTGGTCTTGGCCGGTGCCGAGGAAGACGATCGCGACCAGGAGATCGTTCCAGGTCCAGAGGAACTGAAAAATCGCGAAGGATGCGAGCGCCGGGAAAGACAATGGCAGGATGATCTTGACGAAGATGTCAAAATCGCTGGCGCCGTCGACGCGTGCGGATTCCATGATCTCGCGCGGCAGACCCGCCATATAGTTGCGCAAAAGATAGATCGCGAGCGGCAGGCCGAAGCCGGTATGGGCAAGCCAGATGCCCATATAGGTCTTGGCCGGGACGCCGAAGAATGCTCCAACTCCGTTGTAGAGCTTCAGGAGCGGAATGAGCGACATCTGCAGCGGCACGACCAGCAGCCCGACGACCACGGCGATCAGGATTGCACGCCCGGGAAAGGGCATCCAGGCCAGAGCATAGGCTGCGAAGGCCGCAACCAAAATCGGGATCACCGTCGATGGAACGGCGACCGTCAGCGAGTTGATGAAGGACGCGCCGATACCCTCGGCACGCAGCACCTCCCGGTAATTGTCGAGGGTGAAACGCGGTGGTGCTGCGGCTGTGAAAAAGATACGCTGGCCGCGCGAGCCTTCCATCCTGGTATCGGAAACGATCTCGAAACTGCCGTCCGCCTGTACCGTCAGCTTCTCGCCGCCGCTCAGTTCCGCGGTTTCGCCGGCCTTGAAGGCCGCCGGTTCGCGGCTGGAAAAGCCGAAAGCCGAAATCTGCCCGGCCTGACCATCAAGAATGTTACCGGAGATAACAAACTTGCCGTCCCGTTCGACCTGGCTGTCAGGCGACGGCGCGCGGGCGACGGCATTGCGCGACGAAGTGGCAAGAGCGGTCCACCATCCGGAAACGGCGAGTTGGTCCTTGTCGCGCAGCGACGAGATCAACAGGCCGGCGGTCGGCATCGTCCAGAGAGCAACGATGAGAAGCACCGATAGATGGACGGCCCACATCAGCGGGGAGCGCGTAGCTGGGTTCATCTCAGTGGCTCCTCATTTCCTTGGCCGCGTTGCGGATGTTCCAGATCATGATCGGGACGACGAGAATCATGATCACCACGGCGATCGACGCGCCGCGGCCGAAGTCCCCGCCACCGCGGAACATCCAGTCGAACATGAGGTTGGCGAGCACCTGGCTCTGCCATTGCCCGTTCGTCATCGCTAGAACGATGTCGAAAACCTTGAGCACCAGGATCGTGATCGTGGTCCAGACGACTGCGATCGTGCCCCAGATCTGCGGCACCATAATCTTGAAAAAGATCTGCCAGCCATTGGCGCCGTCGATCACCGCGGCCTCGATGGTCTCCTCCGGTATGCCGCGGAGAGCCGCGGAGAGAATGACCATCGCAAACCCGGTCTGGATCCAGATGAGGATGACCATGAGGAAGAAATTGTTCCAGAAAGGCAACGTGATCCAGGCCTGCGGCACGCCGCCGAGGGCGACGACGATCGCATTCAAGAGGCCGATCTGCTCCGCTCCCTCCGCACGGTAGTCATAGATGAACTTCCAGATGACGGCGGCGCCGACGAAGGAGATCGCCATCGGCATGAAGATCAGCGTCTTGGCGATGTTGCCCCACCAGATGCGGTCCGTCAGCGCTGCAATGATGAGTCCGAAGAAGGTCGAGAGAGCCGGAACGACGAGTAGCCAGAGGAAATTGTTGAAGATCGACTGACGGAATTCACCGTCATTAACCATCCAGAAGTAGTTACTCCAGCCGACGAAGTTCACTCCCGCTCGATCATAGAAACTGAGAAGGACGGACTGATAGACCGGATAGATGAGGTAGATCGTCAGCGCGAACAGTGCGGGCGCCAGAAACAGCCAAGGCCGGATGGCGTTGGTGATGCGCAGGTTGCGGGATGCCGCCTTACCGGAGAGACCCTTCGACGGAAAAATCCAGTCGAGGATGAAATTGGTGCTCCAGAAATAGGCTGCGCAAGCTAGGACACCGACAATCATCGTCAGAATGGCAGCGAGTAGCTGCTGCATGACACATCCCTCCCTTAAACGCGCTCCGGAGCAGGATGCTCCGGACGCATCGTGTGATGGCGGCTACCGCTCTTGATTGTGATTACTCCGATTGCTGAGGCAATCCGGAGATGAGGAGCGGCGGACGAGATTAGCATCGTCCGCCGTATTTATTTGAGTCTTACTTGATTGCGTCCCACGCCTTCTGCACCCCGGACGCGACGTCGGCAGACGATTTACCGCCTACAAAATCGACCATGCCTGTCCAGAAGGCGCCTGCGCCGATCTTGCCCGGCATCAGGTCGGACCCGTCGAAACGGAAGGTAGTGGCGTTGAGCAGGATCTCGCCCTGCTTCTTCAGCGGCGGATTGCCGTAGGTCTCCACGTTGACACTCTTGTAGGGCGTCAGGAAACTCGTCTGCGCCATCCAGACCTCATGCGCAATCGGCGTTTTCAGGAACTCGATGAAGGCGCGTGCGGCCGGCGTATCCTTGGTGATCATCGCAAGCGTACCAGCACCCAGCACCGGATTGCCAAGCTCCTTCTTGCTCTCATAGGGAGGCATGTAGAAGAAATCGGCATCTTCGCCGATCACCGTGCCCTCCGGGAAGAAGGACGGAATGAACGAAGCCTGATGATGCAGGTAGCACTTCGGCGGCGAGGCGAAAAGACCCTTCGGGCTGTCGCGGAAGTCGGTTGAGGCCACGGCCGCAGCGCCGCCGTCGACGAACTTGTCGTTACGCGCGAACCAGCCGAATTCGTCCAATGCGCCGGTGACCGCCGGATCGGTGAACGGGATCTCGTTCTTGACCCACTTGTCGTAGACATCGGCCGGCTGCGTTCGCAGCATCAGGTCTTCGACCCAGTCGGTCGCCGGCCAGCCGGTCGCGCCGCCCGATCCGAGGCCGATGCACCACGGCTTTTCACCGTCGGCGGCGATCTTGTCGGTCAGCGCCTTCAGCTCTTCCATGGTCTTCGGCACTTCGTAGCCGGCGTCCTCGAAGTTTTCCGGCACGTACCAGACGAGTGACTTCACATCGATCTTGTACGGGAACGCATAGAGCGCCGGCTTACCGTCCTTGCCGTTGTAGGTCGAGAGATCGACCCAGGATTGACCGGCGGCGTAATTGTCGAGCAACCACTGCTTGGTTTCATCACCGAGCGGCGTCAGATGGCCCTTCGAGGCAAGGTCGGCAATGAGGCCCGGCTGCGGCAGGATCGCGACATCCGGCGGGCTGCCGGCTTGCGTGTCGATGACGATCTGCTGTTCATAGTTTTCAGAGGACGAATATTTAAGGTCCACGCCGGTCGCTTCGACGAAGTAAGCATAGACGCTCTTGAAGAGCGCCTCGTCCTCGCCGCGCCACGGGCCGAAGATTGTCAGCGTCTGACCCTTGAGGTCGTGGCCCTTCTTGAACTCCTCGAAGCTCGCCCAGTTGAACTTGGAGTCCTCGCCGGGCTTGAATTTCAGCTCGGCAGCATCGGCGGTCCCCACTACCAGGGCGAGCGCAGCCACGCCCATCAGGAATGATCTCTTCACGTTATCGTCCTCCCAACATGAACCCGGACGTTGCGCCGCGGGCGGATCATCAACGCGCAAATTCAAAGCGCTTTGAGTTGGCTAAGAAATCATCGTCGCAGACGAAGAGTCAAGGGCTTTCCGTCCGCTCCTCTCAACGCGACTTGAATATTGCTGTGCATTAACATTTTGCGACGCGAAAGCGCGGTTTTCCGCTTTTTTCAACGCGAAACGGGTGGTAGAGGACATTGGGGGCGCTGACCGGAACATCCTAAATGAAAGGAGCATCCAAAGCGCTTTGGGAGGAGGCCATGCCGGTCAAACTTAAGCAGCTAGCGGAGCTGCTCGGCCTGTCGCAGACGACGGTCAGCCGAGCGCTCAACGGCTACCCGGAAGTCAACGCCAAGACGCGGCAGCGAGTCTTGAAGGCGGTTCGCGAAACCGGCTACAGGCCGAACCGTGCGGCGCAACGGCTCGCGACGGGCAAGGCCTACTCCATCGGTCTCGTCATGCCGATTGCATCCGGCATCGTATCGGACATTCATTTCGGCGAATTTCTCGCCGGTCTCGCCGAAGAGGCGGTCAAGCATGACTTTCACTTCGTGCTGAACCCGAGCGCGCCGGAAGACGAGGAAGCGACATTCCGGCGGCTGGCGGCAAGCGGTAATGTCGACGCCGTCTTTCTTGCCCATATGCGCGCCAATGACCCGCGCATCGCCATACTGAAGTCGCTATCCATCCCCTTTGTCGTGCATGGAAGATCGATCGGCGGTCCGAAAGACTATCCGTTCGTCGACATAGACAACACCGCCGCCTTCTATGAGGCGACGAGGCTTCTTGTCCAGCTCGGTCACCGGCGGGTCGCGCTCATCAACGGACAGGAACACCTGGCCTTTGCCATTCGCCGGAAAAAGGGCGTGGTGCGTGCCCTCAAGGAGTGGGGCCTCGAGCTTGACGAAACACTGGTCCACCACTCGCTCATGACCGATGAATTCGGCTATCGCAGCATGCAGCGCTTCCTGACGCAGCCGCATCCGCCTACCGCCGTGCTCTGCTCGAGTACGGTCCTGGCACTCGGCGCCGTGCGCGCGATCAATCAAGCCGGCCTCACGGTAGGCACGGACATCTCGATCATCGCCCACGACGATGTCTTGCCGATGCTGAAGCCGGAAAATTTTAGCGTACCGCTGACGACGACGCGCTCGTCCTTGAGGGCGGCCGGCGCACGCATCGCCAGCAGGCTGATTGGCGGCATCCTGGATCGCGGTACCTATCCGGAACAGGAACTATGGCACCCAGAACTGATCGTTCGTGCCTCGACGGGGCCGGCACCGGGCAAATAGCAATTGAAGTATGCTACGGCTTTCCGTCCGAACGGTTCACGGTTCAACGAAAGGGCGAACCGGGCAGCAGAGCGCCGCCCACCCCATCTCCGTCTCAGAACTTCGGTGGCTTACGACCGGCCTTGCGGCAAGCGGCACTGATCGTGTTCGCCATCAGCATGGCGATCGTCATCGGCCCGACACCGCCGGGGACCGGCGTGATGACGCTCGCCACCTTGGCACATTCCTCAAAGGCGACGTCGCCGACGAGCTTTGTCTTGCCCTCACCACGTTCCGGCGCCGGGACGCGATTGATGCCGACGTCGATCACCGTTGCACCGGACTTCACCCAATCGGCCTTGACCATCTCCGGGCGGCCCACGGCCGCAACCAGAATATCGGCATTGCGGCAAACGGCGGGTAGATCCTTCGTGCGCGAATGGGCTGTCGTTACCGTCGCGTTGGCAGCAAGAAGCAACGCGGACATCGGCTTGCCGAAGAGGTTCGAACGGCCGATGACGACGGCGTTGAGTCCGGAAAGATCCTCGCCATGCGTGCGGCGCACGAACACCATGGCCCCGGCGGGCGTGCACGACACGAGCCCGCCTTCGAGATCGCCGGTCGCCACCTTGCCGGCATTGACGACGTGCAAACCGTCGACATCCTTTTCAGGAAGGATGGACTGGATGATCGGCTCCGACCGAAGATGCTTTGGGAGCGGCAACTGCACGAGAATGCCGTGGATGGAGGCGTCCGCATTGAGTTCGTCGACGAGCGCCGCCAGTTCCTCCTGCGATGTCTCCTGCGGCAGCGTATGCTGCACCGAAAGGAACCCGCATTCCTTTGCCATCTTGCTCTTTGCCGACACATAGGTATGGCTTGCCGGATCGTCTCCGACGATCACCACCGCGAGCCCCGCGCGCACGCCGGTTTCCGCCTCCAGCGTTTTTGTGGCGGATTTTACGGTTTCGATGACCGAAGCGGCAACGGCCTTGCCATCAATCACAGTCGTCACGGCGTATCTCCCGGTTTGTCCTTTATGCGGCACAATTTAGTGCGCACGGCATCAAGCGATTGCCTGCATGCGCCCTATGCTGTTCCAAACGCATAAATGCAAGAGCTGGCGAGGCCGGAACAGCAATCCGGTGAACCAGTGCCCCATTTCCTTGCATTACTGAAAGATCGGGATCCGCCCCGCCCGCAACGTGATGAGGGCAAACCGCACCGCGACAGCAGTTTTCGGCAACCGAGAACCATCCGGCACTGCCGGGAATCATTCGCCCGAGATGCGGCGGCTGCCGCGAAACGCCTCTGGTGAGACTCCGAAATCCTTCGACCGGGAAGCGTTGGCAAGATCGCGCTCTATCGGCCTCCACCGAAAGGCTTGATAGCTGCGCCGCCGGCCGGCATCGGCCACGAGACGATAAAGCCGTTCGAGCCAGCACAAGAGAACGGGCGCGCGGGAAGATTCCCGAGCGACAAAATCACCAACCATGATGACGAGACGGCCATGCTCGGGAGCAATATTCCGATCGACCCATTTTTCCTGGTCGAAGCTTTCGATCGCCACGAGAAGAATATCGGGCCGGAGCGCGCGCACTTCATGGAGGGCGTTCGTCTCCTCGGAAAAGCCCCCGACAGCGATGAACTGGTGCCAGGGTGCGTGGCTGCGAAAATTCTCGGCAGCCTCCTCCGCGACGTGACGGTGAGATCCGACGAGCGCGACACGCATCGGCTTCTCAATATAGGTCAGGAGCGCGGGCACGAAGGCCATCGCATCCCGACTGCTCGGAAACATGCGGTCGGTCACGACCGCATGCCACTTGGGCCGGGAGACGACCGTGTCGGCGAAAGCCAAGGCATCGGCCCAACCGAAATCGCGAGGCGGCAAGCTGGAAGAGATCGGAAACATGTTGCCACATGGATGAGAGGGTTATTTTTCTCACTTTAGCCGCTTGCAGTGAAACGGCATTTAAGGCTCTCATTCAAAAGCCGTTTTCCGGATTCAACATCTGTTTAGGAAGTTTTTGCTGTAGTGCCTTCCAGCTATCTGTGCGCACGGGTCTCAAGATGACGCCGAACGGTCAGGACATCACCGTCTATTTCCAGACCGAGCGGGAGGATGCGGCGGATATCGAACTTGTGGTGGTCGTGCCGACCTTCCGCCGGCCCGATCATATCGTCAAAACGCTAAAAACCATTGTTTCGCAACGGCCTGACGTGCCTTTGGCGACCGTCGTTGTCGAAAGCGACGCGGAGGGGCTGGCTGGCGCCCAGGCGGCAAAAAGCTTCCTTCTCGGACACCCGTCCGATTCCGCTATTGTCGTCGTTCGCCGCCGCGGACACGCCCACGCGTGCAATGCCGGATGGGCGATGGCGCTCGATCTTTATCCCAACCTCCGTGCTCTCGCCGTCATCTACGACGATGAGGTTGCTGCTCCGGAATGGCTCGATTGCCTCGTTGCTGTTCAGGAAAACCATAGGGCCGATATCGTCGGCGGGCCGCAACTCCCCGTCTTCGAGGATCCGCATGAACAGAAGTGGAAGCGGCACCCCGTTTTCACGCCCCCTTATAATGAGAGCGGACCGGTACCGATCGTCTATTCGGCAGGCAACGTGCTTATAACCCGGCCGGTGCTCGACGGGATGGCCCGGCCGTTTCTGGATCCGGCACTTAATGTCGTCGGCGTCGGCGACACGGTTTTCTTCGATCGATGCAAGGCGAAGAGGTTCACGTTTGCCTGGGCAACGGAGGCCTGGGTCGCGGAAACGGTTCCAGCTTATCACACCACGAGGTCGTGGATCCGCGCCCGCAGTCTCGAGAACGGTGCGATCTCAGCACTCCTGGAGCATCAGCGCGATCCGACGTTTTTCGGTCGGTTGAGAGCGCTCGGCAAATCCCTTGCACTCATCGCCACCTCGCTGCCGGTCGGCCTAAAACTTTGGGCGGAGACCGGGCTTGCCGCTGCAAGCCTCTATCCGTTCTATGTCGCGGTCGGCCGGCTGACGGCGAAGATCGGCTCCGCTGAGGCGCAAGACCGGACACCTGACGTCACCTGAATGCCGCTTCGCCCAGTCAATGGCCGCTGGATGTAGCCTTCACGGCACCTTCGGGGATCTTGTCCGCAGCGACGTTGCCGTTTTTGTCAACCACGGGGACCGGCTTTTGATATGGCCTGTTCTGGCTGTTGGCGACGCGCTCGACATCATCCTTGGTGAGATATTCGAGCTGTTCCACCAGAACCTCGGTAATCACCTCATTGCCGAGCTTTTTGTTCAGTCCGTCCTTCACCGCGACCTTGAAGGTCGGCAGATCGAACGATCCGGTATCGGCGAGGTCGACGAACTTCGAGCCGACGAGCATGTCATAAAGCTCGTCCGTCACGACCTGCCGAAGCGGTGCGTGCAGCTTCGCAATGCCTTCCTTGGTGGCCGAAAAGGATAGCTTGGCAAGGAAATATCCCTGCACTCCCCCTTCCTTGATGACCGGGACGGTGATGATTTCCCCCGGTATGTATTCCTCGGACGCACGTCTGTCCGCGTCTGCCTGTGACACGACAGGCGCGGAAGCGTATTGCATCGAGAAGTAGACGGATCCGAGCGTAACCGCGCAGACCCAGACCCCGGTGAGAACGAGCTTCAGCATCAGAAATCGCTATAGCGGAACTGCGCTTCCGTGTAGATGCCATCCGCGTCAGCATCCTGGGCAGCCGTCTTGAGAATATCGACGACGGAGCGCACCGCCTCGAGATGTGCCTCGACCTTCTGGGAGTTGATCTGCAGCTTGTTGCGCAAATGGCGCGTCTGCGAAACGAAGGCCGGCGAGATTTCACCGGGAATGGCATCCCGATGGAGCATCGTCAGCTCATAAAGGCAGCGGCTCTTGTGCGCATTCGACGTCTTGATATCGAAGTCAGGATCCACGCCAATCCGGCTGTTCTCGTTGTCGATGATCATTTCCAGGCGGCCGAGAACATTCCGAATTCGTACGTCATTCGATGCCACAGCTTCCATAAATAAACTCCCAAATAATCCAAAGCGCGATGCAGGCGGAAACCGCCGGAAATGCTCGTCCGCTCCAGAGCAATCCCAGGAAAGTGCGTAGGGTTTTCCGTCCGGAATTGCGTAGTTTCAAAGGATTAGAGCATTTCACTGTTTCAATGAAAACGTGAAAGCTCTAGGCTTGCTTCTTTTCATCGTTAGTCAAAAAGTCGGAGAGAGCCTTGCGCTCATATTCCTGAACCATGCTCGTCGCGAGGTTTTGGCTGTTGCCGTCGACGGATGCATTGACCCGATCGCTCGCGTCGCCTCCGACCATCCGTTCGGCAATGCCGATACCGCCGCCTGCGGCAAGAACGTCGCCGATCTGCTCGGCCATCATGCTCTTCCACACGTCGCCGGATGTGCCCTTGCCGTAGACGTTTTCGCTTTCGCTCGGCAGCATGGATTTCACGAAATTCTGCAGCACCATCGCCTCGAATTTCCGATAGGTTTCGGGAATCTTCTTCTGCTCGACCCGGTTGTTTATGTCACCCAGTCCGGTCGATCCCTCGGAGGGGTCGAGTACGGAAACCGCTGCGGCAAAACCGTTGCCATTTTCTGCGAGGCTCGTTGCCTGGAATGCGGCGCGGTTGGCCTTGAGCCTTGCCTGGGCCTCCTGGATTTCCGCCGGATCGGCCGCACGGACGACATCCATCACAAGGTCGCTGGGCGGGGAAATAGCCATGTCAGATCCTCTCGAACCGAAGCGCCCGCAATCCTTGCGCGGCCGCAAATGTCCCGAACGGGCTCGCCCCACCGTTGGAAGAGCCAGCCCGATGGCGCACTATCGCCCTTCAACCTTACCGGAAGCTGGCGGAGCGCCCGAGACGCGCTGATCGATCAGATCGAGGATCGCGTTGTCGGCCGCCTCCCGATCCTCGGCAAGCCGGGCATCCTTCATGTGCTCCTCGAACCTATCGCCTTTTGCGCGCTCTCTCAGCATGCGCGCCTCGTGAACCTGCTGGATGCCGATAAGCATCTGATCCTTCTGCACCAGGCGTCCGAGGTGGGAGGCGTAGTGACCCGAGAAGATGCGATGCATCGGGTGAGCCGAACCCATGGCATCGACGACCACGTCGATCGTTTCGGCAAGAACGGCGCGCTGGCGCGCGGTCTCGGTAAACTCGCTTTCCGCCATCCGCTCGAGGTGCCGCTGGACGGCGACCAGGCGCTTCAGCTTTTCGGAGCGCGTCTTCACGCCTAGCCTCCCTGCATTACCGGCGCGAAGCCGTCGGCGAAGAGCCGCAGCATTGCGGCGATCCCGAGATAGAGCAGGAACATGCCGCCCATGATCAGGTAGGGCTGGGAGATGAAGTAGACGGGAATCTGCGGAGCGAGCTTGTTCACCATTCCGATCGCGACGTTAAAAAGCAGGCCATAGATCAGGAACGGGCTCGCGAGACGCAACATGATCATGAAGGTCTGCCCCAACGAATTGGCGAGCGTGATCAGCACGCCTTGCGGATCGAAGCCGCTGCCGATCGGCATCACGCGATAGGATTGCGCGACCGCCTCGATGATCACGTGGTGAAAGTCCAGCATGAACAGGATCATCAGGCCGGCGAAAGTAATCAAGCTGGTGAGCTGGTTTTCGGCCGTATCTTCAAGCACGTCCGCCGTCGGCGGCGGGGTGAATCCCATCAGCATGGTGGCGGCCGTGCCGGAGAACTGCAAGCCAAGGACATAATAGCGCGCAACAAGACCGATGATGGCGCCGACGATCGTCTCCGTCGTGATGAGATAGATGTAGGTGTGGCCCTTTCCGGTGACCTGCGGATAGATGTCGTCCCACATGATGGGCAAAATGGCCATCGAGATCGCAACGGCGATAAACAGCCGTATCTGAACCGGAACCCGCGCGGCTGAAAATCCAGGCATGATCATGACGCAGGCGCCGATCCGGCAAAAGGCAGCAAACAGCGCCAATACCGTGCCCTCGGGGTCGGTGATCATGAAATCGAGCCGATGATCTTGATCTCAAGGCCCTTGGCAAGCTCGACGTGGGAGAGCACGGGCAGCGTGGCGAAGAGGCGTTCGATGATCATGCGCACATAAGAGCGGGATTCGGGCGAACTTACCAGCACGAAGGGCATGCCGCGATCGAGATGTTCACGGATAACTTTGGTCGCCTGGTCGCTGAATTCCTCCAGTTGACGCGGATCGATGTCGAATTCGACGATCTCGCCCTTGGCATCGCGCTTGAGCGCCTGATGGAAGACCATGTCCCATTTGTTGCCGAGCCGGAGAACGCGGAGGACACCGTTGTCGGCGAGGTCGCCGCAGAGCTGTTGCGACATGCGAACGCGCACGTGCTCGACGATCTGCTCGGTCTTGCGCACATGCGGCGCAAGCTCGGCTACGGCTTCGAGGATGAGGTGCAGATTGCGGATCGACACGCGTTCTGCAAGCAGCAGCTTTAACACCGCCTGCAGCCCCGAATAGGACATGTGCGACGTGCAGATCTCGTCGGCGAGCTTTCGATATTCCGGATCGAGCCGTTCGATCAGCACCTTCACGTCCTTGTAAGAGAGGAGATGCGGGAGGTTGTTGCGGATGACCTCGCTCAAATGGGTCAGCACCACAGAGACGTTGTCGATCGGGTGGAAACCCTCGCGCTTCAGGTCTTCCGTGAAGGTCTCGAGAATCGAGACGGCCGGCATGCCGAAGGCCGGCTCCCTGATCTCGTCGCCGGGCACGCTCGGCCGGCGACCGCCGCCGGTCACGACCAGCACTTCGCCCACCCGCACAGTGTTGGACGCGATCGTCGTGCCGTGAATGCGGATATGATAGGCCTTGTCGGGGATCGAGATATCGTCGGAAACCTTGATTTCCGGTACGACGAGGCCGTACTGGCCGGCAAATTTGCGGCGCATCTTGCCCACGCGGAAAGCGAGTTCCTGATGCGCGCCGAGCAGCCTGGTCGAGACCTGCTTGCCGAGCAGAAGTTCGATCTCCGCCGTCTTCAGTACCGACTTGACGGAATCCTTGTCGCTCTCCTTCGTCTGCTGCGCCTTCATCGCCTCCTCCGCCCGTTTCTCCGCGTTGGCGGCCTCGAGCTGCTTCGGAATGATCCAGCCGAGGAAGGCCATGCCGCCACCGAGGGCGGCGAACGGCAGGAAGGGCAGGCCCGGCATGACCGAGAGCAGGATGATGAGCCCGGCGGCGACCATCAGCGCCCGCGGGTAACCGCTGAGCTGGCCAACGACCGCCTGATCTGTCGAGCCGGCAGTCCCGCCGCGCGAGACGAGCAGGCCGGCGGCGAGCGAGACGATCAGCGCCGGGATCTGCGAGACCAGGCCGTCGCCGACGGAGAGCTTGACGAAAACGTCGGCTGCCTCGCCGATCGGCATACCGTGACGGAGATAGCCGATGATGATGCCGCCAAAAATGTTGATCGCGGTTATGATCAGGCCGGCGATCGCGTCACCGCGGACGAATTTCGACGCACCATCCATCGCGCCGTAGAAGGAGCTTTCCTCTTCCAGCTCGCGGCGGCGGCGCTGCGCCTCCTTCTCGTCGATCAGACCGGCCGACAGGTCGGCGTCGATCGACATCTGCTTGCCGGGGATTGCGTCGAGCGTGAAGCGGGCGCCGACTTCGGCGATGCGAGTCGCGCCCTTGGTGATGACGATAAAGTTCACGGTGATCAGAATCAGGAAGACGATCAGACCGATCACGAAATCGCCGGACATTACGAGGCTCGCGAAGCCGGAAATGACGCCGCCCGCGGCGCCGTGGCCTTCATGCCCGTGCGAAAGGATGACGCGCGTCGTCGCGATATTCAGCGACAGGCGCGTCATCGTCGAAATCAGCAGGATGGTCGGAAAGGACGAGAACTCCAGCGGTCGCTGGATCCACAGCGCGACCATCAGGATCAGCACAGAGAAGGCAATCGAGAACGCCAGCCCCAAGTCGATCAGGAACGGCGGAATCGGCAGGAAGAGAATCGACAGGATCATCACGATCCCGAGCGCAAAGCCGATGTCCCTGCTCTTGGGTGCGAGTTTCGGGATGGTCAGCGTCGCCTGTTGTGCCATGTCTCTTCCGTCTCTTCATGAGAGGCGGGCAGCAGTCCGCGAAAGCTGCCCAAGCTATGTCGGAAGACCTAAAGACCCAAGCTTGCGCGAAGGTGGTATGAGGCGAAAATAATCAGAATCCGGACTGGATCCGGGAGAAGATGATGTCGGTGAAGATGGAGATCTGTGCACCGACGAAGGGGGCGGAGACGGCGACTGTGATCATGACGGCCAGGATCTTCGGCACGAAGGTCAGCGTCATTTCCTGGACCTGGGTCAGGGCCTGGATGAACGCAATGACGACGCCGACCACCATGGCGGCGAGGACGGCGGGACCGGAGGCCACGATCACCGTCCAGATCGCAGCCTGCACAATATCAAGGGCGTCCGCCTCGTTCATACGGAAATCACTTCACTTTGACGCCGGGACCGATGACGAGCTCCTTGCCCGTATCCAGAACGGCGATGATTCCGTCGGAGTATAGTTTCACCTCCTTGACGACGCCAGTCGTCTTGCCGTCGGCGCTGGTGACGGTCTTGCCGATCACCGCGTCCGCCTCGCTCAGCGAAGTGCGCTGCAGCAGGCTTTCGAGGTTCTTGTTGGTCTTGATCGTCTGCTCCACCTGGGAGAAGGTCGCGAGCTGTGCAATCTGCTGCGTCGCGTCCATCGGCTCGGTCGGGTCCTGATTCTTCATCTGCGCCACGAGCAGCTTCAGGAAGCTCTCGTAGTTCAGAGTCGCAGCGGTCGCGTCGTCCCCCGATTCCGTGGCCGAAACCGTCGGCGTATAGCCTGTCGAAGTCGAGCTGACGCCACTTACCGCCATGGTGCAATCTCCTTGCGAATCTGCTCGACCGTCGCCGGCGTGATTTCCTGCGCGTTGAGAATACGATCTTCGATCGGATAGAGCGCCCGAATCGCCTTCAGCGCTTCGAAGGCGCGCCCTTGTGTGACGAGGCCGTCGACGCGCTTCAGCTCGGCCAGAACCTCTTCATTCTTGAAGCAGGCGAGCAGCATGACGATCGATTTGCGGAACATCGCCGTCGACTGTTCGGCGCCTTCCGGGTTGATCAGGATCATCTGGGCAATGAAGTAGAGCTGCTTCAGCGGGGTCGTCGCGTCTTCCGGCTGCAGCACGTGGTTTTCCAGGAGGAAGGTGACGTCGTTCAGGAACTCGACCGCGACCTTGCGGTCAACGCGAAGCACCGCGCCGTTTACAAAAATCCTTTCGCCCGATTTCAGCGAGATACGCAGTGTGCTCTTCATTTCAGTCCATCCCTGATGATGGTGGTAATGTCTATGATGCCCTGGAAGTTGGAAGACTCGCGTTTGCGGATCTTCTCCGTCTCGTTCAAGATCCAGATGGCGATCGAAATCAGATTGGCGCGCAGCTCTTCGTTGAGCTGGTTATCCGGCGTGCGCAAATCCTCGATGAAGCGGATCCAGACGCGCCGGGTAAAATAGATCGCCTCGATAGCCTCCCTGGAATACCCTTTCTGCTGTTTCGCTGCTTCCAAAAGCGCGATCGAGCGATCGAGTACCTGCCGTTCGCGATCCTTGGAATCGGCGACGCCGTCCTCCATGATCTCGGCATACGAAAATTGATACATTCAGACATCCTTCATGTTTGTCCGGTCCCTCTCGATCAGAGGAAATTGAGCAAGCTCAACTGCTGAATCCGCGATGTGAGCGTATAAGATGTCTCAAGTTGCGTTTTCAGAAGGTTTATCCGCGTCGACGCCGCCTCCTCGTCGATGCCTTCGATGTCGCCGATATGTGTGGTGACGAGTTTGATCTGAGCCGCCAGGGAGTCGTTTGCCTTCTTCACGCGAGACTCGGCGACGCCGAGTGCGCTGCGTTCGGCGTCGATGCCGGTAATCCCCTGTTCGACGTAAACAAGGGCTGCTGCGCCGATCGCGCTGCGGACCTCCGACGTGACGCCCTTGTCCATCAGTTCCGACGCGATGATGCTTGCGAGCGCGAACATCCGCACACCGGTCGTGTTGACATTCGTCGAGCTTTCAATGACCTCGGACGTGCTGATGCGGCTGGTCATGTTCTGGTTCGACGCATCGGACCAATCGGCGTCCCATTGGGCGCCGGTATACATCGGCTCCACGACCGTGGTGATGAAACCTTGCATCTGCGTGACGGAGAACTGGTCCATCGACGTCAGCGGCGGGACCTGGGCGGCCATATATGTCGACAGTGCCGAATTGAACGCAGTCTTGGCAGCCGAGGTTACTGCCGAATTATAGTCCGCGAGCGGCTTCACGTCGGAATTGATGCCGGAAAATAGAAACTCACCGTTGAATGAGGTGTTTGCCGCTGCCGTGAAAAGCGAGAGAGCGCTGTCGATTTCGGTCTTCTGGATCGCAAGCTTGTCGGCGGAATCGTTGCCCTTGAACGTCATCAAGGTGTCGCGAACCTTTTGCGCCGCGCTCGCCATCGTCTCGAGTGCCTCCTGGGAGGCCGAGAGCCGCTGGTTGACGATCGAATTCGTGCTTGTCAGCGCGTTCATGCGCGCCAGCTCGCGTTGCAAGTTGAGCGAGCGCGAGGTCGTTGCTCCGAGCGTGAGGCCGACATCGGCATGGCGGCCCGTCGTCAGTTCCTTTTGAAGATTAAGCATCTCCGCCTGCTGCTGCTGAATCGTCAGCCGCATGGCGTTTTGTACCGCCAGATTCGAAACGAAGGACGTCTTCATATTACCTCACAGCTTCGAGAAGGGCCGCCATCATGGCGTCCACCGTACTGACCAGCTTGGCCGATGCTTTGTAGGATTGCTCCAGGTCGAGCAGCAGGGATAACTCCTCGTCGATGCTGACGCCCGTTTCCTTGCTGAGTGCCTCCTGCGTGCGTGCAAGAAGCGCCGATTTGTTGTCGTTGGCGGTTGAAGCTGTGCTGCGCAGCTGCTCCAGCCAGCCGATCGACGATGTTGCGAAATCGAGAATTGAGGTGCTTCCGTCGAGGCCCGTTGCGGGGTCGAAAGCCATGTCCTCACCCATAGCATCGATGAAGCCTTCGAGTAGGGCCGTGTAGCCCGCATCGGGCGTTGCAGAGCCGCCGGGATTGGACACGACGCCGTTGAAACCGCCGTCGCGCAGCAGCATCGGATTGGCTTTTGCCAAAGGATTGACGGCGAGCGACGCGGCAAGGCCGGGGACGACCGTGCCTGCCGGCGGCACCGTGCCACCTGCCCAGGTGAAGAGTCCGGGTGCATAGGGGATCGCTGGCACCGCGGACGGATCGCCCTCCCGGAAGAGCGTCACCAGACCGCGGGCGATTTCGTCGAGCTGCGACTGAAATTTTGGCGCAACATCATCGCGCAATTGAAGCAAGCTCGCTAGCTTGCCCTCGGCCGTCGTATTGGCCCCTGAGCCCGCAGCAACCGGCACACCGTCGACATAGATCCTGTTGCCCGTGATCGTCGCATCATAGGCTGCCTTCGGAGCAAAGGTGACAGCTCGGGGCATGGTCTCGAAGAGTACCGTGCCATCCGCCGTGTAGATCACCGTGTCGTTATTCGCTCTCGTGACCGTCGAGATACCGATGATCTCCGACACCTGCTTTAGAATCTTGTCACGTTGATCGAGGGCATCACTCGCGTCCTGCCCCTGTGCCGTTGCAGCCTTGACCTGGTTGTTCGCTTTTTCGAAATCCGCAAGGAGGCTGTTCAGCTTCTCGACTTCGATCGCGATCTCTTTGTCGGCGTCAGCGCGAAGACTCTGAACCGCATTTGCCGCCGTGCTGATCGCGTTTGCCAGATCGCCCGCGTCTGACACCGCGGATGCAGCCATAGCCGGATTTCCGGGGGTAGACGCAAATGTCTGCAGGCTGTTGCGAAACACCGTCAGGTATGTCGCCGGCGACGTTTCGTAGTCGTTGCCGCCAAGCGAAGATTTCAGCAGTTCCAGTCCGGAAAGGAGACGCCCCTGACCCGAGGACTGCCCGATGCTGGCAATACTCTGCTTGAGCAGTGCCTCGTTTTGTGCCCGATAGATCGAGACGACCTGCGCGCCGTTCGCCGTCGAGCCCAACAGAGCCATCCGACGAGAATAGTCCGCGTTGCCCGCATTCGCGATGTTCTTCGACACGATGGCAGTTTGAGCCGCCGTGGTGTTGAAAGCGGATTGCGCGATTGTGATTGCGGTGGACAGCGACATAACGCGGACCGTCTCTCTTTCGATTACCGTTTCAGGTTGACCAGCACGTCAAGCAGTTCGGAGCCTGTCTGGAAGACCTTGGAGTTGGCCGTGTAGTTGCGCTGGGACTCGATCATCGCTGTCAACTCTTCGGCGATATCGACGTTAGAGCTTTCAAGGGCGCCGGAGAGAATGTTGCCGAAGTTACCGGAGCCGGCGAAGCCGGTGATTATGACGCCGGAATCTACGCCCTGCGAATAGACGTTACCGGACTCCGGCAGCAGCTTGTCCGGGCTCTGCACATTGGCGAGCGCGATGCGATAGCGCGGGTCGAGTTCACCGTTCTCGTATTTGACGTAGACGATGCCATCGGTATCGATCTTGAATCCTGCAACCTTGCTTGGCGCGTTGCCGTCGATGTCACCGCCGTCGGAGCTGAAGTCGGAACCGAGCTGCGTGGTTTTGCTGAGATCGATGGTGAGTGCGGCGAGGTTTGCGCCCGTCCCGGGTAAGCCCGTCATTGCACTGGTCGTAACCGTCGCCGGAGACGTCGTCAGCGCCCCGCTTGCATTAAAGGCCAAGGCCGCGGTGCCGAGCACGCCGGTGGCGGGCGGACCGGCCGTGTAGGTGGCACGGTCGCGAATTTCGACCGACCAGGCGTTCGCGCCGGTTTTGGTGTACACAAAGTCGAGAAGGCGCGAGTTGCCCTGGCTGTCAAAGACCACAAGCGACGTAGGATGCGTAGCGCCTACGGCCGCCCCTGATGGAAGATTGCCGCCCATCTCGCCCTCGGTCGAGCCCCTGGCGACCAGCCCTTCGGAGCTGAGGTTCACCTTGGTCAGACCATCGAAGCCGTTGACCACGACCGTCGGATCGACGCCGGCCTGGTATTCGTAACCCATCAGCGTGAAGCCGGCGGCATTCACGAGATTGCCGTCATCGTCCGGGACGAAGGCGCCGGCGCGCGTCAGGTACTCCTGACCGTTGGCGCCCTGGACAATGAAGAAACCGCCGCCGTCGATGGCGAGATCGCTGCCGGACGTGGTGTAGGTCGTCGCGCCCTGCTCGGAGATGCTGTAACGGACCTGGGTTTGCACGCCGCCGGAGTTGTAGGCGCCGTTGCTCGACGGCAGAATCATCGACGAGAATTCCGTCGACGCCCGCTTGTAGCCGGTCGTGTTGGCGTTCGCGATGTTCTCTGCGACTGTGCTGAGCCGGTTCGATTGGGCGTTCATGCCTGAAACGCCGGTTCTCATGGTACCGTAGAGACTCATATCAGATCCTCAATTCCTCGTTGCGGCGACACTAGGAGCCGGGCCTTGCGTGAACCTGTCTTAAGATGCCCGGCTCAGCGCCACGCACTCAATTCCAGTCGATGCAGTAGCCAAGGAAGCGCTTTGAATCGATCGGGTCGAAGCCGAGCTTCTTGCGCAGCTTCTTGCGCAGCTTGCTGATGTGGCTTTCTACGACGTTCTCCTCGACGTCCTCGTCGAAGATGCCGTAGATCGCGTTGAAGATCTGGGACTTCGACACGCGGCGGCCCCGGTTGGCGACGAGGTATTCGAGAATGCGCCGCTCGCGCCGCGGCAGGGCGAAGACCTCGCCATTGATTTCTGGATCGCGGCCGTCGGCGAAAACGCGGATGGGTCCGATATCGGTGTAGTTGGTGATGGCCTTGAGCCGCCGGCGGATCGCTGCGACCCGAGCGAGGATCTCCCGTGGGTGCACCGGCTTGCGCACGACGTCGTCGACCCCGCAGTCGAACAGCGCCAGGGTGTTTTCGAGCGAGGGTGTGTCGCTCATTGCGATGACCGGCGCCATAGAGCGGTCACGGATCGCGCGCGGCAGGCTGAATGCGCTGTCGCCCTGACCGATCAGAAACGCTTCGACCGCATCGATATCCGAGTCCGCAGCCGTGTTTACCCACTCGCCGAATTCCCTCGGATCAAACCCCGTCGAGGGAATACCTTCGCGCCCGAACAAGGACGTATAACCGTCCTTTACGAGCTCTCTATCATCAACCACCACGATCATTCGTCCGCCTCCGAATCAATATGGGTGCCTCGTTGATAAAGAGGTACGAATCGAGGGATTCACGAACAACTAGAGGAAGTTAATGGGAGATTTTAATAATTGATTAGGGATTGCGTGCCGATTTGATCTAGATCTAGTAGGCGTTCGTTAATCATGACACTAAAATCGTGTGGAAAAGTTAACAGCACGCGACAAATCCGCTTGCCATCACAATCCGCCCGCATTGTCGCCACAATGCGGCCACGCCTCCAAATGAACAATTCTAGGTTGTTTATTGACAGAACTGCGTGGCGTTCGGCGTCCACTTGCCGTAGCCCGTCGCGACGAGATTCGCGATCACCCGGCAGACGTATTTCTTCTGCGCCGGGTCGTTGTTTGGGCCGGCATGATAACGCGCGACAGCCATTGTCCAGCTCTCGTGCTTCGCGCGCAGATTGGACAGGAAGCGCGCGGCATATTCGACATTCTTGCGCGGATCAAGCATTTCCTCCGGCGAACGGAAATTCTCGCCATGGAAGTAGTAATTGATCTGCATACAGCCGAGATCGATGAGCTTGGCCCCTTGCGCGCGAGCCGTGCCGAAGCGGGCCAAAACGTCTTCTACGCTGGTGCCGAAATAGGCCTTGCCCTCGATGTTCATGGCGTAAGGCTGGAGAGATCCTTTGCGGCCGGTTTCGGTCAAGCCTACGGAATAGAGAATTCCCGTCGGGACGCCGTATTTGGAGGCGGCTGAAATAATCTCACGCTCGCAGATACCGGCGCTTGCCCAGGCGCTACATATAGACGTAGCCAGCGCGATTGCGCTCAGCGTCAACCGGCGCATCATCCAGTCCGTCATTGCCCGCCCACCTTTCCGCCGCCGATGTCTGCGCACCACCCTGTCTCTGGCGCTGCTCTCCGCTCCCGTCGCCAGCGTGTTCACGCCCGTGCTGACCGGGCGCGGTTTGCGCCTGCTGCTGCGCACTGCCGCCAGAAGAAGCGTCGCCGCCGGCATTGAACACAATGTTCACCTGGTCGACCGCGAAGCCTTGTGCGCGTAACGCTTTCACCATCTCGCCCTGGTCGTCACGCAACTGGCGGAACGCCTCGCCGGACTCCACCTTGAGATCGACCTGCAGTTCGTCGTCCTTTAACCGCAACGTTGCCGTCACCATACCGAGCTCGATCGGATGCATCTGGATCTTGAGTGTGTTGAGCGTCTTGCCGATTTGGCCGGAGGGGTCGGATTGCGCCAAGGCTGTGCTCGATTGCATCGTCTGCGCCCATCCGCTATCGCCCGCAACCGCGCTGGTCACTGCCGCGGCATTGGTGTTCATGTGCAAGCCGAGATAACGGCGCGCTTCCAGAACAGTGACGGTTTCCGCTTTGGACGCGGTGGCCGGCTTGGCGTTATCGACGACGGCCTTCTCTCCGTCCTTCGAAATTGTCATAGCCACGGCTTGGCCTTTGCCATCGGCACGCGCAAACCGGAAGAGTTGATCGGACTCGGACGCCTCATTCTCGACGGCCAAGCCTTCATCCGGAACAATGCCGGCCACGCCCTCGCCTTTAATTCGCGCTGCATTGCCCGCAATCTCGCGTTCGCCGGGCGTGCGATCCGTCCTACCCTCCGGCTGCTGCAGAGCGGCGGTTACCACGGCGGCCTCACCGAGCATCGTCAGCAAGTCGTTGACGGTTCCTTTCGCGTGCTCGGCCGAGCCGGAAGCTCCCTCCTGCTGGGCGTCCATCGGCGACTCGTCCAAGGCCGCGCCTTCCGCCATTGTCTGGCCGCGCGTGAGGACAGCTACCTTTTGCGTGAGCGCATCCAGGTCCTGCTCGCTGCCAGCGGCTCGATCATCGCCCGATGGTGCCCGTTCCCTGCCCGCGAGGCCCAGGCGCTGAAGTCGCTTCATTGCGTGCTCGCGAACGGAGATGGTGTCGGACGACCGTCGATTGCCCGCTGCGATTTCCGCTCCGCCAATGCCGAGATCCTGCAACGATCCCATGTCCCACCTGATGTCCGATCCATCGCCTCTGATCGAGGCGCGGGCGCCGGCTGCTGTGACTTCGGCGGGCAACCGCTGTGGACCGTTTGCTGAACCGTCTGTCGGCTGTTCGGCATCGCTGGAGGCCGTGCTTTGTCCCTGTGCCTTCTGGCGGCCGGCGTCGGCAACGACGTCTTCGAAAGCGCGAGGTGCATCCCCGATCTGCTCTCTTCCGCCCTGCCGCGATCCCGCCTTGCCTGTTGCCGATGGGACTGCGCTACGCAAAGTCTCTTCAAGAGGCCTCATAGTCCTTCCTCCTTCAGGAGCGCATCGATCTCAGCGACCTTCGAGCGACCATTGGTGAGGAACCCGTCAAACGCCGGGTCCGTAGGCGGGGCCGTTCCCGCCCCGCCACCGTCGCTCGACTGACCCGATGCCTCAGCCGTCTCGCCGAATGGGCTCATCCCGCTTCCCGACTCCTCGGACACGGCTTGGCCCTCTTCCGCGGTGATTCCGTCCGGTGTATGCACTGACGCTTGTGTGGAGCTTTCATCCTGCGGTAGTTGCACCACAGCGTCCGCAATCGCCTTGGCCGCATCGCGGAGTGCACGGTCGCGTGGGGACAGTTCTTCATCCGGAATTGCATTGATGGCCTCGGCGGCCGCGAACACGTCCTCCGAGGGCACCGCGGCGAGCCCCTCATAAAAGCTCGCAAGCACCTGCGACTGCGACGTGCCCCCGTCGGCGAGATCTTCGGCCCGTTGCGAGGCGAGCCGTGCGAGGGCCTGGTTGCCGCCGATCGCCGCACGTCGGGCAACACGAAGATAGACCTCACGCTGGCGCGGTCGATCCATGAAGGCCAGGACTTCGGATATCTTCTGCTCGGCGGCCTCGTCGAAATGCTCAACCGCGAGTTCGACGAACACGTCCGCGAACTGGCTAGCATAAGGCGACGTGAGATAGCGGCGCGCATAGCTCAAAGCGTAGCGAAACCCTTTATCGGGTTCGTTCGCCTTTGCCGCCAGAAAGACGGAGCGGCGCAACGCCGCCTCTTCGATGATCGTGCCCGGCGCAGTCAACCGGGCCCAGTCGTAATATTTCATCGCAGCCAGAGGGTTCTGCTGCGAGGTCGCATTGCCGAGGATCAGGAAAAGATAGGGGCCGATGCGGGCGTTCTTGTATTCTGGCGCAGCCTTGGAGAGGGTTTCGACAATAAGCGCGCCCTTGCCGCTCAGATATTGCCGCAACGCGTCCGTTACCCTGCTATCGAAATTGCCCTCGATGTCGCGGTCGGTCAGGTAGTCGAGCGTGTCGGGGTTGCCGCCGCTCATGACATAGACGAGTGCCGCATCGACGTTGCGCGGATCGCGGAAGGCTGACTCCTCGACGGCTCTCAGCCGTTTGTCGATCGCACCCAGCATGAAGCGCTGCATCTCGATTGCGGAATGATCGCCGAGCACCACCGAATCCTGAACATATTGCAGCGACCTTATCATCTTGAAGGGCGCGAGCTCTTCCCCGGCGTCCGCCCGGGCAGGCCCGACGGCAAGCGGGAGGACCAGAACCGATGTCAGGAGGATGGCGTGCAACCGCTTCAGCATCCGATCAACCCTGTCCCGACTGCAACAGGATTTCGATGCGCCGGTTGCCGGGCGCATAGGGATCGCTCGGGACCTGGAGGCGCCGATCCGCGAAGCCGCTGATCTGACTGACACGGTCTTCCGTCAGGCCGCCGCGGACAAGCATGTAATAGGCGCTCTGAGCGCGCGCTGCCGAGAGGCGCCAGTTGTCATAGGTCCCGTCCTTGAACGGCCGTCCGTCCGTGTGGCCGCGGATTGCCACGGCACCCTTGCGCGCTGCGAGCAGCCGGCCGATTTTTTCCATGGCGAGCACGAGTTCCTTCTGCGGCACGGCGGAGCCGACCGCAAACATCGGCGCGTCCGTCTGTTCGCTGATGGTCACCAGAAGACCGCCCTCGGCCGGGGTCACCATTAGTCCCTCGATGAGCCGCCCGGCATTTGCGCCGAGTTCCTTCTCGATTTCGGCTTTGAGGTCGTCCGCCTCTTTCTGCTGATCTTTTTCGGCGGTTTCAGGCCTGGACACGTCCGAGCTCACCGCGGGCTGGCCTTCGTTTTTGGCCGACGCCGTGCCGTCTGCGGCCGACTTTTGCTCGGCCGCTCCCTGCTGCGCGGGATTCGTCGCGGCTGCTACGTCGCTTACCGCGGCATTGCCGGCCTCCTTGATCTCTACTTGCTTGGTCCAGAAGTCCGGATCGAACGGATCGCGATAGGCTTCGCCGCCGTCGGCGCCTGTCGCCGGTCCCGACTGGGCCGCGCCGCCGTCGCCCTTGACACTGATATTGGCCTGCTGGCCAACTTCCTTGGCGATCTCGGAAAGAACCGAATAGGGGTTCTCGAAGAAATCGGCGTCGGAATACTTCGTTTCCTCGCCGGAGGTCGCGGTCTGCTGATCGCCTTTCTTGGCGGTGCCGCCTGTCTTCGCTTGCTCGCCATCGGTTTTTGACCGCTGCTGCGTCTGCTCGCCCTGGGCGTCCTTGGCGGGATCCTTGAGTCCCTTCTCGGAGGGCTTCTGGTCGGTGAGTTGCACCGGGTTGAAATAGGATGCGATGGCCGCCTTCGTCTCTTCGTTTGCGGCGTTGATCAGCCACATCACCAGAAAGAAAGCCATCATCGCCGTCATGAAGTCGGCATAGGCGATCTTCCACGAGCCGCCATGATGATCGCCATGGGCGTCCGCGGAACGCTTCACGATGATGATTTCGTTCTTGCCGTTATGATGGCTTTCGTCACTCATGCCAGAACTTTCCGGATGGTATCGGACCAGGCGGCCATTCTGGTCACCAGTACAGCGTCACCCATCTCGACCGCGAGATCGATGTCGTTGGTTTCGATATGGCGGAAAAGCGTTGTCTGATCCGGCAGATGCCGCTTCAGCGCCTCGAAAAGAGCCAGCGGCCCCTTGACCGTGATCACGCATCCCTCGCCAGAGCCAAGTCCCTGTCTGACCATCTGCGCCAGATCTTCGATGGCGCGCTTTAGCAGTGCCTCTTCCATGACCGGCGCAAGCACGCGCGCCGTCTGGTCACCGAGGCCGAGGGCAAGCCGCTCGGTCATTTCCGCGATCTTGCTTGCCAGTCTGCCGGCAACTTCCTCTTCGAGGCGCCGCGTCAATGCTTCCATTTCCTCTGCGTGGCGCGCCTTGAGTTCGGCGATCGCTCTTTCATGCTCGAAAATGAGTTCGGCGCTGGCTTCGGCGCGACCTTGGGCGAAGGCCTCGCTCCGCTCGGCATCGATGTCGATCTCCGGCATCGCGGGCTTCGCACCGGGACGATCCGCGCCTGGAAAGTCGGTGTCGATGTCCGGGAAATATTTCGGCGGCATCCTCGACAATTCGATCTTCGGCGCGCTGAAATCCTTAAGGTACCGGGAAAGCTGCGCGCTCATTGGCGCGCCTCCGATGGTCGCGCGGCGGACGTCGGCATGGCCCGCCCACCCCTCGCACGCGGCCTCACGGCCCGGAAATCCAAAGAGCCTGACACGTTTTCAATGTCTCCTTAGGGTCGCGACCGCCCGAGACAGCGACAGGACCCAACATTCTCGATGTGCACGGCCTTTGCGAAAGCAGTTGGCAAGGCCGGTGCAAGCGGCGGCGCAAACTCATCTGGGCCGACAGTCCGACGAGACTGCGATGGGAGGCTATTCGGTCAAACTTGCGCGAAAATGGTTGGACCGCGCCAGGGCAAGCAGCGCGGTCCAACTGTTTCCGCCCGATGCCGATGACCGGCGGCACGGCGGAAGGCGACGCCGCTTGCTTTCGCGCAAGCGGACTAGAGCGCCGCGCGTTCAAACGAACGCGCAAGGAGCGATGGCAATTGCGCCGTCGCGCGAGTGACACCAGCGCTTACTGCTGGAAGAGGCGCAGGATGTTCTCGGAGTTGGTGTTGGCAATCGACAGGGCCTGGATGCCGAGCTGCTGCTGCGTCTGCAGCGCCTTCAGCCGCGTCGATTCCTCGTTCATATCCGCATCGACCAAACGGCCGACGCCTTTGTCGATCACGTCCATCAGGTTCGCGACAAAGCTCTCCTGCATGTCGATGCGGGTGGTGATCGCTCCGAGCGTGGAGGCGGAATCGGTGAGCTTGCTCAACATTTTGTCGACAACGCGGATCATGTCGTCGAGCTGCGTGCTCGTCGTCGCAGCCGTCAGCTTGATCTCGGTGCTGCCGGCGACAGGCGTGGCCGGGGGCGCGACGATGAGGTGAAAAAGGCGCGCCGTGCCCGACGGCGTCGCCTGCAATTGATCGGCGTCATAGCTGTTGGTCAGCAGGCCGCGCGTGGCATCGGCCGTGTCGATCAGCATCGACTGCGCGGTGTCGAAGTCGAGCGTCGTCACGGAGACATTGCCGCTGCCGCTGCGGTTGAAGGACGCGACGATCGACTTGGTTCCGACGGCAGCCGGGTTGGAATTGTAAAGCCAGTTCTCGCCGGAGAACGATGCGGACTGCGCCGCAGATACGAGCTGATTCTTGAGCTCGGTGATTTCCTTGTCGATCTTCAGTTTGTCGACGCCCGGCTCACGCGCGGCAACGAGTTTCGCCTTGATCTCGCTGATGACGTCGATCGACGTGTCCATGGCGGCATAGGCCGTATCGACCTTGGCGGCGCCGAGACCGAGCGCGTCCTGGACGGTCGAAAGGGCCGCATTGTCGGACCGCATGGTCGTTGCGATCGACCAATAGGCCGCGTTGTCGCCTGCGGTCTGGACGCGGTAGCCGGACGAAATCCGGTTCTGCACCTCAGCCATGTTGCTGTTGATCGAACGCAATGTCTGGAGTGCCGCCATTGCGGCGGCATTGGTCATGATGCTGGTCATAGATCGTTTGCCCTGAATGATTTTTCAAAAACATTCCGGAGTGCACCGGCAGCGACGGGACCAGCGTCATGCGACCGCCTCCGATTTGCCCTGAAGAGGCGGCCCCTCGCTCTTAACGAAGATGTAACGATTTGATGGTTAACAAAACGTTAACGGGATTTACGGGTAAGTAATAAAAATAAATGAAAATAAACAAAGATGGACGATTTCCTAACTACAGCGCCGCGTCTCATCTGACCCGCAAAGGACGCTGCAGTACTTCTAAATCGGGCAAGACATGCGGCAAACGCTCGGCAGGCAAGAAAGCGGAAAGCCGCGCTGCTCGACGAGCAGCGCGGCCTTCTTGTGCGGTTAGCTGTAATCGGCTCCGATTAACGGAACAGCGATAGGATGTTCTGCGAGTTGGTGTTGGCGATCGACAGCGACTGGATGCCGAGCTGCTGCTGCGTCTGTAGAGCCTTGAGGCGCGTCGATTCCTCGTTCATGTCGGCATCGACTAGGCGCCCGACGCCCTTCTCGATCGAGTCCATGAGATCGGCCACGAAGTCGTTCTGCATGGTGACGCGGCTGTTCAGGGCACCGAGGTCCGAAGCGGCATCGGTCATGGTCAACAGGGCTGCGTCGACGCCGGAGATCGCCTCGGCGAGATCGCCCGTCGTCATGCTGGTGATGTCCATCTCGAGCAGATTGTAGCTCAGCGTGACCGTCGTCGTGCCGTCGGTGTCGGTGTATTCGAGGTCGCTCGAAAGCAGGCCCGAACCGTTGGTGACATAGGCACCGGCGGAATCGACTTCGATGAGCGAGCTCTTGGTCGTGTCGAACTGAAGCGTCGTCAGGCTAACATTGCCGTTGGCATCGCGGTTGAATGAACCGACGATCGACTTGGTGCCTGCAACGTTGTTGTTGTCGTTGTAGATCCAGTTTTCGCCGGAGAACGAAGCGGACTTCGCGATGCTGATCAGCTGGTTCTGCAGTTCCTTGATTTCCTTCTGGATCTTGCCCTTGTCGACGCCCGGCTCAGAGGCGGCAACGAGCTTTGCCTTGATCTCGTCAACGACGTCAATCGAGGATTCCATCGCCGTGTAGGCAACGTCGGTCTTGGCGGCACCGAGCCCGAGAGCGTCCTGGACGGTCGAAAGCGCCTTGTTGTCGGAACGCATCGTGGTCGCGATCGACCAGTAGGCGGCGTTGTCGGCAGCAGCGCCAACGCGGTAGCCCGAGGAAACGCGGTCCTGCGTCGTTTCCATCGAGGAATTGATCGAGCGCAGAGTTGCGAGCGCCGTCATTGCGGCGGTGTTCGTCATGATGCTTGTCATTGGCTGAGTGCCCCTTGGTGACAGTTGAAAGAAAAAGGGACATTCCGGGATTACCGGGAAACGGCGGTCAGCTTCATGCCTGCTAACGCATTAATCTTGTTGGTTAACCCGCCGTCTCGATGGCCACAGCAAACACCAACATAGTTAACGAACACTGAAGTGCATTCTTGATTCCGTCAGAATTTTTTAGAAATCGCTATCGACCCGAAAACAGAAGGCCGCGTTTCTTGCGAAACGCGGCCTCGATAGGCTGTAGCCCAGCGCGGGTGATCACCCGGCCATGGGAAACTCGCTTAGCGGAACAGCGACAGGATGTTCTGCGAGTTGCTGTTGGCGATCGACAGCGACTGGATGCCGAGCTGCTGCTGCGTCTGCAGAGCCTTGAGGCGCGTCGATTCCTCGTTCATGTCGGCATCGACGAGCTTGCCGACGCCCTTCTCGATCGAGTCCATCAGATCGGCGACGAAGTCCTTCTGCATGTCGACGCGGCTGTTGAGCGCGCCGAGATCCGAGGCGGCGTCGGTCATCGTCTGCAGCGCTGCATCGACGCCGGAGATGGCCTGGGCCAGATCGCCCGTCGTCATGCTGCTGATGTCCATCTCGAGCAGGTTGTAGCTCAGAGTTACGGTCGTGGTGCCGTCGGTGTCGGTATATTCGAGATCGCTCGAAAGCAGGCCCGAGCCGTTGGTGACGTAAGCGCCGGCCGAGTCGACTTCGATGAGCGAGCTCTTGGTCGTGTCGAACTGCAGCTGGGTGAGGCTGACATTGCCGCTCGCGTCGCGGTTGAACGAACCGACGATCGACTTGGTGCCGGCAGCGTTGTTGTTGTCGTTGTAGACCCAGTTTTCGCCGGAGAACGAAGCGGACTTCGCGATGCTGACGAGCTGGTTCTGGAGTTCCTTGATTTCCTTCTGGATCTTGCCCTTGTCGACGCCCGGCTCGCTGGCGGCAACGAGCTTCGCCTTGATTTCGTCAACGACATCGATCGAGGACTTCATCGCCGTGTAGGCAACGTCGGTCTTGGCGGCACCGAGGCCGAGAGCGTCCTGGACGGTCGAAAGCGCCTTGTTGTCGGAACGCATCGTGGTCGCGATCGACCAGTAAGCGGCGTTGTCAGAGGCCGAACCAACGCGATAGCCGGAGGAAATCCGATCCTGGGTCGTTTCCATCGAGGAATTGATGGAGCGCAGGGTCGCGATTGCGGCCATTGCCGAAGAGTTCGTCATGATGCTGGTCATTTCAGTTGTCCCTTTTTTACAAGATACGGTTGGGGGACATACCGGACTGCGTACACTACCGGTGATGACGGACCGGCTTCATGCCTCTCGGTTCCAACAAACATCCTTTGGAAGAAACCAAACCCGTCATGTGGAGACGAATATCGAGACCAATGCTTGCAAATTCATTAAATGCGGGCGCGTGTTCCGGATGGCTCGAATTATGCTTAACGCACAATTAAATGACTGACCTCATGTAGTTTTTTCGTCGCGGCACATCTCCTCGACAGGTGTAAGCCAACAATCTTGGAGTCACGCCTGAGGCAAGGTCCGGCGGCGATAATGTCCCCTGAAACATGTGGATCGAATCAGGACTGGAGCGGCAGGACGCCGACCGCTGTCCGCCCTATGCGACGGAGCCGCACTTGAACGCGCATGCCCTCTTCACGACCGCCTCGCGGCAATATCAGAAAGGCCAGTACACCGAGGCGCTCAACCAGCTTAACCACCTGATGAACATCAGCCGGGAGGCCAAGACATTCGTCCTCCTGGCAAAGGTCCTCTTGAAACTTGGCTTCAACACCGACGCGGCGCGCGCCTATCAACTGGCCGGCGAGGAGAAGGGTTCGCGTTCGGAACATTATTTGACCGAAGCGATGAAGCTGCATTTTGCGTGCGGCAACGAGGACGAGGCGCTCAGCATCGGTCTTCCCCTTCTCGAAAAGGCGAAGACCGATCCGGACATTGCATTCATCATCGCATCCATCTTCTTGAAGCGGGACCAGAAGGAAATTCTCGGCCTGTTCAAGGCGCCGCTTTCCACCAGCGCAAATATCCAGCATCAGTCTCTCGCCTTCAAACTTCTGACGGCCGATATCGACGATGCGCAGGATCGCGACGCAGTCGTCAATCTCTTCCGAAAAAATCCAAAGAGCACGGTGCTGCGGGCAGCCTATCTCGTCTTCGCCCGCGAGGCTAACGACTACGTAGAGATCGAAAAGTACTATCCGGACGTCAAGAAAGCGCTGGATGCCGGGAAGTACCAGATCCTAGCTGCCGAGTCCCCTTACTACCACGTTACGTGGTGCGGCGATGAAAAGCTTAACCGATGGGCCGGCGCAAGGAGCCAACCCTTTGCTTCCGCAATTACCGAGGCGCGGCGCAACATGCGGCATCAATGGGCGAAAAAAATCCGCATCGGTTATCTTTCGGCGGACTTCTGGGATCAACATGCAACGATGAAACTCCTGCAAGCGGTGCTGGAGTTGCACGACCCAGAAAAATTCGAGGTCACCCTCTTCTGCCATACCAAAGAAAGCAATCTTTCCCGCGACCGGGGCAATCGCGGCAATTGGGGACGAATTATCCGCATCAACGATATATCCGATGAGGCGGCGGCGAGTGTCATTCGTGCAGAAGGCATCGACATCCTGGTCGACCTGAAGGGTCACACGCTCGATAACCGCCTGAAGATCCTTAACCATCAGGCTGCACCGGTTCAGGTCTCCTGGCTCGGCTTCCCCGGAACCACGACAAACATCGATGTCGACTATGTCATCGGCGACCCGTTTGTACTGCCTGAGGGAAGCCAAGAGCATTATTATGAGAAATTCTGCCGACTGCCGGAAACTTATCAGCCGAACGATCCCTATCACCGCCCTCGCGCGTTCGGCGTTGCGAGAAAGAACCTCGGCCTTCCGGACGACGCGTTCGTCTTCGCATCATTCAACGCCAGCAGAAAGATTTCTCTCCAAACCATCAATCTCTGGATCGAGATCCTGCGCCGAACACCGGACAGCATTCTGTGGCTCATGTGCAAGCGGGACGCGCAGGCCAACGTTATGCGCAAGTTCCAGAGCGGCGGTATCGCCTCGAAACGCATCATCCTGTGCAGCAAAACGGCCTACACGGAGCACATCAACCGCCTGCCCGCCGCCGATCTCGGCCTCGATACCTATCCTTACAACGGCCATACGACCACGTCGGAACAGCTCTGGGCAGGCCTGCCGGTGCTCACCTTCAAGGGTACCAATTTCGCCTCGCGCGTGAGCGAAAGCCTGCTCAACGCGATCGGGCTGCCGGAACTCGTGACCGCCGGCCCGGAAGCCTACGTCGCCGAAGCGGTCGCACTTTATGAAAACCGAGAGAAAATTGCCGAATACAGGAGGGCGCTCGAGGAGAACCGCTTCCGCATGCCGCTGTTCGACGCGGAGCGTTTCTGCCGACACCTCGAGCGCGGCTACGAAATGATGGTGGACCGCGCCAAGGAGAAGCTGCCGCCGGATCACATCGACGTTCCGGCCCTTCCGCCGCGCGTTGGTTCCTTCGAGCGATAGATCGCCGGCATCACGGAAAGGTCGAAAGAGGCAGTGGAACCACTGCCTCTTTGCTCTTTGGCGTCAATCAGGCCTTCATTTGGCAAGAACCCACAGTGTCCGCCGCTGCGCAGCGGCGACAGTCTTAGATCGCTCGATTGTCGAAAGACTGCCCGAGAGCGGATCAGGTAAAGGACCGCACCAGGCTGCCGACGAGCAGGTTCCAGCCGTCGATCAGTACGAAGAAGAGAATCTTGAACGGCAGCGAGATCGCCGTTGGCGGTAGCATCATCATGCCCATCGCCATGGTGATGGTCGCGACGATCAGGTCAATTACAAGAAACGGCAACATGATCAGGAAGCCGATTTCGAAGCCGCGGCGGATCTCCGAGATCATGAAGGCCGGCACGACCGCGCGCAGATCGACCTTCTCGTCGACGACGACCGCCTGTCCCTTCTCCTTGGCGATGTCGACGAACAGCTGCAGGTCCTTGTCGCGCGTGTTGGCAAGCATGAACTCGCGAAAAGGCTCCGCCACGCGCTGCATCGCCTCAGTCTCCGAGATCTCGTTGTCGAGCAGCGGATCGATACCTTCGCGCCAGGCGCGATCGAAGGTCGGCGCCATCACGTAGAAGGTCATGAACAGGGCGAGTGATACCATGATCATGTTGGACGGGGTCGTTGCCAGTCCCATGCCCGACCGCAGGATTGCGAAGGCAATAACGAAGCGCGGGAAGCTCGTCACCATGATCAGAATGCCCGGCGCTACCGACAGAACGGTGATGAGGCCGAAGGTGCGGATGATCCATGATGCGACGGAACCGTCGACCGGTGTGTTCAAAATGTCGGCGGGAAAGCTTTGCGCCCCGGCAATTCCCGACATCGCCATCATGGCGACTATGAAGGCAGCAATCCGGAGCATTGTGGGCCTGAACAGAATGGATGACTTAATAGGTCCTGGCCCTGCCGAATCATTGGATGACGAAGGTTCGGAACATCACATTCGTTACGCGTCCGTCGGAGCGCAGGTCAACCCGCTCCTGGATGTCATCCCGGAGATATTGAAAGCCGCGCGGCCCTTGGATCTGCTGTAGCGACACGGTCTTGAGATAGGCTGCAATGTCTTGGTGTATCTGCTCGGCCAAGGCAACGTCCGGGATGCCATTGAACTGCAGCGCGACTTCCAGGCGGACCCAGTTTTCGGAAGGGTAAGCAAGGTTCGTCGTGATCGGTTCCAGTTGCACGACACCATTGGCCTCGGTGGCGATTTTCGGAACCCCCTCGGCACCGGTGGCGTTCGGCGCGACCTCGGCAACGGTCTCGGCCTTCTCCACTGCGGGCGGCGGCGCCAGCAACTGGCCGGCGAGCCACCCGCCGCCGCCGGCGATGGCGGTCAGCACGGCCAGGGCGGCAATCGTCATCACTTTGGATTTGGAGGACTGCGCGCTATCGATTTCTTCCATCGTGCCATTCCGTGCCGGTTGGCCACGGCGCCACACCTAGTCGAGGGACAGGTGACGTCGTGGCACTTTGATTTGCAATCCGCCCCCGATCAGATCGGCGAGAGCAGGTCTACGACTTGCTGTCCCCACGGCGGCTGCTGCACTTCGGTCAGGCGGCCACGGCCGCCATAGGAGATGCGGGCCTCGGCGATGCGGTCGTAGGCGATGATGTTATCTGCGTCGACGTCGCGCGGCCGGACGATGCCTGCGACATTGAGGATGCGCAGTTCATGGTTGACGCGAACTTCCTGCGAACCGCTGATCAGGAGGTTGCCGTTCTCCGTCACGCCGGTCACGACGGCGGCGACGAGCAGGCGCAGCTTTTCGGACCGCTCGGTCTTGCCGTCGCCCTCGGTTTTGGTGTTGGAGCCGTATTCGAGATCGCCCGACCATTCGAAATCGCTGGTCTGCGATGCCCCGCTGGCGCCGAGATTGAAGCCGCTCGAATTCTTGCGGCTACGATCCGTCTTGTTGTCGAACGACGCCCTGTCGTCGATCCTGATATCGACCGTCAGGATGTCGCCGACATTGATTGCACGCGCGTCCTTGAAGAGAGCGGCCTGCTGGTCATTCCAGAGCGAATATCCGTTCGTGACCTGGTGCGGCTGCTTCGGATATGCGGCGAGCTGTGGCGCCTGCGTGTATTGAAGACCGCTGCCGATCGGGCTCATCGACGGAGCCTGACCGATCTCGCGCAACGCCTGGTTCTGACATCCCGCAAGGAGGCCCGCGGCCAAGACGGCCGTAAAATACTTTCTCATGATGGCTCCTTCGAGGTATTGGGATCGCTCGCGCTCGAAATGATGTTAGTCAACACCGCGGCCTTGTCGTCGCTCATCTCGCCAAGGATCAGCGACGACTGGCGCGGCGGCAGCTTCATGACGATTGCCGCCGCAATCTCCGGACGTACCATCTCCAGCTTGCCGGCGGCGGCATCGGGTTTCATCGTCTTGTAGATATCGACGAGCCCGAGTTCCGCCTGCTTGAGGAAATCGTTGCGGCGCTTCAGCCAGTCCTCATATTCGGCGCGTCGCTTCTCGAGTGTAGCGATTCGCTGGTCGACGCTGGCCTGAAGGTTCTCCAGTTCCTTGCGCTGCAAGAGGTAGCGTTGGTCACGCGCAGCATCGGCGATGTTGGTGCAGAACTGCTGGATTTCGTTGGCGCTGCCGCTTTCGGCCGGCGGCGCCGTTACGTCCTGCGCGAAAGCCCCCGGCAGCGCCAGCATCAATGCGCCAGCGGCCGAGATCACCAGCATGCGCAGCGATTTGTCGACAAATTCGTCCAAACGTCCGGTCATTGCAGAACAAGCTCCGCCTGAAGGGCTCCCGCCGTTTTGATGCTCTGGAGGATGGCGATGATGCCATCCGGCTTGACGCCGATGCTGTTGAGGCCGGCGACCAGGGAACGGAGGCTCGACCCGTTCAGGATCGCGACCGTGCCCCCATCCGATTGTGCCTCGATAATGGTGTTCGGCTCCAGCGCGGTCTCGCCGCGCGAGAACGGCGCCGGCTGCACGACGGTTGGCGCCTCGGTCACCTGTACGGTGAGTGTGCCGTAGCTGACCGCGACCTCGGCGACACGCACGTCCTGGCCAATGACGATCGTGCCGGTCCGTTCGTTGATGACGACGCGCGCCGGCACATCGGTTTCGATGACCAGGTTTTCAACGTCGGCCATCAGGCGCGCGAGATCGGCCATCTTGGGCTTTTCGACCAGCACCGATTGCGAATCCTTGGCTTCGGCGATGCGACCGCCAAACTGTGCGGCGGCATATTTGTTGATCGCCGCGGCCATGCCGACAGCCGTCGAAAAATCCGGGTTGCGCAGTTGCAGTACGAGATTGACGCCGTCCTTGAAACGCGCCGGCAGTTCCCGCTCGATGATGGCACCATTCGGCACGCGTCCGGCCGTGGTCACGCCCTGATTGAGGGTGGCGGCATCGCCTTGCGCGTTGAAGCCGGTGACGACGACCGAACCTTGCGCCACCGCGTAAATCTGACCGTCGGCGCCGGAGAGCGACGTCATGACCAGTGTGCCGCCGCGCAGCGACGTCGCATCGCCGAGAGAGCCGACGGTCACGTCGACGCGGCTGCCCGGGCTCGCGAAGGGCGGCAACGTCGCCGTGACCAGCACCGCCGCGACGTTGCGTGTCCGCGATTCGCCGCCCTGCGTGGAGATCCCGAGATTTTCCAACATGGCGCGGATCGACTGATCGGTGAACGGCGAAGAGCGCAGGCTATCGCCGGTTCCTTGCAGGCCGACGACGAGACCATAGCCGATCAACTGGTTGTCCCGCCCGGCCTGGAGCGACGCCACGTCCTTGATGCGGGAGGCGCCATGGGCGAGCGTCAGTGTCGCGGCGAAGACCGCGACGAACGTCAGGAACCACTTACAGACGTGCCGCGTCATTTCGCCACCACATGGATAGTGCCGTCAGCCATGACCGTGCCTGACACGATGACCCCGGAATCGATGTTGCGGGCGCGGATCAGCTCGCCGACCGCAGCGTCCTGCAACGGCGAACCGGCCGCCGTGATCGTCAGGCCACCATTGTTGAACACGAGCCGAACCGTCGAACCGCGCTCGACGGCGTACTGGTCACGCAATGCCGACGCGAGGATCACCCGTCCGGGAAGCAGCGTCCGTTTCGTGACCTTGCCCTCGATCTCCTCGATGGAGCGGACATAGCCGTCCGTGAGATCGGGATTGGTCACGTCGACGACCTCGACGAGGCTTTCGTCAAGCATCTCGCCGGGATAGATCGTCTGCTTGGGGATGACGGCGGTCGGCCACTCCGCGAAAACAGTAGCCGGCGACAGAAGCGCCGTGAGGGTGGTGGCTAATGCCACGGACCGCACCCGAAACGAGGAACCGTTTGGCGATTTTTTTTCGGCGGATCGGCGAAACATCATGTTTGCCCCTGTTTCACGTTACCTGAGGTTCTTGCTGACCGTCGCCGCCATCTCGTCAGCGGCCTGAATGATCTTGGAATTCATCTCATAGGCGCGCTGGGCCGAGATCAGGTCGGTGATTTCCTTGACCGGATCGACGTTCGAGGCCTCGAGATAGTTCTGCTTGATCTGGGCAAAGCCGGGATCGGCAGGCGTGCCGATGATCGGCTCGCCGGAAGCCGGCGTCTGCTTGAAGAGGTTCTCGCCCTGCGGCTCGAGCCCGGCCTCGTTGACGAAGTTCGCGATGGTCAACTGACCGATTTCCTGCAATTCCGTGTTGTTGCCGATGCGGACCAGCACCTGTCCCGAAGAGGTGAAGGTGATTTCGCTCGCATCCTGCGGCACCGTGATACCGGGGACGACGGCGTAGCCGTCAATGGTGACGAGTTGGCCGGTGGCATTGGTGTTGAAGGCGCCCGAACGGGTATAGGCGGTCTCTCCGTCCGGCGTCTCGATCTGGAACCAGCCGCGGCCGACCAGCGCCAGGTCGTAGTCGTTTCCGGTGTTGACGAGGCTGCCCTGGATATGAAGGTTGCGGACGGCCGAGGTCTGGACGCCGAGACCGATTATCGCGCCTTCCGGGACGATCGCCTGGTTGGCGCGGTTCGGCACGCCCTGGGCGCGCTCGGTCTGATAGAGCAGATCGGAAAACTCGGCGCGCGCCCGCTTGTAGCCCGTCGTGTTGATGTTCGCGATGTTGTTCGCGATGACCTCGAGGTTGAGCTGTTGGGCGTTCATGCCCGTGGCGGCAATGGAAAGGGCCTTCATGTCTCGTTCCTTCAGATCTGCATGCGCGCGATTTCGAGATAGGCGCTCACGACCTTGTCGCGAATGGCGAGTGCGGTCTGCAGCGACTGTTCGGCATTCATCACTGCATCGATGACTTCTCGGGTATTGGCTTCGCCACGGACGGCTTGGAGCGATGCCCCTTCGGCGGACTTCATCGAACGGATCGCGTCAGTGGTCATGTTGCCGAGGACCTCGGCGAAGCTCTGCGACTGCGGAGCGGAAGCGCCGGTGCCCGGCGCGATAAGCGAGGTGGAGGCGGCCAGGCTCGTGCCTTCCGTCTCCTTCATGGCCGAAAACGCGCCGACGGACTGGATTGCGTCGATCATTATTGCGAAGCCCTCAACAGGTCGATTGTCTGGGAGATGAGATCGCGAGACTGCTTGATGGTCTGCAGGTTGGCCTCATAGGCGCGATTGGCCTCGCGCATATCGGCCATTTCGATCAGGACGTTGACATTCGGCATCTTGACCATGCCTTTTTCGTCCGCTGCCGGATTGCCAGGATCGAACTCGATGTTGAAATTCGAATCGTCCGTGCCAAGACGCTGGATCTCGACGAGCGAAGCGCCGCTCGCCCGGTCGACCTCCGCCGCGAAGCTGATGGTTTTGCGGCGATACGGATCGGCACCCGGCGTGTCGCCGGTCGAGCGGGCGTTGGCGATGTTTTCGGAAACGATGCGCAGGCGGGTCGATTCCGCCTGCAGGCCGGAGGCCGAAACCTTGAGGGCCGAAGTTAAAGGATCCATGATTCTTATTTCCGTACCGTCATGAGCATCATCCGGTGAAAGGCTTTCACGAGCCCGGCACTGAGCTCGTAGTCGCGCTTGATCTCACCGGTCTTCATCATTTCCTGTTCGATCGCGACTGTGTTGCCAGACTGCTGCACCTGGACGTCGTCGATCATGCTGACTTCGGTGACCTGGGCGGCATCCGGGCTTTCGGTGAAGTGCGCGCGATGCGTCGCCGCCATCTGGATGCCGGTGTTCTGCAGCACGCTTTCAAAGGGCTCGACGTCTTTCGCCCGGTAGTGCGGCGTGTTGGCGTTGGCGATGTTGCCGGCCACGACGTTCTGACGAACCGTGAGCCATTGGGCCTGGCGCGACGCAAGTTCGAAAAGCTGAATCGGTTCCATCAAAAGCTCCTGCCTGATGGTGACGAACCTAGGCAGGTAATCTTGCGTGGGACTTGTCGGGAGCACGGATTTCCGACTGCACCGCGATCCGGCTCTAAAACGACTTCATATATGGAAACGCGCAGTGCCGTCTCATTTTTGAGCACGGAACCGAAATGGAGATGGCGGTGGCCAGGCAGCGGCGCCCTACTGCTCCCTGCCGCGTACGTTGATGCTGGTCTACTGCTCTTCGTAGATCTCGCCCTTGGAGGTAATCATTACCCAACGGCCATTGCGTTCCTGAAATGTCGCAAGGCGACTGTTGTCAGGCAGAATTGAGCCTACGCGAACGATGTACATGCCGCTGGCGTCCTCGATCAGGGCGCGGCCGTTGACGACATGCCGCAACTTGAAGCCAGACGGTCCCGGGAACGGCTGATCCATCGCTGATTCCGCTTCCGCCTGCCCGCTTCCCGGTACGTCGCCAAGCCCGGGCACGGTCGCCGTCGTCAGACGATCCACGGCCGCCGCCGTGTCGCTGTCCATGTCCGTCATTGCCTGGGGCGAAACGGACAGCACATCGCGGCCAGGGCGCTCCGGCAAGTCGCGCGTCGTTCCCTGCCACAGCCGCGGCATCGAGAATTCCCCCTGATGGACGAAGGCGTACCAGGGGAAGAAGGTCGCGAAGGCCGCCATCGTCAGTCCGATGGCCGCCAGGAACTTGTCGATCAGCGGCATCTTTGCCTCGCGACGGCGCTGCTGAACGATCTCATCTGCGTCGTAGTCGGTCACCCCTACCCCCTCGGTCGCATGCCGGCGGCACCCGGCTGATTTCCCATCGCGGCCGCCTTCAACGCACTGGCAAGATCGGTGAAGGCGTCGAACGCGGCCCGCTCGCCGGGCGTCTGCTTGAGTACCTCATAGATGACCGGCACCTGCTTGATCGCCATGTCGAGATCGGCGTCGCCGCCTGACCGGTAGCCGCCGATCAGGCGAAGATCACGCGTTTCCTCGAAGCGATGGATGAGCGCCTTAAGGCGCGCCACCAGCTTTTCCTGATCCGGCGTCCACGCCTTCCGCGCCAGGCGCGAGATCGAGGCGAGCGGATTGATCGGCGGATAGCGCCCCTCCTCCGCCAGGCTGCGCTCCAGCACGATATGCCCGTCCAGAATACCGCGCGTCGAGTCGGCAACCGGATCGTTGTGGTTGTCGCCATCCACCAGGATCGAGATGATTGCCGTGATCGTCCCGGTCCCTTCGACGCCGGGACCGGCGCGCTCGAGCAGGCGGGGCAGTTCGGTGAAGACCGAAGCCGGATATCCGCGCGCGATTGGAGGCTCGCCCGCAGCCGTCGCCACCTCGCGGATCGCATGGGCAAAGCGAGTTACGCTATCGACGATGAGGAGCACGTTGTCGCCTTTGTCGCGGTAGTGCTCGGCAATCGTGACGGCCGTCAGCGGCGCCATCTTCCTCAGCATCGGGCTTTCGTCGCTTGTAGCGACGACGGCGACCGATTTGGAAAGATTATCGCCGAGCGTGTCCTCGATGAATTCACGTACCTCGCGGCCGCGTTCGCCGACCAGCGCGATCACAACCTTGTCGAAGGCCTCCGCGCGCGCCAACATCGAAAGCAGCGTCGACTTGCCGACGCCGGAGCCAGCAAAGATGCCGAGACGCTGCCCGAGGCACAGCGGCGAGAAAATGTCGATGGCACGCACGCCGGTTCTGAAACCATGTTCGACGCGCTTGCGCGTCATGGACGGCGGCGCGGTGTTGGAGATCGAGCGGCGAACATCGCCTTGCAGCAACGGTCCGAGACCGTCGATCGGTTCCGCCAGCGCATTGATCGTGCGGCCGCACCAATTGTCTGTAGGCGCTATCCTGAAGGCGCCTTTGCGAATGACCGTATCGTGAATGCCGATCGGATCCCCGGGTTCGATCGGGCAGACGACGACCTGCTCGGGCTCGACGCGGACGACCTCGCCGAGATGTGTGCCTGTCGCGCTCTTGTGCGCGACGAAATCGCCGAGCCGAACGTGGCGCGAAAGACCGCTAACAGTGTAATGCCCGGGCGCGATCGTCTGCACGTGCCCACCCGGGGCGATCGAAAACTCGGGCTTCGCGTAGCGCTCGACCAGACCGGCAAGCGCCGCGAGCGATGTCGATGCGGCAAGGGTCTCGGGACCTTCGCGTTCCATGGTTTCCGTCATTTATCAGCTGCCGCCCAGCGTCTTGATCGCTTCTTCCAGTGATCCCTCGCTGTCACGCATCAGCGCGGTGATGTTGTCGAAGGCGCGGGTGACCATGATGAGCTGGGACATTTCCTGAATGGCGTTGACGTTCGACTCTTCGAGAAAGCCCTGCATCACGCCGACATCGAAACGGTCGACGACCGGCTCCGGCTGATTTGCCGGCATGACAGCGCTGTTGTCGTAGCGCATGAAGCCGTTGCTGAAGTCCGCCTCAAAGAGGCCAAGCAGAGCGACCTGATTGCCGTTCTGGTGGATGGCACCATCGGCGCCGACGGTGAGTTCGCCTGCTCCGCCGTTCAGCTGGATCGGCGCGCCGCCGGCGTCGAGCACCGGATAGCCCTTGATGGTGACGAGTTCGCCCGCTTCCGTCAGTGTGAACCGGCCGTCGCGGGTCAAAGCCGGCCCGCCGGGCGTTTCGATCGAAAACCAGGCGTCGCCCTTGATCGCAAAGTCGAGCGAGGCGCCGGTGCGTGCAAGCGACCCGGTATTGGTGTTGAGGTACTCCTCGCCTTCCGACACATAGGAAACCTTAGTCGGTTTGGTGTCGCCGAGCATCTGGTTGAACTTCACTTCAGCGCCGCGAAAGCCGACGGTGCCGGAGTTTGCGATGTTGTCGGCGAGCGTGTTCAGGCGCTTTTCGAGCGCCATCTGCGATGAAATCGCCACATAGAGACCGGTCTGCACGTCAGCGTCCCCCGAGTTTCAGGCTGTTGATAGACAGGAGCAGATCGGAGGAGATGCCGTAGCCGCTCGATGAACCGAAAACCGCAAGCGGATCGTAGCTGTCCGTAGAATTGTTGACTTCCCAAAGGGCGGTGAAGCGGTCGAGAAACGCCGTTAGCTTTTCAGGATCCTGGAAGTCCTTGAGGTCGATCGCCGCCTCATAGGCTTCGGCCTGGCGATCGACTTCGGTCGCCGCGAATTCCTCGGGCAGTTGCAAAGCAGTTCGCACAACCTGCGCCAGCGCCTCGTCGGCGATGATTGCATAGCCGCTGGTGATCGTCGGCGCCATGCGCGAGAAGTAGAGCGCCAGCCGCACGCCGGCATTTTCCTCGCCGGCATTCTGTTCCAGCGTCTGGCGCGCATATTTGTCGGCAACACCCTTTTGTGCGCGATCGAATGAGGTCGCCGCCTCGCCGTTTCGGGCGAAATTCAGGGATTCGACCAGCGCCTTGTAACGCCCATCCGTCAGCTTGTTGGCAAAGGCGTCATCGCTGTCGATGCCCTCGGAAAGCACCTTGCGCATGAAGGCCTTCGCATAGGCCATGTCTTCAAGACCATGCGCCTTCATCGCATAGTTGTAGAGCCGGTTGTCAGCGAAGAAATCATCGATGGTTTTGATGCTGCCGATCTTCGCCAGGTAATATTCCGTCTCGCGCGCGACGTCTGGCTGTTCGGAAACGCGCTCCAGCGATTTCGTCAGATCGGCTGTGATCAGCTTGTAGCTCGTATAGGTCGTGGTCACGATCGCTTCGCCCGTCCGGAATGAAGCCGGGCGCGACGTGGCCCGACCTCACAAATCCTGACCTGACTGGCTTGCGCGAACCTGTTCCGGGCGCGGTCTCGAGGAGATCCTAGGAACAGCCTCACGCAAGGATGGAACCCTATTCCATCAAGCGAAAATCACGATCGCGACAGGTATCGACAATGAACATCATCATCGGGCTTCTTGTGACCTTCGGCTGTATCCTCGGCGGATATCTCGCGATGGGCGGCCACCTGGAGGTGCTGAACCAGCCCTTCGAATTGATGATCATCGGCGGTGCAGGCATCGGCGGCTTCATCATGGCCAACTCGATGAAGGTCGTGAAGGACACCGGCAAGGCGCTCGGCGAAGCCTTCAGACACAAGGTGCCGAAGGAACGCCACTACCTCGATACGCTCGGCGTGCTCTATAGCCTGATGCGCGATCTCAGGACCAAATCCCGCAACGAGATCGAAAGCCACATCGACAACCCGGAAGAATCCTCGATCTTCCAGTCCGCGCCGACCGTCCTGCAGAACAAGGAGCTGACCGCGTTCATCTGCGACTATGTGCGGCTGATCATCATCGGCAATGCCCGCTCGCATGAAATCGAGGCGCTGATGGACGAGGAAATCCAGACGATTACCCATGACAAGATGAAGTGCTATCACGCGCTGACGACCATGGGCGACGCGCTGCCGGCGATCGGTATCGTCGCGGCAGTCCTCGGCGTTATCAAGGCGATGGGCGCCATCAGCGAGGCCCCGGAAGTGCTTGGCGCCAAGATCGCCGCGGCACTCGTCGGAACCCTGCTCGGCGTTTTCCTCTCCTATTCGATCGTCGGCCCGCTCGTCGCCAACATCAAGGCCGTGCGCGAGAAGCAGAACCGCCTCTACGTCATCGTCAAGCAGACGCTGCTTGCCTACATGAACGGCTCTGTCCCGCAGGTCGCCCTCGAATATGGCCGCAAGACGATCTCCGCCTATGAACGGCCGTCCATCGATGCGGTCGAGCAGGAAATGATGAACCCGGGCGGCGGCAGCGAAAGCAAGGCGGCATAACATGAACCCGAGCACGGCATCCAACGTCTACCCATTCGACAAGAGGCTGCTTGCGCGCATGATCGGCGCGCTCGGCGATGACAAGGTGATCGGCCGTACCGCGCTCGAACTCGGCCAGGTTTTCGGCGAATTGCTTCCGGGCATGTATAAGGCCGAAACCGGTCATGACGTTGCAATCGGCTATGCCGGTTTCAAGACCGGTCTCAGGAACGAGCTCATTGCCGGCCTCGGAGACGGTGTCCTGCTAGCCGACGCTTCGCTGCGCAACTGGTGCCAGGATTTCCAGATCGGTTGTGACAGTCCCGTTCTCATCACCCTCGTCGAAGCTCTACTCGGCGCCGAGCCCACGAGTATCGGGGAACCGCGGCCCCGCTCGATGTCCCAGATCGAGATCGATGTCGCCGTGCCGGTCTTCGAAAAGATCGCCGATGTGCTGCGCATGGCGGTCAACGCACCCGGCGGCTTCGAGCCTATCGTCAGCCGCCCATACAACAGCGAAACGCGTCCCAAACCCGATCCCGCGATGGAAGACATTTACGCGGCCTCCATCGATATGACGATCGGCCTTGGGCCGGTACTCTCGACCTTTTCGGTCGTCGTTCCCCAAAGCGTTCTCCTGAAGACGCAAATCGCCTCGCCCAAAAGCGCCGGCCAGGGCGACAAAACAAAGACCGAATGGGCCGAGCAGCTCGAGGAGCAGGTTCGCCGATCCGCCGTGACGCTCGAGGCGCGCATCCGCTTGGAGAGCCTGACGCTCGACACGATCAGCCGGCTGCAGCCGGGAGACGTGATCCCGTTTCATGACGGTCAGGACGTCCGCGTGGAGGTAAACGCCAATGGGCGCGAGCTCTATGTCTGCGAGTTCGGGCGGTCCGGCGCGAAATACACGGTCCGGGTCAAGGATACGCACGGCTCCGAACAGGACATCCTTCGCCATATCATGAGTTAACAGCCCGCCCTCTCTCAGCAGAATGCCTGAGGCAAGCTTCAACTGGAATAATCCGCACATGGCACCTAAGAAAGCAGCACCCATCCAAGAACAGGCCGCCTTCGCCGTCGAAGACACGGAGCTCGACCAGGCGATCGACGACCTGCGCGGCGTTCTCAAGAAGGATGGCGAGCAGGTAACGGATTTTGGCGCCGACTTCGCCTCCACCGGGGTGCTGGACACGGCAACAGAATTCGGCGGCGACTTTGGTGGCACCACCGATAGCGTGACCGCTTTCGGCGGCGACTTCGGGGCGGATAGCTTCGGCGGCGAATTCGCCGGTGCGGGAATGACTGGTTCCTTCGATGCCAACAGCAGCTTCGGCGATGGCGGATTCGATGCCGCCGAGCCGGCTATCGAATCCGCGCCCGGCAGCGGCATGACGTCCAATCTCGATCTGATTATGGACATTCCGATCGATGTTCAGATCGTGCTCGGTACCAGCCGAATGCAGGTTTCCGGACTCATGGGTCTGACTGAAGGCGCAACGATCGCGCTCGATCGCAAGATCGGGGAGCCGGTCGAAATCATGGTCAATGGCCGGGTGATCGGTCGTGGTGAAATTACCGTACTCGAGGGCGACGTGACCCGTTTCGGCGTCAAGCTCATCGAGATCAAGGGCAGCAAGAACTTATAGGCCCGATGAATGGGCGAGGGATGAATCCATGATGGATTTCGAAAGTTTCGGGGCACAGACGCCGGCGCCTCCGCTGAGTCAGACAGACAAAGCGGCAGCCGTATTGCTTGCCATGGGCAAGTCCGTGGCCGGGAAGCTCTTGAAGTTCTTCACCCAGAGCGAACTCCAGGCGATCATCGCCGCGGCGCAATCACTGCGCGCTATCCCGCCCCACGAACTCGAAGCGCTCGTCAACGAGTTCGAGGACCTTTTCACCGAAGGTGCGGGCCTGATGGACAATGCCCGGGCGATCGAAAGCATCCTGGAAGAAGGGCTGACCCCCGACGAGGTCGACGGACTGCTCGGCCGCCGGGCCACCTTCCAGTCCTACGAAGCGAATATCTGGGATCGGCTGCAGGAGTGCGATCCGGCACTCGTTGCCCAGTCGCTCGCCAAGGAACACCCGCAGACGATAGCCTATGTCCTGTCGATGATGCCATCGAGCTTCGGCGCCAAGGTGCTGCTGCAGCTTTCGGAAACGCAGCGACCGGATATTCTCAACCGCGCCGTCAACATAAAGAACGTGAGCCCGAAAGCGGCGGGCATCATAGAGGCGCGCGTCATGGAAATGATCGACGAGATGGAAGCCGAGCGCAACTCGCCCGGACCGGCCAAGATCGCCGAGGTCATGAACGAACTCGAAAAGGGGCAGGTGGACACGCTGCTTGCCTCGCTCGAGACGATCAGTACCGACTCGGCCAAAAAGGTCCGGCCGAAGATCTTCCTGTTCGACGACATTCTCTTCATGCCGCAGAGAAGCCGCGTGCAACTGTTCAACGACGTCTCCACCGACATCATCACGATGGCGCTTCGCGGCTCGGCGGCGGAACTGCGCGAATCGGTTCTCGCGTCGATCGGCGCCCGCCAGCGCCGAATGATCGAATCGGATCTGGCCGTCGGCGACACAGGCATCAACCCACGCGACATCGCGATCGCCAGACGGTCGATCACGCAGGAGGCGATCCGCCTCGCCGCCAGCGGACAACTGGAGCTCAAGGACAAGGAAGCGGAGGCCGCCTGAGGCCTCTCGCGACCGCGACTCCATAATTCCTGTTGACCCGGCCCCACCGGCGTCGCCAGCCCCTTGCGCGTCAGAGCTTCCAGGTTCACGACAGCAAGAGAGCATCGCCGCGGGCTTGCCCGATCGGATGAAGTTCGATCGGGAAATTGCCGGGGGCTTTCTGTTTCATGTCGGAAGATCAGGACAAAGACAGCAAGACCGAGGCGCCATCGGAGAAGAAGCTCTCCGATGCCGCCGACAAGGGTAACGTCCCATTTTCCCGCGAGGTGACGGTGTTCGCCTCGACTCTCGCGATCTACATCTTCGTCGTCTTCTTTTTGTCCGATGGTGCGGCCAGCGTCGCCGAGGCTCTCAAGGACATCTTCGAGCAGCCGGAAGCCTGGCGGCTGGACACATCGACCGACGTCGTCGCGCTGATTTCGCACATCATCCTGAAATCGGCAGCGCTGCTCGTCCCGATCTTCGTGCTGCTCATCATCTTCGGCGTCGGATCGTCGATCTTCCAGAACCTCCCCCGTCCGGTCCTCGATCGCATTCAGCCGAAGATGGACCGCATATCGCCTGCGGCCGGCTTCAAGCGCATCTATGGCGTGCAGGGATTGGTCGAATTCGGCAAATCCCTGTTCAAGATCGTCGTCGTTTCGATCATCGTGGTGCTCGTTCTGTGGAACGACTATTTCGCCACGCTCGATCTGATGTTCTCCGATCCGGTGACGATTTTCACGGTCATGACGTCCGACCTCAAGCAGATCATGATCGTCGTTCTCCTGGCGACGGCGGTGCTTGCGATCGCCGACCTCTTCTGGACGCGGCATCATTGGTACACGGAACTCATGATGACGAAGCAAGAGGTAAAGGAAGAACTGAAGCAGTCCCAGGGCGACCCGATCGTCAAGTCGCGGTTGCGCTCGATCCAGCGCGACCGGGCTCGCAAGCGCATGATTTCCTCGGTGCCGCGCGCCACATTGGTGATCGCCAACCCGACGCACTATGCCGTCGCCCTGCGCTACGTCCGCGAAGAGAACGATGCTCCGGTCGTGGTCGCCATGGGCCAGGACCTGGTCGCGCTCAAGATTCGCGAACTTGCCGAAAAAAACGGCATTCCGGTCTTCGAGGATCCGCCGCTCGCGCGCTCCATGTTTGCACAAGTCTCGGTGGATAGTGTCATTCCACCGGTGTTTTACAAGGCAGTCGCCGAACTCATTCACCGGGTTTATGCAGCTCAGCCGCAACAAAAACGGGTGACGTGACCTCGATGAAAAAGTGCGAATTCTCCGAAAAACGCGAACAGATAGTGGCGGAAGCAATCCGTCCGGTGGCGACGGAACTGCGTCTGATCGACGCTGCGGACTTCATCGCGCTCCTACGATTCGAGTCTCATGCGAGCCTCGCCGACCTAGTGGAGTCTGCTGCCGAGCTCTACTTCCTCCCCGGCACGGTGAATTTCGGTCTCGGCGGCAACTACAATCTGGATTGGGACAGCAACCCCGAAATCGTCCTCGACCTTGAACTGAAGCCGCGTGGCGTTACGGTCTATGCGCGGCTAACGCTCGGCAATGACACCGCAGGGGTCGAGATCAGCCATATCAGCTTCCAGCATCCCTCCGAAGATCCGGACGAAAACACCGTTTTCCTCGCGAAAAGCCTGGAAGAGGCGAAATTCGTCAAATCCTACGCCCTTCCCTTGGCGAGCTAATCGGAACAAGGCTTGCGCCTCACCCTAAGCTTCTCCCCGCTTGGACGGGAGAGAGGACCGGACTGTCGCCGCGGGGCCCCTTCACCCCGCTTGCGGGGAGAAGGTGGCCGGCAGGCCGGATGGGGGCGAATTCGATGAAAGCTGCGCGCTAGCTGATATAGCCGAGGCGTATGGCCTTGGCGATCGCCTGGATGCGGTTGACGGAATCGAGCTTCGTCGTTGCCGCCCCGAGATAGGCGTTCACCGTGTGCACGGAGAGGCCCATCTTTTCGGCGATTTCCTCGCTGATGTGCCCGTCGCCGGCCATCTGCAGGCAGGCGATCTCGCGGTCGCTGAGCGCTTCCGCCTGAACCAGCCGCCTTTCGTCTGCCGCAAGCAAATCCGTCATGATGTGGCAGCTGTGCGCGTGCAGATCGATGACCTGCTCGCCCGACGCATCGATATAGCTGCCGGTGAAAACGACATAGCCGTTGCCTTGGGCGCCGAGCCGGACCGGAAAGGCGATCCCGGAATAGGCGAGTTTTCGTCCCGCCAGCCGCTGCGCGAACGGGCGGAAATCGGCGGCTTCGGCGGCCTGGTGCTCACCCAGACCATCCCACAGAACCGGCAGCACAGAACGATCTAGATGTGCGAGCAGTTCTTCGCCATAGACGCCGATGAGGTCGCGGGCGTTCACCTCGCACGCAGTGCCCCAATTGTGAAGCACGCAGGTTAGCTTGCGCGCCGCAGGCGTGCCTCTGCCGTTGACGCGCAGGACAGCGAAATTCTTCGCGTTGATCTGCCGCTGCAGCGACTGCAGCCGCGTCACCAGCGTCGCCGCACGAGCAGCTCTCCCATTCCGGCCCAGTCGGCCATCGTCTACGGGGCGACCGCCTGTGACGAAATGAACCATCTGTGCCCTCCTCTAAACCAGATTGTTGCGAACGGCGTGGGCGATCGCTTCCGACCGCGTTCGCGTTGCCGTCTTGCGCATCACGCTGGTGATGTAGTTGTTGATGGTGTTGCGGGATATTCCGAGAATGACGGCGATCTCCTCACTCGTCTTGCCTTCTGCGATCCAGAACAGGCATTCGATTTCGCGGTCGGTCAACTCGCATTCGCGCTCATGCCGTGCATCGACGCTGGTCTTGAGGCTCGCGACATAGGCGGCAAGCAGCGCGATATCGCGCAAGCCCTCCTGCGACAGGATCACGTCCGCGGGGAACAGGAGCATCAGCGAGAACCGCGCGCGTCCGACGTTGAAAACGATGGCGCAATATTCCCTGCTGACCCCGCGAGGCAGGTCTATATCGTCCGGCATCGTGTGAAAGTACGGCTGCAGGACCGTGAGGCACTTCTCCAGTTCGGTCGTCTTGGCGTTCAGGCCCACGACGATTCCCGCCAGCCGCCGCACGAGGTCAAACGGCCAATCGGAGCAGACGACGCTATCAAGCACGTCGTCCTGGGAAAGCTCATGGCGCGCGAGCAGATAGTGGGTCGCACCAACATAATCCGTCAGTGCTGCAAGTGCGTTTGCGACCCCCCCGCGCTCGGCGGTTTCAGCGAGTCGCCGGATTAATTGTTCCCTTGAAATTCCCCGGCCGCGCCTATGCGCCGCCGCCGTCTGCAAGGGCCAGACGGCCCCTGCCTGCGAAATGTCCATAACTTCAGCCCCCGTGCCGAATTCGACGCCCTGGACATGCGCTTGTTATCGCCGCCGACAGCCCGGCCGGACCCGATATTCACCGCCATCCGCAAATCAGGACGCGAATCAGTTCCTAAACTGTACATCGCGTCCGCGGAAAAACCACTGGCGCCATCCGGGCGTTTACTACGGCACTGGCCGATCAAATCCGTTGCGCGCACCTGCCCCGCGACTGATCAGGCACAGACGGGGGCCGAAAGGCGTCTATGGATATACCACATTGATATCCAATATTTTTTTGTGCAATTGCGTTACCTCGACAAGTGACGAAGACGTGTCTTAGCCCGGATTCCCGCACGATTTTCTGGGCGCGCAGACCTGTTTTTTCGTCCGAACACTCTCAACGGATTAAAACTGGAACTTACTTTACGGTGATGTCTGTTGCCGAAATGCATCAATTCTGGCGCAGTCTGAGCCCCGGAGCTTAATGAATAGAAAACCACCAATTTTCCGCTCTATTTGGAATCTCCGAAACTATATTTGGAGAAAACTCAGAATTGAACATGGAGATCATCAGTAGATGCACCGCTGGCAGGCGCACCGATCGCGGCCTCGGAATCTATAAAGGTTGCTTTATTGTTAATTTCATGCCGAACGTCGCGGCTGAGACTCCGTTGGCGGCAGCGGATTCTTGATGCCGATTCCCGATCCGGTCGTCAATACACGCCGGACTCGGCCAATATTTTGGACAAATGCCACAATTCGCGTTCGGGACCTTTTGGGGGCGTGATGCGGGGCGGAGCCAATCCGCCGGGACAAAAAATCCCGCCACTCGGGCGGGATTTTCTGCGAACATCTGATGCCTTGCCGAACGGTCGTCAGGCGGCGCGATCGAGGGCCCATTTGCGCAGGATCTTCGCCGCGCGTTCCTCGCTGATCTCCACCATGCGGGCAAGCCGCCGTTCCGGTCCTTCCTTGACGCGCCGGTTGAAGTTGCCCTCTTCGCCGAGGTTGAGCAGGTCGTCGGTGCTGTCGAAGCCGAAGTCCGCGCCGAAGCCTTCCATGAGGGCGCCCCCAGCACCGGCACCGACCGGCGAGAAGTCGGGTAGTTCGAGACCGGCGGCCTCGCTTTCCAATTGGCCTGCCTTTCCGCCGAAGCCCATCTGGCGGGCGAGCGGCCGCATGCCCATCCAGACAACCAGGAAGGCGACGGCAACGAAAGCAAGCGAGTTGATGATGCCACCGAGATTGCGCGTCAGCATTTCCATGATGCCCGGACCGGCTACCGGCTGGTCCAACAGTTGAGTCTCGACGAAATCCATCGCGTTCAACGTGACGACGTCACCGCGGTTTGCGTCGACGCCAGCAGCCGACGAGACGATCTTCTGCATTTCCTGGAGATAGGCGTCGATCTTCGCCTGATCAGCCGGTTCTCCCACCATTGCCGCGAGGCGACCGCGGTTGACGACGACGGCGATCGACAGCCGTTCGATCGAATAGCTGTTCTTGACGGTGGCGATCGTCTTGCTGTTGATCTCGTAGTTGGTCTGCTCTTCCTTCTTTGCCGCCTCGTCGCTGGACTGCGGACCGGCGCCGCCGCGCGGTGCGGCCTGGGGCACGTTCTGCTGCACGGTTGCGGCATTGTCCGGCTGCTGCTGGCTGGACTTCTGCTCTTCCTTGGTCACGCGGGTCGAGCGCTCGACACGCGACCCCGGGTCGAACACGGTTTCCTGGATCTGCTGCGCATCGGTGTTGAGCGTCGCCGTCACGCTCGTGCGGAAATTGTCCATGCCGAGGAATGGTGCGAGCGCATTGTCGATCTTCTTTTCGAGATCCGTCTGGACATTCTGGACGACGCCGAGCGACTGGTTGAGCGCGCTGTTCGCCGGGTCATCGCCGGAGGCGAGAAGCTGTCCGGTCGAGTCCAGAATGGTGACGTCGTCGACATCGAGCCCCGGTACGGATGATGCCACGAGATGGCGGATCGAGGCGGCGGCATTGCGGCCAACCGTTGCGCTCGCGCGAATCATGACAGACGCCGTCGGCGTCTGGTCGGCCTTGCGGAAGCTTCCACGCTCGGGCATGACAATGTGCACGCGTGCGGCGGCGATGCCGGAAATCTGCTGAATGGTACGGGCAATTTCGCCCTCAAGCGCACGAACGCGTGTCACTTCCTGCATGAAGGAGGTGAGGCCTAGCGAGCCGACATTGTCGAAGAGTTCGTAACCGGCATTGGCGCTGCTGGGCAGACCGCGTTCGGCAAGCAAGAGCCGTGCCTTGCCGGTCATCCCCACCGGAACCTGGATGCTGCCGCCATCGGACCCGACATCGAAATCGATGTTCGCCTCGGCGAGCGCAATGCTGATTTGGGTCACATCGCTGCGCTCAAGGCCGACATAGAGCGTTTCATAGGAAGGTCTGTTGACGTAGATGCCGGCGGCAAGGACGAAGCCGACCGCGACGATGCCGGCCACGGCGAGCGCGATCAGCTTGCTTTGCCCCAGATTTCCGAGGTTTTTCGTGAACGTCGAGAATTGATCGAACAGATTCATTCTGTTTCCGCACCCAGTATCGCAAGGCGGCCAGCCGGTCATCCGGCGAGCGCCCTGCGCAGATCCAACATTTGGGTTCGCTGGGTATCGGCTTGCGCTTCAGCCGATGTCCAATACGCGCGAATCTACCAGCCCCGGATGAGAAGCTAGGCAGCGAAACTTGCGCGAACTTGACGAAGCGGAGTCGGGTGATCTCGCGTTGGGTATGGCGTGGCCCCTCATCCCGCTGCCGCGATCTTCTCCTCGACAGGAAAAGGGACGATGCCGCAACCTACAGCCCCCTCTCCCCGTCTGCGGGGAGAGGTTGAGGGGCAGTCCGCCGCAGACCCACGGTCAGAATGCCTCGAAGTCGCCCGAGGCCTTCGTGAGCGGCTGCGAGTGGCCGTGGCGCAGCATGCCACTGCCCAAAGCCTTTTTCATATCGGCAAGCTTGATCAGGTTGACCGCAGTCGTAACGTCCACGAGCCAGGTATCGGGGATGGATGCCGTGATCGTATCGATAAACTCGGCCAACCCGCGCGTCTTCTGTACGGCCAGATCAATGCCCTGAAGCACCATCATCTGCTCGGACTCATCCGCTGCGGCCACACCGCGATCGCCGTAGAGTTGCGGTTCGATGCGCTCTATGAGGTAGGCGACGTCATGGAGCTCCGTGACGATGCGCATCAGCACACCGGGCAAGGATTCTTCGGCGTGAGGAGTATGGCTTTGATAGTCGATCTGCATGGTGTGTCCTCACGTCGTCTGCGAATTCGGAAAGTGCGTCTCCCTGCCCGCCCATGGGGCGAGCACGATCAGAAGAATTCGATCGAGCTTTCCACCGGCTTCGGCACGGATGCGGGGCGCTGGTCCATCTGCATCGCCCGTTGCGCTTCCATGCCGGTCAAAGTGTATTGGCGGGCACGGCCGGAGGATGGCCAATATTCCAGTTTGCGGCCGTGTTCCCCGCCCGTGCTCTCGCCGACAATACGGATGCCTTCGTCCAGCAGGAACTGGCGCGCAAAGGCGGCATTCTGCTGACCGACGTTCGAGAACCTTGCAATCGTCTTGGCGCCGCCGAAGATCTTTGCTTCCAATCGATCGCGACGTGCCCCCTGCTTCAGCAGGCCGTTGATCAAGAGTTCCATCAGGTGCACGCCATAGCGCGTGGCATCGCCGCCGGTTGTCGCGGAGCCGGGCAACAGGAAATGGTTCATGCCGCCGACACCGATCACGGGATCGCGCAGGCAGGCAGCCACGCAGGAGCCGAGAATGGTCGAAAGAACGATATCCGGATCGTTGACGACCTTGAACTCGCCCTGGATGACGTGTACGCGCCTGCCGGCGGCAGCTGCGGTCATCATTTCAGTGCCCCGAACACGGCCTCGATTGCAGCCTTCATCTTTTCGATCGTGAACGGCTTGGCGAGAACGTTGTTGGCGCCGAGTGCAGCAGCCTTCTGCACCAGCGCGCGGTCGCCCTGGGCCGTTAGGATGATGAAGGCCGCCTTCTTCGTCGTCGGGTTCGACCGAACGGCCTGCAGCAGCCCCAGGCCATCCATCTTCGGCATGTTGAAATCCGAGATAACCAGATGGTGCGGGTTTTGGGCCATGATCTTCATGCCCTGCTCCCCGTCGCCGGCTGCAGTGATCTGCTTGAAACCAAGCTGCTGCAGGGCGTCGCCGAGCAGCAGGCGGCTCGTGACCTGATCGTCGACGATCAGAACTTTTATTTTTTCGGCGATGGACATTATTCGCTTCCTTCTTTTCGGGCTGCTGCGGTCTTCAGGATCTCCTCCCCGATCGATCCGAGGGGGAGCTGCGTTTCGACAGCACCCAATTCATAGGCAACTCTCGGCATGCCGTAGACGACACAAGTCTTTTCGTTTTGTCCGAAGGTGCGTGCGCCGGCATGTCGCATCTTGAGGAGACCAGACGCGCCATCGCGACCCATTCCGGTCAGGATGACACCGATCGCATTGCGGCCCGCGAGCTCGGCGACCGAGTCGAACAGCACGTCGACCGAGGGGCGATGGCCGTTGACAGGGGCGCGGTCGACGAGGCGGCAGCAAGGCGCGGCGGCATTGGCCACCTGAAGGTGGCGTTCGCCGCCCGGTGCCAGATAGATCTTGCCGATCTCGAGGCGAGCGCCATCGGTCGCCTCCTGCACCGTCGGGGCGCAAAGACGATTGAGCCGCTCCGCAAAGCTCCTGGTGAAAGTATGCGGCATATGCTGCGTGATCACCGTCGGAGGGCAATTGACCGGGAACTTCTGCAACACGGTTATCAGCGCTTCGACCCCACCGGTCGACGCTCCGATGGCGATGATCTTGCGGCCCGCCCTGTATTCGGAAGCGGCATTGGCGTTTGCGGCGGCTGGCGCCGCGGCCTTGTTGCCGGTGATCATGTGTTTCCGCTGTGAACGGGCGGCCGCCTTCACCTTGTCGACCAAATCGCCAAACGGACTCGGGTCGGCGGGATGCGGCTTGCCGACACAGTCGAACGCACCGATTTCGAGCGCGGCGATCGACGCTTCCGCGCCCTTGTGGGTCAAGGTCGAGACCATGATGACCGGCATCGGGCGCAGGCGCATGATCTTGTCGAGAAAATCGAGCCCGTTCATGTTCGGCATCTCGATGTCGAGGGTGACGACGTCGGGGTCAAGCTGCTTGATCGCCTGGCGGGCCTCGATTGCATCTGCCGCTTGACCGACGACGGTGACGTCCGGGTCCGCATTGAGTACGGCAGTGATCAGGCCGCGCATGGTGGCCGAGTCATCGACGACGAGAACGCGTGCGGGAACACTCATGCGCGAGCTCCATGAAACTTGCCGGTATGGCGATAGGTCGTGATGCCGATATTGTCGAACTTCGACTTGGCATCTCCCGACACGCGCTCCGAATGGCCGATATAAAGATATCCGTTGGTGTTCAGCACACCGGCGAAGCGCGACCAGATCTTCATCTGCGTCGGCTCGTCGAAATAGATCACCACGTTACGGCAGAAGATGACGTCGAAGGGCCCCTTTACTGGCCATTGCGCCATGAGGTTCAGCTCGTTGAAGGTGATCAGCCGCTTGACGCGATCGTCGATCTGCCATTTGAAGCGGCCACCGATGTTGACCTCGCTGAACCATTGCTTGCGCATGGCGGGGTCGACGGTTTCCAACGCCGTCGCGTCATAGGCGCCGGCCCGGGCGAGCGCCAGGATCTTCGGATCGATGTCCGTCGCGAGAATGCGGAAGTCATAATCCGCCGCGTTCGGCAGCAGCGACAGAACCGTGAGCGCGATCGAATAAGGCTCCTGACCGTCCGAACACGCAGCCGACCAGATGCGAACGCGTCCACCGTTCTTCGCGCGGGCGATGAGGTCCGGCAACACGTCCGTCTTCAGGTGCTCGAAATGGTGGTTTTCGCGGAAGAAGCGGGTGAAGTTTGTCGTGAGGTGCGAGAGCATATCGCGCCGGGCCGCAGCACCAGCCGGCGAAGCGACGAGCTGGCAATAGTCGCGAAAACCCTTGAGACCGAGATTGCGGATGTGCTTCGAAAGCCGCGAATAGACGAGCGACGCCTTGGATTCATTGAGGTAGATGCCGGCATCGGCATAGATCATCGCAGCGATTTCACCGAGATCGCGGCGCGTCAGCGGATACTCGCCGCTTGCGAGGCATTCGTCGGGCGACAGTTTCGGTTCGAGAATGGCCTGGGCTCTCATGCCGCCTCCCTTTCCTCGTGGGGGAAAACAGCTTCGAGTTCGACCAGGCAGATCATCCGGCCTTCGATCGCCAATACGCCTCGGGCAAAGCTCTTCTCGAATTCGGACGAAATGTCCGGCGTCGGCTGGATCTCCTCATCCCTGACGGTCAGAATGTCGGACACGGCGTCGACCAGGAGCCCGACCACCTGGTTCTTCACCTGGGCGACGATGATCACATGCCGTACGGTCGGCTCCGCAGGCTTCATGCCGAGACGCGCGGATAGATCGACGATCGGCAGCACTGCGCCGCGCAGATTGATGACGCCGAGCACATAGGATGGCGCATGCGGCATCGGAGTAGCCGGTGTCCAGCCGCGAATTTCGCGGACGGCCATAATGTTCACGCAGAATTCCTGATCTCCGACGCGGAAAGCGATGAGCTCCCGCCCGCCAGTAGTCAGATTTTTTGCGGCATAGGTCATGAGTATTATCCGGCTGCAGCAAGTGACATTTCGGGTTTCAGGGACTGTCCGCGCGATGCGGCGACGATGGCGTCGACATCAAGAATGAGCGCCACGCGGCCGTCGCCAAGGATGGTCGCTGCGGCGATCCCCGGGACATGGGTGTAGTTCGCCTCGAGGCTCTTGATCACCACCTGACGCTGCCCCTGGATCGCGTCCACCATCAGGGCGCGCTGGCCGCCGCCTTCGGACTCGACGAGCAGCGCCACGCCCTCGACCGGATTGGCCTGCGTCGCGCGGAAGTTCAGGATACGGCCGACATCGACCAGCGGGCAGAAGGAGTTGCGGATCGAGATCAGGCGCTGGGTGGCGCCGAAACTATGGATCGCGGAAGCCTCGGGCTGAAGCGTTTCGACAATGGCGGTCAACGGCACGACCAGCGTCTGGTTGGCGACCGTCACCACCATGCCGTCGAGGACGGCGAGCGTCAGCGGCAGGCTCATTGTAAAGACCGAACCCTGCCCGGGCTTGGACGAGATGTTGATGCGCCCGCCGAGCGCCTGGATCGAGCGCTTGACGACATCCATGCCGACGCCGCGGCCGGAAATGTCGGAGATCTTGTCGGCTGTCGAGAAGCCCGCATGGAAGATCAGGTTGTCGATTTCCTCGTCCGAGAGGTTGGCGTCGGCAGCGATGAGATCGTTGTCGATCGCCTTCTGGCGCACCTTCTCGCGATTGATGCCCGCGCCGTCGTCGGCAAGCTCGATGACGATGCGGCCAGAACGGTGCTTGGCCGTCAGGCGCACGGTGCCTTCGGCGCTCTTGCCGGCGGCAAGCCGCTTCTCCGGCGTTTCGAGGCCGTGGTCAACGGCGTTGCGGATCATATGCGTCAGCGGTTCGGCCAGCTTGTCGATGACCGTCTTGTCCACTTCCGTATTCTCGCCCTCGGTGACGAGACGAACGGACTTGCCGGTCATGTCGGCGATTTCGCGGACGATGCGCGACATGCGCTGGAAGACGGGCTTCACCGGCTGCGCGCGGATGGCCATGACGCTGTCCTGAATCTCGCGGGTGAGCTGTTGCAGCTCCTCGAGGCCCATGTTGATCGACGACGTGCCGTTCGTGTCGTTCTCGATCACGCTCTGCGACAGCATCGCCTGGTTGATCACGAGCTCGCCGACGAGATTGATCAGACGATCGACGCGATCGAGGTCCACGCGGATGGTCGGGGTTGCGGCCGAGGCGGCCTGCTGGGCGGCCGCGCTGGCCGCAGCCGTCGCGCTCCTTTGAGCTTCCGCAGGAGCCCGTGTCGAGGATTGAGCCATCTGCAAGACATTGCTTGCCGTCTCAGCCGCTGACACGGCGGCATCGCGGTCGCGGGTGGTGATCTGCTCTTCCTCGTCAGCCGAACCGGCCGGTGCGTCATCCAGCATCGAGAGATCGAAGGGAACGGGCTGCATCGGCAGCTCCTCACTCGCATCGACCGCAGAGCCGCCGGCCAAAGCGATGTCGAGGTCGCAGTCCCATTCCGCGAACTCGAACACAGATCGGATCGCGTCTTCGCCCTTGTCCGTCTTCAGCGAAATCTTCCAAGAGAAGTACGCGGCCTCCGGATTCATCCGGTCGAGCGGCGGCATGCCATCCGTGTCGCAGTGGATGCTCATCTCGCCGAGGCGCGACAGGTCGCGCAGAAGCAGCGTCGCGTCATTGCCCTTGGCATAAAGCTCGGATTTCGGCCTAAAGACGATCTCGTAGCAGGTCGCCTCGATCAGGGCCGGTTCGTCCGCCTCGAAATCCTCGAAGGAAAAGGCAACGGGCTGGAAGCCCTCCTCGTTGACAGGGGGCGCGACAACGGGCGCGGGTGCCGGGGCTGCTGCCTTGAGCGCCGGCTCGGCAGCGGAGGCCTGCGGCAGCTCGCCATTCGCCAGCGCTTCGAGTTCCTTGATCAGTTGGCGGCTGCGGGCCTGATCAACGCTGCCGCCATCGCGGGCAGCATTGGTGAGGTCAGCGAGCACGTCCGCGGACTTCAGCATGACCTTCAGAACGTCCTGATTGGGCTCCAGCCTGTTGGATCGAACGCAATCAAGCGTCGTCTCGAACACATGCGCGAACGACACGAGATCATCCAGCCCGAACGCACCCGCGCCTCCCTTTATGGAGTGGACGGCGCGAAAGACGGCGTTGACCGTTTCCGGATCACGATCGCCATCGTTGAGCTTCAGGAGACCCGACTCCAGTTCCGCGAGCTGCTCCTCGCATTCCTGGAAGAAAATCTCTTTGATTTCGTTCATATCCATTGGAGGCTGTCCTCGGATTTCAGGCCGTTACGCGCTCGATCGCATCGATCAGCTTGGTCGGGTCGAACGGTTTGACGATCCAGCCGGTGGCACCTGCCTGCCGCGCGCGGTTCTTCTTTTCGGCATCGCTCTCCGTGGTCAGCACGAGGATCGGCACGGCGCGGTAGCGGTCGTTCTTGCGCACACCCTCGATGAAGCCGAAGCCGTCGAGGCGCGGCATGTTGATGTCGGTGACGATGACATCCGGATTGGCTTCCTCGAGGACCTCGAGGCCTTCGACACCATCCTCGGCCTGGATCGTTTCGAATCCGGCATTGTTGAGCGTGACGAGAAGCATGTTCCGGATCGTCCGGGAGTCGTCGACAGTCAGAACTCTCTTCTTCATTTCTCAAATCTCCTTTGCCATCAGGGGATCGATGTCCACGCCGATGAGCTGTGTCGTTTTAACGAAAGCGTCCGACACCTTTGCAAAGGTGAAAGACAGCTGCTGGTCTTGCCAATTTTTTGCGCCCGCGATCAGTACCTGAACGCAGAGCGCACCGATCCGCTCGACAGCGGAGGCGTCGATGGCGACCGCGCTGCCTTTCAGCGCCAACAGCTTTTCATGCAGCGCCGTCGCTTCATTCAGATCGAGCACAGGAGAGAGCCTGAGCGTCTTCTGAGCGGTCTTCTTGCTGGCCATTTCGGTTTCCTCGCCTGCCTGCTTTAAAATGCTCTTGCCCAAGGTTAGTGGCGCCTCACAACATGCCGCTCCGAGACAGCACCGTCGTCGAACAGAGCGATCACGTCGTCATCGGCGGCAAGCGCCGCCGTGCGCTGCGATGCGCGCGAGAGGGTCGGGCTGCGCGTCGCCGCAGCACGTCCGGCCTGCCGTTCGAGACGGAATCTGCGGATCTCCCGGCCGAGTTCCTCGATGACACGATGAAGGTCTTCTGACGAACTCGCCGCGCTATCCGCCAGCGCCGCGCTTTGCTGCATCGCTTGCGAGATGCCGCCGATTTCGGTGGTGGCGGTGCGAAGATCGCTCACCTGATCTTCGGCTTCGCGGGCGATGCCCGATACTGCCGCGTTGATCGAAATCACCTGCTGGACAATGCTGCTGATCGCATCCTGCGTCCGGCCAACCATCTCGACGCCGGCCTCGACCTGGGCCTTGGTTCCGGTCACAAGCTGCTTGATCTCGCGTGCCGCCTCGCCAGAACGCTGCGCAAGTGCGCGCACCTCCTGGGCGACCACCGCAAAGCCGCGGCCGCTCTCGCCGGCGCGCGCGGCCTCGATGCCGGCGTTGAGGGCCAGAAGATTGGTCTGGAAGGCAATCTCATCGATCACGCCGATGATCTGGCCGATCTTTTCGGCCGACGCCTCGATGTCGGCCATCGCGGAAATCGCCTGGCCGGCAATCTCACCGCTCTGCGCGACGGCAATGCGCGTCTCGTTGGCTTTCGCCTCAGTTTCACCGATGCGCGCCGATCCCGCTTGCATGCGTTCGGTCATGCCGCCAAGCGTTGCCGCCTGACGCGAAAGCGCCTCGGCTTCACCTCCGGCCTTGCCGGAGAATTCAGCCGCGCGGCTGTGCAACTGCGAGACCATCGCTTCTGCCGCTATGCTACGCTCGTCCGCGGATTGCAGGGCCGCCTGAATCTGATCCAGGGACGCATTGAGGCGTGTGACGATCGGTTGATATGCGTCCGGAGCGTCTTCGGGCAGCCGGGCAGCAAGATCGCCGTCATCGAGAGCCTGCAGAAAGTTTGCGAAAAGATCGCTGACTTCTGTCTCGTCGTCCCGGCGCTGCTCGGTGAGCTGCCTCTGATGCTGCTGCCTGAGTGCATTGAAACGCAACGACACGGCGATCTCCGTGTCGACGAACGTCGTGCGCACGAGAGCAGCAACGAGATCGCGGAGCTCCTTCTTGCGCGCCTTGCCGAAGGGAAGCAGTGAGTTGGGCCACGCATCGTCGATGAGACCGGTCAGCAAATGCTCAAGCACCACAGCGTGACTTGAGACCTGCCAGCGCGGGTCGAGCCCCATGCGGCCTTCCGTATCGGCAAGCACTTTCACGCGCTCTGCATAAAGCCCGTCGAAACGGGCGTCGGTCAGCACATTCCAATGCGACGATTGCAGATCGTGCAGACGGTCGAGCTGGCGGTCACTGTCGAAGTGGCGGGCCGCCTCCGGGTAGGTCTGAAACCGTTGAAAGAGATCGCGAAGTGCAAGCTCGATGCGCGGCGCAAGGGCCCGCCGATGGTGGCGCAGAAGCGCACAGCCGTCCTCGTCGAGCCCGGCAAAACGCAGGCGCTCAAGCAAGCTTCCCGCTTGGCCCCTCCTTGCCTGTTCTGACGACGCGTCCTGCTTCACAATGTTCCCCGGGGCTACCGCTTAATTCCTTGCGCGTCCGAACAGACGCGCGGCGCTGTGGTGCGCAATCGAAATTCGCCTGGGGAGGTTTGGCCAGCCAAACGGCCGGCGGTGGTCACACCCGATCGCTGCGATCAGCGTCTGCCATCGTCCATCCCGCAAGTAATTTCTGTGAAGAATAGATACCGGACCGGAACCGGTACGTCGGTGCGGCGTCATGCCTTGAGGAGTAGCTGAGACTTCCCTATTCCGACGTGTACGACCATGTTTATGGTTAATTCGTTGCTTGAAAGTTAACGGTTCCTGGCTCGTAATTGGAATCGCTAAAGTTCGCGGAAGACTTGTGGTCTACCATTTTTGCAATGCAACGGGACGGCATTGTTCGAGCCAGACAACAACAGGTTTTCAATCACAAGAGTTTAGAATTGTGCTTCTACTTGCCATCGCGTATCGAAGCGAAAGTGGAGAAGGCGCAGACCGCCGGCGCAACTTTCACACAGGCTGGGCGACATCATGATGGTGCGCCGACGGGAAATGAACAATGATTGTTCTTGGAATCAGCGCCGCCATCACTGCCATCCTGACAATGACGGCAATTTCGATCGTCATCAATCTTGAGCATAACCGATCGCTAAACCGGAACGCGGTTTTCTGATTTGCGCGCTGCGACCGCTCTACTTCGCGTTTGCATCACATTACGCGGCTAGATATTAGGCGTCGACTACGCGCTTTACGTGCGCCGCAGTGAGCGCGCGCCATTCATCAGCATATTCCGCGTAGCCATCCGAGACGATGCCCGTGAAGCGTTCTGCCCCGGTGTGGACACGAACACCGGTCACGAGACAGGCAGCACCAAGGCTGGTCCCGGTGGCACTGCGGCTGTCGGCAAGAATTTCCCTGCCCGTGGCCGCGGCGAGCATCCGCAGATAGGCAGCGTTGGCGGCGAAGGGCCCTTCGACGACGATCTCTCCCTTCGCTCCGATCAGATCAAGGCATGTCGCCGTCATTAGGGCGAGATAAAAGGAAACGACAGCAAGCCGCTCGGCCGGAGCAAGCGCACCTTGGTCGGTCGTCCACCGCGCGGTAGCTGAAGGGAAAGGGCCAGAACCCACGGGCACCGACGGCAGCAGCATGTGGCGCGCAGCCAAGATCTTGCTTTCCGCCTCCAGCGAACCGTTGGGCGGGTTCTCCCCGACAAGCGTCGAGAAGGCGCGACCGCCCATGAAACGAGCCGAGGGCACCGGATCGCCAAGCGCGTTGACGTTGATCAGCGTGTCTCGTTTCTCGTCGAGATCCACCCTGTCGCCGCCGACCGACAGGATGACGACCCAGGTTCCCGTCGAGACAACCGAAAACGGTGCGCTGCGGGTCAGCAGATGTGGTAGCAACGAGGCGTTGGAGTCGTGGATCCCACAATAGACCGGCAGATTCCGCGGTAGGCCCGTTTCATCCGCTAGCTGTTGCAACAACCCGCCAAGCACGTCGCTCGCCTTGCGCACGGGCGCGAAGAGTTTGCGCCAGCCAAGTGCCTCGACCATCGAGGAAAACGCCGCGGCTTTCGGATTCCAGAGGTCGGTGTGGCAGCCGAGCGAAGTCAGTTCGTTCGCTCTTACACCTGTCAGCCGGTAGGACCAGTACTGCGCATAGGTGAGGATCGTCTTCACCTTCGCGAAGCGCTGCGGAAACATGCGCTCCTGCCAGAAGAGCTGCGCTCCGACGTTCAGGCCCATCGGCAGGCGCGCCGAGCCGGTTTCCGAGAATGGCGCACGAACCCGCTCATAGTCCTCCGCGAGCGCGTCCGGTCCGGCGAACTCGTAATCGAGAACGGGGAGGGCGAGATCGCCGGCATCGTCAAGCAGGACGGCGGTGGCGCCGTGCGTGGTGACCGATATTGCGTCCACTTTGTGCTCGCGATAAAGCGCGGCGAGGCTATCGAGAACGAAGCGCCAAAGACGTTCGATATCGAAATGCGGATAAAGACCGCCAGTGATCACGCCGTTGCCCGTCTTGCGCACGGCGATTTCCTCGAACCGGTCGAGGTCGACCAGCGCGACCTTGGCGTTTGTCTTGCCTATGTCGATAACAGCGACCGTCTTCATCTTCAGCTCAGATGGAAGACAGTCTTTAGCGGCACGGCCACGGGCTCGTTGCCCGCATGCGTCTCCATAATATCGGCCATGTAGGCCCACCATTTCCGCATGACCGGGTGTGAGGGAAGCTCCGCCATTCCGTGCGTGTCGGTCCGCCAGAGCACGCCGAAAAGCAGATTTGTCTCTTCATCGAGATGGATCGAGTAGTCGGAAATTCCCGCTTCCTTGAGCAGGACCACCAGTTCGGGCCAGATCGCATCGTGGCGCGCCTGATATTCGGCGGCCATGCCGGGATTGAGGCGCATACGGAAGGCATACTTTTCCATCGATAACCTCAATGCGCGAGACGGCGGCGGGCTCGCTGCCAGAGAATCGGAAGCGCGATAACCGAGATCAGCAGCAGACCGATGAAGATCGACATGACGATACCCGGCACGTTCAGGAGGCCGAAGCCGAATGTGACCATGCCCATGATCAGCGCCGCCAGCACGACTCCAGGAATGGTGCCCGAGCCGCCGAGAATGTTGACGCCGCCGAGAACGACCATTGTCACCACTTCGAGCTCCCAGCCGAGGGCGATCGACGGGCGTGTCGAGCCAAGGCGGGAGGTGAGGCAGATCGAGGCGAGCCCTGCCATGAGCCCGGTGAGCAGAAAAAGGATGAACTTCACCCGCGCCACGCGGACACCCGAAAAGAGCGCCGCCGTCTGGTTGTTGCCGATGGCATAGACGGCGCGGCCGAAATTCGTCTTGTGCAGCAGCACGCCGTAAATGATGGCTAGCAGCACGAAAAGCGTGAACTCGAAGGAGAAGATCCACCAGACATAGCCCTGCCCGAACCAGGCGAAGCTTTCGGGATAACCGGTAAAGGCCTGGTCGCCGAGGACGATGAAGGAGAGCCCGCGAAACAGACTCATCGTACCGATTGTCACGACGATCGACGGCAGGCCTAGGCCGGTGATCAACAGCCCGTTGACCATGCCGCAGATGAGACCGACGCCGAGGCCGATCGCGACGAGCGCCGGCGTATCGACGCCCAGTTGCACGGCATAGCCCATTGCCGTCGAGGCAAGCGCAATGATCGATGCAACCGAAAGATCGATCTCGCCGGAGATGATCACGAGCGCCATGGCGAAGGCAATCATCGCCTTCTCGGTGAAATTGAAGGTGGCGTCGGAGAGGTTCCAGGGATCGAGGAAATAGGGCGACGCCAGCGAATTGCCGAGAAAGATCGCGACCGCGACGGCAAGCAGCAGGCTTTCCCAACTCTTCAGGATGCGGGCACCGCGGCCCTGCAGCCGGTCTGGAATGTTGCGGGGAGAAAGGTGAGCGTCCGTCATCAGACCGCCTCCGCTTTTCTAAGAATAACCCGGCCCTTGCGCCTTTCGGCACGGGCGTTGACTGCAACCGCGATGATGATGACCGTTCCGGAAATCGCCATCTGCGCGAAGGGCGAGATGTTGATGACTGGCAGAGCGTTCTTGATCACGCCGAGGAACAGCGCTCCAAGCACAGCGCCTGCGACCGAGCCGATGCCGCCGGCAATGGAGATGCCGCCGATCACGCAGGCCGCAATGATATCGAGCTCGAAGCCCGCCGCGATATCAACATAGGCGACTGCATAGCGCGATACCCAGAGATAACCGGAGAGGCCGGCGAGCGTGCCCGAGAGGCAATAGGCGAAGAAGCGCGTGCGGCCGACATCGATGCCTGTATAGACGGCCGCGTGCGGATTGCCGCCGACCGCATAGAAGGCGCGCCCGAGCGGCGTGCGGCCCATCACCAGGAACATAAGCGCGATCATCAAGAGCGACAGCCAAGAGAGCACAGGCACGCCCGCAAGGCCCAGGCGCGGCAGCGCCTTGAAGGCGTCGCTCATTTCGTGGGCGTTGATCCACTTGCCGTCCGTCAAAAGAAAGATCAGGCCCCGATAGATCGTCAGCGTTCCGAGCGTCACGACGATCGGCGGTATGTTGAGCTTCCAAACGAGCGTTCCGTTGACCATGCCGAGCAGGCCGCCGAGCGCCATGGCGGCAAGAATGATGAACGGGATCGGCAGACCGGGAAAGGCGGTGTTCAACATGGCCGCAACCATGCCGCTCAGCGCAAGGTTTGCCGCCATCGACAGATCAATACAGCGGGTAAGAATGACGGCCATCTGCCCGAGCGCCAGAATGATCAGAATGGAGGTGTCGTTGTAGACGCGGGCAAAGCTTGCCGGAGTTACGAAGGCGGGAAACCGCAACGCGATCAGGGCGACGAGCGCGATGATGGCTACGACGAGCAGGATTTCGCGATTCTTCAGGAGCTTCGCCATCATGCAGCCCTACCGTTCGATTGCGTGTCGATGCCGGCAGCCGCGCGCACCAGCTTCTCGGCGGTCAGTTCGGCGCGCTCGAAGCGACCGGCGATCCGCCCCTCACGCATGACGATCACACGGTCCGACATGCCCATGATCTCGGGTATTTCCGAGGATACCATGATGACGCTCAAGCCTTCGGCTGCAAGTTCGCTCATGAAGGCATGGACGGCCGCCTTGGAGCCGATGTCGATGCCCTTCGTCGGCTCGTCGAGGATAATGACCTTCGGCCTGGTTGCCAGCCACTTGGCGATCACCACCTTCTGCTGATTGCCGCCGGAGAGCGTGCCGACATCCTGGTCGAGAGAGGCAGCGCGCAGGTCGAGACGGGAAGTGTATTCGCGTGCGAGCGCGAATTCGCTGGCGAGCTTCAAGAAGCCGGAGCGAGACGTGTGCGATAGCGACGGCAAGGTGACATTCTGAAAGATCGGCATACCGATGATCGCGCCCTGCCGGCCGCGCTCCTCCGGCACATAGACGATGCCGGCGCGGATCGCCTCGGCGGGGCTTCGGATCACCAGCACTTGTCCGTCCAGCTTGACCGCGCCGGCCGACGGCCGGGTGATGCCGATGAGCGACTGCATGAATTCCGAGCGGCCGGCGCCAACGAGGCCATAGAAGCCGAGGATTTCGCCGCGCCTCAGTTCAAAATTGATGTCCTCGAATTCGGTCGGGTGGCGGTAGCCGGAGACGGTCAGCACCGGCTCGCCTATCGCGACCTCCTTCTTCGGATAGACGGAGCCGACGGCGCGGCCAACCATCATGCGGACGAGATCGTCCTGGCTGACGTCGGCGATCAGGCCCTTGCCGACCATCGTGCCGTCGCGGAAGACGGTGTAGCGGTCGGCGATCCGAAAGATCTCGTCGAACTTGTGGCTGATGAAGAGGATCGCCTTGCCGTCGGCCTTGAGCCGCTCGATCAAGGCATAGAGTTCGTGGATTTCCTTGTGCGACAAGGCGGCCGTCGGCTCATCCATGATGACGACACGCGCATCGACCGAGAGCGCACGGGCGATTGCCACCAAATGCTTCTTGGCGATGCCGAGGTCGCGCAGCCGGATGGTCGGATCAAAATCTGCCCCTGCCCGATGCAACAGGGCCGCCGCATCGGCGTTGAGCTTCTTCCAGTCGATGAAGCCGAAGCGGTTGCGCGGGGCATGGCCAAGGAAAATATTTTCGGCAACGGAGAGCTCGTCGAAAAGGACCGTCTCCTGATGGATCGCGGTGACACCGGCGCGGGCCGCAGCAAGGGCGGTCGGGAATGTCGTTCCCACGTCGGCGAGCCGAATGACGCCCGCATCGGGCTGGTAGATGCCGGTCAGAATCTTGACCAGCGTAGACTTTCCAGCACCGTTTTCGCCGATCAATGCCGTCACCGAACCCGGATAGAGCGCGAGCGAGACATCCGAGAGCGCGCGTACGCCCGGGAATGATTTCGAAATGCCCTCGAGCGTGATGGCGAGCTTCATCCGCGATGTGGTTGTATCCTGCAGCAAAAGGGTCCACCAAATTCAGTCGTTTCAATTGGGCGGCGGTCGTTCGTTCAACCGTTTTCGCCGTGAGGCCTCGACAATGAGGTTGCCCCTCACCTAACCCTCTCCCCGCGCGCGGGGACTGGGGACTCCGCAGGCCGCCGGATACCTCAAGTTCGTGAGAGCAAGGCGGCGCCGCTTGTTTTCTTCTCCCCGTCTACCGGGGAGAAGGTGGCCGGCAGGCCGGATAACGGGCGGACGCCCCGCCCCGCCGATCAGAAGATCTTCGCGAATTCCTCGACGTTCGAGGCATCATAGACGAACGGGTCGGCCATGGCGCCCTCATTGTTATCGTCGAGCTTCACCGTACCCATGCGGCCCATCTTGAGTTCCGCGCCGGGTTTGGCTTCCGCGCCGCCGATGAGATCATAGGCGATCATTGTTGCCGAGTAGCCGAGGTCGATCGGGTTCCAGATGGCAAAGGATTTCGACGCGCCGGACTTCACGTGGCCCGCCATTTCGGAGGGCAGGCCGAGGCCAGTGACGTTGATCTGACCGATCTTGCCGGCGTCCGTGACCGCCTGGGCGGCCGCGACGATGCCGACGGAGGTCGGCGCGATGATCGCCTTCAGGTTCGGATAGGACTGAATGAGGCCTTGCGTTTCGCGGTAGGACTTGTCGGCAAGGTCGTCACCATAGACGGTGGCCACGACATTGATGCCTTTATAGTTGCCCTGGACCTTCTTCATTTCGGCGATCCAGGTGTTCTGGTTCGTCGCCGTCGCCGAGGCCGAGAGCACCGCAACATCACCGCCCTCAGGCAGGTTGTCGGCGGCAAGCTTGATGATCATGTTGCCGATGAGCGGGCTAGACGACGGATTGAGGTGCATCAGTCGGCCTTCCTTGGCGACGCCCGAATCCCACGAAATGACCTTGATGCCGCGATCCATCGCCTTCTTGAGAGCCGGCACCAGCGCATCAGTATCGTTGGCGGAAACGGCGATCGCATCCACCTTTTGGGCGATCAGCGAGTTGATCACCTCGATCTGGCCTTCCGCCGTCGTCGAGGTCGGACCGGTATAGATGACGTCGACATCGCCGAGTTCCTTGGCGGCTTCCTGCGCACCCTTGTTGGCAGCCTCGAAGAAGCCGATGCCGAGCGCCTTGACGACGAGCGCGATCTTTTTGTTTTCCGCATGCGCGGCATTGGCCATGAGCGCCACCGCAACGGCGGCCGTAACCATCAATGATTTCAAAATCTTCATGACTTTCTCCTCCCTTTGGGCCGCGCGCATTCGGTATGAATGCATCGGTCCGGCCCCCTATCTACGGCCTGCCCGGCCATGCCCGGGATTGCCGCAACGTCCCACTCCCCTCTCCTCCGCCCGCGTCAGGCGGACGATGAAGCACTTTCCGCGTCAACGACAGGCCTCGCATTGGCGATAACCAGATTGACGCCGGCGCCTTCGAGCATCGCGGCATGCCTGTCCTCGATGCCCGAATCCGTGATCACAGTGGCGATGCGCTTGAGCCCGCAAAGTATGAGGCTCGAGCGCCTGTGAAATTTCGAGGAATCGACCAGCACCACCAGTTCATCGGCCTGATCAATCAGTTTCTGCTCGGCCTGGATCAGAAGCGGATCCGCCTCCATCAGTCCCAGGGGCCCGAGCCCTTGTGCCCCCATGAACATGCGGCGCGCATAGAAATTGCGCGTCACGTCGTTGTCGAAGGGGCTCAATATGATGTTCTGCTCGCGGTAGATCGTGCCTCCCGAAAGCATCACCGTGTTCTTCGAATGCTTGAGCAGGTGCTCGGCAATCGGAAAGGAATTGGTGAAGACCTGCATCCGGCGGTTGGCAAGAAAATGCACCATCTGGAAGGTCGTGGTGCCGCCGTTGATGATGATCGGCTCTCCGTCCGCGCAGAGCGCCACCGCCTCTTTGGCGATCGCCTGCTTCTCGCGGGCATGCAGGCCCTCGTTGACGCTGAACGGGCGGCCGGCGAGGCCGACGAATTGCGGCGGATTGATCGCCTCGGCACCACCGCGTACGCGGCGCAGGCGTTTTTGCACGTGAAGAGCGGCAATATCGCGCCGGATCGTCGCCTCGGAGCTGTCGGTCAGCTCGACGAGTTCGGGCACCGTCACGACCGGTTTCTCCTGAACCGCAGACAGGATGATCCTATGTCTTTCTTTTTCGTGCATTCGCTCCTCCGATGCCCCGCATGCTTCCATCAGTCCCGAGCATTGTCAATCAGTATCGATCATAATTTTTCATTGTGCAGCGCAATATGAATGAATTTGATCGTTTTTGATTGACATTCGCGCACCGACCGTGTGATCTGATGCCAATCATGTTGCCGCGGTCCTACTGCCGCCGGATAGCTTACCGGGAGGAATTCAACATGCTCGACAAGCAACAGGGCGCTCGCCTGGCCAATCTCTGGGATGAGGCCAAGGTGACAGGGATGAGCGAGCCGGAGAAGCTCCTCTACCGCTCGAATCTCCTCGGATCGGACAAGCGGATCACCAATTACGGTGGCGGCAATACCTCGGCCAAGGTCATGGAAAAAGATCCACTGACGGGCGGAATGGTCGAGGTCCTCTGGGTCAAAGGATCGGGCGGCGACGTCGGCACCATCAAGCTCGACGGCTTCGCGACCCTTTACATGGATAAGCTCCGCGCCCTGAAAGGCATTTACCGGGGTGTCGAGTTTGAAGACGAGATGGTCGGCTACCTGCCGCATTGCACGTTCAATCTCAATCCGCGCGCCGCTTCGATCGACACGCCGCTGCATGCCTATGTGCCGAAGGCCCATGTCGATCACATGCATCCGGATGCGATCATCGCGATCGCCGCTTCCTCGAACAGCAAGGAGCTGACGCAGAAAATCTTCGGCGACGAGATCGGCTGGCTGCCCTGGAAGCGGCCGGGCTACGAACTTGGCCTGTGGCTCGAAAAATTCTGCCTCGAAAATCCGAAGGCTCGCGGCGTGGTCCTGGAAAGCCACGGCCTCTTCACCTGGGGTGACACCGCCAAGGAAGCCTACGAAACGACCATCGAAATCATCAACCGCGCGATTGCCTGGTTCGAAGGCGAGAACACGGCACCGGCCTTCGGCGGAGCGGTAAGGCCGACGCTGGATAGCGCCAAGCGCGCCGCGATCGCCAAGCGATTGATGCCGGTCATCCGCGGGTTGATCAGCGCAGACGAGAAGAAGGTCGGGCACTTCGACGACAGCCAGGCCGTCCTCGATTTCGTGACTTCCAAAAATCTCGAATCGCTCGCCGCACTTGGAACGAGCTGCCCCGACCATTTCCTTAGAACGAAAATCCGCCCGCTGGTCGTCGATTTCGATCCAGCCAGCCCCGATATCGACACGACGCTTTCCGGGCTTTCCGGGGCGATTGCCGCCTATCGCGCCGACTATGCGGCCTATTACGAGCGCTGCAAGCGCGTCGACAGCCCGGCGATGCGCGACCCGAACGCTGTCGTCTACCTGGTTCCCGGCGTCGGCATGATCACCTTCGCCAAGGACAAGGCGACGGCGCGGATCTCCGGCGAATTCTACGTTAATGCGATCAACGTGATGCGCGGCGCCTCCGGCGTGTCGACCTATGTCGGCCTGCCCGAGCAGGAAGCCTTCGACATCGAATACTGGCTGTTGGAGGAAGCCAAGCTCCAGCGCATGCCGAAGCCCAAGAGCCTCGCCGGCCGCATTGCGCTCGTCACCGGCGGCGCCGGCGGTATCGGCAAGGCGACGGCCAACCGGCTGATGCAGGAAGGCGCCTGCGTCGTTCTCGCGGATATCGATGAAACGGCGCTTGAGGCTGCGCAAACCGAACTGGCCGGCCGCTATGGCAAGGACTTCGTCCGCTCTCTCAATATGAACGTGACCAGTGAGGCGGCGGTTGAAGCTGGTTTCGGCGACGCGCTTCTCGCCTTCGGCGGTCTGGACATTCTCGTCTCCAATGCCGGGCTCGCCTCGTCGGCGGCGATCGAGGATACGAGCCTGGCGCTGTGGAATAAAAACATCGACATTCTCACGACCGGTTATTTCCTGGTCTCGCGCGAAGCCTTCCGCGTTTTCCGCAACCAGAAGGCCGGCGGCAATGTCGTGTTCGTCGCCTCGAAGAACGGCCTTGCCGCCTCGCCGGGCGCGTCCGCCTACTGCACGGCGAAAGCCGCAGAGATTCATCTTGCCCGCTGCCTCGCGCTCGAAGGGGCGTCGGCACAGATCCGCGTCAACGTCGTCAATCCGGACGCGGTGCTGCGCGGTTCCAAGATCTGGACCGGCGAATGGAAGGAGCAGCGCGCTGCCGCCTACAAGATGGATGTGGACGACCTGGAGGCTCATTATCGCGAGCGTTCCATGCTGAAGCTCAGCGTCTTCCCGGAGGATATTGCCGAAGCGATCTACTTCCTCGCTTCCGATATGTCGGCAAAGTCGACGGGCAACATCGTCAATGTCGATGCGGGCAATGCCCAGTCGTTCACGCGCTGAACCGGAGGCTGCCATGACCGAGATGATCAGCAAGGCCGTCGTCGAGGCGGAGAATGCGAGCCGGCGGGACGCACTCCTCCGAGACTATGAAAGCCTCGGCGAAAGGCTTGCCCGCCGCGGCATCGAGATTGACTCCATTAAGGAAAAGGTTGCCGCCTATGGCGTTGCCGTCCCCTCTTGGGGTGTCGGCACCGGCGGAACGCGTTTTGCTCGTTTTCCCGGCCTGGGCGAACCGCGCAATATCTTCGACAAGCTCGAAGACTGCGGCGTCATCCATCAGTTGACGCGGGCGACGCCGACCGTCTCGCTGCACATACCGTGGGATAAGGTATCCGATCTCACGGCGTTGAAGGAGAAGGGGGTGGCGCTCGGCCTAGGTTTCGATGCGATCAATTCCAACACCTTCTCCGATGTGCCGGGCCAGGCCCATTCCTACAAGTTCGGCTCGCTGTCGCACAGCGACGCGGCGACTCGGCGCCAAGCGGTCGAGCACAATCTCGAATGCATCGAGATCGGCAGGGCGCTGGGATCGAAGGCGCTGACGGTGTGGATCGGCGACGGCTCCAACTTTCCCGGGCAGAGCAACTTCACGCGCGCCTTCGAGCGCTATCTCGAAGCAATGAAGGCAGTCTACGCCGCGCTTCCCGACGATTGGCGCGTCTTCACCGAACACAAGATGTACGAGCCGGCCTTCTATTCGACCGTGGTGCAGGACTGGGGCACGAACTACCTGATCGCACAGGAACTAGGGCCCAAGGCCTTCTGCCTCGTCGATCTCGGCCACCACGCGCCGAACGTCAATATCGAGATGATCGTCGCCCGATTGATCCAGTTCCGCAAGCTCGGCGGCTTCCACTTCAACGATTCCAAATACGGCGACGACGATCTCGATACCGGATCGATCGATCCCTATCGCCTGTTCCTGGTCTTCAACGAACTGGTCGACGCCGAGGTGCGCGGTGTGGATGGCTTCAATCCCGCCCATATGCTCGACCAGAGCCACAACGTGACGGATCCGATCGAGAGCCTGATCACCAGCGCGATGGAAGTCTGCCGCGCCTATGCCCAGGCTCTTCTCGTCGATCGTAAGGCGCTCGAGGGCTACCAGCAGGAGAACGATGCCTTGATGGCGTCGGAAACGCTCAAGGCCGCCTTCAGGACGGACGTCGAACCGATCCTGGCGATGGCACGCCTCGAGCATGGCGGTGCGATCGCGCCGGTCGCGACCTACCGTGCGAGCGGCTACCGCGCCAAGGTAGCGGGCGAGCGGCCGGCGGTCGCCGGCGGTGGCGGCGGCATCGTCTAATCAAATTGGGAGCGGCCGCGAGCGGTCGCTCCCGATCCCATGGCGGAACGCTCCAAGCGTGTACCGGCCGGTCGGAAACTGGTGAAAAATCGCCGCGCGATAAAATTGCCCCCTATCTGATTTCAAACACTGATCTATCTTTCCTATGGATCCAATGGAGAGGAGCGATTCATGGGTATTGAAAGCATCCTGGTATTCCTGATCGTCGGCGCGGTTGCCGGCTGGCTTGCCGGTCTGATCGTCAGCGGCTTCGGTTTTGGACTGATCGGCAACATCGTCGTCGGCATCGTCGGCGCCTTCATTGCCGGCTTTCTCTTTCCCGCGATCGGCATCAGCCTCGGGACTGGCATCCTTTCCGCGATCATTCATTCGACGATCGGCGCGATCATCCTTCTGGTGCTGATCCGCATCGTCAAACAGGCATAAGCCTGCGGAAATAACCGTTGCGATCCGCGCCGAGATTGCGGACCGCCTCGCAAGAACCGCTGCATGTTTCCTTAAATCGGAGCCGATTCAAGGATAAAAACATGCAACAATTCGAAGTGCTACAGCGAACCTTTGCGCGTCTGAAAAGGACGCTCGGCGCTGCAAGCGGAGGCAAACATGACCGAACTCTATGCCGCAAAGATCGAGACGGCGCTCAAGTCCTTCATCACCGACCATCCCGGCATGCTGACGCGCGAACAAGCGATTTCGACTATTCTCGAGAAGTGGTTCGCGAGCCACGGCTATCTGCCGCCGCAGCAGGAAGGGCGGCGGCCCGAGGATCTTGACGCCTCAAACGACGATTGAAACACTGACCCGTCTGCAGCGAGCGCGATCCCGGCTTGCCGTCATGCGTTCGCATTTTCCCGATAACCTGTTTTGCCGCATAAATAGCCCCGATGAGCCTTGCTTCCGTCAAACAGTTCTTCTCCGAACACGCTCCTGACATCAATGTCATCGAACTTGCGCAAAGTACCGCCACCGTGGAACTTGCAGCCAAAGGCCACGGTGTCGAGCCCGCGCAAATCGCCAAGACATTGGCGCTCAAGGTCGGAGACGACGTCATCCTGATCGTCACGCGCGGCGACGCCCGGCTCGACAACAAGAAATACAAGGCCCGCTTCGGCACGAAGGCCCGCATGCTCGGTTTCGACGAGGTGGAGGCGGAAACGGGTCATCCGGTCGGCGGCGTCTGTCCTTTCGGTCTGGCCAAGCCGCACAATGTCTATTGCGACGAGTCCCTGAAGGCCTACGACGTCGTCGTCCCCGCGGCCGGCGCGACCAATGCCGCAGTCCATATCAGCCCCGACCGCATCGCGGAATTAACCGGAGCGGAATGGGTCGACGTTTCAGCCTTGGAATAGCCGCAGAGCTTAATTGAAACCTCGGACGCCGAGCGGATAGCGATTCGCACGGCCGCCGCGTGTCTAGCGCTTACCTGGAAAAATGAGCAGCCGCTCATTCGGAGGAGAACACCGAGAATGAAAGTTGCCTGTGCATTCGCGCTCGGCCTGTTGTTGGCAAATCCGGCAGCCGCGATGGATCAGTCTCTGGCGCGACAGTTCGAAAAGCTCGACCCGCAGACACGCTTGGAGCAGCGTTGCGATACCGAGGCGATGGAACGGATCAGCGCCGACAAGACGTCGTTCAAGCCGGACAAGGTGATCGCCTACACCTTCGCCGATCCAATCTTCAAAGGCGACAAGATGAAGGCCCCGGGCGCAGTGTTCCGAAGTGGGGGGCGAGTGGTACAAGCTCGCGTTCAAGTGCCGCACCAATGCAGAGCGCCTCGACGTGTTGTCGTTTGAATACAAGATCGGGGAACTTGTGCCGCGAGAACAGTGGGACCAGCTCTATCTTTATCCCTGACGCAGCAAACCTGCAAACCGGTCCATGCTGCCCACAGCTAAAGCGTTCTGCTTTCACGTGGTTTCCTGAAAGCAGAAACGATGCTCCAGGTCCAAAATCCTAGAGCACGGCTATAAGGAACATCAGCGAGCCGAGCGAAAGCGCGGCCATGATGCTCATGAGCACCTTCATCATATGTTCCGTCATTTCGTACATCCCAGCCTCATTCCCCGATGAACGAATCTAACCGCCAGAGCTGCGAAACGGTGCACCCGATGCGCTCAGCCCGCGCCGATCGGACAATGACAATTTTCCGACAAATCGGTTAATAAATCATCATATACATGGGGATTAGCCCGCTTACGGTACAGATCGGCGCGGATGAAGACACGGGAACACCCGAAGTTTCTCGGCCAGTTCCGGAACGTGAGCGGACTACCTATAGGCGCTTGCGCTTGGTATCATGCGTCGTTGATGGGCCACGCACGCATGCTTAGTGCCCAGGAATGGATTGCATCGCGTTGGAAACGACTCTGATAGGAAAAAAGGCGGTCGCGAAGAGGAACCCCGCCGGTCAAGGGGTGCTGCGCGTCGGCTTCATTCTCGCACGGAGCTTCACGCTCAGCGCCTTTTCCCTGTTTGCCGATGCCTTGAGGCTTGGCAGCGATATCGAGGACAAGTCGGGCCGGGTGAACTGCGACTGGGAGGTGCTCGGCAGTACGAGAAACTTCGTCATGTCCAGCTGCGGCATCCAGGTGGCGCCCACGGCCTCGCTCCGTCCGCCGACCGAATTCAGCTACATCGCCGTCGTTGGCGGGCGGCTCAACGTCGAAGAACCGATCGACCGTGAAACGATCAACTATCTTCACCGGGCGGCACGGGCGGGCGTGCCGATCATCGGCGTGTGCACCGGCAGCTTCATTCTGGCCGAGGCGGGGGTGCTCAATGGACATTCCGCCTGCGTCAGCTGGCTGCATCACAATGAATTTCGATCACGCTTCCCCGCAATCGCAGTGACGTCAAAACATATCTTTGTCGAGGACGGTAATGTGATCACCTGCGCCGGCGGCAGCAGCGTCGCCGACCTCGCCACTTATCTGATCCGCAAACATGTCGGCGAGGAAGCCGAGCGCAATGCGCTTGAAATCATGCAGATCACGCGCCGTAGAGACGCCACGGAAATGCAAACGCGCAATCCGCTCGGCGCGGTCACCGTGCAGGACAAACGAATCAGTCTCGCGCTCATGGTGATGGAGCAGCATCTTGAGGACATCATCGGCATAGACGATGTGGCGAACGCGCTCGGCATATCGCGCAGGCAACTCGAGCGCCTGTTCCAGAACGAGCTCGGCGCTACCCCGGTTTCGGTCTATCTGAAACTCCGCCTCGACGCGGCGATGCGACTGGTTGCATCCACGGAAAAGCCCTTGATCGACATTGCGCTCGAAACCGGCTTCGAGAACGTGTCTCACTTCATCCGGAAATTCAGGGAGGCGTTTTCCCTCACTCCCGGCGCGGCGCGCAAGCAGCTTGCCGCGGCAAAGCGCCCGGCCCCTACAGCGCCGCGCGACTAATCAGACGCGCAAAGGGCGCTGTAGAATTTTGCAGTACGTGGTTCCGAGCGGAACTACGCTAACCAAAAAGCAGTAGGACGGCGCCGACTGCCATCAGAGCCAAGCCAGGCCAGTTCCGGGTGAAGCCGAGAAATGCCACGCCCTGCCTTGAGGGCTCGAGCGTCGGCCCGGCCCCGCCTTCGGAGGCGCGTGACGGGCTGCTCAAGCGCCGACGACTGAGCGCTTCCCGCACCATCAGAAGCATGCCGCAGACAATCAGGAAAACTCCGACCAGAACCGTCCACACGCGCGCCTCCTCGGGGCGTCTCTCGCCAAACGTTACAGCTTTCGACCTAAAACAAGTTACCTCACGATTCCAGTTAAGGAGCCGTGCGGCAAATATATGCGCCCAGATGTTACCCAGTCAGCGGACGCGGCTTTGAGGCCGCACGATGTTCATCTGCAGCTCGTGACTCGATGCATACTTGCCGAGTACTTTGATCAGGCGCCTTTCCTCGGCTTTATGTATGCCAGTCCGCCTGCAATATTCTGCCACATCCCAAACATGCTTCGCCCGAGACTTGTCGAGCGTTCTAATATCAGCATGTGTCATGTTTCGCCTCCCGGATAGCCTTCAAGGAACGCAGGTGGCGGGGTTTTGGTTCCGCGGGCGCGGGAACTTGTCTCGATGCAGCAGAGGGCCACCTCGACAAGCGCGCACCCTCGCTCGGGTCTTGGCGTCGGCTGTCATCGGCATGTCATCTTACGGTGATGTTAATCCGGTGCCTGAGTTCGTCGGAATGGCGCCGCGACTCGTCGCTGGGTAGATGATGCTGAATTTATTCGCCACCGCCGGTGCGTTCCTTGCTATCAATGTGTTGAGCTTGATGATTGCGGGCTGGCGTATCTGGCCGCGTCTGGGGCCTCAGCCTGAGACGCTGCATCGACCTCCTGTTTCTGTCGTGATGCCGCTCTGCGGCCTCGAGGAATTTTCCCAGGAAACGCTCGAGAGCGCATTTCGGCTGGATTGGCCCGACTACGAAGTCATCTTCTGCATCGCCGACTCAGAGGATGCCGTGATCCCATTGATCGAGGAAGCGCGTGAGCGCCACCCAGCCATTCCCGTAACAATTCTTGTCGGCGACGACCTGATCAGCGCCAATCCCAAGCTCAACAACTGCGTGAAAGGCTGGAATGCGGCTTCGCATGAATGGGTGGTCCTCGCCGACTCGAACGTTCTCATGCCGGTCGACTATCTCATTCGTTTGATGGCAGCATGGCGGCGGGATACCGGCCTCGTGTGCTCGACCCCGCTTGGATCACGTCCGCATGGTTTTTGGGCGGAGGTTGAATGTGCGTTCCTCAACGCCCACCAGGCGCGGTGGCAATACGCCGGCGAAGCCCTTGGATTCGGGTTTGCGCAGGGCAAGAGCATGCTCTGGCGCAAAAGCATGCTGGATGCCCACGGTGGTATTCAGGCGCTGGCGTCGCAGGTCGCCGAGGATGCGGCTGCAACGAAACTGGTGAGAAGCCTCGGCTTGAAAGTGCACCTGGTTTCCTCACCGTTCGAACAGCCGCTGGGAACCAGGACATTTCGCGAGGTCTGGGCGCGTCAGTGCCGCTGGGCAAGGCTTCGACGCGTTACCTTTCCTCACTTCTACTCGCCGGAAATCCTGCTCGGCGTGATGCCGCCCCTTCTGCTGTCGCTGATCGCCGCTGTCGTTGCGGGCCGCAGCCCGTTGGCCATCGCTGGTTTTGTCGTCGGCGCTGCTTACTTGCCGGAACTCGCCCTCGCCTACCGAAAGAACTGGCACATTTCCCGATGGTCGCTCATCGCCATGTTCACGCGCGATGCATTGCTCCCGATAATATGGGTTCGAGGCTGGCTGGCGGGCACCGCCAATTGGCGAGGCAACAGAATGTCGATCGGCTCGCATGAGTCCCGACTGGAAACAACTGCGCCCCGGCCGCTCGCGAGCACCTCGCAATAGCGCTGCTGGAAAGAAAGCCGCTTGAGCTGCCGGCGCGTGGTTGAAATGTGGGACCGGCTTTCCCTTGTTTGGATCATGTATGCCCTTAGCCAGTTGAGGCACGTGACAATCCAGCGCTGCGCGCGTGCCGGTGCGACATACGTAAACCTGTTCGGAGCGCGCCGCGGGAGCTTGACCGGCATCAAGGCGACACCTGCCGCCGCACGTGATGAAAATATATCCGTCTTGCGCTGGCGGAGACAGAAACAGTGCTCTGCGGCGTAATACGGAAAGGACTCGCGTTTGCTGAAAATAGGCGTACCCTACCTTCATCATCGGCTCGTTATATGGGCGCCGATGCCTGGAAGATCATAGCGCTTTCGCCCCAAGTAATGGAGTCTGGCGCTGTGCCTCGTGTCCACCATCCACAATCCTTGCGCCGTGGCGAGATCGATTTGCTCGCCCTTTTGTTCGAGCAGCTGCTGGAGGAACGTCAACTGCCCAACTGCGGGGAGGAGGCGGAAGCGCTTGCTGCTCGGTTGTTCTCGATTTTCCAGTCCGGCGAGCGAAACGTCGAACGGCTGAGAGTGCTGACCATGCATTCCTGAAGGAGAACCGGCAGCGGATCAGCCAGACGTAAGGCAGACCGCAGGAAGGAAAAATCATGAGATCTTATGTTGGAAGCTTCGGGTATCGCTTCAGACCGGTCGAGTTTGCAATCAGGTCAACGCCCGCACTCTGCATTGGAATGATTGTTTTTATTACCCTGTACGACGTTCTTTGGTGACCGCATCTTGAGGGAGCCGGGCGGGCACCAGAGCACGCCACCTAAATCTTGGTGCGAAGCCGCTTCAATACGCCTTGAAAGGGTGAGGTCGTGAGAAATATCCAGATCGTGCTCTTGGCCTTCGCCGGCATACTGGCCGTGTTCGCAAGTCGAGACACCGCCCGCGGTGAGACGTCTACTGGGGCTGAGAGGCGGATAGACCAGCTTTACCGGCTCGCAGAAGCAGACCGAAACGACAGCAATAAGGTGCACGCCTTTTGCAGGAGTCTCGCTCACGGTTATGAGCAGGAGGCTTACAGCTACGCCATTGAGTACGAACTACGGACTTGCCGCATGCTCGTTTCGACAAACCGATTTACTGATGCCGCTTGCTGGCGGCAGAGAGGCACGCTGTTGCAGGGGTCCCTGTGAAAAATGAAGAGATCCGCAGCACGCCACGGTGAGGAATGTGCGCGCCTCGCTCCCCTCTCATCCTGAGCAATCTTCAACGTTCCGATGATGTCGGCAGGTGCAGACTCGCAGGTCGCCGCCCGTCTATGTCACGACTCGTACTCTCTGAGCCTGTCACGAAGCTCGTGCGAGGACCGCGTCCCGGCTTGGTAAAGGTAAAAGATCTGGCTTGCGAGATTCTCCGCGCGGTCGCCTCGCCGCGACCAACCTCTGCGTATAAGTTCGTCGTCAAAGACCCTGCGCAGATGCACCAGTTGAGCAGGATAGATGGCGGGTCGAGTGTGTGTGAATTGAAGATCAAGCATTGCGCTTTCCCTTACCGGGGCGAAAGCGTGACGAACTTCCGGCCATCGGCGCCCGTACCACTTGCCGATGATGAACCTAGTTTACGCCTATCTGCCGGAAGCGCGAGTCATTAGGGAATTCAGTTGCAGGGTGCGCAATGTGAAATTGGCCAGAGAGACTCGACCGGGAGAGTCTTAACCGATGGAGATTTCTTCCTGTGAGCGACCCGAGACATAGGTAACGTTTCGTACCGGACACATGGGTAACACTTTCGGCTTTGGTCGGAGGTGTTGATGCCGTGGAGAGAGTGTTCGGTGATGGAGGAACGTCTTCGTTTTGTCGCTC
>NZ_JADYVD010000170.1 GCF_020193575.1 Ensifer sp. IC4062
GATGGTACCGGAGATGGCGCCGCTAAGGCGCCGGGCTCTTGGGCGACGGGTGCCGGCATGGGATCGGATAAGATCGCAATGCCGAAAATCGGCGACATGGGTGTCGATACCCCCCTCTGCCCTGCCGCGAAACGACCAGGCCGTCCGCCTGCAGCCGCATCAGCGCCTCGCGGACGACCGGCCTGGAAACCTGGAAGTCGCGGCAGATTCGCGCTTCCGACGGCAATTTCGCCCCCTCGGCCAT
>NZ_JADYVD010000171.1 GCF_020193575.1 Ensifer sp. IC4062
GTGCGTGATCAGCACGATCGCCATGCCGAAGCGTTTCTGCAGCGACTTCAGAAGATCGAGAATCTGCGCCTGAATGGTGACATCCAGCGCGGTCGTCGGTTCGTCGGCGATCAGGATGTCCGGTTCGGGAAAAAGCCAGACCATGATGGGTATCATGGGACTGTTGGCGAAGAACGGCACCGTGACCGGCTCGGCCCGCTATCGCGGCAAGGAGCTTGTCGGCCTTGCGCCCAAGGCGCTGAAC
>NZ_JADYVD010000172.1 GCF_020193575.1 Ensifer sp. IC4062
TCGAGATCGGCAATCGGCGCGGGACTGACGAAATGCGAGATCCGCCGCTGGTAGATGCGGTTCTTCAGCAGATCCCGGCCGAAGGGATGATAGATCATTTCCTTGACGTGATATTCGTGCAGGATGCGATCCTCGACGGAGATGAGACGCGCTACTTCTGCTATTGCGACTTTGACGACTTCAAACCCTTCAACGACACCTATGGCTTCCAGAAGGGCGACTTGGCGATTACGTTGTTTGCCG
>NZ_JADYVD010000173.1 GCF_020193575.1 Ensifer sp. IC4062
GATCGCCGCTGCCGACCGGGCGCTGACCGAGGGGCGCACGACAATACTGCTCGTCGATCCCAACAAGGCGTCGCGCTACGATCTCGCCGGTCTTTTGCGCCAGCAGCGCTTCTCGGTCGTTGAGGCGCTTGAAATGGTCGATGTCGAGAACGGCGATCGCGGTGCTCTCGCCGCGCCTCAGGCACTGTTCGACGAGCCGTGGGCCGGTCAGGAAGAAGTGGCGGCGATTGTAGATGTTCGTC
>NZ_JADYVD010000174.1 GCF_020193575.1 Ensifer sp. IC4062
ATGATCGCGGCGCAGAAGGCCTTGGTCGACCAGATCTGGGAAATGCGCGACCCCGATCTTCCGGTCTCGTCCGTCGAGGAGTTCGTGACGCTGGCCTCGATCGTCGAAAAGGAAACGGGCCGCGCGGCACTCGAAGCGGTCGCCAATCCTTCGCGAACGCCTGAACTTTATTTCGTAGCAGATGGAACCGGTGGCCATGTCTTTGCCGCGACGCTGGACGAACACAACGCCAACGTAAGGCG
>NZ_JADYVD010000175.1 GCF_020193575.1 Ensifer sp. IC4062
GGAAAACGACGTCCTTCACCGGGGCTCTGCGACTTTCCGGAGTGACCGCGCCGATGGTGCTCGATGACACGATGAACGGCACGGGCCTTCCGGGGTTATGTGGGAGCAAATACTCGTGCCGATGTTCCTGGCGCCATCAAGAAGTTGGTCTCGCGAGGTTCCCCCCCCCCCCCCCCCCCCCCCCCCCCCCCCCCCCCCCCCCCCCCCC
>NZ_JADYVD010000017.1 GCF_020193575.1 Ensifer sp. IC4062
CAGCCCCGGCCGACCGCAGGCGCAAGCCGAGGACGGAAAAACAAACAAAAACCGGGCTGCCGACCCGGGAAAACAGCTAACGCGGGGTGGAGCAGCCCGGTAGCTCGTCAGGCTCATAACCTGAAGGTCGTTGGTTCAAATCCAGCCCTCGCAACCAAAGTTTTCCAAGATTATCAAGAGTTTATCGGCCTCCAACTCGGAGGCCGAAGTCGTTTTTACCCCTAGCACAAACCTAGCACAAAACCCGGCGCCGATTTGACTGGTCCCTTGAGGTCGTGATTCCCTGTTCCCATATCGAAAACGGAAAACAAGCAGGGGGCCGGTATGGCGAGCCACGAAATCCTCGGAGGGAAGGTCAATGTCTACCGGCGCGGGGGGCTCACCTGGCATTGCTCGGCGTCCGTAAAAGGCCGCCAGTACCGTGCCAGCACCAAGGAAACCGGACTGGAACAGGCGAAAGCGTTTGCGGAAGACTGGTATCTTGGCCTGCGGGGCAAATCAGCCGCAGGGTTGATCAAGGCCGAGAAGACCTTCGCGGAGGGTGCCAAGAAGTTCGAAGAGGAATACGCCGTCATCACCGAAGGTGAGCGCAGCCCCAAGTGGGTGGAAGGCCACAGCATCCGTTTGCGGCTCCACCTGAACCCGTTCTTCGGCAAGATGGGCCTGTCCGAGATCAACGCCGGTACTGTTCAGGACTACCGCGTTCACCGGATGACGACCTCCAAGACCGGAAAGCCGCCATCGCGCAGCACCCTGCATGATGAAGTTGGCACCTTGCGGCAGGTCTTAAAGACGGCCATTCGCCATAAGTGGCTCAGCCATCTTCCCGACCTGTCGCCGCCTTATAAGACACAAGGCAAGATCAGTCACAGGCCGTGGTTTAGCCCGGCCGAATACAAGCAACTCTACGAGGCTACCCGGCATAACGCCAAGGAGCCGAAGAACAAGCACTTCCGCTGGGAAGCCGAACAGTTGCACGACTTCGTGCTGTTCATGGGCAATACCGGTCTTCGGCCCGATGAGGCCAAGCAGCTCCAGCATCGGGACGTGACCATTGTCGTGGACCCGGATACCCGCGAGCGCATCCTTGAAATCGAAGTGCGCGGCAAGCGCGGCATTGGCTGGTGCAAGTCCATGCCCGGCGCGGTGAAGCCCTATGAGCGGCTGCGCGATCGCCTGAAGCCTGTGCGCGGAAAGGGCAAAAGCGAGGACGGAGAGCTTCCGGCGCCGACTGATCTGCTCTTTCCCGGCAATTATCTCAAGATGTTCAACAATCTTCTTGATGCACAGCATCTCAAGCTGGACCGGGACGGCAAACCTCGGACAGCCTACAGCCTACGTCACACTTATATATGCCTTCGGCTCATGGAAGGCGCAGACGTCTACGCCATTGCCAAAAACTGCCGCACGAGCGTCGAAATGATCGAGAAATTCTACGCGGCGCACATCAAGACCACTTTGGACGCTTCCGTCATCAACGCCCGCAAGCCCAAGCAGAGGGCTAACCGGGCACGGAAGATGCCGAGGGCGGCGGCACCGCCGCCCCTGCACGGACACGAGGCTCCACAGCCTCGTAGAGGCACCCGAACGGGTGTCCAGACGAACCGCTTGCCGGTTCGAAGCGCCCGCTTGGCGGGGCGCTCATAGAAGGTTTAGCCTTCTCTCAGTCCGGCCACGCCCTCGCGGTGTGGTCGGAGCCATTTGGACTCATGTGAAGAATATTGACAATATGTGTTACAAAACCCACAATAAAAGGAGAACGAGAGGATATGCTTATGGCATCGGGAAACATTCATGTGCGGGTGAGCGGCCAACTGGAAGCCCACCTTCAGCAGCAGATCGGCGAGGGCGGTCTCTACGAAAATGCCAGTGAGTATATTCGCGCCTTGATCCGTCGCGACTTGCAGACCCGCGAGGAAGCGTGGGAGACCCTGCAGAAGGAACTGGCCCCCGCTATGCGGGCCGATGACAGTGAATTCGTCACCGTCACGGCCGAGGATGTCATCCGTCGTAACCAGCGCCGCTAACAATGGTCGCCTATCGGTTTTACCCGCGTGCGGATGCCGCGCAGGATAAGATTTGGGAAAATACCGTCAAGGATTGGGGTGAGAAGCAGGCCGTGGCCTATATCACGGGCTTGCACCTCCATTTGCAGCGGTTATGCGACAACCGGATGATTTGGCGGAAGTTGCCGCAAAAGCTTGCGGTCCCTGCCGACGTGAAGCGCGAGGCGTATTTCAGTCGTTACGAGCATCATTACGTGTTTTTCCGAGAACTGGATAACGGTGACCTGGGTGTGATGAGCATCCTGTATGAGAAGATGGATTTGCCGGTACGCCTCATGGATGATCTGGCTGCACTGAATGAAAAGGCGGCCAGTGCAGAAAACGACTAAGGGGAGGGGGAACGGATGCCGGACAATCAGGATAAAGCCTATGAGGATTGGCTAGCCGACCTGCCGGAACGTTGTGCGGAACTGATGCGTGACGACTCCAAGGGGGTTCCCTTGAGGATGCCTTTGCCCCCTTGAGGCTGTACATCAGGCGCACATGGTGGAAATCGAGGCCGGATTGGCGGAGGCTGATCGGGGACAGTTTGCCAGTTCGGAACAGGTTGCAGGCGTTCTGACAAAAGCCCCGTACATCAGTCCGCATCTATGACAAAATGCCCTTGGGGATAAGGGGAGGATGCAGATCGATACCGGGCGAAATAGGGCTTGCCCTATGTGTCGAGTATGACTAACAGGATAGCGCGGGATGGAGCAGCCCGGTAGCTCGCAAGGCTCATAACCTTGAGGTCGTTGGTTCAAATCCAACTCCCGCAACCAAATCACCCAAAACAACGTAGCCCTGATGTCCTGCCGCCTCATGAAGGCGGTTGTCGTCACTTCCTTCCCAGCGCAAGGCATGCGGCGTTTGCCGTGGGCGGCGTTCTGTCGTTCCCCGTCACCGGCAGAGCCACGCGGCCGGAACGGTCGGGGTATGCGCCCGGTTTCTGCCGCCGGCAATCGGCTGCCCGCTCCCTTCGCTGCGCTCCCGTGTTGCCGTTGCCTGCGGTCGCCTTCGGCTCAGAACGCGCGGTCGCAAAAATCCCCCGACCGGCCGCGACAGGCGCAGCCGGATAACCAACGGGAGAACCGATCATGAAACCGACCCCAAAGAGCAAACCCGACTTCGCCGTTTACGTTGTCGAAGGTGAGGGCGACAAAGCCCACTGGACGAAAATAGGCGCGGGATGGTCCCACAGCGACGGCGACGGGTTCAATATCACGCTGTCGGCCGTTCCGCTCAACGGACGCCTGACCATTCGCAAGCCCAAAACCGAACGGGATGACGCGTAATGCGCCCCGTTCGTAACACCATTCTCTACGGCGACTGCATCTCCCTGATGCAGCGCCTCCCAAACGGGGCGGTGGATTTTATCCTGACCGATCCTCCGTACCTTGTCCGTTATCGCGACCGCCAGGGCCGCACCGTGGCCAATGACGCCAACGACGACTGGCTGAAACCCGCCTTTGCCGAGATGTACCGCGTCCTCAAACCCGGTAGCCTTGCCGTCAGCTTCTACGGCTGGAACAAAGTCGATGCCTTCATGGACGCGTGGCGGGAAGCTGGGTTTCGTGTCGTCGGGCATCTTGTATTCCACAAGGGCTATGCGTCTTCGCAACGCTATCTGCGCCATACTCACGAGCAAGCCTACCTTCTGGCGAAAGGTTCAGCGTTAGCGCCTCATAGTCCCTTAGCCGACGTGTTGCCGTGGGACAGCACCGGCAATCGGCTGCATCCGACGCAAAAACCGCTGCGGCCTCTGGAGGAAATTATTCGCTCGCTCACCCGGCCGGGTGACCTCGTTCTTGACCCCTTTTGCGGGTCAGGCAGCACCCTCGTCGCCGCGCGGCGTTGTGGACGTGATTTTCTCGGCATCGAGCTGGAGAAGCATCACCATATGACCGCCAGCCTGCGGGCTCACGCCGCACTCCCGTAAAGGGAGCGGGCGCGCGCCCAAGCCGTTTTAGTCGATAACCTCGATAATTTCGTAGCTCTTCACAAACGCGCCTACGCCGTCATTCAGCAGCGCAAAGATGCTTTCCTTCGAGATCGGAAGGCACTCTATCTTCTCAAGCTGCATAGGCAGCCACTCTTCGTCCTTGTCGCTCGCAACATCTCTTCGCAACTCGCGAAGCGCCTCACGGGCACTTTCCTCGTCGTAAAAGAATGTCTCCGGGATTCCGGTATAGGCCCAACGATCGTCACGGTCTTCATCGACACGTGCATAACTGTAAAAGGTGAATGTCTCGCCCTGGGACATGCCTGACCTCCAAATGGTTTCCGACACTGCAACACCGGGAGATGTGATCTCATTCCGGCCTGATCGCTACTCGCAAAAGTGTTAGCTGCCCGTCAATTGTAGGATTCTACAACGTTAGGCCGCTTCCCGGCTCCTGCAGTCGCGTCGCGCTCAGTCCCTGAAACACCGTCGAAGCCGCATTTAACTTGGGGCTAGGACCGAAAGGTGGAGCGTCGCCATGGAGGGGTGCAGGGGTTTCCCCTGCAAACCGCGCGCAGCGCGGTTTGCATTGGTATTATGATAGACAGGCCGCGCCGAGATAGCGCGGCAGCATAGCGGGAACGATGCAATTTCAGGAGTTGGGCTGGCTGGCCATGTCACCTGAAGAATTGTCGTTCTGTCCGGATTGGTGGCTTGAAGTCAGGTCTTCTCGGCCAGTCCAACGATGTGATGGAAATTCCTGTATGATTGGATTGATGACAGTTTCAGCCTGTTTAAGAAGGTCATCCATCTCTGTACGAAATGAAGGGGTATGATACGCCCGCACCTCTGTCCAATGCCTCCGAAGGGCTGCGACGTCTCTGAAAAAATCGAGCAAGTCTGAGCGCATCAACATCCAGTGCGGACGTGACAGCAATCCCGCCTCATATGCAGAGAACGCGCTGGAAGCTTGGTTCAGCCAGAGTTGCAGGTATCTTTGTTCCAATCGGGGATCAGGGACATCCTGTCCGTCCAAGATGTCGAAAAAGCGGGAATCCTCGAAACCTAGCTTGATCAAATCACGATTGATATCATTTACCCGAAAAAAGACGTCCGTTGCGATTTGCCTCGCCATCTTGCGATATTGGGAGTAGGCGAAATAGGCAGAAGCAAATGAAATAACTGCGGAAACGATACTGATGATGAGGGGTAGAGAAGAACTGCCACCCTCTCCAGTCATGCGATATTCCAAAATGGGCTGTCTGCAAGGCGGGTAGAGCCAGAGAGCGCCGCATCGCGGAGCTTGCAGAAAGGGACCGCAGCATCGCCGGTTACCTTCAGGTTGCCAAAATGATAACCTTCGAAATCGTAGAGCAGCACATACACTTCATGATCATCTATTAGCCAAAAATCAGGGAGGAAGCCGCTCACGTCGCGAAGCTCTGCCACCTGATATTCCTCGATGATGCGTATGTCTTCACCAGCCGGTGCGGAAAAACGATAGCCCCATATAATCTCAAACCTTAGGTACTCACTGACTGGTTGCGTCACTAACCGGACGCGTTGGGTGATGACGCCACGCGAACTATTGGCTTTGATGACCTTGTTCCAGCCTTCCATCCCGGAAGGGTTCGGCGGCTCGCCATTGCGGAAAGCAGCCAAATCTTCCTCATCATCAAGAGCTCTATAAGATGGCAGGCATTCCAGACGAAATACCTGTCGTTGCGCATCTTCTTGAATTGCGCGCTCGACATTCGCCATGGAGACCAATTGGCCGTTCTGGATAAAGTTCATGCATTCTTCTTTATTTCATCAATAAGGCTTTGGTCGATCTCGACAACCGTTTCTCCAGACGGGGTTTCAGCAGCTTCGCCGATTTCGCGGTTCACCATGAAACCTTGGATAAACAATCGTCCATCCTCACCCCGAAATAGGGAAGGGGAGCTGGTCTTGCGAGAGTTCTTCGTCTTAGCAATCAGTGTCAGGCGTATATTCGACATGCGCGTCCTCCTTGGCAGCCATATCATTGTTCCACATCCGTATAAGAACGCCAGCTGATTCTTGAGACCACGACTGGCGAGGTGGGGCACGGAGGGGGTGCAGGGGTTCCCCTGCAAACCGCGCGCAGCGCGGTCACGTTGGTATTATGATAGACAAACCACTCCAAGGTATCGCGGCAGCACGAGCGGCAATGCGAAGAGCAGGAAACCGCCGATCGCGAGGCCCAGGCCGCTTGCGCTCTTCCCCAACGACACCACCCAGACTGTGACACCGATGCAGGTGATAAGGACGCCCACGCAGTAGGCGACCGAAATCACCGGGTGCAGCAATGAACAGAAGGCCATGGGTTTATAGCCGAGCCATCCTGCGGCTTGGTCGATGCCCCATCCGATGAGCAGGATGACGCTGGCGAGTGCGGCAAGGTTGCCGATGACGCGGGTGACCAGAGGAGAGTGCGACATGCGAGGTCCTTTGCGGCAGGAGAAAAATCCGGGGATGCGGCAGAACCACAGGCTCGGTGTGTGAAGGGAGGATGAGAGGGTAAGAGCGCACTTATACATTGCTTCGCAACATAGGTGCTCCGGCAGCCACAGGCTTGTGGCAATCCGCCGGAAAGGAACACCCTTGCGGGTGTGATTTTTAGGGATGGCAAGGATGCCAGTACCGGGGCCGCGACCTACCATCGTTCGCGTCTCCGCGACGTTGGGCGGCCCCCGTGACGCACCCGCCGCACCCAGCGCTCCACCTCTTTGGCCCGGATCAGGCTCCGCTCGTAGCGGTGATTGGCGCCCGTGGCGGCGCGTTCGAGTTCCTTAAGGAGTTGTGCAATCTGGTCCAGCCGCTTGCGTGCATGAGCCGTTTTCCGCGCCGCTGCCTCCCGGCGCTGCTTGTCCTCCTGGGCGGCCTTCCAGCGGTTGAACCGGAAAACGGGTCCCTTGATCGCGCCTTCGGCTGTGAAGGTGACACGCCGCTGCCAATGGTCGAGCTTGCGGTTCATGCGGTCGAAACGGCGATTGATGGTCACGAGGTCACGCTTGAGCTGCACGTTGTTTCCGGCGACGATCTGCTCCAGCCACGATAGCCGCGAGCCATGGTCGAAGGAGGGGTAGTTGCGCTGACGACGCTGGGCCGGAGCCACAGCCTCGCGCTTTCGATGCGCATTGACCTCACGTACCCGACTGACCGGAACTCGGCCGCCACGCACGATCTGGCGCGCTTTCGGGCCGACGTGGATTTCGGGTGTCCGGCTGAGTTCCATTGCCCGTGCCTTGTCATGGCGTGCCAAGGCTTCTTCCCGTTGGGCTGCCAATGTGCGGTGATCGATCCTCGTGCGCTTTCCGGCCCGTTCGAGCGCGAGGTTGCACGCGCTCGCCCATTCGGATCGCCACACGTTCAGCAATTCCTTGCTGTTCCATTCGCGGGTCTTGACGGGATCAAGCCCTTTCGCGGTCGCACGGCGCAAGGTCAGCATGACATGCGCATGGAAGTTCTTCTCGCTCTGGCCGTGGTCGGGCAGGGGGTCATGCAAGGCAAAATCCGCGACCATGCCGCGCCGGACGAAATGCGTCTCGAGGAAGGTTCTTACCAGATCGAGACGATCGTCCTGGCTCAGTTCATGAGGCAACGCCATGTTGAACTCGCGCGCCAATTGGGCATCCTTGCGGACCTCCATGGCCTCGACCGTGTTCCAGAGGGTTTCCCGATCGGTGAGCCATGGTGCGCTTCCGGGAGGAGCTATGATCTCCGAATGGGCAACCCCGCCGCGACGGCTGTAGTCGTGAACTTCGCTGTTGGCGCGATCGACCAAGCGTTCCCCGGCGCGATAGGCGGCGGCTGCCACCGCCTTGGAACCGGGCCGATACGAGCCGTCTGGATTTCGTTTCGGTTTGCGTCCCAGTATCTGCCCGGAAAAGTGATAGATAGCCACGGTCAGCCCCGGAAGCGCTGCCGCTTGGGGGTTGCTCCCCGCCAGTTGTCCCATTGGCCGCGCCAGCGCCGCACCTTGCGATAGTCGAGGCGGCGGCCGAGGATGGAATACGGCACGTTGCGAAACTTGACGATGGTGCGGGTAAGGGGGAGGCGTTGGACCTCGGCGGCATCCAGCAGCCAGTACCCGCTTTCCGACTGGCCTTTCTGGTGGTTGCCGCTATCCCACAGTTCTCCCGAGTGGCTGACGCCCGACGAACTGGACAGCGTGGTCATATTGCCGAGCATATTGGCGACATATGTCGCCGTGTGATTGTCGTTGACCCCGAAAAACACGCGTGCGGACGCATTGGCGAGGAACGCTTCGGCGCCCCGGCCATAGACCTCGTAAATCTGCGGAAGGTTCTGCCAGATCAGGACCGGCGTGCAGAAGGCACGCAGCAGCCCGGATTGCCGTTCGAGCGGATCGAGGCGGCCAAGCACCGCGACCTCGTCAAGGAGGAGCACGACCTTGCGTTCCGGCGGGGCCACCTTGGCCCGGGTGAGCGTTTTCAGCGTGCACCCGACCATGACCCGCAGCCAGCGTTCGTAAACGGTTAGAACGTCCTCATCGACGCACAGGAAGAGCGTGGAGGTTTCCGTCGTCAGTTCCGTCAGATCGAAGGTGGAGGATGACGACAGGACGCCTGCGGGGGAGCCTGCCGACCAGGGTTCGGTTGCCTTCTGGAGATTGGACAGGATGGATTTGAACTCGGCTGAAAAGCCTCCGCCCGGTTCGAGCGCGGCGGTGAGAAAACCGGCGGCGATTTCGCGTGCCGCGAGCGATGGGGAGTTGTCGGCGATGTCTTCCAGCGTGGCCAGAAAAACCTGCGGGGTGCCCACCGACAGGCGGCGGACGGCGGCAAGGGTACGGCTGGCTGAAGGCTCATGCAGCGTGTGCAGGATGAGCACCTTGAGCATCGAGGCGGCCTTGTCGTCCCAGTGCGCTTCGCGGGCATCCGGCTTGATCATCAGTGACGCCAGCGCGGCTGCGTCGTCCGCTTCGTTCGGCGTGCCGATACGAATGATCTCGATCGGATTGTATCGGTCGGAATGCTCAAGGTCGGTGGGGTTGAGCATCCGCACCTTGCCGAAGTCTGATCGGCGGCGGCGTGTGATTTCGTAGTTTTCGCCTTTGGGATCGGTGACGACCATCGACCCGCGATAGGTCAGCAGGGACGGGATCACCACGCCAAGACCCTTGCCGGAGCCCATGGAGGCAAACACCATCACCATGCCGTCCGAGGAAAAGCGCAGAAGGCGCCGGAAGGCACCACGGCCGAGAATGACCCCTTCGCCCGTGATTGCGCCGCGTCGCAGTTGCTCCCAGCGCGTGGCCCAACGGGATGAGCCGTGCGTGCCGCCCTTGCGGCGGCGTTTGCGGCTGAAACGGAATATCAGCCGTACCATCCACCAGCAGGCTTTCAGCAGAAACGTTAAAATCCAGTAGGTGGATTTGAGTAAGAGTACCAGCAAATCCATGGCGTTAACCTGTCACACGGTGAACGCCACGGACAAACCACGTTGCCTGCCTAATCGGCACGAAACGGCAAATAGTCGCCTTGGCGTTCACTTTTTACGGGAGGTGTTTTGTCAGATATCAGTTAGCGACGCCGGGGATTGCCCCGGCGGCGCTCGAATGACACGCGCCGGGATGGCGCGCGTCGTTTGGATTTACGGGTGCACCGTGCGTACAGGTCCGCGATGATGCGGGCGATGGCACGGCCGAGTGCTGAGAGAACCGCGACCAGGATTTGCAGGTAGAGGTTCAGCAGTCGCTCGATCACCCGGAGAAAGAATCCGAGCAGTTGGTTCATTGGTCAGTCGTCAATCGGACCGAGGTTCTTAGGCTCGAAAGTTTTTGGGCAGACCGTCCAGTGATACCGAACGCCGGTATCTTGATCCTCGACTACACCAACCGTGGTGCCGTCAGTCAGTTTGTCCCACTCAATCAGCTCAGCGCAGATACCCTTGAGATCGCTGTTTTCAATAGCGCGTTCGAGGATGCGTTCCACCGCCCTAAAGGAGAGGGGCTTCGGTGCCTTGGTCGCGACCTTGGGCTCCGGTGGCAGGATTTCGATGACAGCGGGCTGGCGCGGAGCCGTTCCCGATGTTGTGTCATGCGATGCCTTAGCGGCATGAGTCGTCGGCTTCGGGGCGCTGCCCGAGCTGGTAGTGCGAATTGCCATGATGAATCTCCGGATTGGTCGGGAAGGGCGGGCTGGTGCCCCGCCGTGTTCGTTAGCTGACGCGACCGATCGCGAAGGGCTGGCGGGTTTTTCGGCTGATGACCCACAACCAGTTTTCCCCGTTCAGGGGATTGCGGAAGACATAGCCGAGCGTGCCCTCCCTGCTGCGCTGATAGCGGATGAACACACCGTCCGCTTCCTTTCGATGGAAGCCGTTGGAGCTGGTGTAGTAGCAGCGATGCCGCCCGAAGAGTTGATGAACTTCCGGGTCGGAAATCCAGAGCGGTGCGGATCCGATTTCTGTTGTGCCGGAGATATCTCGCGTCGGTAGGGCAGAAAGGTGGGCAATTTGCGGGGATAAATTCGGATGTCTCATGTTTGTGTCCTCTTGGTGGTTCGGATTGCTTCTGTCGTGCGAAGCCCCTTCATCCTTCAAGAAAACACTGTAAAATCAAATAAATGACGATCCTACCGCCGGTACGAAAGTATCCCACGGCCGGTAGGATTGAGTCCTACCGGCCGTGGGATATAAGAATGGCAAGGTCCCGAAGAGCCAAAGGACACAAAAACTCCTTGGGACCATTGCCACGAGAGGGCGAACCTCTCTGCTGCGCTAGCACGACCAGGCGCAGGTTGGTGAAACGTGATGAGATGATGTCTAAATAGGATAATAATCCTATCTGTCAAGTATTTTGGGGGAAATCGATTTGGTTGAAGCATCGGAATCAAACAAATCTGTGAAATTTAGCGTATCAATACCTGAGAAACTGAATGTAGTTCTCGAAAAGCATGTTTTAGAAAGCAAGAGCGACAAATCTCCTATAATAGCGAAAGCAATAGCCGAATATCTCCAGAGAACAGAAGAAGACGAGGTTGCACGGTTGAAAGCGACCGCTGCGGCAGAGCACCTGTATGATAGTCGTTTCCTATTCGATGAACGACAGGGCTGGATTGAATCGCGGCTAGACACGCTAGATGAGAATGTCAGCTACATATCCCGCGTTCTCGAAACTCTGTTCCGTGTTCGCCGGACCCCGGTTAAGCCTGATATTCCGACGGGCGGGGATTTTAGGGAAATGCTCTCGGAGGCTATCGGCGCATACATCAAGGATGAAACTTTGCTGACGCCGGACATAAAGGGTAGGAGCGCACTCGAACGCGCGGCTGAAAATCAGGCTTACGACAATGCGTTTAAAGAGGCGGAAGATTTGTTGAAATCCATGCCGTTCATGAGTGACCCCCGTTTTTACGTTGGCCTCACGATGGGTGGTCCGGCAGTCTATGACCGGGAATTCAAAGCTACTGATCCGGGTGCGGTATACTCTGTGACGGGTGATTTCCCTGTGGCATCGGTTAAAGTCGATCACGGGGAGATGACCGTTTCCTATCCGGCCATTCGTCCCCATTTTGAGCTGAATTCCGCAGACCAACGAGAACATGCATGGGTCAGCGGACCGCAGGCCGTAGCGCAGATCGTGCCCGTCATCGTGGCGGACTACCTTGCCTTCCGCCAGCGTGACGGCTCGATTCCCAAGAATCCTTTTTACGAAAGAAAAGAAGAGGCCGACTAACTGGAACACCGGGCAATCCGGCCAAGGTTTCCCTCCGCTTCCCCATGTCGATGCTTCGGCCCTGAAACCGCGCCGCGTGTCGCAGTTTCCCGCTACGCGGCCGGGCCTCCCGCATAGCCCTGTGGCCCCGCGCGTCGGTGACACCATGCAGGGCGACTGGTTTGCCCTGCGGGCCCGGTCAGGCCATGTTGACCTGACCTAAACAAGTCTGGGCCGCCCCGCAGGCGTCAACCCCGGCCTGCCTCGGCATTTGCGGCGATTATTCCGGTAACGCTTTCGGTTCCTTGAGTAAGGCCCGGGAGTAGGGGTCGTTTTCAGCCATATCATCGGCCAGTTTGTACAACCGGGCGGCTTCTTCCGGGGTGAGCGGGCCTTGCGAGGGAGGCGTCATGCGTCCGCAGATGGTCACATGCGCCGGAGAGCCGTGCAGATAGGTGGGCGTGAAGGTGATAGACTGTGCGCCGCCTTTCGCCAAGGGACCGAACCAGAATACAGGTCCGGGCTGGTGGTATTCCGGCGCGTTCATCGCCGGAATCCGCTCTTCCTGTCCGGCCGGCACCGTCCCGCCTCTACCGTCTAGCGTTTCCATGAGGATGCCGACGTAGGCTCCCGCCCGGAACTGGCCGGTAAATTCCACGGCCTTGCCCGTGTAGCTGAAGCAGCCGGTTTCCGGGTTGAGCTTGAACGGCTTCTGTAAGACTGGCGGGCGGGATTCGGCATGGGCAGCGGCGGGAAGTGTTGCCGTCAGGATGCCAAGCATCGAATGAAGGACCATCCTCACGGCGCGCTCCTCTTACTGAGGCAGGACAAGGTGGACGAACGGACCCTTAAAGCCCTGCTTCTCCATGGCAGCCTTTATCGCTTTCGCCTCGGCGGCTGTGCAGCCACAGAACACAACGTCGGCTTGCTCGACAGAGGGATAATCTTGAGTGAGGAGGTTATCCCCCTGGTTAAAGCCCGCGTAAGCTATCGAATCTCCGCCATTTTTTCTGATCACAGCATACACTTCGTCAACTGCGCCTTGCCCTTTGGGCGTCTTGTTGTTCATTAGATAAGCCTTTTTGGCCGGATACTTGGCATAAATATCCTGCGCATAGGCTTCTACCTTCCGCTGCAAGATAGCGCGGTCAGCATCCTCGTTGGCGGCGCTGGGACCGGTGGTAATGGCGGCAAGCGCGAGCGCGGCAGCATAATGGGCAAGCTTGAACTTCATGGGAAATCTCCGGTGGTGGGGAGCGGAAGGGGTTCAGGCGTTTTCAGGGGCTTCGATGGTGACTGTGCGGACTTTGTTCTTGTTGCCGAACAGCAGGATAATCAGCGCAATCCAGCCGACGACGGGAATGAACAGCAGCAGGATGAAGAGAAGCCAGTTGAAGGGAATTTTCTTGGTGAGGACGACGATGTGTCCCCGGTCCATGACGGTCTGGTAGCCGAGGGCGGCGTACTTCTGGACGTTGCCGAACAGTTCGGCTTTGCTGTTGACCTTCACATGCTCTTGGTTCGAGCCTTTGCCCTTTGAAGCCAGGACGATGATGACGGCGAAAATGGCGAGGATAATCAGCCAGTGATAGATAGAGAAACTTCCCATTGCAGAACCTCTGTTGGAAGGACGAAGGCCCGTATCCGTGGCCATGCCGGACGTGGGGCCGTTGCCGCTGAAGATCAGATGCGGGTGAGCTGCGAGGCGTACTCGTGACTGGCTATGTGCGATGCCGATGGGAAAGGGAACCGGCGGTACCCGGCAAAACGGCGCGAATATTCTTGGTGATGATGTGCATGAAAGCTATGACCCCTTGATGTGAGCAGGGGCGGAATCGTGCCGTGGCAGAACGGCAGAAACCGCCGTCCGGCCTCTGCCTTTGGCACTTTCTGGTTATCAAAATTTACGATTTTTGACGGTCATCCGGCCAGGGTGGGCCGCTTCAGCATCAGTTGTGGTGATTCAAGTATTTAGCTATCTTGATGAACAAGAAAAATCGTCCGAAAATGTGAATACACCCTACTTGCAAAAGTCGTGATTTATGAATGTTTGCAGAAGAAGGTAAAATAGAAGTAGTGCAAGGCGTTATGCAATGTTGATGCTTGTTGTTGCCACGAGACTAGGTGGCGAGGGGCGGCCATGATTTACGGCTATGCCCGCGTCTCCACCGAAGCACAGGATCTTGCCTATCAGCTTGATAGACTGCGGAGGGCTGGCTGCGAGCAGATCTTCCAGGAGAAGCGTAGCGGCAAGAATACGGATGGACGGCCCCAGCTGGCGCGGGTCCTTGCTTGTCTCAAGCCCGGTGACATACTGTTGGCAACTGTAACCGACCGCGTTGCACGCGATCCGTTCGATATGGTTCTTATCCTCCGGCAGGTGGTCAAAGCGGGTGCGCGGCTTCAGCTCCTGGACGAGCCGTTTATTGACTCGACTTTCGATTTCGCCGACCTGGTCGCGTATTGTTATGGCTGGGCCGCCCGCCTGCATCGGCTGAAAATCCTCGAAAACACTGCCAATGGCCGCGCGATGGCCAAGGCCCGGGGCGTGAAGTTCGGCCGCAAACCAAAGCTAGGACCACGCGAACGGGTAAAGGTTGCGGAGCGGCGGGCCAACGGCGAACCATGCGCCCAAATAGCGCAAGCGTTCGGAGTCAGCGAGAGCACGATTTTGCGTGTGTTGTCTTAAAATACCGCTGGAATGATTATTGATGGGATCGTTCTGCGGTCAAGATTATTTCCTACCGGTAACCACCATAGCTTCCATATCCATTTGACGAGCCATTGGAACCACTCCCGCCAAAGGATGATCCTCCAGTGTAGTAAGGAGAAGATTCACTATTGCGGTAATAATTCGATCCTGTCTCGCCCGTATAGGGATTTGTATTACCCTTGAAGGAATAGTTGTCTGTAACCGTATTATTGGCGCTGCTCCGAGTGTATCCATTCACATAAGTGCCATTACTCCGATAATAGCCATTAACATATTGATCAGCAAATGATGCGCTAGCCATGATGGTTAGTGCGGCTAAAATTATTAGCTTCTTCATTAGTTTACCTTTCTTTGTAAAAGAGACGGTATACCAACGAAGCCGAGCGTCAATCCTTATTGATTATAAGTTATATAGAATATTCTAGATATAGTAGGTGACATCGTTACTCTACTTTCTATAGTGGTTGACCTGCATTATGTTTAGACTTTTTCTATTTCCATGTCCGACAATGGAACGTTAGCCACAATCCAACCCTAGTTGATGCCCAAGTTTACTTTCCTAAAGCCTGCGAAGTTGCCTGATGGGTCATATTCGACCTTGAAGACGCCTTGGCACTTCATGGGCGCTGGAGCCCCATTGTCGCTGGTAAATCCGCGCGTGGCGGCCAAGGTTTCCTTTAGCAAGCCTGTGATCGCTGTGATGTTCTCATTGGCTTTGCTGTCTACATCGGTGCTGAGGCTGGTAAGATTCCAGCCATCATTGAGGGTGGGTGTTGCCTTGACTGCGCCCATACCGGCAGAAATCGTTATGGCATATTCCTCGGTTTTGTCGGGCAGATAGAATGGCCTCACATCGCATGTGACAGTCTTTTCCGTCCTGGTTTCGACAAGAGCTAGGTAGGGTGCAGGCCGCCAATAGCGGATGCCTTGCTGATTGTGGGATGTAACGCGCTTGACCTGCACTCCAGCGCAAGAGGTCAAGACGAGAGCGATTGGCATAAGGCATAGCAATGCACGCATAACGGTTCCCTTGAAGCGATGCGAGGTGACTGCAGGATGTGGACGAAACCCCCAATGTTTCACGGCATGATTGCATTTCACACGATGGCTGTCGATGGAGCTTCTGCGTTCGGGGGGAAATCAGGCGGTTGGCGATATCGTAGGCAGAGGCGGCACACCTTCAAATTAAGTGGGTATGATGATGACAAAAGAGGCGAGGGGACGTGCAAGCGCTCTTTTAGGTGGTATCGTGCTGTGCCGATAAGGTGCGAGAATCATGAAGGTTTGCCGGAGTCGAGGAGGCGCCGTGGTTGAGGTTGTCGATGAGTTATTACCGCCTCTGACGAAGGAGGAGGTCTTTGTATTCAAGGTCTATAAGAGCCCGAAGGATGGCGAGACCGTGCTCGGTTATATGGAGCCGTTTGGTGTCGTCCATTCCGACGGACGCGCCGTGACTTGGATATCAACCCCATTCGGGGTCCCGGTGGCGAAGGCTTTTGTTGATGTCATCGAACTCGCTGAGGCGCATGGGGCGAAGGCGGTCTTGATCAACGACCCTGATAAGCTGTTTCCCAGCCAAGCAAGGGACCAACAATGAAGCGTGATATGGACCTCATCCGCCTTCTCTTGCTTGAGATTGAGGCGAAACACGATGGAACCGGACGTGCGGTGAATGTGCAAATCGATGGGCGACCACGTGACGAAGTAACTGAGCACCTTTTCATGCTGGCGGAGGCGGGGCTCATTGAGGGGCGGGATGCCTCGCACTTGCAGGGGCGAAATTTCCTGGTGCTCCGCATGACCTGGAATGGCCACGAATTCCTCGACGGCGTACGGGACCCCCAAATTTGGGCGGAAACCAAGGAGGGGGCCAAGAAGGTTGGGGCGTTCAGCCTCGATGTCTTCAGCGCCATCGCCAAGGGCATTGTCAAAAAGAAGATAGCGGACCTGTCGGGGGTGGAGATTGATTTCTAGCAGTTGATGCGGTCGCCTCCAGTTAACCCGCATACTGATTAAGCTACCGGTTCGATTCGTTAAGCGGCTCTTCTAAGCCAAGCGCCTTCGTTACCGTGAGATCTAAAAAGGACTGTCTTCGGCTTCTAAGTCTAGGTTTGGGTCCAATTCGTCAAATTCACCCTCTAAATCAAGCTTCAGCTCCAATTCATCGAGACGGCGTGGGCCATCATATCGACGGTCGAAGCGGGAAATTGGATGGTTGAGATAATGTTCATCCAGAACTTTTGGTAAGCTTGAGTTGGGAATCTGAGCTACAACCCTTCGCACCTCCGCACCATCTTTGTAGCCAATGGTGTACTTGCGGGTTGCCGAAGCGGCACTTTTGAGGCGCTCTTCAGCCTCCGGTGAGAAGCGCCCAGTTGTCCAAAATTCGAATTGAATTTGGTGGTTCGAAAAATTGTCAGACTTTAGCCATCGATAGATGCCGGGTACTTTAGTCGTTATCCAGTCTTCAACGTCCTCGATGCTGATCATTTGGCCAGGCTGATAGCCCTTGCACTCGTATACTGAAACTTGATTGCCTAAAACGCGCAATACATCCAATTCCGCTTTGAATTCGGTATCTCCGCTAACGGTATGTAGTCGTCTGCCAATATCGATACTGCCCCCGTACATGCATTGTGCAGCATGCCCCACAATCATCTCAAAGAGCGCCCCTCGAAGGTTAGTTGCCGCGCCTTCGATACCGCTTAGCTTATCAAAAAGCTCGGAAATCGTTTCTGGTCGAGAGACCGCGATTGCGGCTGCTTTGGAGAGAGTCTTCAATAAGGTGGCAAGGCCCACGGCCACGTCCTTGCCAAACAGCGAGTAGGGGGTTGCAACGACCACGCCATTTGAGCGTCCCAAACGTAAAGCCTCGCGTGTATAGCTATCGGCAATACAGACGGGGAGGAGGCGTGGTAGGTTTGGAAGGCTGCTGCTCAATTTACACTTTCTGATGAAAGCGGCCATCGCCATCTCGTCAATCTCACCGCCAGCAATGGCATCGCAGACCAAAAAGCCGGGGGTTATCTTCCCGCCATCATTGTAAGTAACCAACGGGCGCAAATAAGTCGGTCCGCAGAGGTCCCATTTGAAAGTGCCGTAACGGGGGACGGGTGATATTAGTTCTCGAACCTCTATGCGATCGTAGCTCGCCATCCCGAGGCGTTTAGCCCAGTCTCTTACTGCCGAAAGGAGAATGTTTTCGGTTATCAGACGAGCCCTAAGATTCGCCGCATCCGGCAAACCAAAATGGCCGTCGGCATCAATTGCTATACAGGGGCCGATTCCATCGATCTCAGTTCGGCGCAGGAATCTAACAGCTTCCAGTCTTTCGAGTACGGTTTGGCTGGCAACGTGTCCGGCCTGGCGGATAGGCGAGCCGCTGATGATATCGAAATAATGAAGGGGGACGATTCCTCCCCGCGCTAATATGGCCCCGATTGCTGGTCCGTAAGCGGGGCTTGCCTGACCCATATCGCGCAGGAGTGCACGCCAATAGCGCTCCTTCTTGTAGTCATTGTCATGATAGAGAAAACGCGTGTTCTTCGGAAAAACTAGACCTGAAAGCTTTCTGATTTTCGTTCCGCCCCTTGATACGCGTTTGCGTGCGGCCTCGGCAGAGACCCCTCGTTCCATCAATCGCTGGGTGAGGACGCTAGAAAGGCAGGGGCCGTCTGTTAGGAGCCAGGATTCGATAACGTTGCTCATGAAAAATAGGATGTCACACTCCGCTATTTATAACAATACTACACACCGTCGGGCTTCGTTTTTCGGCGCTTTCATATTTCTAAATAAAATCATATATTTGCAGCGACAAAAATTGGGTTTAATCGAGTGCCGATGTCACGGTTGATGTCACACAAGACTCTCTGCTCAGAATTAGCGCTGTTCAAAAGATAGGAAGTTTCAAGAAGCTGCTTCTTCTAACACTGGTGTTTTTTGCTTGGTGTCGCGCTTCGCGGAGGGTTTCCGAGGAGCCGTCCAGACGTGGTAGGGTACGCCTGACCCCTTCATAATCTCTGTCATCGCATTTACTTGGCCTTCCGGAACAGCGAGGGCTGCGAGCTTCCGGGCTCTCGTCAGGCCAACATAAAGCACACGGAGAGCCTCGGACGTTGCCGAGGCCCTTTGCGTCCAATGATCCATGACGTTTTCCGATGAACCATCGACCACGACGCAGACAGCATCATAGGCGCGGCCTTTGGCTTCATGGATGGTGGCATAGGGGAGGCCGCTTACACTATCCCGACCAGCGATCAGTGAATCGGCCCAATCGCTTTTACGAGGCCTCCAAGTCACCTTTACGCCCGTCAAGCGGAGTATTTCCGCTTTTGCCATGGTCAGCCATGTATCGATCGTTATTGTGGTACAGTGGGGCGGTAAATGTTCAAGGAGTACAACAGCTTTGCGGTGATATTCCCGCATCCGCTCCTGACTTTCCGAAATTGAACGGAGACTGGACACTTCATCCTCGTCATGTCCTTCTATCGTCATGAGAAGTCTTACGGTAGATTTGACCGTGTGTGACCGCTCACGAGGTGAGCTTCCAGGGCGATGATAATCCGCAACGGCTCCGGCTAACCGCTTTAGCCCATCACTCTTAACGTCCCCTTGCGAGGTGTTTCCTGAGATGCGTGCTGCCAGTTTACGCTTGTGGGCCAGAACTATGCTGTTTTCTTTAGGCAGCTTGGATGCGTCGAGAAGTTCGCCGAATTTGGCTCCAACCGCAGCCTTCGATGTGGTGGAATCCTTATACGGCACAATGTGTATAACGGCGGGAGAATCGCGATCTATGCCGACAGCCAGGTCGGGCGTGCTGCGTCCGGCGTCACGCATTGTTGCGGCGGCAGCGCAGATTGTTTTGGAGCTGCGAAAGTTACCGTTCATTATCAGGGAAGGTAGCTTTCCGACAAAGGGCGCGAAATTGGTAGAGGAACCGTTTCTGAACCCATAAATCGCTTGATCCGGGTCGCACACGACTACGAGGTTCGCTCCGTGCATTCTCAGCCATTCCAATACATAAACGTCATCGTCATTGCAGTCCTGCGCCTCATCCACGATGATTTCTACAAAACGGGCGGCAATTGCTTCGCCTAGTGCTTTTGCACGCTCAGGATTCTCCTTCAGAAATTTAATCGCAGCCTTTCGTGCAGCGGTCGCGGCGAGCATCGCCTTTCGACGAAGGCCATCAAGCCTGCGTTTTGCTGCTGTCTCATAATGGCTTCTAACCCCAGCTTGGGCCGGAGTGAGCGAACTGTGTCGATTGGCGGCCAATAAACCCGTCTCGCCATCAAAATAATGAAGAGGAAGGGGCGGAGCAGCAACTCCGGGGCGTCCGTGGGGGATCGTGATACCTTCCCAGCGATCCACAACCGTCGGTCGATCTACGCAGCCAGGAATCCCAAACGGCATTAAAATAAAGTGATTCAGGAAGGCATCGAATGTCCCTACGAAATGAGGAAAGCCCAAGGGGGACGAGCTAGTCTCAGAGCCATACTTTTCCTTGAATTCGTCAACAGCGCTGTTTGTGAAGGAAAGTACCGCGATGCCCTGTCTCAGGCCGAGAGTGCCAGAGACGGATATTACCCGTCTCACGAGCGTCAAAGTCTTACCCGCTCCCGGGCATGCTTCCACGTAGCATTCGCCCTTGTGCTCGACTATTTTTTGCTGACGCGCTTCTGCCTCCGATCGGGCTTCGTCATCCGTCATGCTACAAGCTCTGAAATCGCCTGTTGGAGATAGGCGGGAATCTCAAAGGCCTCAATGTGATCGCCGTAGGCTTTCTTTGCAGCCTCCACGTTTCCATCGTGCAGCTTAAGAATAAAATTGGGCACATACTCAGGGTCTTTAGGTGAAAGAGCAAATGCCAGCGATTGCGCGTAATCACCTTTTCGGACCGCGTTTGTCCGACTTGTAAAAAGCCCTAAGAATGCATTTGGACGTTCTGCTTCGGGTACGCCTTCAATCTGACCGGCCCATTTCTTTTCTGATTTGGGATGGAGATCGAGAAATGCTGCCTTGAGCAAAGGTGCGTTGGCAGCGGTGAATAACGACTGTTCGAGAGTTACCTCGTTCACGGCTACGCTCAGTTTGTCTCCGACGCCCATAGAGGCTGCGAGAGTTTTTAATGCCTCTTCCCGGTCTCCCGGCGCATCCGGATCTCGATCGGTTACAACTACCAACTTCTCTGCGATGCAAGGCGCTTCCTGCCCAGGTGTGAGCAGGAGTAAAGCGTAAGGCTCAAAGTCAACGCCCTCAATTGACACGAGAGAAGCAGACTGGAACCGCTTCCATTTTTGCCTATCAGCGTGAAGTGGATCTCCCCGGTGCTTGAATATCCGTTCGGCAAAAACGGGCAGGAGAAGCGTCTCTGCCATGCCCTCAATAAGCATCACACGCCCACCAAATAGCATTGCGGAGCGTGTAACATCGAGATAACGGCTGATCTTTGCCAGTTTGCGCTTTTCAATGTCCAGAGCGCGAATGGCAATTGCCGATGATGCAGGTCGCATGTCAGTGCCCGGCGACGAACGCATCACGACCAGATTTTCTGGTTCAATCCAGGCGGTCAGATTCGGGGAGTGGGTCGTAACGATAACCTGTATCCGTCCCTCTGCTTCACCGGGTTTACGAACAGCTTGACTGCTTTGTTTTGCTTTTTCCTGCAAAAAGTCCAACACAAGCATTTGCAGTTGAGGGTGAAGATGCGCTTCCGGCTCTTCAACAAGGAAAAAGGTGAGATCGGCGTCTTTCGCCTTTTCAAGCTCCATTATAACGGTTGCCATGAAGAGGAGATTCGCGTAGCCGAGGCCCGAATGGCGAAGCTCTTCCGGGCTTATATCCACGTCTGCGAGCTTGAACCGTAGATCACGTGCAATGTCATAGAGGCTTTCGTTGTCTGAGAAGCCGAGGGCGGCTTTTTGTTCTCGTGCACCTGTCGTGAGATCGCGCAGAAGCAGTCCGATTTCGCCATCAATTGCGGTGAGAATGTCGCTTGTTTGCGCTCGTTGGAGATCAGACTTGAACTTTTCTTCTTCATCTTTGCCTACGAAGTAGCGAAGAAGCTGCACAACTCTTGTTGGATTCCCAGAAGCAAGTGCTCTCTGCGCGTCTCGAAGCGGAGGCAAATAAACATAACGAATTAGATCGGCTGATCCAGCTTCAGGTTGGGCCTCAAACTTTCCCGCCCAATATTTTGGTTTGTAGCGCTTTCCATCGTCTTTTGAAAATATCAGCCCGTAATGTGCTTCCGATTTAAGAGGATTGGGAACCGCTGATATCAGAAGCCCTTTCTGGGCAGGGCTTAAATCAGTGATACATGCTTTAATTTTGAAATACTTATCCTTCGCTTCTTTATCCTTCGCTTCTTTATCCTTTGTTTCGCGCCGAATGTCAGACTCTTCGCAGTATATTTCGCGACGTCCATTAGTTGGCAGGAACAGGAGCCGAAGAGCATCGACAATGTTGGACTTCCCGCCGTTGTTCTCGCCGACAATCGCGGTCAGATGAGGGTGGAATGTGATTAACCCGTTCTCGAATGATCGGAAGCGCTCCAAGCGAAGTCGATCAAGATACACTTCTGGAAATCTTTCCTTTGAATAATTTCAGCTAATTCGATGGTAGGACACGAATATCACAGATTCGAATAATACGCACTGCTGGTTGTAGATATTAGCCACTGCCTTTGGCAGAGACTAATTACCGGGTGAAAGGGGTGTCCTCTTCTCTGAGGATGCTTTTCATTGTCGATAGCTGGGGACCATCGCGGTAAACCAAATCCACTTTTAAGAGAGTCCAGTCGCGTTCAGAAGTGAGATAGCTATTCGGCTGGCATCCAGAGGCGGTTCAGCCAAGCTGGCAAGAAAGTTGTTCTGCTCTTTTGCTACTTCCCGCAGAAGGTCGTCTATTTCGTTTGAAAGATTGTGAAGCCCCCGGATTTTGTCATCGCTGTCGAAGATTCGACGAGAGCCGTCTGGGACCCTGAGCGCTTTGGCGTGCTCGATATTGCGCACCAGATGGTCAAGATGCCTCTGTGCTTCTGCCAGGATTGCAAGTTCGTAGATCGAACCTTGGCTCAGTGCTTGGTAGTCTGCATGGTACATCGTTGCGGCGATATCGAAGCTGGGTAAGGGGATGCTCGTGCCTTCGGCTTCCGCGTCACTTCTGACGTTCTTGCAAAGGCGGATTGCTTTCTTCAGTCCACCACTGACCGCTTCATCAACATCGTTGATCTTCTTTATGTGGAGGAAGGGCCAGTTATCCAGGGTCGTAGGCACTTTTTTGTTGAGAATTGTCACCGCACGATCGTGCTCCTGACCCGATACTTGATAGGCGGTAGTGTCGAACCAATGCGAAGGAACCACGTCAACCGGACGGGCCAGTGATCCGCCGGAGATGGCTATCGCTTTCCCTCCGGTCGTATCAACCTCTGCTTTGGGAAAGCTCGATATCAGAATATTCTCGCATGCCCCGCGAAGGTCTAGCAGGACGCCGATGGAGGTTCTGGACGATGGACTCGTATAAAATCCAAGCTGGCTGCGTTGACCTGTTCGGTCGTAGGTATAGAAGTCAGTGCTTAGGGTTAGCAGATCAACGTCGCTCACGCCCCTGATGTGAATGTCTAAGGGAACCGACCCTTGTAAGCGGAATTCGACGTTGTCTCCGTGGGCATTCAGACCATTCTTAAGCTGGTTGGCTACGCGCTCAGCCGTTTCAATGCTGATGCGGGTGTAGTCGGAATCGACCGCTTGCATTGCCCCTAAAGCATAACGGGTATTTGGCTTATTTAACGCGCGTTTTTCCCATGGTTCTTGCTGCTGGCTTTTGCGGAGAATCGTATCCACTGCCAAGCTTTCATTAACCCTATTGAGTCGATCCAATCCCCCTCTGCGGGTGCGGAGCTGTGTTAGGCGCTTATTGATATCGCGTGCCATCTATGCCCTCTTGAGCCTCAGTGTTCCGAACGTGTCACGTCCATAACCGTTGAAATACTCCCCTTCGGCACTCTGCCGGTCTGTAGCGAATTTGAGCTCGGCGCAGCCCCGATGTTCCCGCAGTGCGGTTTCTCCGATTACGGGTTCATTCTTGTAGTGATAAAGCAGGACGTAGCCGTCGATGGGATCAACGACGAGAGCTGCTGTGATGCTGTTGGAGCCCGACGACTTGGTTTTTAGGCGTACCCGCAGCTTGTCCCAGCTTTGAAGGATGGTAATTTTTCCCTGCCATTCGTATTTGGTCGTGCCGTCAGGGTTCAGGGTACGGCCGTCGCACTCCCAATCGCCGCTTAGGTCGGGAACTTTGAGCAATGAGCTCAGGGGATTCCAGCGCCAAATATAGCGGTCAAATAACCAATATAGGACCGAGAACACCGCGCCTGCTCCGACAAGCGACAAAACGCTGGGCGGTAAAGTTGCATTAACTCCCACAAGCTTTGCTAAATCGACGAGTGTTAGCAGTAAGAATACACATCCTGCCGAGACCGCTGCGGCTATGAGACTTAGCCAGCGGCCGACTTTCGCTCGGTTCATTCCCCCAAGTAACGCGTATTCATGGTCTTGCATGTGATTGACGCCCACGCCCTAAGTATCCCTTAGGTTGAAGGTTAGCAGAGTCGTGTTCACGTGCGCTAGAACAAAAGAGGAATACTTTGCATTTGCCCACCGAAAAAATGGACGATTAATTGAACGGATTCCGGGTGCTGTGGCAGGCAGAAGTGAGAATTAGCACGTATTTTAGCACAAAAAAATTATGCAGTTAAATTATGTATATATTACAATATGATACGGCAGTCTCCGTCAGGCTCATAACCTGAAGGCCGCAGGTTCAAATCCTGCCCCCGCAACCAAATCACCGATCATAGAAAAAAGGCTCCGCAAAAAAACGGAGCCTTTCTGCGTTCTCCAGATACGCGTGCTGCTTCCGAGTGGGAGAGCCGGATGCTCCAGGTACACGTGCCGCTTCTGAAGCGCCGAACGGCCTCCCCGGCACATCGCCGGCCTCGTCGCCCCCGAACGCCGGCCATCCCGCCATGAGCTTGCGGACGCGCTGTCTGATGGACGGAGCCGCCCGATGTCTGGGTTTGGCAAGCGCCAGATTTGTCGGTGCGGGGCACCGTTCCGTGGCTGTTGCCGGGGGCGGGTTGGTCCGATCACTCGGAAATCCCGGAGTCATTGCAGCGTCGGCTCCATTCGCGATAGCTGGCGACCTGCGACCGCAGCTTCGCTATACTGACAACGCCAGATCGTGCTGCGGCAGGTTGCGATCAGGGACCGGGTCGTTGAGCCTGGCCGCACCGAAGGTGGCGGATCGGCTCGTCCGGCCGATACCGATTTACTCATGACGCAAGTATTGTCCTGTGCCGCCGCCAGAGCGCGGCACTCCCAATGCCACGAGGCGGAGACCAGAATGTCGGGTAACCAACATCATGACCATCACGACGGAGAGGATCGGTGGAAACATAACGGCGTCCGCGTCATCAAGGGCGACCAACTTGATGACAACACGCCCCAGACGCCCGGCATGTACCGTCAGGCGGCCATCGATCACGCCCGTGTCGGCGCGCAGAAGATCTGGGCGGGCACCGTGGCTATCGAACCAAATGCCAAGACCGGCGTGCATCACCATGGTCCGCTTGAAAGCGTGATTTTCGTCGTTCGCGGCAAAGCGCGCATGCGTTGGGGCGACAGGCTCGAATATGTGGCGGAGGCCGGGCCCGGCGACTTCATCTACGTGCCGCCTTATGTACCGCACCAGGAAATCAACGCGGATCCCGACAACGTGCTCGAATGTGTTTTGGTGCGGTCCGACAACGAAGCCGTCGTGGTCAACATCACCGATGTCGATCCGGTGGAAAAGCCGGAAGAAGTCTATTGGGTCGATCCGATCCACAAGCATCCGGGTTGATCGCTTGTGAGCGGGTGTCTATTTTCCAAACGGTGGCCAGCGGCCCGAACCGCCTGCGGCGCAAGAGCGTTATTCCAGCGCCTCGACAAAGCGGATGATGTCGCCGACCATGCGGGCGTCCCAGAGATCGTTATGGCCGGAGCCGTCGTAAATCAGCATCTGCTTAGGCTCGGAGGCAATGTCAAAGAGAGCCTCGCCCGACGACAGCGGGATGATGGCGTCCCGCCGACCGTGGATAAACAGCTTCGGTTGTCTCACCTCTTGTATTCTTAAATCCGAACGGAAAGGATCCTTGAGAAGAAAGCTGACCGGAAAAAATGGGTAGTGCGCCTGCGCGAGTGATAGCACTGACAGGTAGGCCGAAACCAGAACCGCGGCGGAAGCCGGTCTTTGCCGGGCCGTATTTACGGCGACGCCGCTTCCCAGCGACTGACCGAGCACAACGATCTTGCTTTCAGTGCGTTCCGAGAGCCAATCAAAGGCGGCAAGGCCGTCGGTGAGCAACCCGATCTCGCTCGGGGCGCCGGTCGATCCAGGATAGCCGCGATAGGAGATCGCGAGCAGACCGATGCCCCGCGACGCCAGCGCCTGGGCGAGGAAGTCGTAGTTGCTGATCCGGTCGGCATTACCGAGAAAGAACAGCATCGACGCCTTACCTGGTTTGCCTTGGCTGTAGCTCCCGTGAAGCGTCTCTCCGTCGGGCGTCCTGATAGAAACGCTTTCTCCCCAACTCGCCTGCACTGGGCCGCGGGTCGCGCCCGGATAGAGAATGGTGCGCTGTGACACATAGGTGAGGCCGACAAGCGACATATAGGCGAAAGCCGCCATCAGAGGTAACATCAGCAGGAATTTTGTGGCGGTCACGACAACATCCACCCGCGGCTCGATTAAACATATATCGTACGGGCAAGCTGTCCACAGCGCCCCGCATCTCATCAGATGCGCAAGAACGCCGATGAACGGTCGGCGCTGTGGCAACCGTGAGCGCGCCATGCAAGTTCAAGTCGAGAGCTATATGGAGGAAGGCGGCGCCGAAAAACTTCGCCGCTTCTATCTCAACGGCCGGCAGATCGAAGTGACCGAAAACATCGATCAGTGGCATGGCCCCGACTACCGATACTTCAAGGTCAGGGGCAGCGACGGCAACGTCTATGTTTTCCATCGGGACGATTTTTCAGCGGAGTGGCTGCTGACGATGTACCAGCGCTCGCGTTCGCGCGAAGACGGCGACCCGTGACTGCTGCCCCCTGGGCAAGCAAAGCTCCGACCGGTTCCGTAATCTTCACGTCCGAATTTCAGGTCATTTTCCGAACGACCCAAAGCGACCGGCCCGCATGAGCAATTCCAGGCACGAGCCTCAGGCGCGGATTATCCTTGAGCCGCTCAGCCTCAGTCACGTCGAGAAGCAGGACCTCATCGTCGGTCTCGTTTGCATTCGGCGTAATCCAGCAACGCTTATCCTCGCAACAAAGCCCGGCTTCCGGATTTTCCTGGAGGTACTCAATCGCATATTCGGCGTCCACTTTTCTCGGCCCAGGGTCGACGTTCATTTGCTTTCTCCTCCCTCCGATCGCTTGGGAACGATACTTGATTATGCGCCTCTGTCTGGCTTTCAGCACTCATGAAACACGGCCGTTCGCCAAGCGCTGCGGCTGCCGAACGCTCCACTCCATAGTTCTGTGCTGATCACTAAATAATCTGAAAGCGCCGAGCGCGGCATCGCGTCAGATTCCTCTCACGAAGACGATGAGAGGAGATCATTCGATGCTGGACGGCACTTCGACTTACGAGAACCAAGCCCACGTCGTGTTGAAACTGATCCCGCCGCAGCCGAGGGTTCCTGCCTTTGCTGCGCTCGAAGGACGGGGCCTGGTCTTCCGGCTGCTCGCTCGTATTGCCCGGTGGATGGATACGCGGCGCGGACGCTTGGACCTGCTTCAGCTTTCCGACTACGAGTTGAAGGATATTGGCCTCTCCCGCGGGGACGCCTATAACGATTTCTACAAACGCGATTAGCAGGACCACCATGTCCCAGTTTTCGTGCCAGACGATTCTCGCGACGTCGACCGTCACCCTCCGAGACGTGGTCTGCGACGGATCGTGCCGCGGCAAGAGTGCGGAGGAATGCGCGCATTCGACAAGCCTGGTCTATCCCTATCGCGGCGTTTTCATGCGGCATGTCGGCAAGAGCGATGCCGTGGCTGAATCCAATCAGGTTATCTTCTTCAATCACGGCGAAGAATACCGTATCAGCCATCCGATCGCGGGCGGCGACGCGTGTCTCGATGTAAAAGTCAGCGAAAAAATCCTGGCCGAGCTTGCGCCGCAACAGCAGTTGCGGCCCGGCGCAAGTGTCTCTTTCAGGCGTCAGCGTCGAAGAATCGATGCGCGCGCTCAGGCGCTCGTCGCATTGTTGCGCCATAGCCTTGCTCGCGGCATTGCCGAGGCGCTCGAAGCCGAGACCCTCACGCTGACGCTCATCAGGCGCTCCCTAGGGGAACGGACTTCGCATGGAGCGGCCGGCACCTACGGCAGCGAGAAATTGGTCGGCCGGGCAAAGCTGGTGCTCTCGGCCGATCCCGGCCGGCGTTGGACGCTGGGCGAGATCGCGAAAGAGGTGGGCGTCTCACCGGTCTACCTGACCCAGGTCTTCCAGCAGGTCGAGGCGATGCCGCTTTACCGCTATCAATTGCGCCTGCGATTGGCGCGGGCGCTCGACCTGCTCGGCTCGTATCGCGATCTGACGGCGCTCGGCCTCGAGCTCGGCTTTTCCAGCCACAGCCATTTCAGCTCCGCCTTCAAACAGGTCTATGGCCGCACGCCGGCTGAATTCCAACGCACGCGTCGTCTTCGTTGACGCGCGTCGCGTTTAAGCGAATTCGCTAAATAATCTGACAGCGCGACGGAAGCAGACATGGTGTTCTTGCTGGCGTCCAAGCAACGACGAAAGAGGAGGGTGAACACCATGACCGCAAAAACCTGTGCGGCCTGCGATTGCGAGCTTGATCAACAGAGTATCAAGGTCAAGCTCGGCGGCAAGACCGTAGAAGTTTGCTGCGAGGAATGTGCCACGGCGCTTGGCGAAGCCGAAGCGGCGAGAGCCTCAGCCAAGGCCGAGAGATGAAAAAGGCGAGCCTGCTCGGTCTTGAGCGGGCTCGCTTGTCGTCATTGCGCCGACAATTGCCTGACGCCGTAGCCTCAGGTCCGGGGCTTGAGGTTTTCCGGATCGTAGAGCGGCTTGTAGCCGACGCCCGCAACTTCGACCGGATAGGTCTCGCCGAAATATTCCACTTTGAGCTTGCGGCCGACTTGGCAATAGGACCAGGGAAGATACGCCAGCGCAATGTTCTTGCCGATCGTCGGACCGTAGGCGATCGAGGTCGTGAACGACCGGCGGCCGAGCTCGTCGACGAGCGTTTCGCCGGTCTCCGGATCCATGACCGGCAGGATGCCGACCGGATAGCGAGCGACGCCCTTGGAATCGACATTGTCCGTCATGACCAGCGTGCAGAGCATCGCCGGCTGATGCGAACGGGCTCGGTGTTCGAGATGCTTGGCCTTGCCGCGGAAATCGGCCTCCTTGACCTTCGGGCGGGCAAGATCGGCTTCGAGCAGGTTGTACTCGGTGAGGAGATCGGCGTTTTGCAGGCGGAGGCTCTTCTCCATGCGGCGGCTATTGGCATAGGTCTCGACGCCGAAGGCCATCACGCCGGTTGCCCGGAGTGCGTCCCAGACGGCGAGCGCATCGCCATAGGCCATGTGCAGTTCCCAGCCCTGTTCGCCGACATAGGAGATGCGGAAGGCGGTCACATCCTTGCCGGCAATCCGGATCGGCTTGATCGCGGCGAAGGGGAAGTTCTCCGGCGCGAGGCCCTCGGGGTTCTCGACGACCTTCTGCAGGGTCGTGCGTGCGTTCGGCCCCCAAAGACCGATCGTCACGTATTTCTCGGTGACGTCGGTGACCGTCACGTTGAAGCCCTTGTCCTCGGCGATCCGGCGCACATAGTGGAAGTCGCGCGGGCCGGCGTCGGCGCCGTCGATCACGCGGCAGCGATCGGCCATGCGGATGACGGTCAAGTCGGCGCGCACCATGCCCTCGTCATCGAGGAAGTGGGTGTAGATGCCCTTGCCGATGTTGGCGTCGCCGCCGATCTTGGCCGCGCAAATCCATTCCATCAGTTCGACGTGGTCCGGGCCTTCGACATCGAACATGTAGAAGTGCGACAGGTTCACCATGCCGCAGTCCTCGCTCATGGCGAGATGCTCGGCATTGGAAACGCGCCAGAAGTGGCGGTTGTCCCACTCGTTCTCACGCACCGGTATGCGGTCGCCGTATTTCTCGAGCAGGTGTTCGTTGGCGGCGTAGCCGTGGGCGCGCTCCCAGCCGCCGAGCTCCATGAAGTAGCCGCCGAGTTCCTTCTCGCGCTCCCAGAAGGGCGAGCGGCGCACGCCGCGGCCGGTGTCATAGGGTTCGCGCGGATGGACAGCCGGATTGTAGATCTTGCGCGCGGCCTCGCCGCAGCGGCCCTCTATGAACTTCTCCTCGAGCATGTGCGGATAGAAGCGCGAATAATCGATCTTGTTGTGGTCGATCGAGGTGCGTCCGTCGGTCATCCAGTCGGCGACGAGCTTGCCGAAGCCCGGGCCGTCCTTGACCCAGATGGCGACGCAGTACCACAGCCCCCTGACCTTCTGGCTTTCACCGACGGAAGGCCCGCCGTCCGTCGTTACCTGAAGTAGGCCGTTGAAGGAGTGGCTCTCGTTGTAGCCGAGCTCGCCGAGGATCGGCGTTAGCTCCATCGCGCGCTCCAGCGGCTCCAGGATCTGTTCCATTTCCAGGTCGCGCTGCGAGGGCGAAAGACGGGCTTCATGCTTTTCGAGAAGCTCGCGCGGATGGCAGAGCCGCGGGTTTGTCTCCTCGTAGTAGCCCCACTCGATCTGGCCGCCTTCGGCGGTTTTGGGGTCACCGGTGTCACGCATATAGGCGGAGTTGCCCTGGTCGCGCAGGAGCGGCCAGCCGATCTCCTTGCCGGTGCCCTCGAACTCGTTGTAGGGGCCGAAGAAGGTGAGGGGATGGTCAACCGGCATGACCGGCAGGTCCTCTCCCACCATTTCCGCGATCAGACGGCCCCAGAGACCGGCGCAAACGATGACGTAATCGGCCTCGATCGTGCCGCGATGGGTGACCACGCCCTTGATGCGGCCGTCCTTGACGATGAGGGATTGGGCCGGCGTGTTGGCGAAGGCCTGCAGCTTGCCCGCAGTGACGGCCTGGTCGACGAGCTTGCCGGCAACGGTCTGCGAGCGCGGGATGACGAGGCCGGCGTCCGGATCCCAGAGCCCGCCCTGCACCATGCTTTCCTCGATCAGCGGGAACTTCTCCTTGATCTCCGCCGGCTCGATCAGGCGCGCGCGGGTGCCGAAGGCCTTGCCGGACGCCACCTTGCGCTTGATCTCGTCCATGCGGCTATCATCGCCGACGCGGGCGACTTCAAGGCCGCCGATGCGCGCGTAGTGACCCATCTTCTCGTAGAAATCGACCGAGTAGAGCGTCGTCCAGCAGGACAGGAAGTCGTGGCTGGTCGCGTAGCAGAAGTCGGAGGCATGCGCCGTCGAGCCGATGTCGGTCGGAATGCCGGATTTGTCGATGCCGACGATATCATCCCATCCACGCTCGATCAGGTGATGCGCGATCGACGCGCCAACGATACCCCCGAGCCCAATGATTACGACCTTCGCCTTTTGCGGAAACTCTGCCATGAGTGCGACCCTAGTTAGTTTGGAAGCCGGATATTAGGGCTTGCAGCGCCACGACTACAGCCTGTCTACGACATAATCATCGTGCTGCACGACCAGATCGACGCGGACCGCGGAGCGGCGACGCGCGAATGGCGGGACGAGCATGTCACTGATATCGTGAGACAAACGCTGATGAGAAGCGAAATGATTTCGGAATCACAGAAGAAATCCAACGACCTTCGCATGCGCGATCAAAACGCGACGTCTGCCTCGGCGCTACGACGTTCGGGCGATGGTTCCATGGTGAGAAGCGAGCACGACCTCAACCCGCTCGACGCCCGCCGGATGCTTACGCCTTGCCATGACGGAGCGAGAGGTAGCGCGGCCGTCGGCGCCGTACTTCTTGCGAGTCAGCGATAAGTGGGGACGCATCGATGCCGGCCGATGGGCCGGCTCGATCTCTACTAGGAGCCGGGCTCGGCCCAAACCTCCCGGGGCGCCGACGCGCCCGAAAGCGATCTCTTGTTCGCCCACGGGGGATTACGTTGGGCCTGCACTATTGGCAGGTCATGCGCAAGATCATTATTCCGCAGGTCATGAAGAAAGTGATTCCACGATGGAGAGGGCTATTCATCGGCTCCTTTCGGGATAGGACACGGTCAGATCGCATGTCTCCAATGAAAGGCGTAACGGTGAGCCTACAGCGCCGCGCGTCTTTCAGGCGCGCAAAGAACGCTGTAGCACTTTGAATTTCTGCATGTTCTTGTCCTTGAATCGGCTAGGATTTAGGGAAACATGCAGTAGCCACCGAAATGGATGTCTTGGAGGACAGGAATTGGTTGAACGGACCTACTTCGCCCCGAAGGGCGGCGCGCCCATGCAGACGGAGCTCCTTACCGGGCGCGCTGTTTTCACGGAAGCCTATGCGGTGATTCCGAAGGGTGTGATGATGGATATCGTCACGAGCTACCTTCCCTTTTGGGAAAACACCCGCCTTTGGGTTCTCTCGCGTCCATTGTCCGGATTCGCTGAAACTTTCTCGCAATATATCATGGAGGTCGGACCGGGCGGCGGCAGCGATCGTCCCGAACTCGATTCCGCCGCCGAAGGCGCGCTCTTCGTCATGGAAGGCGAGGTCACTGTCGAGCTTGATGGGCGGCCGCATGTGCTTCGCGCCGGTGGTTTTGCTTTCATCCCGCCGGCAAGCGCCTGGCGGTTGCGCAACCATGGGAACGCGCCCGCGCGGTTCCACTGGATTCGCAAGGCCTACGAAGCCGTCGAAGGGCTCGATGCGCCGGAGGCATTCTTCACCAACGAGGCGGACATCACGCCCGCGCCCATGCCCGGCACCGACGGCAAATGGGCGACGACGCGGTTCGTCGATCCGGCGGATATGCGCCACGACATGCACGTGACCATCGTGACATTCGAGCCCGGCGCGGTCATTCCGTTCGCAGAAACCCATGTCATGGAACACGGGCTCTATGTTCTCGAAGGCAAGGCCGTCTACCGGCTGAACCAGGACTGGGTCGAGGTCGAGGCGGGCGATTTCATGTGGCTGCGCGCCTTTTGCCCGCAGGCCTGCTACGCCGGCGGCCCGGGCAATTTCCGCTATCTGCTTTACAAGGACGTCAATCGCCATATGCGCCTGTCTCGATAGGGGCAGGTCGGCCTACAGCGCTACGCATCAGACGCGCAAAGGAGGTTGCCGCACCCTGTAAACCGGCTGCGATTTGAGGAAACACGCGACAGACGAGCGATCTCAGATCAGCCGCTCGTCAAAATTGGGGCGCGAGCGGATGAACGACCAGAGCGCCTTGCTGATGTCGGTGATCTCGCGGATTGCGTTTTCGAGACGGGCCATTTCGCGTGCGTCGAGTTGCTCCACCTTGCCGTAGCGAATCTCCTTTTCGCCTTCGACCAGGCGCATCAACTGCGTGCTCGATATCTCTCCCTGCTCATCGAAGGAGTAGATGCAGTGGTTGTACTTGTTGCGCATTTTCGACTGCTGTTTCAGCCGCTCGGTGATCGACAGGACCTGGTCGCGCGTTTCGGGCGGGGTCGATGGCAGCTTCGCCAGGCGTTCCGTGAGGTCGATGCGCGCGCGCGTGGTGTTCAGTGTCAGAAAGACGATGATGGCCGATTCCTTGTCGACCTTCAGCAGGTGCGCGATGATGTAAATCAGCAGGCTTTCGGTGTTGGTCCAGACGTAGTTCAGGCGACCAACCAGCAAAAGCACCTCCTGAGCCGCCGCCATGACGCTTCCCCTCAGGTCTCCTTGAACGCCCGCGACATGCTGTCGGTGATCGGCTTCGTCAGGTATTCGAAAAACGTTCGTTCGGATGTGGTGATCAGAACCTCGGCCGGCATTCCGGGTACTGGGTGGAAACCGTGGATGCGATTGATCTCGCTGGCGGGTACTTCCACGCGGACGATATAGACGTCGCGTTGCTGTCCGCCGGCCACTTCTTCGATGGAATCGGCCGAGACATAGAAGAGCTTGCCTTTCAGAACGGGCGTCGTGCGGCGGTTCAGTGCGGAAAGGCGTATCGTTGCATCCTCGCCGACTTTGAGCTGATCGATGGCCGTTCGAAGCACCTGGGCCTCGATGATCAGCGGCACATTGGCCGGCAGGATCTCCATGATTGGCTTGCCCGTCGCGATCACGCCGCCGGCGGTATGGAAATAGCTGCGCACGACCGTTCCGTCGACGGGGGAGCGAATGGTGGCGCGGTCGAGCACCTCGGCCGCCTCGCGGGCCTGCTGGCGCACGGCGTCAAGGTCGGCTTCGGCCCCTTCCAGGCCGTCCAACGCAGTCTGCTTGTTGGTGTTGATGGCAATGACAGCTTCCTGGCGATAGCGATCGATCTGGGTGTGGCTCTCCCTCACCTCCGATTCGAGCCGGCCGATCTCGCCCATCGCGTCGGCAATCGCCCGGTCGAGCGCCAGGAGTTCCGGTCGTCTGATCAGGCCGCTTTCGGCCAGCCTGCTCTTGGATTCGCGCTCTTCCGCCAGGATCTCCATCTGCTTGTTGAAGGATGTTCGCTGCAGATCGTAACCTTTGGCACGAAATTCGAGGGAGCGAATGTTCTGGTCGATGAGATTCAATTGATCGCGCAACCTGATCTTCTTGCTCTGAAAGATGACGTTCTGGCTCTCGATGATCGCCCGCACGTCTGCATCGTCCGCCTGCTCGGCGACGATGTCCGGTACCTTGAAGGTGTCGCTGCCCATCGCTTCCGCCCGAAGTCGGGCGACCACCGCTTCCAGGCGAAGGCGTTTGAGGTTGAGCATGCGTGCATTGGCACGCGCTGGGGTCTGGTCGAGTTTCACCAGTATATCTCCGGCTCTTACCTTGTCTCCTTCGTCGACCAGCAATTGCTCGATGATACCGCCTTCGAGGTGCTGGATGATCTTGTTGTTGCCGTTGGCGACGAAACTTCCCTGGGCGATGATCGCCGCTGCCAGCGGTGCGGCAAAGGCCCAGTAGCCGAAGCCGCCGAAGGACGCCGCGATCAGGGCAAGGCCTGCGAAGCTGTGGAGCCTGATCGAGCGGGGGACCTCGGAATACCACTCCGCGGCATTGTGCGGATCGGCGCGTTTCCTGCGCTGGGTCATTGGCGACCTCCGCGAATCCGTGACTGTACTCCGTCCTGGCTCGGCGCCGCGCCAAGTGCGGCGAGGACTTCGTTTCGCGCGCCGAACATGGCAACGGTCCCTTCGTTGAGCACCATGATCTTGTCTACGCATTGCAAGAGCGCCGGGCGCTGGGTGATGGTCACCGTGGTGATGCCCTGATTCTTCGCATGGCGAAGGGCGCGGGCAAGCGCTACCTCGCCATTGCTGTCGAGGTTGGAATTCGGCTCGTCGAGGACGACGAACTTGGGATTGCCGAAGAAGGCCCGTGCCAGCGCAATCCGTTGCTTCTGGCCGCCGGAGAGGGGAGAACCGTCTGCAGCGACCACTGTTTCGTAGCCCTGCGGGAACGTAGCGATCAGATCATGCACGTCGGCAAGCACGGCCGCGTCGTAGATCATGGCATCCTCGACATCGTCGCGCATGCGACAGATGTTCGCCTTGATGGTGCCGGGGAAGAGCTGCACATCCTGCGGCAGATAACCGATGCTTTCGCCGAACTGACGTTGATCCCAGTTTCTCAAGTCCATGAGATCGAGCCGGACGCTGCCGGATGTGGGCAAAATCGATCCGACCAGCATCTTGCCGAGCGTCGTCTTGCCGGAGCCGGAGTTGCCGATGATCGCGAGCGCTTCTCCTTTTGCGAGCGAGAATGATATGCCGTTCAAGATCACGCGCTTTTGCGGCGGCGGCACGAACAGGATGCGCTCGACATCGAGCCGGCCCTCAGGGTTCGGCAAGCGCAGCCGGGGGAAATTCAGCGGCGAGCCCAGGAGAAGTTGCCTGATCCGGCCATAGGCCGCGCGCGAGTGATTGAGCTGGTTCCAGCCCTCGATCGCTCCTTCGACCGGAGCGAGTGCGCGGCCCGCGATGATGGAGGCGGCAATGACCATGCCACCCGTGAGCTGGCCCATCATCGCCAAATGCGCGCCCCAGCCGAGGAGCGCCACCTGGGTGAACATCCGCACGGCCTTCGAGGCGCTGGCGAACATGATGTTGCGGTCCTGGGCGTAGACCTGCGCCTTGAGCGAGGCGGCCGTCTCGTGCCCCCACATCTTCACCGCCTCCGGAATCATCGCCAGCGCATTGATGATCTGCGAATTGCGAGACATCGAATCGAGATGAAAATTCGCGCGGCCAAGATAGCTGTTGGCCTCGCTGAACGATCGCGTCGTTGCCTTCTGGTTGAGATAGGCGATGATGAAAAGAACGACGCAGCACGAGATGACGATCAGCCCAAGCTGCGGCTGGATCAGATAGACCACGACCACGAAAAGCGGGGTCAGAGGTGCGTCAAGGAACGAGATCAGCGTACCGGACGTGATGAAGGCACGAAGCTGCTGCAGGTCGCTCAGCACTTGGTAGTCTCGCCCGTTGCCGTGCAGCGATGCCCGTGCAGCGGCGCTGAGGATCGGTGCGCCGAGCTGGACTTCGATCTCGACGGCGGTCCGCATCAGGATGAAGCGGCGAATGGCATCGAGAACCACCTGCAGAACGATCGCGCCGAGAACGGCGACCGTAAGCATCAGCAATGTATCTTGCGACCGGCTTGTCAGGACCCGGTCGGAAATCTGGAACAGATAGATTGGAATGGCGAGGACGAGGACGTTGATTGCGACGGTGAAGACGACAACGATCAGCATGTTGCGCCGGACGGCAGCTAAGCAGTTTTGCAGGCTCACAGCAAAGTTCACCGGTCCAGTGCGCTTGTGAAACGTGTCCTTTGCCTCTCCGCCATTGTCGCCGTCGCCCCTTCCGCCGGCGTCACGAGCGGTTGGGCGGCGCTCACCCTCCCTGAAGGGGCCCGGCTCATTGTTGATCGTCGGCGACAGAGGGCGTCCCGGCCGGCTCTTAATCTCGTCGTGGTTGCCGCTTTCGTTACCGCTCGTCTTTTTCTTTTCGGTGCCGGGCTGCTCCCGATGCGATGGGCTTTCGGCGTCCTGATCGGATGTTAGGGGTTCCTCGAAGGCAGAGTTGATAGGCGAAATCCGGGCCGCGCCACGTAGATTCAGCTCCGGTGCGGAGTACGACAACGGCTTGCCTTCATCGACATACCGTTTGGAAAGGTCGTTCATGGCACTCCCTCGCGATCATCGTTATGTCAGCACGGTGTGCATGACGTCGTTCCATTGACCGTCGCACCAAGATGTCTTGTTGGCCGTATCGCCGACGCGCTCGCCGGCGCCCGGTGCCGGATCGTCTTCGCCGACAAATGCAATGACTTCGTTTACAAGCCCGTCCGGCTGAAAGTTCAGGGTGTCGCCATCGCGGCCGATGTCGACGATCCCGGACTGGATGAGGATCGTGTCGGAATAGACGTCGCCGCCGACATAGGTCGTCTGGCCGAAACTGTCGTAGTCGATGATCTGGGCGACGTTGACCACCGTATTGCTGCCGACGTGAACGGTCACCTCGGTGTCGAGTCCTTCCTCCGGCGTCCTGCCGGCCGTGTAAGTGACGGCGTCGACGTCACCTAGAATGTTGACCTGTTTGATGACGTTGACGTCATAGAAGTTGCCGGTGATGTAGAGGACGCGCAGGCTCGAGTAGCCCGCGAAGTCCTGGTCGTGCGCCAGTGCTTCCGGCAGGTCGTCCATGCCTCCGCGAATATCGTCGACGACCTGGTGCATGTAGTCCGGCACACTCTCGAAGCGCTCGTGGTCGCCGACGTTCTCGATCGATCCCATGTTCCAGACGAGATTGCCGCCTTCATCGAGGGTGATGCCGTTGCCGGCGGAGATCCCCTGGATCTGATCGTTGTCGTACAGGACCGAAACCTGGCTGATGAGGTTCATGTCCAGGATATGTCCGCCGACGATCACAAGGTCGTACTGGGTGTCGAAATCGACGAACGAGGCGAAATTGACCGCTGCGTTGCCGCCCGTGAGCACGGTCGTTTCCGCGCCACTGGTGGTAGTGGAGACCGTATCGTTGTCGCTGACGTAATTATACTGTTCGATCCAGTGGATGATCGAGAGGTCGCCCTCGACGACGTTGACGCGCCAGCTCGTCGGAAAGGTCGACAATCGATCTGTGGCGTCTGCCGTCTCCCGTGCTGGCGCCTCGAACTCATGACGCTCGAAATTCGCGATGTTCATGGCGATGGTCTGCGAGACGGCTCCGTGAGCGCTCCCGGCGAGCGCACCGCTCACCTCATCGCTGTCGGCGTAAACGTAGGATTGCGAGATGACGTCGATCTGATGGTAATCGCCCATCACAACCGTGACCGATGCGGTTGCGCTGGCACTGACGATGCTTGCGAAGCTGCCGACCGTGTTGGCGCCCGCTTCGACTTCGAGCGCGTTGCCATTGTCGCTGTTGGGCTGAGCGGCCTCGTTGGCGAGGGCGGGCAGAAAGACGGCGAGTTCCGGAAGAACGGCATGCGTGCCGTTAACGTGGACGCCTTGGATGTCGTCCGCAGCGAGAACCACCGTGCCGCGGTCATCTTCCGGCACATAGGCCGGCGCGACAGTCCCGGATGACGTTTCCTCCACGGGCGTAGCGGGGTCCGACTGCTGCGGCTCGTCGGCGCGCGCGGTCGCGGCAAGGGCCTTGAGATTCGCGGCAAGTGCCGAAAGCGCCTCGGGACTGTCGATCTGGCTCAATTGCGCGAGCGGTGAGGCACTCGTCGCTTCCTCGACGTATTCCGCGAGCTTTTCGGTGACGTGGCTCGTGTCACGGGCGGCCATTGGTGACCCGCTCATGTTGAGGACGTCGTCGTCGTGAACGAGATTGACCTGCAGGATTTGACCGCTGACCGAAGCTGCGCCCTCCTCATCGACCGGCGCGTGCTCCGGTGCCGCATGGTGCGGCGCCACGTGGTCCGGTGCGATGCCGGACGGACCCAACACGGTGCTGAAAAGCCTCGGCTGGATTGCCAAGTTGTCCAGCGAGACGGGATCGGTGGGCGTGTTGTCGGAAAATTGCGCACGTCCGGCGATATCGAAGCCCTCGAGCCGGTAGCCGGATGGTTGATACGAAATGTCCGGATCGTAGTCTTTCAGCTCAAAAGAGCATTTGAAATCGGGTAGAGAATTGTCGCCGCCGGTATCCTCAGGTGCAGGCTTCCAGGTTTCGCTGCCCTGTAGATATTGATGCCTTATGCGTGCCTCGTCGGTCGCCGTTTCGAACAGCCCAAGGAAATGCGCAACGATTTCGTTAACCTTCTCCGCGTGCATTACCCCGATCCTTCCCTCCGGCAGCAAAGGGAGACCTCGGCGGGCCGACCGGCGATTGCCAAGGCACGTTGACCCGATCCCAAATCAACTATCCACCTGTGCACAGGTGCGGCCGGCCAGCGCACATGTCTTCGTCTCCCAGGATCAATCAACCGTCGCTGTCCTGCCCACTTGAAGTCACCTGCAAATCGCCGCCGACGACATTCACATCGACGGCGTTGCTAAGGAGGTTCGCGCCCTGAACGATCTCCTGATGGAACTCCCCGCTCGCAAGGGTCGCGGACGCATCGGCCTTGGCACCGGCATCAAGCTCGTGACTGACCCTGAGATCCCAGTCGGAGCTCGCGCCGAAATGCATGCTGGCGCCGCTCTCCGCGGGCCCGCCATCCGCGTTCGGAGCGTTGTCGGGATTGGCGTTGTCCATCTTGACGCTGTAAGCATGGTCCTGATCGGCGAGACTGTTTGCCTGCACGATGGTGAACGCTGCGTCGTTCGCGACGGCGCTCAGCGAATGCTCGAGGATGCTATCGAGGTGCAAGCTGAAGGAAAGGTCATCGCCGAGATTGAAGGTGACGTCAGCGGCGACGCCGACATTGCCAAAACCGCTTGTGTCGTCCAGTGGTGGAGGCTCACTGACGGAGGGCTGGTTGTCGCGGTCGTCGCCGGTTTCTTTTGCGTCGATCTTGCTGCTGGTGGTGGTGTTGCCGTCGGCAATGCTGCGAGGGCTCGTCGCGTCGAAGTCGACGTTTGGGGCATTGCCGCTCGCAAGGCCGTCGGCAAGCGCGCCAATCTTCAAATCGTCATCGGTGTTGATACTGTTGTCGGCCCGAAAATCCTTTAACGGGGTATCGGTCATCTACAACTCCCTTCGCAGAGGGAGCCAGCACCGAAACCCTTTCATCTTTTATAGGATTTATGCGGAGCTGGCTCTCTTTTGAAGTTCAGACGAATCGGTGTAAAAGATAACTCGTCTGTTGGGTTCCGATATTTACCCTTTGTATTCATAGTATAAATGCTTGTATGTACTTCTATATAAATTGCTACGTACTACAAATACCGGTTACATCATATGTCGAGTAGCAGCTCGATATATGTATGCCGCGGCTGCGACGCAGGATACAAAAGCAGTCCGTGGGTCGTGCAAACTCAAGCGCGACAATCTTAGTGTGACCCTGAACGCGGTCGAACGAAAGACATCAATTGTGGTTAGTCTCTTGTATTCAATGGCTTTTTTGTATCTTTCGCCGCGCCGATCAATGGGCTAAGATAATGTTAATACTTGCGAATCTGGCGCAATGCGATTGACGGTTGTTCGGTTTGCCGCGGGGCCCGCGATTGGGCGGGCGATCGCAGAACATCAAGAATTCATGGGGTAATTCAATTTGTTAGAATGGCATCGATCGATGCTGTCGTGCGCGCCTGGCAAATTCACGACATGCCAACTTTGATTGCCCTGTACAGCGTCTACCACCTTCGATGTGATAGGACATAACCCATTGTAGCTATGCCGACGGCTCGTCCATGCTCTCCTTTCTCTGACCGAGCAAGGCGGGCTTCCATCGTACCGCTTGGCAGCCGCTGCGATCGTCTGGAATTCCCCTCGAAAACCAGGGGTGTGTGGGCCAAGGCTCTTTCTAGGTCGATTGGCCCAAAATTGGTGCGTTTTCGAACGATTTAGACGCGAACGCGAAAGGCATCTAACCCTTTTGGGTGGTTTCGCCTCCCCCATCTTTACGATACATTAGCTATAACGAATTTTTTGTTCGTTATTATTGCGCAGTATTTGAAGAAATTTTTCAAACGCGGGCTGCTCCAAGTGGGGTTGGAACACCCATTAAAATAGATGGGAATTCCCAAGGAGGGGATAAATGTATCGTACGAGCTCGAACGTGAGCCATTTTGAAGACAACAAAGTATTGCCCACGAAAAGTAAGATCGTAATGCTCGCCAAGGTGGATCTGTTTGCTGAGTGCCTGATGCAGGCGGTCGGCGCGCGGTTCCAGGGCCAGGACGTCGTCAGCCTGTCCGATCCCGAAAGCCTGCTTGACGGCAACCTCGTCGACGTCACGCTGGTGATGCTTTATCGCTTACCAGTGGCGACGTTTCCGTCCGTTCTCAGGATGATCCATGAATTTCACCCGAAGGCCGCGATCGGGCTCGTGGTGGAGGATGCGGAGGCGCTCGATTCGTCGATCGCCGGCTTTGTCGATGAAGGACTGATCCACGGCGTGCTGCCTCTCAACCTTCATCTGGACGTCTGCTTAACCGTCATCGATCTTCTGATGAAGGGCGGCGAGCATTTTCCGGCGGCGCTGCTCAGGCGGCTTGCGCCGGTGAGACTCGCCGGCGAAACTCTTCGCGCCCGGCGGGAAGCGGTCGTCGAAGCCTTTGTTGCTCCGGAGCCGAAGCGCGATGCGGGCATGGGTGTGCTGACCGCACGCGAGGTGCAGATCCTCGATCTGATCTGCATGGGGACACAGAACAAGATCATTGCCGATCGTCTCGGTCTGTCGGAAAACACCGTCAAGGTCCATGTGCGCAACATCTACAAAAAGATGAACGTGCGTAACCGGACGGAGGCCGCCTCCCGCTATTTCACGCATGAGGCGGAGCGCGGTATGTCCGAAGCGCGGCTAGGCTCCCGCTGGAACTGATAAGCGTTGCGGCGTTATCGAACGGAAAGGTCCCTCGCTTCCGGGCGAGGGGCCTTTCTGCATATCTCGACGTTGCAACTTATTCGGCGGCCTGCGGTCCAAGTGCGCCGCGGCGTATCTGATCGGCTTCGATCGATTCGAACAGGGCGCGGAAATTGCCCTCACCGAACCCTTCATCTCCCTTACGCTGGATGAATTCGAAGAAAATCGGCCCGATGACGGTTTTCGAGAAGATCTGCAGCAGGATCTTCGTCATGCCGCCATTCACCACGCCTTCGCCATCGATCAGGATGCCGTGCTTCTTCATCCGCTCGATCGGCTCGTCATGTCCGTGGACGCGCTCGCGCGACATTTCGTAGTAAGTCTCCGGCGGTCCGGGCATGAACTTGAGACCATTTTCCGCAAGCTTGTCGGTTGCATCATAGATTGCTTCGGTTCCGACCGCGATGTGCTGAATGCCTTCGCCCCTGTACTTTTTCAGATATTCCTCGATCTGGCTGGTATCGTCCTTCGACTCGTTCAAGGGAATGCGGATCTTTCCGCAAGGCGAGGTGATCGCACGGCTGACGAGGCCGGTGATGCGGCCGTCTATGTCGAAGAAGTGGATCTGCTTGAAATTGAACAGTTCACGGTAGAACGCCCACCACTTGTCCATATTGCCGCGATAGACGTTATGGGTCAGGTGGTCGAGATAGTAGAAGCCGACGCCCGTGGGCTTCGGATCGCGCTCACCCAACCATTCGAACTCAGCATCATAGGCCGAGCCCTTGTCGCCGTATGTTTCGACGAAATAGAGGAGCGAGCCGCCAATGCCGACGATCGCCGGAACATCGAGGCACTTGTCGTTTCCGGCATAGGGCTCGGCGCCCTTGGAAACGGCGTGTTCGAATGCATGCTTCGCGTCGACGACGCGCCAAGCCATCGACGGGGCGCAAGGGCCGTGCTTGTCGACGAAGCGCATTGCATGAGAGCCCGGCTCGGCGTTGATGATGTAGTTGATATCGCCTTGCCGCCAGACAGTGATGTCCTTCGTCCGGTGCTTGGCGACTGCCATATATCCCATGCGCGTGAAGAGCTCTTTCAGCTTCTCTGGCTCGGGATGCGCGAATTCGACGAATTCGAAGCCGTCCGTCCCGGCGGGGTTGTCCGCGCTGATTTTTGGGGGTGGGGCGTCGTGCGGAAATGGGCCCATCGGAAGCCTCCTCTTCATTCTTCCAAACTTCGCTGGAGTATGGCGCAAATTCGATGCATGATGCTTGTATTCTTGCGTGCTTTCGGCGATTCAACGCATGAATTGTGCAACAGAGTGGGCGAGGGCGCATGAATGGAGCAGCTTGACGGATTCGACCTCAAGATCCTCGGCGAACTGCAACGCGATGGGCATCTAACCAACAACGAATTGTCCGAGCGCATCGCGCTCTCGCCGTCCCAATGTTCGCGGCGTCGGTCACGGTTGGAGGCGGAAGGCTATATCACCGGCTACCAGGCGCAGATCGATCGGCAGAAGTTGGGGCTCGACTTGATGGTGGTGATCTCGGTTACGCTCGCCACGCACAATCGCGACAATGCCAAGCGCTTCGGCAACCTGGTGTCCGGTTTGCCCGAAGTGCTGGAAGCCTACGCGCTGACGGGGGAGATGGACTATCACTTACGCGTCGTGACACCGGACCTCGCCGGGCTTTCGCGTTTCGTCAACGACGTTCTGCTGCCTCATGACAGCGTCCAGCACGTGAAAACGTCGATCGTGCTCGAAACACTGAAGAGTTTCGAAGGGCTGCCGATACCGGAGCGGGTGAAGGGTTAGCCGTCTGGCGCGACCGATTTCTTCATCGCCCGTTCGACGGCGTGCAAGCCCGTGGAGAGCGCCGCCATGTTTTCTGTTCCGAGCATCGAAAGCAGCTCGGCCTGGTAGCGGCTCGCGAGTTCGGTCAGTTCCTTGTAGGCCTGCTCGCCTGCGGGCGTCAGCACCAGATGCTCAAACCGGCGGTCGCGACCGTCCTCCTCGCGCTTCAGCCAGCGGCGCTGTTCGAGGCTGAAGACGGCGCGGCTCACCTTAGTCTTGTGCATGGTGGAATGCGCGCCGATCTCGGTTGCCGTCATGCTGCGGCCGGAACTCCCGAGTGCGGCAAGCGTGCGCCATTCGGGGCGGGTAAGCTGATAGCGAGCCCTGTACTGCGCGGCAAAACGCAGGGCGACGAATTCCGCCGCCCTGTTGAGCCGATATGGCAGGAAGTTCTCCAGTTCGAACGCATCCCGCGCCATCGCTTGCTTCCTTGATAGTTACAAAATCAATAGTTACAGTTGTAACCAATATAACGAGGAGAAGAGGAGGTGCAAGCCATGATGGAGCAGGCGGAAAAGCAGAGCAAAGCCGGCACGGCCGCCGAACGAGCGCTCTCCTACATGCCCGGATTTGGTAACGATTTCGAGACTGAAAGCTTGCCGGGCGCCCTGCCTCAGGGCCAGAACAGTCCGCAGAAATGCGAATATGGTTTGTACGCCGAGCAGCTTTCCGGTTCTCCGTTCACCGCGCCGCGCGGCACCAACGAGCGCTCGTGGCTGTACCGCATTCGGCCGAGTGTCCGGCATACCGGACGTTTCAAGAAGATCGATTATCCGCATTGGAAGACAGCGCCGCATATTGCCGAACATTCACTGGCGCTCGGTCAGTTGCGCTGGAGCCCGGTGCCGACTCCCTCGGAGAGGCTGAACTTCCTCGAAGGTGTCCGTACCATGACCACCGCCGGCGATGTCCTGACACAGGCGGGGATGGCGGCGCACACTTATGTCTTCAATGCCGACATGGTCGACGATTATTTCTTCAATGCCGACGGCGAACTTTTGATCGTGCCGGAAACCGGCGCGATCCGCGTCTTCACCGAGCTCGGCAAGATGGATGTTGAGCCGTCGGAAATCTGCATCGTGCCGCGCGGTACAATGTTCAAGGTCACGCGGCACGGCGAGGAAAAGGTGTGGCGCGGCTATATTTGCGAAAACTACGGCGCGAAGTTCACTCTGCCGGATCGCGGGCCGATCGGCGCCAATTGCCTTGCCAATCCGCGCGATTTCCGGACACCGGTCGCCGCCTATGAAGACAAGGATATGCCGTGCCGCGTCCATGTGAAATGGTGCGGCTCCTTCCATGTCACCGAAATCGGCCATTCGCCGCTCGACGTCGTTGCCTGGCACGGCAACTACGCGCCATATAAATACGACCTGAAGACCTTCTCTCCGGTCGGCGCGATTCTGTTCGACCATCCCGATCCGTCGATCTTCACCGTGCTGACGGCGCCATCGGGCGAGGAGGGCACGGCCAATGTCGATTTCGTCATCTTCCCGCCGCGCTGGCTGGTCGCCGAACACACCTTCCGCCCGCCCTGGTATCACCGCAACATCATGAGCGAGTTCATGGGGCTGATCTACGGGCGCTACGACGCCAAGGAGGAAGGCTTCGTGCCGGGCGGCATGAGCCTGCACAACATGATGCTGCCGCACGGGCCGGACTTCACCGGTTTCGAGAAGGCATCGAACGGGGAGCTGAAGCCGGTGAAGCTCGACAACACCATGGCCTTCATGTTCGAGACCCGCTTCCCGCAGCAATTGACGAAGTTCGCCGCGGAGCTTGAGACCCTGCAGGACGATTACATCGACTGCTGGTCCGGGCTCGAGCGGAAATTCGACGGTACGCCCGGAATCAAGTGACATCCGGCGAAGAACCGTGACATGCTGCAATGATCTGCGCCGTCCGGCGCGGATCAACAGAACACATCGGGAAACACCAGTCCATGAAACTCGCGACGCTGAAAGACTCCACCCGCGACGGCAAGCTCGTCGTGGTCTCGAAAGACCTGACCCGTTGCTCCGAGGTCGGCCATATCGCCCGCACGCTGCAGGCGGCGCTTGACGATTGGGCGCATGCCGGGCCACGGCTTGCGCGAGTCGCGGAAGGCATCGAGACCGGGTCCCAGCCGACCATGCGTTTTCACGAGCATGATGCGGCCTCGCCTTTGCCGAGGGCGTATCAGTGGGCGGACGGTTCGGCCTATGTCAATCATGTCGAGCTTGTCAGGAAGGCGCGCAACGCCGAGATGCCGGCGAGCTTCTGGACCGATCCGCTGATTTATCAGGGCGGCTCCGACGGTTTTCTCGGGCCGCGCGATCCGATCGCGATGGTGGACGAATCCTGGGGCATCGATATGGAGGGCGAAGTCGCCGTCGTCGTTGATGACGTTCCGATGGGAGCGAGTGTGGAAGAAGCCCGGCGGGCTATCCGTCTTGTCATGCTTGTCAACGACGTTTCGCTGCGCGGTCTCATCCCTGGCGAACTCGCGAAAGGCTTCGGCTTCTACCAGTCGAAACCGTCATCCGCCTTCTCGCCGGTCGCGGTAACGCCCGACGAACTGGGCGATGCCTGGGATGGGGGCAAGCTGCATCTGCCGCTTCACGTCGACCTCAACGGCAAGCCGTTCGGCCGTGCCAATGCTGGCGTCGACATGACTTTCGACTTCCCGCAATTGATCGCGCATGCGGCCCGGACGCGACCGCTTTCGGCCGGCACGATCATCGGTTCCGGCACCGTCTCCAACAAGCTCGATGGAGGGCCGGGCAAACCGGTCGCGGAAGGCGGGGCCGGCTATTCCTGCATCGCCGAGATCCGCATGATCGAAACGATCAACAGCGGCGCGCCGAAAACGCACTTCCTCAAATTTGGTGACGTGGTCCGGATCGAGATGAAGGATGCCACCGGCCATTCGATCTTCGGCGCCATCGAGCAGACGGTCGAGAAATACGACCGCGCTTAACGGTGTAGGAACTGACCGATCGGAGGCAAAGGTGGCGAACGAAACCGTTCTTTATGACTACTGGCGCTCGTCGGCGAGCTATCGCGTGCGGATCGCTCTTAACCAGCTCGGCGAGACGTATGCCTCCGTTCCGGTCGATCTCCTCGCCAAGGCCCATCGCGGGCCGGAACATCTGGCGCGCAACCCGCAAGGTCTGGTGCCGGTGCTCGATATCGACGGCGAGCGTTTTACTCAGTCACTGGCGATCATCGAGTACCTGGCGGAAACGAGGGAGGGCAGTGGCTTTCTGCCGGCCGACGCGATTGGCCGGCAGCGGGTGCGTGCGCTGTCCTATGCCATCGCCATGGATATCCATCCCGTCTGCAATCTCTGGGTGATCGCTTATGTCATGGCCGGTGCCGAGGATGGCGAAGCCGCGCGACAAGCCTGGATGCACAAGTTCATCGGCGAGGGCCTTGCTGGCTTCGAGCGAATGCTCGATCACCCTTCTACCGGCGCGTTCTGCCACGGCGACCGGCCGACCATGGCGGATTTCTGCCTCGTGCCGCAGGTCTATAATGCGCGGCGCTGGGGTGTGGATCTTTCCGCTTGTCCGAGAGTCGTCGCCATCGACGCTCGCTGCGCCGAGATCGACGCTTTCGCGAGCGCGCATCCCGATCGGGTTAAATCTTAGAAGCGGGCCTCACACTCCCAGCGAACGGAGCTCTTCGGCATGGCTGGACGTGGCCTGTTCCGTCCATCCGATGTCGCGAATGGATCGGCGGGCCTGAAATCGCCACGCTAGTTTTCGCGTGACTGCCCGCCTACGGGGGCTGGAAACACCTCTAGAACGAGAGACCCATCGATGAAAAGCTATGTGCTGACCGTCACCTGCAAATCCACTCGCGGCATCGTCGCCGCCGTCACCGGCTATCTCGCGGAAAAGGGCTGTTACATTAGCGACAGCTCGCAGTTCGACGATCTCGAAACGGGTCTCTTTTTCATGCGGCTCACCTTCATCAGCCAGGATGGAGCGAAGCTCGAGGAACTGCGCGAAGGCTTTGCGCCGGTTATCGAGCGCTTCAAGATGACGATGGAAATCCGCGACTCCGAGGAACGCATGAAGGTGCTGCTGATGGTGTCGCGTTTCGGCCATTGCCTCAACGACCTGCTCTACCGCTGGAAGATCGGCGCGCTGCCGATCGACATCGTCGGCGTCGTTTCCAACCACTTCGACTACCAGAAGGTCGTCGTCAACCACGACATCCCCTTCCACTGCATCAAGGTGACGAAGGAGAACAAGCCGAAGGCCGAAGCCCAGCTGATGGAAATCGTCGAGCAGACCGGCGCCGAACTGATCGTGCTCGCCCGCTACATGCAGGTCTTGTCCGACGCGCTCTGCAAGAAGATGTCGGGGCGGATCATCAACATCCACCACTCCTTCCTGCCGAGCTTCAAGGGTGCCAACCCTTACAAGCAGGCCTATGAGCGCGGCGTCAAGCTGATCGGTGCGACGGCGCACTATGTCACCGCCGATCTCGACGAGGGGCCGATCATCGAGCAGGACATCGCCCGCATCACCCATGCGCAGTCGCCCGAGGATTATGTCTCGATCGGCCGCGACGTCGAAAGCCAGGTGCTCGCCCGCGCCGTGCACGCCCACATCCATCACCGCTGCTTCATCAACGGCAACCGCGTCGTCGTCTTCCCGCCGAGCCCGGGAAGCTATGCGTCGGAGCGGATGGGTTGATCGCTAGCGTTGTCTTGGCGCATTCGCGGGCTATAGTCTCTCTCGGCGTGCCGTTTCCCCGCCCGATGGCGAGATAACGGCGATTGCCCTCACCCTAGCCCTCTCCCCGCGAGCGGGAGAAGGTCGTAGCAGCGGGATGAGGGGCCGATCACCGCGCGGTTCATGTGGGAGGACGAAGATGAGCAATCGCGATCCAGTGGTTATCGTATCGGCGGCGCGTACACCGATGGGAGCCTTTCAGGGAGGACTGAAGGACCTCACCGCACCGGAACTCGGTGCCATCGCCCTGAAGGAGGCTCTCGAACGAGCCGCTCTGGATGCCGTCGACGAAGTTCTGATGGGCAATGTCCTGCCGGCCGGCATCGGCCAAAATCCCGCTCGCCAGGCGGCCCTTGGCGCCGGCCTCGGAAAGGAAACGCCCTCGACCACGGTCTCGAAGGTGTGCGGTTCCGGCATGAAGGCGCTCATGCTTGGCCACGATGCGCTTCTTTCCGGCAGTGCGTCGGTGATTGCCGCCGGCGGCATGGAGTCGATGACCAACGCCCCCTATCTGCTGCCCAAGGCCCGTGGCGGTTTCCGGCTCGGCCACGGCGAGGTCAAGGATCACATGTTCCTCGACGGGCTGGAGGACGCCTATTCCGGTCGGTTGATGGGTACCTATGCCGAGGATACGGCGCAGCATTACCAATTCTCCCGGGCCGATCAGGACGCCTTCGCGCTACGCTCGCTCGAACGGGCGTTGAAAGCGGCAGAGGACAAGTCCTTTGCCGGCGAACTTGTGGCGATCGTGGATGGCGGCAAACGTGGCAGCGCCAATCTTGACCGGGATGAGGGGCCGACAAAGGCCGATCCGGCAAAGATACCGAAGCTGAAGCCCGCCTTTCGCGACGGCGGCAGCGTCACGGCTGCCAATTCCTCCTCCATCTCCGATGGCGCCGCCGCCCTGATCCTGATGCGCGCGAGCGAGGCGGAGAAGCGCGGATTGACCCCGCTCGCGATCGTCGCCGGCCATACGGGCAACGCCCAGGAGCCTGCGTGGTTTACCACAGCGCCGATCGGCGCCATCGAGAAGCTCATCGACAAGCTCAATTGGGAGAAGGGCAGCGTCGGTCTCTACGAAATAAACGAGGCCTTTGCCGTCGTCGCCATGGCTGCGATCCGCGATCTTGGCCTCTCCGACGACATCGTCAACATCCACGGCGGCGCCTGCGCACTCGGCCACCCGATCGGCGCCTCCGGCGCTCGTATCGTCGTAACGCTCCTTCATGCGATGCGCGCGAACGGCGTAAAACGCGGCATCGCCTCGCTCTGCATAGGCGGCGGCGAAGCGACGGCGGTCGGGCTGGAACTGCTGCAGTAGGATGCGGGACGCCCCTCCGCACAAGGGGGAGGGGCTACGATGCGGCGCTCGCTCACTCCATTAGACGGCTTTCGCACGCGGGACGTTTCCGGATGTCGGCAGTCGCTCGCAGCCGAACCCAACCCCTCCCCCTTGTGGAGAAGGGTTGTTTCCAGCGCCGCCCAGGGCGACCTCAAACATGCAATGCGTGCCCCAGCGCCTTGAACGCCGCTTCCTGGAAGGCCTCAGACTGGGTCGGATGCGCGTGGATGGTGCCGGCGATGTCCTCAAGCCGCGCGCCCATCTCGATCGCCAGAGCGAAGCTCGCCGAGAGCTCCGAGACGCCATGGCCGGCCGCGTGGATGCCGAGCACGAGATGATTGTCAGCACGTGCGACGACCCGGACGAAACCGTCCTCGGAAAGCGTCGTCATGGCGCGGCCGTTCGCCTGGAACGGAAACTGGCCGATCTTGATCTCGATACCGGTCGCACGCGCCTCGTCCGGTGAAAGGCCGGCGCTGACGATCTCCGGATCGGTGAAGCAGACGGCCGGGATGCAATGCTTGTCCCAACTCCGCTTACGTCCGGCGACGATCTCGGCCGCCATCTCGCCCTGCGCCATGGCGCGATGCGCGAGCATCGGTTCACCGGTGACGTCGCCGATCGCGTAGATGCCGCGCATCGAGGTCCGGCACTGGTCGTCGATGCGGATGAATCTGCCGGCGAGATCGAGATCGATCTCCTCTATGCCCCATCCTTCCGTTACGGGCCTGCGGCCGACGGTCACAAGCACCTTTTCGGCGGGAACCTCGAAGGGCCGGCCGTTTTCTTCCGCGAGCAGCCCGCGGCCATCGGCCGAGAGCCGTTTGGCGGCAGTACGCGTGAAAACATCTATGCCGAGTTCGCCAAGGCGCTTCATCACCGGCTTCGAAAGCTCCGCGTCGTATTGCGGAAGGATACGGTCCATGGCTTCGAGCACGGTGACTTTCGAGCCGAGCTTGGCGAAGGCGGTGCCGAGCTCGAGGCCGATATAGCCGCCGCCGATGACGGCCAGCGTCTCAGGAACCGTTTTCAGGGCCAGCGCGCCGGTCGAGGAGATTATGTGCTCGCCGAAGGGCAGGTCGGGAAGCTCGACCGGTGCCGAGCCCGTGGCGATGACGACCGCCTCGGCGCGAATGCGCTGCAGGCCGGTCTCGGTCTCGACGTCAACCGTCTTGCCGTCGACGAAGCGCGCTTCGCCGACAACGGCCTTGACGCCCGCCTTCTTCAACAGGCCCGTGACGCCGCCGTTTAGCCGCCCGACGATGCCGTCCTTCCAGGCGACGGTGCGCGCGAGATCGATCGCCGGCGCGCTCAGCGAAAGTCCGAGCGGACTCTTGCCGGACGCCGCCGCGCGGAGCTTGTGGAACTCTTCGGCCGCATGGATCAGCGCCTTCGAGGGGATGCAGCCGACATTGAGGCAGGTGCCTCCGGCCTTCGCCTTTTCGACGATCACGGTGTCGACGCCGAGCTGGCCGGCGCGGATGGCGCAGACATAACCGCCGGGACCGGCACCAAGCACCAGAAGCTTGCAGGAGATTTCCTTCATGATCGCATCATCCTTCCACGAAAATCAGCGCCGGCGTCTCGAGCAGCGTCTTCAGCCGCTGAACGAAGGTCGCGGCGTCCCAGCCATCGATGACGCGGTGATCGAAGCTCGATGAGAGATTCATGATCTTGCGCGGAACGAATTGCGTCCCGTCCCAGACAGGACGGATAGCGATCTTGTTGACCCCTACGATCGCCACCTCCGGGTGGTTGATGACCGGCGTCGAGGCGATCCCGCCAAGCGCGCCGAGGGAAGAGATGGTAATGGTCGAACCGGTGAGCTCGTCGCGAGTCGCGGTCCCTGTGCGGGCGGCATCCGCCAGCCTGTTCAGTTCTGCGGCGCAGTCCCAGATTCCGCGCGCCTCGGCATGGCGCACGACCGGGACGGTCAGCCCGGCGGGGGTCTGGGTGGCGATGCCGATATGAACGGCGGCATGGCGATGAATGACGCCGGCGCCATCGTCGAAGGTCGCGTTGACACCCGGCTGCTCAGCGATGGTCTTGACCAGCGCCCGCATCAGGAAGGGAAGGACCGTCAGCTTTGGCTGGTCGGGCTTGCGGTCGCGGTTCATCGTCGCGCGCAGATCTTCAAGCGCCGTCATGTCCATTTCCTCCACATAGGTAATGTGGGGAATGCGCGAGGTGGAGAGCGTCATCTTCTCGGCGATGCGGCGCCTGAGACCGGTGACCTTGATTTCCTCAACGGCGGTCTTGCGGACCAGGCCGGTGATCGCCGGCGCCGGCTGAGCACCGCGGCTCAGGAAGAGATCGAGGTCGTCATGGGTGATCCGGCCGGCGGGGCCGGTGCCTGTTACCTGCCTGAGATCGACGCCGCTGTCTTTCGCCCGGAGCCGGACGGCCGGCGAGGCGAGCGGTTTCTTCGACACGTCCGGCGCCTCGCGCGGTGCCGGCGCCGGTCTTGTCTCGATCGCTTCGGGCTTCGGCGGCGCTTTCGCCTCCGGCGGGGCAGAGACGGCCACGGGCTCTTCCAACACGTCCTCGGCAAGCGCCTGCGGAATGCTGTCCGGCGGTGGCTCGCCGGCTTCGGCGGCGGTCTCGATCCTGACGAGCGGCGCCTTCACGGCGACAGTATCGCCGACTTCCGCTCCAAGCCACAGCACCTTGCCGGATACCGGTGACGGGATCTCGACGGTTGCCTTGTCTGTCATCACCGCAGCGAGGACCATATCTTCGCGCACGGGATCGCCGAGTTTCACATGCCACTCCACGAGCTCGGCCTCGGCCACGCCTTCGCCGACATCGGGCATCTTCAGGATAAATTCGCCCATCGTCAGGCCTCCATCACTTCGGTGAGCGCGCGGCCGACGCGCGCGGGGCCGGGGAAATAGTCCCATTCCTGGGCGTGCGGGTAGGGCGTGTCCCAGCCGGTCACCCGGACCACGGGGGCCTCCAGATGATAGAAGCAATGCTCCTGCACGAGAGACACGAGTTCAGCGCCAAAGCCGGATGTCAGCGTCGCCTCGTGCACGACCACGCAGCGTCCGGTCTTGGTGACGGACTGCACGATCGTATCGAGGTCGAGAGGTAGCAGGCTGCGCAGGTCGATCACTTCCGCATCGATCCCGGTTTCCTCGGCGGCGGCGAGCGCGACATGCACCATGGTGCCGTAGGCCACCACAGTCACGGCCGAGCCCTTGCGGCGGATTTCGGCCTTGCCGATCGGGATCGTATAGTGGCCCTCAGGAACGTCGCCGAGCTCATGCTTCGACCAGGCCGTCACCGGACGTTCGTGGTGGCCGTCGAACGGGCCGTTGTAGAGCCGCTTCGGCTCCAAGAACATCACCGGATCAGGGTCCTCGATCGCTGAAATCAGGAGGCCCTTGGCGTCGTATGGATTCGACGGAACAATGACCTTCAAGCCGCAGACATGGGTGAAGAGCGCTTCGGGGCTCTGGCTGTGCGTCTGGCCGCCGAAGATGCCGCCGCCAGTCGGCATGCGCAGCACGATCGGGCAGGTGAAGTCGCCGTTCGAGCGGTAGCGGATGCGCGCCGCCTCCTGGGTAATCTGGTCGTAGGCCGGATACATGTAGTCGGCGAACTGGATTTCGACGCAGGGCTTGAGCCCATAGGCGGCCATGCCGATGGCGGTACCGACGATGCCGGATTCGCTGATCGGCGCGTCGAAGCAGCGGGTCTTGCCGTACTTTGCCTGAAGCCCTTGAGTGCAGCGGAAAACGCCGCCGAAATAGCCGACATCCTCGCCGAAGACGACGACGTTCTCGTCGCGTGCCATCGAGACGTCCATGGCGCTGCGCACGGCTTCGATCATTGTCATTCTGGCCATGTCAGTACCCTGCCTTCTGCCGCTGGCGGCGGATATGCGGCGGCATCTCGGCATAAACACCCTCGAAAATATCGCGTACGGAGGGCTTGCCGCCGGCATGGAGCGTGCCGTGGCTTTCCGCCTGCTTCTGTGCCTGGATCACCTCGTCCATGATTTCGGCTTCCGCCTGGGCGTGGCGCTCTTCCGACCATGCGCCCCGGACGATCAGGTGCTTCTTCAACCTCAGCACCGGATCGCCGAGCGGCCACGCTTCCGATTCCGTCTTCGGGCGATAGGCGCTCGGGTCGTCGGACGTGGAGTGCGCGCCGACACGATAGGTCACGTATTCGATCAGCGTCGGCCCGAGATTGCGTCGCGCCCGCTCGGCCGCCCAACGCGCGACCGCGTAAACGGCGAGATAGTCGTTGCCGTCGACGCGCAGCGCCGGAATGCCGAAGCCCAGGCCTCGCGCCGCAAACGTACCCGAGCCGCCGCGGGCGATGCCCTGGAAGGTCGAAATCGCCCACTGATTGTTGACGATGTTGAGGATAACGGGCGCCCGATAAGTGGATGCGAACACGAGCGCGGAATGGAAGTCCGACTCCGCCGTCGAGCCGTCACCGATCCAGCCTGCGGCGATGCGCGTGTCATTCTTGATCGCCGAAGCCATGGCCCAGCCGACCGCCTGGACATATTGGGTGGCGAGATTGCCGGAAATCGTAAAGAAACCATGCTCCTTCGAGGTGTACATCACCGGTAGCTGGCGCCCATGACACGGATCGCTCTCGTTCGAGAAGATCTGGTTCATCATCTCGACCATCGGGTAATCGTCGGCGATGAGAAGACCGGCCTGTCGATAGGTCGGGAAATTCATGTCTCCCTTGCGAAGGGCTCTGCGGAAGGCGCAGCTTACGGCCTCCTCGCCAAGATGCTGCATATAGAAGGACGTCTTGCCCTGACGCTGCGCCATAAGCATGCGCGCGTCGAAGGCGCGCAGCATCATCATATGCCTGAGGCCGGACAGCAGTTCCGCATCGGACAGAAGGCCTGCCCATGGCCCGACAGCTTCGCCATCGCGGTTGAGCACGCGGATGATGGAAAAGGCGAGGTCCCTGATCTCTTCCGGCGCGACGTCCACCTCTGGGCGAGGCACGGAGCCGGCCTTGGGTATCTTGACGTTGGAGAAATCGGGCTGGCCGCCCGGCCGAACGGCCGGTTCGGGGACATGCAAACTCAAACGGCTGAATTCATCCATGCGGATTCCGGCCTCCCTTCCGGATTGCGCATCGCACGCAGATCAATGCTTCGGGAGAACGGCGTTGCCGGTCTCATGACGTGGGACGGCGACGATCTCGCGCGTGGCATACTCCTCCGCCCAACGCTGCCCAATTGCCGTCTCCATCCCCGTTCTCCCAAGGGGATACATGCTGACAGACTGCCATGAGTTCAGGGGGAGATGAAGGGTTTTCGCAGTATCGGCTGGCAGCAGTTTGAAGAAAGACAGAATACTGCCATTGCGTCTTGGATGGGCGACGGCAAACAGACAGCAGCCACTGTTGCAAGAAATTTTCTTGCGCGGCCGGTTCAGGGAGAGGCGCTCGAAAGACGCTTCAGACCGGCGGCGCGATCTCGAGTGGCGTGCCGTCGGAAAAACGCGAGAGCCGGAAATTCGCAGGATCGACGATCGGCGGATCTCCCGTGACGAGGTCGGCCACAAGGTGGCCAGCCCCGGGACCGATACCGAAGCCATGGCCGGAAAACCCGGTTGCGATCGCAAGTCCAGGGACGCTTTCTGCATGGGAAATGATCGGCACGGCATCGGGCGTGACGTCGATGAGACCGGCCCAGATCTGCAGCGGCGCGGTCTGCCGGAGTGCCGGGAAGACCTTTCTTGCTTCCTCGAACGCCTTTAAAGCGGAGCGCGGATCGGGCCGGGGGTCCAGGATCCGGTGGCGTTCGAAGGCGCCCGGGTGGTCGAGCGGCACGGATGCGATCTCGAAGAGTTCGCGCCAGCTCTGCGCGCTCAAGCCTACCTGAACGGCCTCGCCCTCGGCCTTTCGCGCAGGCTGAAAGTCACGAAAGAAGGCGAAGCTGTCCGGGACGATCGGATGCAGGTTGGCGCCGCCGTCGGCGATGGTGTAGCCGCCGTCGAGCCGCTTGCGATAGGCATAGGTTGCCGTTGCCCCGGCGCCCTCGGGTCCGCCGTCGACCGGCGTCGTTCGGAGTACGGTGTTGCGCACCTTCAGTTGCGGTAGGCGGATTCCGAGTCCCTTGCAAAAGAGCCGCGACCAGGCACCGCCGGCAAGCACGACCGTCGCAGTTTCGATCCGGCCCTTTTCCGTGATGACGGCGCTGATCCGGCCAGCGCTTCTCTCGATCCCGCGCACGGCGCAACCGGTGACGATATGCGCCCCGGCGTGCCTCGCGCCTGCGGCGATTGCCGGCACAGCCTTCTGCGGCTCGGCCCGGCCGTCGCTCGGCGTAAAGAGCGCGCCTTTGTATCGGGTCGTCGCTCCGGCCATCCTGGACTGCGTTTCGTCCGGACCGATCTGGCGGCTGTCGACGCCATGATGCCTGGCATGCGCCAGCCAGGCCTCCCGGTTGGCGATATCCCGTTCGTTTTCCGAGACATACAAGATGCCACTGCGGCGAAATCCAGTTTCACCGCCGACGCGCGCATCGAGCGTATCCCAGATTTTCAGTGCCGCCATGGCAAGCGGGATCTCGCGGCGGTCGCGGCCCATGACGCGCACCCAACCCCAGTTGCGGCTCGATTGCTCCCCGCCGAGGGCGCCTTTCTCGCAGAGCACGACTTGAATGCCGCGTTCGGCGAGGAAGAGCGCGGCGCTGACGCCGATAATGCCACCGCCAATAATGACGACCTCTGCTTTCTGAGGCAGCGAATTGTCGGTGGCGACAGGATCGAGAACGGGACCGGGCATAAGTGGCTCTTAGGTATGGTGACTGTCCGCAAATCGCTGCACGCTTCCTCGTTCCCGATCAAGGTCGTGCGACCAATTAGCTGGATACGATGCGCAATTGCCACAAGAACGCAGGGCGTCTGGGGCTCCGCCACTAGAAACCGGCAAGCAGTATTTCTGTCTTTTTTCGATAAAAATACGATCGGTTGCTTGACAGATCTGCGTGCTCCGATGTCTCTTGACGACCATGAGACGGGCCGCAGGGTCCCGCGAGTGCAAGCACGGACGAGGAGGGAAACATGGGCGGACTTCTGGCGGGCAAACGGGCGGTGATCACGGCGGCGGCGCAAGGCATTGGCCGCGCGGCGGCCGAGGCTTTCAATCGCGAGGGCGCCTCGGTCGTGGCGACCGATATCAATGAGGAAAAGCTCGCCGAGCTTGCGGCCCAGGGGATCGAGGTGACGAAGCTCGACGTGCTCAGCGAACAGGCGATCGCCGAGTTTGCAGCGCGTACCGGCGCTATCGACGTTCTCTTCAACTGCGCCGGTCTCGTCCATGCCGGTACGATCCTCGAGGCGAGTGAGAGGGACTACGACGTTGCCTTCGACCTCAATGTGAAGTCGATGTTCCGGATGATCCGTGCCTTCCTGCCCGGCATGATCGAAAAAGGCGGCGGCTCGATCATCAACATGTCGTCCGTGGCGGGAGTTCCGATGGGTGTCCCGAACCGCTTCGTCTATTCGGCGAGCAAGGCGGCGGTGGTCGGTCTTACCAAATCGGTGGCGATGGATTTCATCGGCAAAGGCATCCGCTGCAACGCCATTGCGCCGGGCACGGTCCAGTCGCCGTCGCTGGAGGAACGGATGCGAGCGCAGGGCAACTACGAGCAGGCGCGCGCTGCCTTCATCGCGCGCCAGCCGATGGGGCGCCTCGGCACGCCCGAGGAGATCGCGGCGCTCGCCGTCTACCTCGGCAGCGATATCTCCGCCTATACGACCGGCCATGTGCATGTGATCGACGGCGGCATGAGCCTCTAAAGCGCGTCGCGTTCAACCGGACTCATGCGACACGCTTTAGGCCATAGCTTTTCTGCATGTCGTAGTCCCAAAACCGCTGCACACTTTTGGGCGCCACGCATTAGAACGTGCTGCACGGCTGGACTTCCAGAACTTTGGCTGAGACTCTATGCTCGCGGCATGCGTGACGAAGACGATAAACTCCACCCGATCCTACGTATCGATTTTCCGCCCGATGATCGCCTCGGGCGCGGCAAGATCATGCTCCTGGAACTGATCCGCGAAACCGGTTCGATTTCCGCCGCCGGGCGCGCGATGGACATGTCCTACCGGCGCGCTTGGCTGCTCGTCGATGCCTTAAACCGGATGTTCAAGGAACCTTCGGTGGAATCGCAGCGCGGCGGCAAGCAGGGCGGCGGTGCCGCCGTCACCGCCTTCGGCGAGATGCTGATCCAGCGGTTCCGGGCGATGGAGGCAAAGGCTTGCACCGCGATCGAGGACGATCTCGACTGGCTTGAGGCCGTTCGCAACCACAATGCTGTTTCCGTAGAGGAGACGGCGCAGCAGGAGTGAGCCACTCCTACGTTTAATGATCGAGCGCCACGGTCTTGACGATCGCGTGGACGGATTTTCCGGGCGCAAGCTGGAGGGCCTCGCGCGACAGGGCGGTGATGCGGGCCAGAATGACATTGCCGCCACATTGCAGACGAACGTCGATGCTGCCTTTTCCATCGGGTGAGAGATCGATGACCGTCCCCTCGAACACGTTGAGCGCGCTAATACCCTCGGGGCGCGCGGTGGCCAGCATGACGTCACGTGCTGCGATATGCAGGCGAACGCTGTGGTCCGGCGGAACGAAGAGCTGCGGCACGCGCACCAGACATTCGCCCGCCCGCACGATCGTCAGATTGTGGGCGCTGTCGTGGCTCTCGACCACGCCCTCGAGCAACGCGCCTGCCTCGCGCCAGTCCATCGCGTGCACCGCTGCCGGCTGGCTCAAGATAACTGCCGCGTCTCCCGACGCCTGGACCCGGCCGTTCTCGATCACGATGACGCGCTCAGCGAGCCGCGCGACTTCCGCGACCGAGTGGCTGACATAGACGATCGGAATTCTCGTTTCATCGCGAAGCCGCTCCAGATAGGGCAGGATCTCCGCTTTTCGCGCCTCGTCGAGCGCGGCGAGCGGTTCATCCATCAACAGGAGGCGGGGAGAAGCGAGCAGCGCACGGCCGACGGCGACGCGCTGGCGTTCTCCGCCGGAAAGCGTCGAGGGGCGACGGTCGAGCAGGTGGCCGATGCCAAGCATTTCAATGATCCGCCCAAATTCCGATGCGGACTTTTGCGCGCCGGAAAACCAGCGCCCATAGGCTAGGTTTCCGCTGACGCTCATGTGCGGAAAAAGGCGCGCTTCCTGGAATACATAACCGAAGCGGCGCCGGTGGATCGGTGTGAATATCCGCTTTCTGCTATCTGCGATCACGTCGCCGTCGAGCACGATTCGGCCGACGTCGGGGCGGAGTAGTCCGGCGATGATGTTGATCAGCGAGGTCTTGCCAGACCCCGAGCGGCCGAAAAGCGCCGTGACGCTGCCGTCGGACGTGAACGCGGCGTCGATTGTGAAGGCACCGATCCGATGGCGGGCTTCGACCTCGAGGCTCATGCCGCCACCGACCGCTTTGCCGCGAGTGCGGCGAAAATCTCCGACAGCATCAATGCCGCCATCGAGATGATGACCGAGATGACGGCGAGGCGCATCGCTCCCGCATCGCCGCCCGGGACCTGAGTGAACGTGTAGATCGCCGAGGAAAGCGTCTGCGTCTCGCCCGGAATGTTGGAGACGAAGGTAATCGTCGCCCCGAACTCGCCCATCGCCTTGGCGAAGGAGAGGATCATGCCGGCGATGATGCCGGGAAGGATCAATGGCAGTGTAACGGTCATGAACACCCATGCTGGCCCGGCGCCGAGTGTCGCGGCGGCATCCTCGAGCTTGCGATCCACCGCCTCGACCGACAGCCGGATGCTACGCACCATCAAGGGAAAGCCCATGACCGCGCAGGCAAGCGCGGCACCCGTCCAGCGAAAGGAAAAGACGATGCCGAAATTTTCCGCAAGGAAGGCGCCGATAGGCCCTCGGCGCCCGAAGAGAAGCAGCAGCACGAATCCGGTGACCACCGGCGGCAGGACGAGCGGCATATGCACGATGCCATTCAGGATCGACTTGCCCCAGAAGCGTCCGCGCGCAAGCGCCATCGCGGTAAGCAGCGCAAGCGGCAGGCTGCACAACATCGCGACGGTCGCGACGCGCAGGCTCAGTTGAACCGCCGTCCACTCCGCGTCACTCAATGTCATCCACCATTCCAAGCGGCAATTTCCTCCGCAGTTAAATTCTGCGTCGCAGGTCCGGTCCGACCCGCGCCGCGGAGATCGTCACGACACTTTGAACGCCTACCCGATCATATTCGTAAATCGATAATGATTTCAGCGGGCCACGTGTGCGCAGACCGATGTCACGTCAGTTATTCAAGCACCGTGAAGCCCTGAGCTTCGAAGAGCGCTGCGGCCTTGGCCGACTTGAGGAACTCGATATAGGCGGCAGCGTCGGCACTCCTGCTGTCGGCGGTGATCGCGATTGGATAGATGATCGGCGGATGACTGTCCGCCGGGAACGTGCCGACCACCTTGACGCCTGGATCGGCGACCGCGTCCGTCTGATAGACGATACCGTAGGGCGCCTCGCCGCGAGATACCAGGAGAAGTGCGGCTCGCACGCTCTCTGCGCCCGCTACCTTCTGTTCGACGGCCGCCCAGAGCCCCAGTCTTTCCAGTGCCGCCTTGCCGTATTTGCCGGCCGGAACCGTATCGACGGCGCCCATCGCCAGGCGGCCGTCGCCGATAAGAGCAGCGAGGTCGAAACCGGCCTTGATATCGACGGCTGTCGAACCGGGCTTTGCGGAAACGAGGACGAGGCGGTTGCCCAGTAAGTTGGAGCGCGTGTCCGTTTTGATCAGCTTCTTGTCGGCAAGATAGTTCATCCACGCGAGGTCGGCCGAGATGAAGACGTCCGCGGGAGCGCCCCGTTCTATCTGCTTCGCAAGGGCCGAGCTTGCCGCATAGGAGGCCGTGGTCTCCTTGCCGGTATCCTTTTGCCATTCGACGTTGATCGCATCGAGCGCGTTCTTCAGGCTCGCCGCCGCGAAAACCGTCACCTTTTCTGCCGCCCGTGCCGGGGTGTCCGCACCTGCCAGTGCGAGGCCTAGCGCGAGTGTCGAAGCTGTGCGCCCCAAGCTAGCGAGCCAATCTCTCCATCCTCTCATCCGCGGCCTCCGCCCATTCGTGATATTTTTGAGAATATAACGCTTCGTCGATTTGGTTAGCGCTATATACGAATAAATACAATGCCCCCGTGAGGATTAGTCAAAAACAGTGAACCGAGGCGGCGAACATCGCGGCGGTGCTTGCGATGAGCGATCGCGGGGCTAAATTCCGGAGCGAGAAAAAGCGAGGGAAATGCCCATGGATGCGACGATCAGGCTGGAAGAGACCTGGAAGACCGCACTGGCGCCGGAATTCCGTCACACCTATATGGCCGATCTCAAGCGGTTCCTACTGGACGAGAAGGAGCAGGGCCGGCACATCTTTCCGAAGGGTAGCGAATATTTCCGCGCACTCGACCTGACTCCGCTCGACAAGGTGCGCGTCGTCATCCTTGGGCAGGATCCCTATCACGGCGACGGGCAGGCGCACGGGCTTTGCTTCAGTGTGCGCCCCGGCGTGCGCATACCGCCGTCGCTCGTCAACATCTACAAGGAGCTTCAGGACGACCTCGGCATTCCGCCGGCCCGCCACGGCTTCCTCGAAAGCTGGGCGGGACAGGGCGTTCTGCTCCTGAACGCCGTGCTGACCGTCGAGCGGGGCCGGGCGGCATCGCATCAAGGCAAAGGCTGGGAGCGCTTCACCGACGCGGTCGTTCGTGCCGTCAACGAGCAGGAACAGCCCGTCGTCTTCATGCTCTGGGGCTCCTATGCGCAAAGAAAGGCGGCCTTCGTCGACCGCTCCAGGCATCTCGTGCTGACGGCGGCGCATCCTTCGCCGCTTTCGGCGCATTCTGGCTTCTTCGGCTGCAGGCATTTCTCCAAGGCCAATGCCTTCCTCGAATCGAGCGGATTCGAGCCGATCGATTGGCGGCTACCGGAGGATCCACCGCTGGCAGTCGATCGATAGCGTTGCGCATCTGACGCGCTCCTTCTGACTCCTGTCGCGCATGGGCCTTGCGCCGCCGGCAACGATCCGCCAAAGACCGGCGTGAGCACGGCCCGAAGGCGCGGCGCTGCGGATGGGAGAGACAGCATGCGGCATATCCTGATTATCGGCATCGGTGCGGGCAATCCGGAACACATGACCATTCAGGCGATCAACGCCCTCAACAAGGCCAATGTGCTCTTCATCCCGACCAAGGGGGCGAAGAAGACCGAGCTTGCCGAGGTCCGCCGTGAGATATGCGCGCGCTACGTGACGAGAAGCGACAGCCGCACGGTCGAGTTCCCCGTGCCGGTGCGCCAGACCGAGGGGCGCAGCTATAGCGGCAGCGTCGATGACTGGCACGGAAGTATTGCAGCCATCTATGAGGCACTGCTGCTCGGCGAACTCGGTGAGGGGCAGACCGGCGCCTTCCTGGTCTGGGGCGATCCTATGCTTTACGACAGCACGATCCGCATCGTGGAGCGCGTCAAGGCGCGAGGGCATGTGGCTTTCGATTTCGAGGTCGTTCCCGGTATCACCAGTCTTCAGGTGCTCTGCGCCAGCCACCGCATCCCGCTCAATCTCGTCGGGAAGCCGGTCGAGATCACCACCGGCCGGCGGCTTGCCGAAAGTTTTCCGGAAAAAAGCGAAACGGCAGCCGTCATGCTCGACGGGGAGCAGGCGTTCGAGAAGATCGATGACCCGGATGCCGAGATCTATTGGGGAGCCTATCTTGGTACGCCGGACGAGATCGTCATCTCCGGCCGTCTCGCGGATGTGAAGGAGGAGATCATCAGGGTGCGTGCCGACGCGCGGCAGCGCATCGGCTGGATCATGGATATCTACCTGCTGCGCAAAGGCGCCGATTTCGACAAGTAGAAGCAGGCTCGCCGCAACGTCGAATGCAATTTAGGTTGCCCTTTTGATCTCTCTCAAAGCGCGCGCCTGTGATATAGCGTTCATCGAAAGCGGCGGGGACCATTGCCCTGTTGCCGGGAGGATTTGACCGAAGCGATGACAAGCTGTGCTATGCCCAGACCAGACGCAGCCGCTCCCGATGCCCCGATGCGGCGGGGTGCTTGTCCGTCGCTTGCGAAACCGATGCAGACGGGCGACGGGTTGCTGGTCCGGCTGCGGCCCGCGACCGGCAGCTTGACGCCCGCGGAGCTGCAGGCGCTTGCCGTCGCCGGCGAGCGCTTCGGCAATGGCATTCTGGAAGTGACCGCCCGGGGCAATCTACAGGTCCGAGGCCTCTCAGCCGCGAACGTCGCAGGCTTCGCATTGGCGATCGGCGAGGCAGGTATTGCCGTTGCCGAAGGGGTTGCGATCGAAATGCCGCCGCTTGCCGGGGTCGATAGGGACGAGATCATCGATCCCCGTCCGCTGGCACTCGCGCTTCGCGAAGCGATCGCCGCGCTCGACCCGCCTCTCAAGCTCGCGCCGAAGCTCTCAATCATCATCGACGGTGGTGGCCGCTTTCATCTCGATGACATCGTTTCCGATCTGCGTTTGAAGGCGGTGAAAACGGATAACGGCGCAGCCTGGCTGCTTTCGCTTGGCGGAACTGCGCGCGCGGCGCGGCCGGTTGTACTGCTCGGTCAGCGCGCGGCAATTCCCGGACTCCTCGCCGTTCTCCGCAGGCTCGCCGCCATGGGTGACGCGGTGCGTGGCCGTGACCTCGACGCGGAGGTGGTCAAGGCCGAGTTGGCGGGCGGAGCGCGTCCGCCGGTGACATCAGCCCTGGCAATAGAACCGGCCGTGCCGGTTGCCGGCCTGCACACGCTTGCCGGCGGCACCATCGCGCTTGGCGTGGGCCTCGCCTTCGCCCAGGTCGACGCGGTCAGCCTGACAGCCTTCCTGAGCAAGGCCGAGGAATTGGGTGTTACTGAGATACGGCTTGCACCGGGGCACGCGCTTTTTGCGCTCGGACTCGAGCGCGATGCCGCAGTGATATTGCAACGGCTGGCCCTCTCGCTGGGCTTCCGCATCGCCCCGGATGATCCGCGCAACCATATTACCACCTGCGCCGGCACCGGAGCCTGCGCTTCAGCGCTGATGAAGACCAAAGCCGTCGCGCGGTTGATGATCGAGGCAGCATCCGAGTTGCTCGACGGCTCGTTGACCGTGCATCTCTCCGGCTGTCCCAAAGGATGCGCGCGACCGTCGTCTTCCGAGCTGACGCTTGTCGGTGCGCCATCAGGATATGCGCTTGTCGTAAATGGTACTGCTTCCGTCGCGCCGAGCGCCTACACGGATGCGAGTGGAATAGAATCCGCGTTCTCGCATCTCGGTGCGCTGGTGCGGGAAAACAAAGACGCTGGCGAATCGGCGCGGTCCTGTCTTACACGGCTCGGGGCTGCGCGCATCGCCGCCGCGTTTGAACAGGGATAGAAATGCCGGACTACGACTACATCCGCGATGGCAACGCCATCTATGAGCGTTCCTTTGCGATCATCCGGGCGGAGGCCGATCTTTCCGGCTTTTCCGAGGAAGAGGCCGATCTCGCCGTGCGCATGGTGCACGCCTGCGGCTCGGTCGAGGCCGCGCGCCAATTCGTCTTCTCTCCGGACTTCGTTTCCGCCGCACGCACGGCGCTGAAAAACGGCGCACCGATCTTCTGCGATGCAGAAATGGTGGCGCATGGCGTGACGCGGGCGCGGCTGCCGGCAGGAAACGACGTCATCTGTGCGCTTCGCGATCCACAAACCGTCACGCTCGCGGCCGAGATCGGCAATACGCGTTCGGCGGCGGCGCTGAAACTCTGGGGCGAGCGCATGGCCGGCTCCGTCGTGGCGATCGGCAATGCGCCGACGGCACTCTTCTACCTGCTCGAAATGCTGCGCGACGGCGCGCCAAAGCCGGCGGCAATCCTCGGCATGCCGGTCGGCTTCGTCGGCGCGGCGGAATCGAAAGACGCACTCGCCGAAAATTCCTATGGCGTTCCCTTCGCGATCGTGCGTGGCCGGCTCGGCGGCAGCGCCATGACTGCCGCCGCGCTCAACTCACTCGCGAGGCCGGGCCTGTGAGCGCGGTCGAGATGGGCAGATTGATTGGCGTCGGCACCGGCCCCGGCGATCCCGAGCTTCTGACGGTGAAGGCGGTGCGGGCGCTCGGCGAGGCTGATGTCGTCGCCTATTTCGCCAAGGCGGGGCGCAACGGCAATGGCCGCGCGGTGGTCGAGGGCTTGCTGAAACCGGGCCTGCTCGAGCTGCCGCTCTATTATCCGGTGACGACCGAGATCGATAAGGACGACGGCGCCTACAAGAGCCAGATCACCGATTTCTACAATGCCTCCGCTGAGGCTGTCGCGACGCATCTCAAAGCCGGACGCATCGTCGCCGTGCTCAGCGAAGGCGACCCGCTCTTCTACGGATCCTACATGCACCTGCATGTGCGGCTCGCCGGCCGGTTCCCGGTCGAGGTTATCCCGGGAATCACCGCCATGTCCGGATGCTGGTCGCTTGCGGGGCTGCCGCTCGTCCAAGGCGACGACGTCCTTTCCGTTCTGCCCGGCACTATGGGCGAGGGCGAGCTTCAGCGCCGCCTTGCCGATACCGAGGCCGCAGTGATCATGAAGGTCGGCCGCAACCTGCCAAAAATCCGCCGGGCGCTTGCCGCCGCCGGCAAGCTCGGCGCCGCCGTCTATGTCGAACGCGGTACGATGAAGAATTCGGCTATGATCCCGCTTGGCGAGAAGCCGGACGACGAGGCGCCCTATTTCTCGCTGGTGCTCGTTCCCGGTTGGGAGGATAGGCCCCGGGAGGACAGACGATGACTGGCAGGCTTTTCATCGTCGGCACGGGGCCTGGCAATCCGGCACAGATGACGCCGGAGACTCGCGAGGCGATTTCCGCCGCGACCGAGTTCTTCGGCTACGGTCCCTATCTCGACCGTCTCGACCTTAGGGCCGATCAGCGCCGCATCGCCTCTGACAACCGCGAGGAACTGGACCGGGCCCAGGCGGCGCTTGTGCGCGCGGCGTCCGGCGCCGATGTTTGCGTCGTTTCGGGCGGCGATCCCGGCATCTTCGCCATGGCGGCCGCCGTCTGCGAGGCAATCGACAAGGGGCCGGCGGAATGGCGCAAGGTCGATCTCACGATCACGCCCGGCGTGACCGCGATGCTCGCGGTAGCCGCCCGCATCGGCGCGCCGCTCGGCCATGATTTCTGCGTTATGTCGCTTTCCGATAACCTGAAGCCCTGGGAAGTGATCACGAAAAGGCTGCGGCTTGCCGCCGAGGCCGGGCTGGTGATTGCACTCTACAACCCGATCAGCAAGGCGAGGCCATGGCAGCTCGGAGAGGCTTTTGCCATCCTGGGACAGGTTCTGCCTCCTCACGTGCCGGTCATCTTCGGCCGCGCGGCCGGACGACCGGATGAGCGCATTACGGTGACGCCGCTCGGCGAGGCCGATGCAGACCGCGCCGACATGGCGACCTGCGTGATCATCGGCTCTCCGGAAACGCGCATCGTTGCACGCGACGGCAAGCCCGATCTCGTCTACACGCCACGGTCCTTTACTGGGGAAAGCCGCTGATGGATGCGGTCGAGCGCCTCATTGCAATCGCCGACCGACGGCACGTCGGCGGGCTTGTGGCGCTCGACCATGATCACCTCGATGCCGAGCTTGCGCGCCGCGGCGATCTTGCCATAAGTCGCGGTGCCGCCGCTGTTCTTGGCGACGACGATGTCGATGCCGTGCTCCTCGAACAGGTCGATCTCGTCCGCTTCCGCGAAAGGACCGCAGGCGAGAATTGCGGTGACGTCAGGCAGGGCAAGCGGCGGCGTCACCGGGTCGACGCTGCGAACGACGTACTTGTGGTGCGGCGCCTTCTCGAAGTGGAACGCTTCCTGCCGGCCGATCGCCAGGAAAACACGACGTGGCGCTTCACCGAGCGCCGACACGGCCTCGGCCATGCTCTCGACGCGCGTCCAGCGGTCTCCGCGTTCAAGCTCCCAAGCGGGGCGACGGAGCGCGAAAATCGGCGTTCCGGTTGCTTCCGCCGCCGCGGCGGCATTGTGAGAAATACGGGCGGCGAAGGGATGCGTCGCATCGATCAGCAGCGCGACATTCTCCGCCTTCAGGAAGGCGGCAAGCCCTTCCGCGCCGCCGAAACCACCGACGCGGGTCGGCAGCGGTTGCGGGCGCGGGTCGGCGGTACGGCCTGCGAGCGAGATGGCCGCATCGTAGTCAGAATCGGCCGCAAGACGCTCGGCGAGCTGCCGCGCCTCGGTCGTGCCGCCGAGGATCAGAATGCGGGGTCTGTCCATGGCTGACATGTCGAACAGCGCTTCGGCCATCGTCACCCCCTGGTTGGTCATCATCGGTATCGGTGAGGATGGTGTAGCGGGTCTCGGCGACGAGGCCAAGCGGTTGATTGCGACCGCTCCGGTCGTCTTCGGCGGTGTCCGGCATCTCGAGCTTGCGGCCTCTTTGATCACGGGCGAGCGACAGGCCTGGCAGAGCCCCTTCGAAAAGTCCGTCGAGGCGATTGTTGCAAGACGCGGCAGCCCCGTCGTCGTGCTCGCTTCTGGCGACCCTTTCCTCTTCGGTGTCGGCGCGACGATTGCTCGCCGGATCGAGGCCAGCGAAATGCGAACCATTCCTGCACCATCCTCCTTCAGCCTTGCGGCATCACGGCTCGGCTGGGCATTGCAGGACGTGGCGACGGTTTCGCTGCATGGGCGCCCGCTCGATCTCATCCGGCCGCATCTGCAGCCAGGCGCTCGTGTTTTGGCGTTGACCTCGGACGAAGGTGGTCCGAAGGCGCTTGCCGGCCTCCTTTGTGACAGCGGCTTCGGTCAATCCCAGGTTATCGTTCTGGAGGCGCTGGGTGGCGAACGCGAACGTATCTCACGGCAGATCGCATCGAGCTTCGCCCTCGAAGACCTGCATTCCCTGAACGTCTGCGCCATTGAAGTCGTTGCCGATTCCAAGGCACGGGTGTTGCCGCTCGCCGCCGGTCTCGACGATGCCCTGTTCGAGCATGACGGCCAGATCACCAAGCGCGAGGTGCGCGCGTTGACGCTTTCGGCGCTGGCGCCGCGCAAGGGTGAGTTGCTGTGGGACATCGGCGCCGGTTCCGGTTCCATCGCCATCGAATGGATGCTGGCGGACCCGGGAATGCGCGCCATCGCCATCGAGGCCGCGCCCGAGCGGGCGGCACGGATCGGCCGCAATGCGGCACGCTTTGGAGTGCCCGGGCTGGCGGTGGTCGAGGGTGAGGCGCCGGGGGCGCTTCATGGTCTTGCGCCGCCGGACGTCATCTTCATTGGCGGCGGCGGCAGCGAGCCGGGAGTGATGGATGCGGCGATCGCCGCGCTCGGACCCGGCGGGCGGCTGGTGGCGAATGCGGTGACGACGGAAATGGAAGCCGTTCTCATCGCACAGCATGCGCGGCTCGGCGGCACGCTGATCCGGATCGATATTGCCCGGGCCTCCCCGGTCGGAATGATGACCGGCTGGCGACCGGCGATGCCGGTCACGCAATGGTCGTGGATCAAGCCCTGAGCGAATTTCTAAGAGGATAAGACATGACGGTTCATTTCATCGGCGCAGGCCCGGGTGCAGCAGACCTGATCACGGTCAGGGGCCGGGACCTGATTGGCCGCTGCCCGGTCTGCCTCTATGCCGGGTCGATAGTATCGCCCGAGCTTCTGCAGTATTGCCCGCCCGGTGCTCGCATCATCGATACGGCGCCGATGTCGCTCGATGAGATCGAAGCGGAATACGTTCGCGCGGCAGAGGCCGGCGAGGAGGTGGCTCGACTGCATTCTGGCGACCTTTCCGTGTGGAGCGCGGTCGCCGAACAGATCCGCCGGCTTGAGAAGCACGGCATCGCCTACACTATGACGCCCGGTGTGCCGGCGTTCGCCGCGGCCGCGGCAACGCTCGGCCGGGAGCTGACAATTCCAGCCCTAGCGCAAAGCCTGGTGTTGACTCGCGTTTCCGGTCGGGCCTCTCCGATGCCGAACAGCGAGACGCTTGCCGCCTTCGGCGCCACGGGCTCGACGCTGGCGATCCACTTGGCGATCCATGCGCTCGACCGGGTCGTCGAGGAGTTGACGCCGCTCTATGGCGCCGACTGCCCGGTTGCGATCGTCGTCAAGGCGACGTGGCCGGATGAGCGGGTGCTGCGCGGCACCCTCGGTGACATCGCCGCAAGGGTCGCGCTCGAGCCGATCGAACGCACTGCGCTGATCTTCGTCGGCCCTGGCCTCGAAGCGGCGGATTTCCGCGAGAGTTCGCTCTACGATCCCGCCTACCAGCGCCGTTTCCGCGGTCGCGAATAATCCTCGATCAATCCGGGCCTTTCTCGCCTTCCGGCCGGTGCTTGCGCGGAACGCCGTTCTCTTCTTCAAAGCGGTCGCGGTAGAGCGTCGCCTGCCCGAGCAGCGCCAGCGTCACCGGCGTCGTCACGGTGACGAAGAAGATGATCAGCAGCTCGTGGAAGATCCAGCGACTTTGCAGCACGGCAAAGCAGAGCATCGACGCCAGGCAGATCAGGATGGTGCCGCCGCTCGTCGCAATTGTCGGGGCGTGCAGCCGTTCATAGAAATTGGAAAGGCGCAGCAGACCGAGCGAACCGATCAGCGTCATCGCCGCGCCGAAAAGCAGGAGGCCGCAGACTCCGACGGCGGCCCAGGTCGGCAGGTCAGTCAGATGGCTCATTCGATCACCTCGCCTCGCATCAGGAATTTCGCGAAGGCGATCGAAGAGGCAAAGCCGATCAGCGCTATGATCAGGGCGGTCTCGAAATAGATCGCGTTCGCACTGCGGATGCCGAAGGAGAGCAGCATCAGCATCGCGTTGATGTAGAGTGTGTCGAGCGCGAGTATCCTGTCCTGCGCGCGTGGCCCCCTGGCGATGCGGTAAAGCGCGCAGGCCATCCCCAGGCCGAGCATGACCTGGGAAAGCAGGACCGACCAGGTGATCGCAAGCTCAGTCATTGAAATATCTCCTTCAACGCCGCTTCGTAGCGCTTGACGGTCCCCAGCCACACTTCCTCGTTCTGCAAGTCAAGCACATGGAAAAGCAAGGTCTTCCGACGGCGATCGTATTCGAGCCATGCGGTACCCGGGGTCGCTGTCATAATGCAGGCCAGGAGTGCTAGAGCGTTCTCGTCTTCGAGATCGAGATCGACTGTCAGAAAGCCGGCAATTGGGGGGATGCGGCCGGAGCGCAGGATGATCGACGCAACAGCGATGTTCGAGCGGATTATGTCGGCGATGACCTCAAGGGCGAAGCCAACCGCGCGGCCGATGCGCTGCAGATGCGATCTTGCCGGATGCAGCTTGAGCGTCACCCAGCCGAGCACCATGCTGAGAACGAGGCCGATGAGGATCGAGCCCGGCGCCAGCGACTGATTCAAAAGCAACCACATTATGAGCAGCGCGAGCGACAGCAGCGGATAGGGGAACCAGGTGCGCATTGCTATTGCCCTCCCGCCCTTGGCGCGGAAAGGATGCGCTCGCTCTGGAACAACGGGTTGAGCAGGTCGTCGGCGGTTGCCTGCATGTAGCGCATGGCGGGGCCGGCCTGAAGGCTCAGGAAGATGCAAGCGGCAAGCAGAACGAGAACGGGCGTGATCTCGATGACGAAGACCCGCGGCACGGTGCCTTCGATCGAGGCCCAAAAGGTGCGGATGCCGATGCGGTTCATCGCGATCATGGCGGCAAGCCCCGACAGGATGAGAAGCACGACATAGGTCCAATCGGCGGCAGACATCGCCGCCGACAGATCGGCGCCCGGCATGTCGAAGAGGCCGCGCAGGATCGCGAACTTGGCGACGAAGCCCGACAAGGGTGGCAGGCCGGAAAGAAGCACGGCACAGAGGCAGAAGCAGAGGCCGAGAACGGCCATTGTCCCCGGTATCGCGACGCCGACCTCTTCCTCTTCTTCATCCTCATCGAAATCGCCATAGGCTTCCATCGTCACCGCCAGAACGTCGGCGCCGGCGTCGCGGCCGCGGTCGACGAGTTCGATGAGCAGGAAGAAGGCGGAGATCGTCAGTGTCGAGCTGACGAGATAGAAGAGGGCGCCGGCGAGCATCCCCGCGTGGCCGAGGCCGATCGCCGCAAGCAGCGTTCCGGAGGAGACAAGAACCGAATAGCCCGCGAGCCTGCCCATGGCCTGTGAGGCGAGCACGCCGATTGCGCCGAAAGCAATCGTCAGCATGCCGCCGGCAACGAGCCAATCCTGGCCGAAGCCTGCCGAGGCACCGGCGGCCGCACCGAAAATGAGGAAGTGCAGGCGGACGATGACGTAGACGCCGACCTTGGTCAAAATGGCAAAGACTGCGGCGACCGGCGGCGTCGCGGCCGCGTAGGCCGGCGGCAGCCAGAAGCTCAGCGGCCACATGCCGGCCTTGACGAGAAAGGCGATGCCGAGGATCGCGGCACCGGTTTCGACGAGCTGCCGGTTATCGGGTGCAAGTGTTGCGAGCTTCGTCGCGAGGTCGGCCATGTTGAGCGTGCCGGTGACGCCGTAGATCAGGCTGACGCCGATGAGGAACAGCGACGAAGCGGCAAGATTGATGGCGATATAGTGCAGCCCGGCCTTGACGCGCACGGGACCGGAGCCGTGCAGCAGCAGGCCGTACGACGCCGCCAGCATCATTTCGAAGAAAACGAAAAGATTGAAGAGATCGCCGGTCAGAAAGGCACCGTTGAGACCGGCGATCAGTAGCTGGAACAGCGAATGGAAATGGTGGCCCGCCGTGTGCCAGCGCGCCATGGAATAGACCTGGGCGGCAAGCGCCAGACCTGCCGTCAGGCAGAGCATCAGCGCGGACAACCGGTCGAGCACAAGAACGATGCCGAAGGGCGCCGGCCAGTTGCCAAGCTGATAAATGCCTGTCCCCGGCGGGTTGCCAGCGTTCGCAGCAATGCGCATGAGGATCATGGCGATCACGAAGACGATGAGCGTCGAGCCGAAGCCGAACAGCCCCTTCAGCATCCGATTGCGCTCGTCGACCGGGATCAGCGCCGCGCCAACGGCGAGCGGCAGGAGGATCGGCAGGATGAGAAGGTGCTGCAGCCAATCAGTCATGGCGCTGCTCCCTTCCATCGACGTGGTCGGTTCCGGTGAAGCCGCGCGAGGCGAGCAGCACGACGAGGAAGAGCGCCGTCATCGCAAAGCCGATGACGATCGCCGTCAGCACAAGCGCCTGGGGGACGGGATCCGTATAGCTGGCAAGGTCGCCGGCGCCTGCCGGCTCGAGCACCGGCGGCGCGTTCACACGCAACCTCCCCATGCCGAAGATGAAGAGATTGACGGCATAGGAGAGCAGCGAGAGACCGATGATGACCTGGTAAGTTCGCGGCCTCAGTAACAAGTAAACGCCTGAGGCGGTCAGCGCGCCAATTCCCGCGGAGAGAATGAGTTCCATTACCGAACCCCTTCTTTTTCGGCACGGGCAGCCCGCATCTGGGCGCGCGGCGCGCGGACAGACTGGTGGGCGATCGCAATGAGCATCAGCACCGTCGCACCGAGAACCAGGGAAAAGACGCCGAGATCGAAGAGGATGGCGCTCGCCAACGGAAATCTGCCGACGATCGGTAGGGTCACATACTGCGCATGCGACGTGAGAAACGGATAGCCGAAGAGCCACGATCCGGCACCGGTCGCAACGGCGACCAGAAGGCCTATGCTCATCCAGCGCAGCGGATGGATGCGCAACCGTTCCTCGACCCACCGGGTTCCGCCCGACATATATTGCAGGATGAACCCGATAGACATGGCGATACCGGCGGCAAAGCCGCCGCCCGGCAGATCGTGCCCGCGCAGGAAGAGATAGCCGGCCAGTAGCCCGGTGATGGGGAACATCCAGCGCATGATGACGGAGGGTACGAAGAGATAGTCGGCGACACTGTCGCCGGCTGCCCGATCCGGGTGATCGTCGTCGAAGGCATTCTGCACCCGCTGTTGCTCCGGGGTCTCCAGACTGTCGGCCTGCGGACGGAAGCGCAGGAGAAGCGCAAAGACGGTCAAGGCAACGATGCAGAGTACGGCGATCTCGCCAAGCGTGTCGAAGCCGCGGAAATCGACAAGGATCACGTTGACGACGTTGGTGCCGCCGCCCTCCGTATAGGCGCGCTCAAGGAAATAGCTTGCGATGGTCTCGGGCAGCGGCCGTGTCATGACTGTGTAGGCAATGAGCATCATCCCGCCGCCGGCCAGGATCGCGAGAATGAAGTCTCTGAGGCGTCTGAGGCGGATGCGGAACGAAAGATCCTCGGCATCTTCTCGCTGTTTGATGCGCTTCGGCAGCCAGCGCAAACCGAGCAGGATGAGGACCGTCGTGACGATTTCGACGAGAAGCTGGGTTACCGCGAGGTCGGGTGCGGAAAGCCAGACGAAGGTGATGCAGGTGACGAGACCCGCGCCGCCGAGCAACACGAGCGATGCCAGCCGATGAAACTTCGCCTGGTAGGCCGAGCCGACGGCACAGGCGATGCCGATCACCCAGAGCAGCGCGAAAGCTGGATCAACGCCGCGTATGAGCAGGGGCGGCAGCTTGAAGCCGCCGAGCACAAGCGGCGCTGCCCCTGCGACGAGCGCAAGGAGAACGACGAAGCACATTTGCGGCTGCAGGCGGCGTGTGCCGAGGTGCTGCTCCAGCGAGCGGGCCCACTTCCATGAAAGCGTCACCAGCACGCGTTCGAAGATGCGCTGGCCCTGGAGCAGGCGGAAGACCGGCGGCCCTTCGACGCTGCTCGCGAGGTAGGAGCGCATCAGGAAATAGAGGCCGACCCCGCCCGAAAGCGCCACGAAACTCATGATCAACGGGATATTCCAGCCGTGCCAGACAGCAAGGCTATACTGCGGTGTGCGCTCGCCGAGGATCGAGACGACGGCCGTATGCAGGAAGGGACCGATCGTCTGCGCGGGAATGATGCCGACGACGAGGCAGGCAAGTACGAGGAAGTCCACCGGCGCCCGCATCCAGCGCGGCGGCTCGTGCGGTTTCTTCGGCAGATCATTCGGCGCGGGGCCATAAAAGACGCTATGGATGAAGCGTAGCGAATAGGTGACGGCAAACATGCTCGCGACCGTCGCGACATAGGGCGTCATCGTGTCGAGCGCGTTGACGAGGTGCGTCTCGATCGCCTCGGCAAAGAACATTTCCTTGGAAAGGAAGCCGTTGAGCAGCGGCACGCCGGCCATAGCCGCGCTTGCGACCATCGCGAGCGTGGCGGTGATCGGCATGTAATGGAAGAGGCCGCTGAGCCTTCGCATGTCGCGCGTGCCGGTTTCGTGGTCGATGATGCCGGCCGCCATGAACAGCGAGGCCTTGAAGGTGGCGTGATTTACGATGTGGAAGACCGCGGCGACGGCCGCCAGCGGGCTGCCGAGGCTCAGGAGTACGGTGATGAGGCCGAGATGGCTGATCGTCGAATAGGCGAGGAGCCCCTTCAGATCCTGCTGAAAGATCGCGAAATAGGCGCCGAGCAAGAGGGTCGTGAGACCGGCGAGACCAACGATCCAGAACCAAGCCTCGGTGCCGGCCATCACCGGCCAGAGCCGCGCGAGCAAGAAGACGCCGGCCTTCACCATGGTCGCCGAATGCAGGTAGGCGGATACCGGCGTCGGCGCAGCCATCGCGTGCGGCAGCCAGAAATGAAAGGGGAACTGCGCGCTCTTCGTGAGTGCGCCAAGCAGCAGAAGGATGAGGACGGTCAAGTAGAGCGGGTGGTTGCGGATCGCGTCGCCGGAGGCGAGCACGACATCGAGATCGTAGCTCCCGACGATCCGGCCCATGATCAGCAATCCGACCAGCATGCAGAGCCCGCCCATGCCGGTCATTGTCAGCGCTATGCGCGCGCCGTCGCGGGCGTGCGCATTGTGATGCCAGTAGCCGATCAGCAGGAACGAGACGATGCTCGTCAACTCCCAGAAGACCGCAAGCAGGATGAGGTTACCGGAAAGCACGACGCCGAGCATCGAGGCCATGAAGGCAAGGAACAGCGCGAAGAAGCGCGGGACCGGATCCTCGGCAGCCATGTAGTAGCGGGCATAAAGGACGACGAGAACGCCGATCGCCGTGATCAGCGCCGAAAACAGCCACGCGAAACCGTCCATCCGCAGTGTGAAGTCAAGCCCAAGCTCGGGGATCCAGTCGAGCTGATAACGCAGCACCCCGCCTGAAGCGACGAAAGGATAGAGGCCCGCGGTCACCAGAAAGCAGACAAGGGCGATCGCACCTGCGAACCAGGCCGTGGCACCGCGTTGATCGGACGGAAAGAAGATTACGATGAGGCTTCCCGCAAAAGGAGCGAGAATGAAAATAGGCAGCAATTTCCCCGCGTATTCTATCGTTCCGTTCCCCTCGTTGGGTATGTTGGAGAGTGGGACCTGGGTCCCTGCAGGAGTGTCGCCCAAAAACGACCACCGCAAACGATGCCCGGACAATCCGCGAAGCGGCAAAGGCATGTGTTTTTATGACTTTTTTCCGGTCGACTGCCAAGCCTCGCGGAAAGAAAAACGTGCTGGCCCGGTGACGTTTCCGCGTGCCTATGCGGCCTGCCAGCGGCGTTCGAAAACGAAGGTCGCGAGATCGTTGGCATTCATGGGTCGGGCAAAGGCGTAACCCTGCAGCCCGTGGCAGCCCAACTCCTTGAGAATGCGGGCATGCTCCAGGGTCTCGACGCCCTCGGCGATCACCTCGATGCCCAGGGAGGTGCCGATGTCGATGATCGATTCGACGAGCCGTCGCTGCGCCGGCGAAGTCAGGATCGGCAGGATTAGCTGCCGATCGATCTTCAGCCGGCGCGGCGTCAGTTTCGTAAGGCTGAGAATCGAGGCGTAGCCGGTTCCGAAATCGTCGATCTCGATCTCTATTCCTAATTCCTTGATGCGCTCGATGTTCGAAAGCACGGTCACGTCGTTCTCGTCGAAGGAGATCGATTCGAGCAGTTCGAAGGAAAGTCGCCCTTCCGGTATCCGCATCTGCTTGAGTCGCTCGATTAGGCCGTCGTCGCATAGCCGCGCATAGGAGAGGTTGACTGAGACCTTCGGGATACGAATCCCGTTTGCTTCCCACCTCCAGATCTGGAACAGGGCCTGTTCCAGGATCTTCTGATCGATCGATGCGACGACGTTGATATCCTCCGCCGTCTCGAGGAAGGCGTGCGGGCTCAGCACCCCCTTGGTCGGGTGATCCCACCGCACGAGCGCTTCGACGCCGATGACGTCAAGAGAGGTCGGGCAGAATTGCGGTTGGAAATAGGCAATGAATTCATTGCGCTCGAGACCGCGAAGAATTTCGTCGGCGGTCTGTTTCATCTGGAAAACCGCCGTCTTCAGCGCGCCGGTGAAGGTTTCGTGCCTGTTGCGCCCGCGGCGCTTCGCCTCATAAAGCGCGATGTCGGCGTTCACGAGAATCTGCGAAAGCTCGTCACCCGCAAGCGACTGGGCGGCAATGCCGATGCTGACGCCGATGCGGCATTCCTGATCCTTGTAGCGGATCGGCACGCTCATCGCTTCGATTACACGTGACGCAAGCGCGGCGTCCTCGTCCCGATCGTGGCTCTGCCGGATGATCACAAATTCGTCGCCGCCGATGCGGGCGACGAAGTCCCCGTCGCGCGCATTCTTCCGCAAGAGTTCGGCCGCGTGCCTCAGGATTTCGTCGCCGGCAGCATGGCCGAGCGTGTCGTTGATCTGCTTGAAGCGGTCGAGATCCATGTGAAAGATGCTGAGCTTCGCTCGATCATCGAAATGCTGGCTACGGTCGGCGAGGATCTGGTCGAGGAAGCGGCGGTTTGGCAGGCCGGTGAGCGGGTCGTGCAGCGCATTGAACTCCATGCGATGGCGCGCGGCTTCCAGTTCGGTGCTATGGGCCTCGGCAAGCCGCTTGGCCTCGGAAAGCGTGGCCCTCGTCTCGAAATCGGCCGTCACGTCCCAGTTGACGCCGACGACCTTGCTGCGCCCGTCTGCGCCGGCATAGGTAGAGCCAATCGCACGGATATGACGGACCTCGCCGTCGGCGAGACAGATGCGGAACTCGGAATTGTAGGCGCCGCCGCTCGCAAGCGCCTCGGCAAACTCCTCCTCAGCGCGCGCAAGATCGTCCGGGTGCAGCGTATCCCTCCAGTCGTCGTAAACTTCGCGCATCGATTTCCCGATGCCGTAGAGTTCCTTCATCCGGCTGTCCCACAACAACTTCCCGCTCTCGATATCGAGTTCCCAGATACCGATCTCGGAGGTGTCGAGCGCGATCTTCAGCCGATGTGAAACTTCCTGAAGCTGATCCTTGCTTTGCTTCAGGGCGCGAATGTTACTCTGGCGCTCGGCCAAGAGTCGGCCCGTGATAAGCATGGGGACGACGATCATCAACCCGCCGACTACGATCAGGAGACGGATCTGCCAGGCGTTGGCCGGCGTTGTCGGCCAGCCGCCCTTGGGAATTGCGGCAATGCGCCATGAACCTCCGGGGAGTGATACGCTCATCTCCACCGGGGTACGGCTGAAAACCGCGGGATCGCCGAAGAAGACCGCTCCCTCGCGTCCCAGGCCGTCGCGACCGGCGATCGCGATGTCGATGCCGCCAGTCGCCGAGACAAGCCCGCTGTCATGGTAGAGGCGGTCGACATCGATCGCCGCAGACACGACGCCCCAGAAACGGTTGCTGTCGGTCATAACCGGAAACCGGGCGATCAGGCCCTTACCGCCCTGGACCAGGTCGACGGGGCCGGCGAGCACCATCTTTCCACTTGCGACCACCCGCATGACGGCTCCGCGCTGTTTGTCGTTGGTGCGGTAGTCGAGGCCGATGGCTTTTTCGTTGCCCGCAAGGGGATAAACCATCGAGATGACCAGATTGGGCGCGGCGGCGATGTTGCGGAGCTGCGATCGCTCGCTGAAGATGCTCCGCGCAAGCTCGCCGAAGCGCTGCTGTCGCATATCGGGTTCGGTCGAGATCGTGCCGATCAGGCCGCGGACGAGCTGTATATTGCCGTTGATGCTGCTCTCGAGGCTCGAGCGTATCGAATTAAGTTCATCCGCGACCTCCGAGCGCATGCGTGCTTCCGACACGACTTGGTTCTGATTGTCGGCAAGAATTCCGGCGACGATCACCACGAAGATCGCGATGATCGCTGGAAGGTAGTTGGGGGTGAGAAATCGCGACAGTCGGGACATTCCAGGCTTGATACGGTTCTTATCCGGCACGAGGACACAGGGAGCGCGGATGGCGAGGCAACGGCCCGGATAATTCCAGACTCTTCTTAACAATTCTTCATTCGGATTTGCTGAAATAGACCCGGCTGCGAGATCTGCTCTACTGCAGGTTTCCGATTTGAGAGTAAAACATGCGGCAACTCAACGTGCTGCGGCATCCTTTGCGCGTCCGATAGGCCGCTATTCCTTCGTCTCGATCATCGCCTGCAATGTTTCGAGTCTATCGGCGTCCCGCGGCAGTTTGTCCGCCCTCAGGCGGGCAATGCGCGGAAAGCGCATCGCAACGCCCGACTTGTGCCGGGTGGAACGGTTCAGGCCTTCGAAGGCGACCTCGACTACAAAGCCGGCATCGGGCTCGGCGCGGACCGCTCGCACCGGGCCGAAGCGCTCGACCGTATTGTCGCGGACGAAACGGTCCAGAATTTCGAGTTCGGCATCGGTGAAGCCGAAATAGGCCTTTCCGACTGGGACCAAGACTGTTTGCCCGTCGCTCTCCGTCCAGACGCCGAAGGTGAAGTCCGAATAGTAGCTCGATCGTTTGCCGTGGCCGCGTTGCGCATACATCAGCACCGCGTCGATATTGAAGGGCTCCCGCTTCCATTTGAACCAGGGTCCCTTCGCCCGGCCGGCGACATAGGGAGAGTCCAGCCGCTTCAGCATGACCCCTTCAATGACCGGGTCCGGCGGGTTTGAACGAAGCCGATCGAGCTCTTCCCAGGTTGAGAACGGGACGAGCGGCGATAGGTCGAAATGTTGCGGCGATGCCGCGTCGATCAGCGTGCCGAGGGCCTGGCGACGCGCTTGGAAGGGTTCGCTCCGGATGTCCCGTTCGCCGGAAAAGAGGATGTCGTAGCCGCGAATGAAAGCGGGATAATCCTCGAGCAGCTTGCGGTTAACGGTCTTGCGGTTCAGGCGCTGCTGCAGGTCGGCGAAAGTGCCGGTCGCCTGATTACTTCGGGCCGTTCCACCCACCAGCAGCTCGCCGTCGATGACGCCAGTGAAGTCGGCCGCTTCGAGGATTTCAGGAAAGGCGCCGGAGATCTCGTCGCCGCTGCGCGAATAGAGCCGTCGCGCGCCGCCGATATTCGCCAGCTGAACGCGAATCCCATCCCATTTCCACTCGGCGGCGAACTCTGCCGGATCCAGTCCTTCGAGATCGCCTTCGCCAACCGGTGTGGCGAGCATCACGGCATGAAAGACCGCGGGCATTGTCGGGACGGGCATGTCCGCTTCGCCGGTGAGCCAGAGGAAAAGCGGCAGATAGGGCGGTGCAAGGCCATGCCAGAGTCTCTCTATCTCGCTCACGTCCTTGTCGCCCATTTCCGCCAGCGCCTGTTTCGCCAATCGTGCGGAAACGCCTATCCTGAGGCCCCCGGTGACGAGCTTCAGCAGGGCGAAGCGGCCCGATACATCGAGTTGATCGAGCATGTCGCGGACCAGCGATCGCACCTCGGACCGGCCGGCCATCTGCAGCCGTTCGACGACCTCTCCGAGCGGAATATCGGATGCAACGCGCTGCTGCGGTGGCTCCCAGACCAGCGAGACGGTCTCCGCAAGATCGCCAACATAATCGTAGGAATAGCGAAACAGCACCTCGTCCATGCGTTCGAGCAAGAGGTCGCGGATCAGTTGGGGCTTGACCGTGTTGAGCTTCAGCGTACCGGCGATCGCGGCAAGGGCGTAGCCGCGGCTCGGGTCGCCGGCCTCGCGAAAATAGTCCGCAAGCAGGCGGATCTTGGCATTTCGCTGCGGCGTCAGAACCAGCCGGTCGAGCAGTTCGGCGAAGGCCCTCATGGTTCTTACTCTCCCTCGTCGTCGTACCCGACGAGGTGAAGGGGACGTGCCGGAATACCCTGCAATTCGCACCAGCGCACCAGGGCCTCTTCGCGGCCATGGGTCACCCAGACCTCGGCGGGCGCGATCTCGCGTATCGTTCCCGTGAGTTCGGCCCAGTCGCAGTGATCGGATATGACGAGGGGCAGTTCGACGCCGCGTTGCTTGGCGCGCTGGCGGATGAGCATCCAACCCGAGGCGAAAACGGCGAGGGGATCGGCGAAGCGTCGCGCCCAGCGATCGGCAAAGGCCGACGGCGGGCCGATGACGATGGCGCCGGCGAGATCCTTCCGGCTCTCGCCGGCCAACGTCGCCGGGCGGATCTCACCGAGATCGATGCCTTCGTTCTGGTAGTACTCGCAGAGCCTGGCGAGCGCCCCGTGGATATGGATGGGCTCGTCATAGCCCTGCTGACGCAGGAGGGCTATGACCCTCTGCGCCTTGCCAAGTGCATAGGCGCCGACGATGTGGGCGCGCTCGGGAAACTGCCTTAGCGACATCAGCAGCCGGGCGATCTCTGCGCCGTCGTCCGGATGGTGGAAGACCGGAAGGCCGAAAGTCGCCTCGGTGATGAAGACGTCGCAGGGGACGGGTTCGAAAGCCCGGCAGGTCCGATCCGGCCGCCGTTTATAGTCGCCGGAGACGACGATCCGCGTTCCATCGGCCTCGATGGCGATCTGCGCCGAACCGAGGACGTGGCCGGCCGGATGAAAACGGACGGTGACGCCATTGACGGTGATCGTTTCGCCAAGGGGAGCGATCTGGCCGGCCCCACAAAAGGCATCGCCGTAGCGGATGCGCATGATGTCCAGCGTCTCGCGTGTCGCGAGCACATGGGCATGGCCCGCGCGGGCATGATCGGCATGCCCATGCGTGATGAGCGCTCGTTCGACCGGCTGAACCGGGTCGATGTAGAAGTCTCCCATTCCGCAATAGAGGCCCTTGGGGGCGGGATAGAGCAAGGTGTCCGGCTTCATGCCGACAAAGATAGCCGGCAAACGCGCATCTGCCAGCGCCAGCTCGCGTTTTTTGTTGCGCGCAACACGGCCGCGAATCCTGGCACACCCCAATCCCTCCCCACAAGGGGGAGGGGGCTTACACGGGCCGCACGTCTCCTTCTCCATCGGGACGTTTGCGCCAATCGCTGGGTAGAAATGGCAGGCGATCGCCGCGAGCGCTGAAGCCCCTCTCGCCTGTGGGGGCCCCCTCTATCGACCGTTCGCGAGCGTCTCGGCGATCAGTTCCAGTACAGCCTCTGCATCGATGCCGGTGCAGACCTTCTGACTTGGAAGGCCATCCCAGGGGCTCGGCGGAAACAGCCGCGCATCCGGTTTCTGGATCGTCTGGCCATCGGCGATGCCACCGCAGATGACGCGCACCGAGCCGCCGCGGGTGCGGAACAGTTCCGGCGCAACGACATAGGCGCAGGCGCAGCTGTCATGGACGATCATGCCGTCATCGACATGCTGCTCGTAGAAGGTGATGTAGAACTGCGATATGTCGGACAGGAGTCTTGCCGGCGCTCCGCCGCGCTCGGCGATCTCGACCAGCATGGCCCGCGTCATCACCGTTCGCGTGGTCACATCGAGACCGATGACGGTCACGGGCCACGCGGCCGTCATCACCACGTCGGCGGCTTCGGGGTCTCCATGGATATTGGCTTCCGCTGCCGGCGTGATGTTGCCCGGAACGTCGAAGGCACCGCCCATGATCACGACATCCTTGACCAGCCCGGCGATTTCCGGATCTTCGCGAAGTGCCAGCGCCAGATTGGTCATCCGTCCTACGGCGATGAGCGTCACTTCGCCTGGATTGGCGCGCACCGTATCGATGATGAAGCGATGCGCAGGACGGGGGTCGAGCGGCAGGTCGATCTTTTCCGGCACGTCGATATTCCCGAGCCCATCTTCGCCATGAATGCCGGTCGGCCAGCCGACATGGGGGCGACCATGATCGAACGTCTCGCCAAGCCCCTTGGCAACCGGCGCTGCGATGTTCCACGCTTGCTTCAGGAAGAGGGCGTTGCGCGTCGTCGTCTCAACCGAGGCATTGCCGAAAACGGAGGTGATGCCGATGAGATCGATGTCTGGGTGCCGGTGCAGGAAGAGCAGCGCCATCGCGTCGTCGACGCCGGGGTCCGTATCGAAAATCACCTTGTGCATGTGTTCTTCTTTTCTTTTTGGAAGTGGGATTAGGAAGGTGAGAACGCCGCTGACGCGCCACGATGCGGCCCCTCATACGAAGAATTTGCCGCTCCCTTTTAATTGAGCCCGGCGCCAGAGCAAGACCTGCGCGCGATCGGTCGCCATAACGGCTACATCGTGGCCGTTTCAGAGTTCCGACGGCCACGCAGGATGGAAACAGGTGATCCGGATCACGCATTCTTCTTATCCCGCTGAACGGATTTAAACTTTCCGAAAGGTCGTTGACCTATCGTGGCAAAGGCCTGCGGGCTTTTCTGTGCAATTTTGAAGACGACAGCGGAGCCGCGTGTGAAGGCTATTTTCAGCAGATTGCGTCCTTCCAAAAGGCTGGTGGTAATCCTGTCCGCCGCGCTCAGCGTTTCCGCGGCATCCGGTGGTGCGGCCGTCTATGTCGGTCGCGACAGGCTTATTGCCCGTCTCGCCGAGCCGTCCCCATCCGGGCTCGAATGTACAACGATCCGGACGCTGAGGCTCGATCACAATGGTCAACGCTGGGTCCGGATGCATGTAAAGACCGACAGAGCGAGCGGACCGGACCGCATCAGGACGGCGCTGCGCGTGGTTGGCGCGCTATCGCGAGAGGAGAAGGCCGATCTCTATCAGGTCGTCGTGCTCGACGCGGCCGGACCGGAGGAGCGGGCTGCAGTGCGGGGCGCGGCGATCGGCGCCGAGGTTCTTTTTGCCCCCGGTCCCCAAAGCGTCAGAGGCATGGAGGAGCCGTTCCGCGCTTCCTATAATGAGGGATCCGCGAACGCCTCCGGCATGTTCCGCGGCAAGACCGTTCGGCTTGAGCTTGACGAGGTGCGCGCCCTGATGAGTGCAATGCAGGATCGTTCGCTCTGCATCGATCCGTCGGCAGCGACGGAAAGCGCGGAGGCTGACGAAGCCGCCGAGCAAACCATCGAGAGTGCCGAGGCGCCCGCCGGCCATTAAGGCAATTCGTCGCGACAAATGCAAAAGCCCGCCTGATTGAAGGCGGGCTTTTTGCTTGGCTCTGCTTGTCCGCGTGGCTCAATCAGCCTTGTGGCGTCGGGCCGGGAACAGAATTACGTCGCGGATCGACGGCGCGTTTGTGAGCAGCATGATCAGGCGGTCGACGCCGATGCCGAGGCCGCCGGCCGGCGGCATGCCCTGATCGATCGCGTCGAGGAATTCGTCATCGAGCTGTTTTGCCTTTTCGCCGCGTGCATGTGCCTGTTCGAGCTGCTCGACCATGCGGGCGCGCTGCTCTTCCGGATCGTTGAGCTCCGAGAAGGCATTGCCGAGTTCCCAGGTGTTGCAATAGGTCTCGAAACGTTCAACGAGGCGCGGCTCGCTTGGCACTTCCTTGGCGAAGGGCGAGATGTCCTTCGGGAAATGCGTGACGTGGGCGGGCTGGATCAACGTCGGTTCCACCTTCTCTTCGAAGACGAACGCCAGGCATTCGCCCCAGGTCCAGTCCTTCTCGACCTCGAAGCCGGCGGCGGCTGCTGCGGCGCGCGCCTCCGCGTCGGTCTTCATCGCCAGGAAGTCGATTCCGGTGGCTTCCTTGACGGCTTCCGGCATGGGCACTCGGCGGAACGGCCCCTTGAAGGAGATTTCCTTGTCCCCGTAGGTGAATTCCGTCTTGCCGTGGACCAGGAGCGCCAATTCGGCGAACAGCCGCTCGACGAGGTCCATCACGTCCTCGTAGTCGGCATAGGCCCAGTAGCACTCCATCATCGTGAATTCCGGATTGTGCCGGGTCGAGACGCCTTCGTTGCGGAAGTTGCGGTTGATCTCGAAGACCTTGTCGGTCAGCCCTGAAACCAGCGTGCGCTTCAGGTAGAGTTCCGGCGCGATGCGCAGGAACATGTCGAGCTTCAGCGTGTTGTGATGCGTCTTGAAGGGCTCGGCGGTGGCGCCACCATAGACCGAGTGCAGCATCGGCGTCTCGACTTCCATGAAGCCGTCATTTTCCATGAAGCGGCGAATCCCGGATACGATCCGGCTGCGCTGCTGGAAGCGCAGCTTCGACTCCTCATTGGTCATGATGTCGAGATGGCGCTTGCGGTAGCGCAGCTCGATGTCGTGATCGTTTTTGCGTTGATGGTGAGCTCGCCGCGTTTGGTGCGGCGGACGATGCCGGTAATGCCGATGATGTCGCCGATGTCGATCAGCGGCAGCAACGTCCGCGCATCTTCCGGGGTCGTATCCTTGTGCGAGAAAATCTGGATCTTGCCCGAGGCATCATGAATATCCATGAACATGCCGGAGTTGCGCGAGGAAAAGACGCGGCCGGCGACGGTCACGACGTCCTGCGTTTCGGTGTCCGGCTCCAGGCTCTCGTATTTCGCCGCGAGTTCCGCATTGGTCATCGTCCGGTGGAAATGCGCCGGATAGACGTCGCCGATCTGCTCGCGCAGGAGCTTCAACTTCTGTGCACGCACTTCCGTAGCGTCGGAGGAAAGGCTGGCCGTTGCTGTCTTCTCGTTCATGGTCCTGTCCTTACTTTCCGCTGCCGGCCATCGAAGCGATCACCTGGGCCGCGACCTTCAGGCGCTGGCGCACGACCGCGCGGCCGAGCAGTTCCATCGAATCGAACAGCGGCAGCGAGCGCTGCGAGCCCGAGACGGCGACGAAGAGCGGCGCGACGATAGCTTTCAGCTTCTTGCCCATGCGCTCGGCGACCGCGCGCAGTTCCGCTTCGATCGATTCCTTGTTCCATTCGAGGACCTTTTCAAGATCCGGCTGAACGGTATTGAGGATCTCGAGCAGTTCTTCCGGCGAGGCCTTCACGCCGGCAAAAGCCGCCGGCTGCAGGCCGAGATCCGACTTGAACAGGAAGGCCGCGAGATCGGGCAGTTCGCCGAGCTTCGAGATGCGCGACTGGGCGAGTTTCAGGCCTTCCTTGAGGCGGTCGTTTTCCGCCGCCCAGGTGAAGACCCGTGCGGTAAAATCTTCCTCGGAAAGCTTCTCGCGGATCCAGCGCGCGTTCAGCCAGTCGAGTTTCTGGATGTCGAAGATCGCGCCAGCCTTCGAGAGGTTTTCCGGATCGAACTTTTCCGCCAGTTCGTCCATCGTCAGCAGTTCTTCGCCCTCGGCGATCTGGATGAAGAACAGGCCGAGGAAGTTCATCAGCGCTTCCGGCAGGTAGCCGAGCGCTGTGTAGTAGGAGATCGACGTCGGGTTCTTGCGCTTCGACAGCTTCGACTTGTCGGCATTGCGCATCAGCGACAAGTGCATGAATTTCGGCGGTTCGAGGCCGAGATACTGATAGATCAGGATGTGCTTCGGCACCGAAGCCAGCCATTCCTCGCCGCGCGCGACGTGGGTAATCTTCATCAGATGGTCGTCGACGACGTTCGCCATGTGATAGGTCGGCATGCCGTCCGCCTTGAGCAGAACCTGCATGTCGACCGCATCCCACGGAATCTCCACGTCACCATAGACGCCGTCGTGGAACTTGCATGAGCCTTCGGTCGGGATCTTCATGCGCACGACATGCGGCTCGCCGGCGGCTACGCGCGCGGTCACTTCCTCGGCGGAGAGGCTGAGGCAGAGCCCGTCATATTTCGGCGGCTTGCCGGCGGCGCGCTGCGCCTCGCGCATCTGCTCCAGCCGCTCGGGCGTGCAGAAGCAGCGGAAGCCGTGGCCATTCTCGACGATCTTCTCGACATAGGGCTTGTAGATGTCCTTGCGGTCGCTCTGCCGGTAGGGACCGTAGGGACCGCCGATATCGGGGCCTTCGGACCACTTCAGCCCACACCATTTCAGCGCGTCGAGCACCTTCTGTTCGAACTCCGGCGTCGAGCGCGTCGCGTCGGTGTCCTCGATGCGCAGGATGAACTCGCCGCCGTGCTTCTTTGCGAAGAGATAGTTGAACAGCGCAATATAGGCTGTGCCGACATGCGGTTCGCCGGTGGGAGAGGGTGCAATGCGCACCCGGACTGCTGAATCTGCCATGGTCTTTGCCCGTTTCGACGTGCTTATGGCCCCCTGCCGGAGTGCATTTCCGGCTTATGGGCTCGCATTTTATGGGAAGGAAAGGCCCACAAGGGTGCCGCACCAGCGGTATCGGCGGGCAATTCCAGTCGGCTGGCGTGAGACCATAGAAAGCCCTGCGTGTCAACGGAAAGTGGATAGGGTCGTTTTGTTGGAACGTTCGCGGTCCTCAGGCGTTTATGCAGTCGAGGACGCGGACCGTGTCAACCGGACGCGACGGAAGTGGAGAATGCGGGAATTTTTCCGGTTTCTTCCCGCAACCAACGAAAACGGTAGTCGAACTCCCAACCCGCCCGGTTCGTATCCTCACTTGTCTCCCGCAGTCAAAGGGGCCTGCATTCGCAGAACGCAGGCCTCTTCATTTTTTTGCGTTTCGCCGCGCGGCTATGCACGAAGCATCGTTTGTGCGTCTATTTGAACGCTCTGACGCCTTGAAACGACGCGATTCCGGGTCGAAAACTGCTGCGCACCTTTCCTGGACTTGCTTAGTGCAGCTTTTGGGCCTGCTGCCTTCTCAGCCGGGCATTGCGCGCCATCATGTTCAGCATCTCGACGAGTGCCGAGAAGGCCATGGCGGCGTAGACGTAGCCCTTCGGAACGTGGAAGCCCATGCCTTCGGCCATCAGCGTGGTGCCGATCATCAGCAGGAAGGCAAGCGCCAGCATCACGATCGTCGGGTTTCTTTCGATGAAGTTGGCGAGCGGCGTCGCCGCCAACAGCATGACGGTAACGGCGACAACCACGGCGATGACCATGATCGGCAAATGCGGGGTCATGCCGACGGCGGTGATGATGCTGTCGACCGAGAAGACGAGGTCGAGCAGGAGGATTTGGCCGATCGCTGCAGCAAAGCTGTTGATCGCCGAAGTCGCGATGAAATCCTCGTCGTGATCGCTCGGATCGACATTGTGGTGGATCTCCTTGGTCGCCTTCCAGACGAGAAAGAGACCGCCGGCAAGCAGGATCATGTCCTTCCAAGAGAAGGGATGGCCGAAGGCCTCGAAGACCGGCTCTGTCAATTGCACGATCCAGGCAATAGTGCCGAGCAGCGCCAGGCGCATGATCAGTGCGAGGCCGATGCCGATGCGGCGGGCGCTGACGCGGTTTTCGGGGGGAAGCTTATTCGTGAGAATGGAAATGAAGATCAAGTTGTCGATGCCGAGCACGACCTCCATGACAATGAGCGTGATCAGAGCGACCCAAGCCTCCGGGCTTTGGGCGAGCGTCAGGATTTCCTGCATCGGCGATCTTTCCTCTCCTGCTGCATGTTTCCTTAAATCGCACCCGATTTAGGATAAAAACATGTAAGTAATTCAAAACGCTACAGCATCCTTTGCGCGTCTGATATGACGCGCGGGCGCTGTAGATCACGACGATCTTGGTCGAAACGACCAGATCATTCAACATCCTCGGTCCCGACAATCAGAGCGGGGCGGGAAACTGCGCACAGTTTTCCGCCCCGCTCTGGGCGTGCCCAAGACTCACCGGAGTATTTAAGGATCATCGCCGCAGTGACAAGCGTCGCTGCCTTTTCGCGGCTGCGATTTACCGTTTACTGTTTTATCGGCACCCAAATTTCGACGACGCCCATTCCCGTGCGGGGATCGAAGCGCTCGTCATATTTTTCCATCAGGTCCGGGAGCTGACCGTGCTCCAGCCCGGACTGCGGAAACCATGACCCGAAAATGTGATGGGCGGTCGTGGAGATCGCGGATATGTGTCCTTTGTGGAGGAATACTGCATAGCGTTGCCTGGGCAACTTCAGAACGGTGAAGCCGGCCGGCAAACCATCAGTATCCTCGACTTCTACCGAGGCCATGTAACGAAAGCGCCCGGCCTCGCCGTCCGACTGGGTGCATACGCCATAAGCAATATTGCCACGTTGGCCGGGCACATTGCCGAAATGGGCGTTGAAGCGCTGCCAGAGCGAAGGGATGCCTTCGGTGCGATTATAGGCATAGGTTTCAGCGAGACCGGCGAGGAGAAGGCCGGGGCTCTCCTCGAAACGGGGTGGCTCGATCTTCAATGTGCGTGCGTCGTCCATCCTGATTGGCTCCATCAGTTCGACATTGCGGACGTGCCCTTGCTTGCGGACGGATTCGGGTGTCACGCCGAACTGCTCGCGAAAGGCACGGGTGAAGGCCTCATGCGAGCCATAACCCGCATCGAGGGCCACTTCGAGAATGCTGGATGTGCCATTGGCAAGCGCCTCAGCGGCGCCGCTGAGGCGCCGGCCGCGGATGTAGGCGCTGATCGAGCGGCCGGTCGAAAGCCCGAAGACGCGTGACAGATGATAGCGCGAAAGGCCCGCGGCCTCGGCGATCTCGTCCAGCGATATGTCTCCCGCGAAATGGCTCTCGATGAACCAGATCGCCCTGCCGATGGCACTCATGCTCACTCCCTTACAGCGCCGCGCGTCTCGTGAGACGCGCAAGGGTCGCTGTAGCACTTTGAAACGCTGCATGATTGGCCCTCAAATCGAATGATTTGAGGAATCATGCAGTGTGAACTTGCACGTCTTACGGCCTCACGGCCGGGCGCGTTTGATCGCAATTGCTAGATTGGCAGAGAATGGTGCACGCGCGGCGCCGCAGGCCCGGGCCTCAGCCGTCGTTCGATTTCCGGCCGTAGGCGGCCAGGAACACGCGGATGGCCGATCTCACGTTCTTCTCGATCCGGTCGGCGGTAGGTGCCTCGCACATGCCGAAGAGGCGGCCCTTGAAGATTCCGGCCGAGCACAGTTCGATGAATTGTTTTGCGGCTATTTCCGTATCATCGATCGACAGCGTGCCGGCCTCGACCTGCTTGTCGAGATAAGCCTTCAAGACCGTGTAGCCGTTCTCCGGTGTTGCGGTGAAGAAGCGCTGCGCCAGCTGCGGCATCCGATCGGTCACGCTGAGCACGGTGCGCATGGCCCGGATCGTGTAGTCCGACGTCATGCTCGTCACGAGGGTCACGCCGAAATCATGAAGCGCGTCTTCAAGCGGCGCGTTGTCGTTCAGCAACTGCTTGACGCTGTTGACGATGAGGCTGCGTTCGCGCGCGATCAGCGCCTCGAACAGGTCTTCCTTGTTCTCGAAATAGACGTAGAGCGTGCCCTTCGAAACGCCTGCCTCGCGGGTGATATCGTTCATGCTGGCAGCATCGAAGTTGCTCCTCATGAAAACGCGTTTTGCGCCTTCGAGGATTTGCTCGCGTTTGGCCGGATCCTCGCCGGCGGCGTGCCGCCCCCCGCTCGAAGCGTGCTGTTGCTCATCCTGCAGGGACTTTTCCTGCTGTAGGCTTTTCGCTGACGTCATGGCTGCCGGACGTTTCCACTCCTTTCATCAGGATGATCTTAGATGAATTTATCCAAAACCATAAACACGGCCAACTCCAGCAAAGACAAGTGGCGCGAAGATGCCCGCACATTTTTCTTTGCGATTTGAATAGCAATCGAACCGGCCAGTTCGATTGCCTCTTGATATGCGATGCAAAAGGTATTATGTCAAGTTTAATCGAACCGAACGGTTCAGTTTAATTCCATCCAGAAACCGGTGTCACATGTCCGCTTCCAGCACCTCCAGCGCTGTCCGTGTTCGTCCCGTCGGCGATAATCTTGAAGTCGTGGATTCTCCGAAAGCCGAGGTCACCACGAGCGAGGCTTCGTCGCCCGCCGAGCGCCCCGCCGCCGATGTTGCCGCGCCCCAGAAAAAACGCCGCAGGCCCGTGTTGCCGGTCCTGGGGCTGGCGCTGCTCGCGGCCGCTGCCTGGTACGGCTATGACTGGTGGACCAACGGGCGTTTCATGGTTTCGACCGATGATGCCTATATCGAGGGCGATATCGCGACCATCTCGCCGAAGGTGTCCGGCTATGTCGCCAAGGTCGACGTGGTTGCCAACCAGCATGTGAAGGCGGGTGATCCGCTGGTTACGCTCGACGACGGCGATTATCGAATCGCTGCGGAGCAGGCCGAGGCGCAGATCGCCACGCAGAAGCTGGCGCTCACACGCTTCGATGCGCAGATCGCCGGAGCAAAGGCGAGCCTCAGCCAGGCCGAAGCCCAGAAGACAGCCCTTGAAGCGACCGTCCGCGGCGCCGAGTTGACGCAGAAGCGCGCCAGTGATCTCCAGTCCAAGGCCGTCGGAACGGTCGCCTCGCGTGACAATGCCGATGTCGCGCTCGATCAGGCGCGCGCAAATCTCGTCGGTGCCGAGGCCAATATCGCTGCGGCCAAGGCGAATATCACCGTGCTCGAGGCGCAGCGTACCGAAGCGGAAAGTACGATCCGCTCGCTGGAACTCGCGCGCGACAAGGCCAATCGCGATCTGGGCTTCACGGTGCTCAAGGCACCCTATGACGGTGTCGTCGGCAATGTCGCGGTTCAGGTTGGCGATCTCGTTTCCGCCGGACAGCGGCTCGCTGCGCTCGTGCCGACGGATCAGCTCTATATCGACGCCAATTTCAAGGAAACGCAGATCGCGCATCTGGTGCCGGGCTCCAAAGTCCAGATCCATGTCGACGCCTACGACGACCACCCGATCGAAGGCACGGTCGCCTCGATCTCGCCGGCATCCGGCTCGGTCTTCTCGCTGCTGCCCGCGGAAAATGCGACTGGCAACTTCACCAAGGTCATCCAGCGCGTTCCTGTGCGCATCAAACTGCCGGCCGACGTGCTGGCCGAAGGGCACTTGCGCGCGGGCCTGAGCGTCGTCGTCGACGTCGATACCCGCACGGCGCCCGAACAGTCGAACGTGGCTGCAGCAAAGTAAAGCCGCGCAGCGGACGAGGAGTGGCAGAGATGGCCGCAACGGCGACGGCGGGCTCGGTCGCGGCAAGCGCGCCGAGAGCCGAGGAGCAAATGGACCGGAGACGGCTGATCGCCTTCTTCGCGATGGTGATCGGCATGTTCATGGCGATCCTCGACATTCAGATCGTGTCGGCCTCGCTCGCCGAAATCCAGGCCGGCCTTTCGGCCGGCTCGGATGAGATCGGCTGGGTGCAGACCTCCTATCTCATCGCCGAAGTCATCATGATCCCATTATCGGGAACGCTCGCCCGCATCGTCTCGACGCGGGTCCTGTTTTCCGTCGCCGCCGCCGGCTTCACCGCGGCGAGCGCGCTTGCCGCGACCGCCACCAATATCGACCAGATGATCGTCTACCGGGCGATCCAGGGCTTTATCGGCGGCGGCATGATCCCGTCGGTCTTCGCTGCCGCCTTCACGATCTTCCCGCCGTCGAAGCGCAATATCGTCTCGCCGATCATCGGCCTCATCGCAACGCTCGCGCCGACTATCGGCCCGACGGTCGGCGGCTATCTCAGCCACGCCTTCTCCTGGCATTGGCTGTTTCTCGTCAACGTCATCCCAGGCATTATCGTCGCGACGCTGACCTGGACCTTTATCGACTTCGACAAGCCCGAGTTGGGGCTGATTAAGAAATTCGACTGGTGGGGACTGCTGTCCATGGCGATCTTTCTCGGCTCGCTCGAATATGTTCTGGAGGAAGGCAATTCCAACGACTGGTTCAATGACGACCACATCGTCATCGGCGCAGTTGCCACAGCGATCGCTGCCGCCGTGTTCTTCTACCGCGCTTTCAAGGTCGAGTTCCCGGTGGTTGATCTCAGGGCCTTCACCAATCGCAACTTCGCCTTCGGTTCGCTGTTCTCCTTCGTCATGGGCATCGGCCTCTACGGCCTCACCTATCTCTACCCGCTCTATCTCGGGAGTATCCGCGGTTACGATTCGCTGATGATCGGCGAGACCATGTTCGTTTCCGGTCTTGCCATGTTTGTCACGGCGCCGATCGCCGGCTTCCTCTCGGGACGGCTGGACCCGCGGGTGCTGATGACCGTCGGCTTTGCCGGCTTTGCGGCGGGCACTTGGACGATGAGCCAATTGACCGCCGACTGGGATTTCTGGGAACTGCTCGTGCCGCAGATCCTGCGCGGTTGCTCGCTGATGCTCTGCATGGTGCCGATCAACAACATCGCGCTCGGCACGCTGCCGCCCGGCCGCATCCGCAACGCCTCCGGTCTCTATAACCTGACGCGCAACCTCGGCGGCGCGGTCGGCCTTGCGGTCATCAACACCATCCTGACGCAGCGCCAGGACTTCCACTATGCCCGGCTTGCCGAGCATATCCAGTGGGGAAACCCGGAGGCCGTCGAACGGCTCCGGACCATGGCCTCGAACTTTACCGCGCATGGCCTCGACGGAGCGACGATCGCGGTCAAGCAACTGGCGGCGATGGTTCAGAAGCAGGCGGTGATCCTGTCCTTTGTCGATGTCTTCGTGATCCTGACCGCGCTGTTCCTGTCGCTGATCATCGGCGTCATGATGATCAGCAAGCCGCAGGGCGCCGGTGCCGGCGGCAGCGGCCACTGACGGAAATGCGGCACGCTTTACGTGCCGCGCCGCGTGTTGCACACTCCATGGCGGCTGAGGCCCGACGGATTATCCAGTTCCGTTCATGCTGAAAGCGGACCTCACTGCGGGAGGTGTCTAACGTGAGCAATCCGGATTGCCGTGGCCTGTCCCGGCGGACCTTTCTCGCGACGGCTGCAGGCGTAAGTCTGTCAATCGTTGCCGGTCGCGTCCGTGCCGCCAACGCGTGGCCTCCTGTCGATGCCACCTTTCTCTTCTCCAACGACATTCACGCCTGCATCGTTTCCACCGACGGGCTGGCGCCGAACTGCGAGGCGGAGGGCAAGACCGACGCCAGCCTCTTGCGCCATGTCGCGGCGCTCAACGCCACTTCCGCGCAGCGCTGGCCGGCGACCATCGATGGGGAACCGAGCGGCCTCGCCAGTGCGGGGGAGAAAATCGGACGCCCCCTCGGTCTTGTTCTAGGCGGCGACATCACTGACGACGGCGGCGGTCAGGTTCGCCAGCCGCGCGAGGGACGGCAGCTACAGCAATTCCAGAGCCGATACGAGCAAGGTCCAGGCCCGCACCACATTCACTTTCCTGTCTATGTCGGCCTCGGGAACCACGATCTCGATCAGGACGGTCCGCCGCCGAATGTCGACTGGTACCGCCGGGAACTGCGCGATTATGTCGAGCTTACCCACCGCCAGACCGTGTTCTACAAGCCGCCGGTGCCGGTAACAAATTACGATCCATTGTCGGACAGCTATTCCTGGGACTGGGGCGGCCTCCATCTTGTCCAGCTGCAGCGCTTCGGCGGCGACGAGAACAAGGGCGCGGTGAGCGGCCTCGGCTGGCTCAAGGGGGACCTTGCGTATTACGCCGCCGACGGCCGACCGATCGTGCTGTTCCAGCATTATGGCTGGGATGCGTTCTCAACGGAGGTCTGGGATACAACGGCGGGGACCTTCGACGACCAGGGAGACGGGAAGCCCCACTGGTGGAGCCTGGAGCAGCGGCAGGCGTTGCTCGATCTCCTGAAAGGCTACAATGTCGTCGGTCTTTTTCACGGGCATGAACATGACAGAGTCATGGCCTACCGCGCCGACGGGATCGATCTCTTCAAGCCGAAGGCGGCCTATCTCGGCGGCTTTGCCGTCGTCCGCGTCACTGACGCTTTCATGGACGTCGCTTTTGGCGAAGCCCAAGCCGAGGCCGGTCGCATCGTTTTCACCCACGCCTTCAGCAAACGTTTCAGCTGAAAATACCCTTCGCCGGAAGACAACGGATCCGGTTTCGCTCGCGGCGGCGACATTTTTGATTTACGTACATCAAAAATTCCTCTAAGGGGGTCCCAGGGAGGAAGGGATGCGACCAACGGTTCACGATATCGCCGCGAAAGCGGGCGTCAGCCTGGCGACGGTCGACCGGGTTCTCAACAATCGCCCAGGTGTAAGGAGCATCACACGTGACAAGGTCGAGCGCGCGATTGCCACGCTCGGCTATGTGCGCGACGTTGCCGCCGCCAACCTCGCCAAGGGTCGTAACTACCCCTTCGTATTCATCCTGCCGGCGGGCGATAATTCCTTCATGCGCGGCCTCGAGGGCGAAGTGAGCGACGCAATGGCACGTTCCGCTTCCGAGCGAACGCAGATCACCATTCTTCCCGTTCCGGCCTTTGACGCGCAGGCCCTGGTGCAGGCGCTGTCGGAGGCGCATCAGCGCCGGCCGGCCGGGGTGGCCGTCGTCGCCGTCGACGCCCCCGAGGTGGCCGAAGCGGTGAAGCAATTGCGGGGCGACGGCATCGCGGTCGTAACGCTCGTGTCGGACCTGCCGGGATCGGGACGCGACCATTTTGCCGGCGTCGACAACATTGCGGCAGGACGCACCGCCGGCACCCTGATGGGCCGCTTCACCGGTGGCCGAGGAGGTCCGATCGCCGTGCTGGCCGGGTCGATGCTGGTGCGCGACCATCGCGACCGGCTGGAGGGGTTCAGCGCCGTCATGGCCGAGGAATTTCCGGCGCGCCCGCTGCTTCCGGTGATCGAGGGACAGGACGATCCGGTCCTCGTCGAAAAGCTGGTGCACGCGCTCATCGAGCGCGAGCCGGATCTGGCGGGCATCTACAGCCTCGGTGCCGGCAATCGCGGTCTCGTCGCCGCGCTCGAGAAAACCGGCAAGAGCACGACGATCTGCACCATCGCCCACGAGCTGACTCCACATAGCCGCGCCGCGCTTCGCTCCGGCACGATCGACGCCGTGCTCAACCAAGATGCCGGGCACGAGGTGAGAAGCGCGATCCGGGTTCTGAAGGCCAAGGCCGACGGGCTCGCCGTTATCGAGGCGCAGGAACGCATCCGCATCGACATTTTCCTGAAGGACAACCTGCCGCTCGAGCAGGCATAGGAGGACACCCATGTATCTCGGACTGGATCTCGGCACATCCGGTGTCAAGGCGATGCTGATCGATGACGAGCAGAAGATCATCGGCTCGGCATCGGGAGCGCTCGACGTTTCGCGGCCGCATCCTGGCTGGTCGGAACAGGATCCGGCCGACTGGATCCGTGCCGCGGAAGAGGCAATCGCCGGTCTCAAGTTGGCGCATCCGGATGCGCTCGCGGCCGTCCGCGGCATCGGCCTTTCCGGCCAGATGCATGGCGCGACACTGCTCGACGAGAACGACGCAGTGCTTCGTCCCTGCATTCTGTGGAACGATACCCGCAGCTTCCGCCAGGCCGCAGTCCTTGATAGCGATCCGCAATTCCGTGCGCTGACCGGCAATATCGTCTTTCCGGGTTTCACCGCGCCGAAGCTCGCTTGGGTACGCGAGAACGAGCCGGAGATTTTCGCCAAGGTGCGTTGGGTCCTGCTGCCCAAGGATTATCTCCGCCTATGGTTAAGTGGCGAACACATGTCGGAAATGTCCGATTCCGCCGGCACATCCTGGCTCGATACGGGCAAGCGCAAATGGTCGGAGAGCCTGCTTGCGGCGACCGATCTCGACGAACGGCAGATGCCGGATCTCGTTGAAGGCACGGATAGCGCAGGCACGCTCAGGCCGGAGCTTGCGAGCCGCTGGGGCATGGGCACTGGCGTCGTCGTTGCCGGCGGCGCCGGTGACAACGCTGCCTCGGCCTGCGGCATGGGCACGGTCGCCGAGGGGCAGGCCTTCGTGTCGCTCGGCACCTCCGGCGTGCTCTTTGCCGCGAATGCGAGCTATCTTCCCAATCCGGAAAGTGCCGTCCATGCCTTTTGCCATGCGCTGCCGAATACCTGGCACCAGATGGGCGTCATCCTCTCGGCGACCGATGCTCTGAACTGGCATTCGGGCGTCACCGGCAAGAGTGCCGCAGAGCTTACCGGCGAGCTCGGCGACGTCCTGAAGGCGCCTGGATCCGTCACTTTCCTTCCCTATCTTTCCGGCGAACGTACGCCCCACAACGATGCGTCGATCCGCGGCGCCTTTGCGGGACTCGGCCACGAAAGCTCGCGTGCGGTGCTGACGCAGGCGGTGCTCGAAGGTGTGTCCTTCGCCATCCGCGACAGCCTGGAAGCGCTCCGCGCGGCCGGCACGAGGCTCCAGCGCGTGACCGCGATCGGCGGCGGCTCGCGCTCACGCTACTGGCTGAAGTCGATCGCTACGGCGCTGAACCTACCGGTCGACCTGCCGGCGGACGGCGACTTCGGTGCGGCTTTTGGCGCCGCGCGGCTCGGGCTTATCGCTGCGACCGGCGCCGATGCTGTCGCAACCTGCTTCGCACCGGCAACCGCCGAAAGCATCGCGCCGGAAGCGTCTTTGGTTTCGGCCTATGAGGATGCCTATCAGCGTTATCGTCGCCTCTATCCGGCGATCAGGGATGCGACTCTATGATCAGCCGCGGCACATCCGACCGTCGCCTATTGCGCCGGGATCTTGTCGAGGAAGCCGGTCACCTGTTTCAGTCGGCCATCCTCGATGAGGCCGACGTCCGTGCCCTCGATGACGGAGGTGCCGTTGGGCCCGAGCGTCCAGGAAAAGCGGATCGTGTCGGAGAACCCGTCCGGCTTGCCCTTGAGGGCGAAGCGGAAGCCGGGGAACTGGTGTTGCACACCGGCAATCAGCGTGTTGATCGCTTCGTGACCCTCGCCCTGCATGACCGGGTCGCGGTAGCCGATATCAGGCGTGAACGCTCTTTCGATGAGCGTGCCGCGTCTCGCGGCATCGGTTTCGTTCCAGGCGGCAACATAGGCTTCGGCAATGTGATCGAGGTCGTGCATCGGAATTTTCCCTTCGGTTTGTGTTTCGATGTGCCGACTGTCGGCGATCGAGGGAATGAAACCAATTACCTTCCACGTAATGGCCGACCGCCGCTTGGCGCCGGCGATCCATCATCCATGAGAGGAGCAAGACCGTGAGCACGGGATTTTTCGGCGACATAGCCAAGATCAAATATGAGGGGCCGGAGAGCACCAATCCGCTCGCCTTCCGTCACTACAATCCGGACGAAATCGTTCTCGGCAAGCGGATGGAGGATCACCTTCGCTTTGCCGTGGCCTATTGGCACACCTTCGTCTGGCCGGGCGGCGATCCATTCGGCGGCCAGACCTTCGAGCGTCCCTGGTTCAAGGACACGATGGATGCGGCGAAGCTCAAGGCCGACGTCGCTTTCGAATTCTTCCAGCTTCTCGGTGTGCCCTTCTACTGCTTCCACGACGCGGACGTGCGTCCGGAGGGCAAAAACTTCGCCGAGAACACAAGCAACCTCGACGAGATCGTCGACTATTTCGCAAAGAAGCAGGCCGAAACCGGCGTCAAGCTGCTCTGGGGCACCGCGAACCTCTTCTCGAACCGGCGCTACATGTCGGGGGCGGCCACCAATCCGGACCCGGACGTCTTCGCCTTTGCCGCAGCAACGGTGAAGACCTGCATCGACGCGACACAGAAGCTCGGCGGAGAGAACTACGTTCTCTGGGGCGGACGCGAAGGCTACGAGACGCTGCTTAACACCGATCTCAAGCGCGAGCTCGACCAGCTCGGCCGCTTCCTCAATCTGGTGGTCGAGTACAAGCACAAGATCGGCTTCAAAGGTATGATCCTGATCGAGCCGAAGCCGCAGGAGCCGACCAAGCACCAGTACGACTTCGACGTCGCCACGGTCTACGGCTTCCTCAAGAAATACGGGCTCGAGAACGAGGTGAAGGTCAATATCGAGCAGGGCCATGCCATCCTCGCCGGCCACTCCTTCGAGCATGAGCTGGCGCTCGCCAATGCGCTCGGCATCTTCGGTTCGATCGACATGAACCGCAACGACTATCAGTCCGGTTGGGATACCGACCAGTTCCCGAACAATGTTCCGGAAATGGCCCTTGCCTACTATCACGTGCTCGCGGGCGGCGGCTTCAAGACCGGCGGCACCAATTTCGACGCCAAGCTGCGCCGTCAGTCGCTCGATCCGGAAGACCTGCTGATCGGCCATATCGGCGGCATGGATTGCTGCGCGCGCGGCCTCAAGGCGGCGGCGAAGATGATCGAGGACAAGGCGCTCTCCGCGCCTCTCGAAAATCGCTATGCCGGCTGGAACGTTCCCGAGGCGAAGAAGATGCTCGACGGCGGCTTCTCGCTTGACGAGATCGAGGCCTGGGTGCGCAAGGCTGACCTCAATCCGCAGCCGAAATCCGGCAAGCAGGAATTCCTGGAGAACGTGGTGAACCGCTACGTCTAATCGCTGCAAGTGATGGGCGCTCCCGTTCCGGGCGCCCATCCTCTCACTCGAATACATAGCCATGCGTTTTGGCGAGGACCGAAAATGCGGCTTGCAGGATACGCAGAAGCGGGATTGCCCCTCGTGAAAAATCTGTTAGTTTCTGTCTCCTGCAACGTTTCAGGTCCATCAGTAATCGCGAAAATTGGGGTGCAGCCGCACCTTTTCAGCAACCGGTCATACGGGCCGGATCCGTGATCTAGGGAGGAAATCGGGATGAAGACCATCAAGGGCCCAGGGCTTTTTCTTGCGCAGTTCGCCGGTGACACGGCTCCGTTCAATTCCTGGGACTCGATCACCAAATGGGCGGCCGACTGCGGCTACAAGGGCGTGCAGATTCCAAGCTGGGACGGGCGGCTCTTCGACCTGAAGAAGGCGGCGGAATCGAAAACCTACTGCGACGAGGTCGCCGGCAAGGCGCGCGACAACGGCGTCGAGGTCACGGAACTCTCGACCCATCTGCAGGGCCAGCTCGTCGCTGTGCACCCGGCCTATGACGAGGCTTTCGACGGCTTCGCCGCACCCGAGGTGCGGGGCAATCCGAAGGCGCGCCAGCAATGGGCGGTGGAGCAGGTGAAGATGGCGCTGACGGCGTCCCGCAATCTCGGTTTGAACGCCATGGCAAGCTTCTCCGGCGCGCTCGCCTGGCCCTTCGTCTATCCTTGGCCGCAGCGTCCTGCGGGCCTCGTGGAAACCGCCTTCGACGAGCTTGCCCGGCGATGGAAGCCAATCCTCGATCATGCCGAGGATTGCGGCGTCGATGTCTGTTACGAGATCCATCCGGGCGAAGACCTGCACGACGGCATCACCTATGAGATGTTCCTGGAACGCACCGGCAACCACGCCCGCGCCTGCATGCTCTACGATCCGTCGCATTACGTGCTGCAGTGCCTGGACTATCTCGACAATATCGACATCTACAAGGACCGGATCCGGATGTTCCACGTCAAGGACGCGGAGTTCAACCCGACCGGCCGGCAGGGTGTTTATGGCGGCTACCAGGGCTGGGTGAACCGCGCCGGTCGCTTCCGCTCCCTCGGTGACGGCCAGGTCGATTTCGGCGCGGTCTTCTCGAAGATGGCGGCGAACGATTTCGCTGGCTGGGCCGTCGTCGAGTGGGAGTGCTGCCTGAAGCATCCGGAAGATGGCGCACGCGAAGGCGCTGAGTTCGTCAAGGCGCACATCATCCGCGTCACCGAAAAGGCCTTCGACGATTTCGCCGACAGCGGAACGGACGAGGCAGCGAACCGGCGGATGCTGGGCATTTAGTCCTCTGCCCCTCACCTTAACCCTCTCCCGGCACACGGGGAGAGAGGACGTCTCCGACTCTTGCGCTGTGACAAGCGGAAGCGTCGCCACGAGTCCCTTCTCCCCGCCTGCGGGGAGAAGTTGCCGGCAGGCGGATGAGGGGCAATTCCACCGCAAATACTTCAGGAGAGGAAAACACGATGGCAATTGAGGGAAGCAGCACGGAAGGTCGTCAAAAGCGCATCCGGCTCGGCATGGTTGGCGGCGGTTCCGGCGCCTTTATCGGCGCAGTCCACCGCATCGCGGCAAGGCTCGACGATCACTATGAGTTGGTGGCCGGCGCGCTGTCGTCCACGCCGGAAAAGGCGCAAGCCTCCGGCCGTGAACTGGGGCTCGATCCGAAGCGCGTCTATTCGGACTTCAAGGAGATGGCGATCCGCGAGGCGAAGCTCAAGGACGGAATCGAGGCGGTTGCGATCGTGACCCCGAACCATGTCCACTACGCCGCGGCCAAGGAGTTCCTGAAGCGCGGCATCCACGTCATCTGCGACAAGCCGCTGACTGCCACGCTTGCGGACGCGAAAAAGCTCAAGAAGGCGGCAGACGAAAGCGATGCGCTGTTCGTGCTCACGCATAACTACACCGGCTATCCGATGATTCGCCAAGCGCGCGAAATGGTGGCGAACGGTGATATCGGCGCCGTCCGGCTCGTGCAGATGGAATACCCTCAGGACTGGCTGACCGAGAATATCGAACAATCCGGCCAGAAGCAGGCAGCGTGGCGAACCGATCCGGCCCGATCCGGCGCGGGCGGCTCCACCGGGGATATCGGCACCCATGCCTACAATCTCGGTTGCTTCGTCTCCGGCCTCGAGCTCGAGGAACTTTCCGCCGATCTCGACAGCTTTGTCGGTGGGCGTCAACTCGACGACAATGCCCATGTGATGATGCGCTTCAAGGCCAAGGACGGCGCGCGCGCCAAGGGCATGCTCTGGTGCAGCCAGGTGGCGCCCGGCCATGAGAACGGCCTGATGGTCCGCGTCTACGGCACCAGGGGCGGCCTCGAGTGGACGCAGAAGGACCCGAACTATCTCTGGTATACGCCGTTCGGCGAACCGAAGCGCCTGCTGACGCGCGCCGGCGCCGGCGCGGGGCCGGCCGCAGCCCGCGTCTCGCGTGTGCCCTCCGGCCATCCGGAAGGCTATCTCGAGGGGTTCGCCAATATCTACTCGGAAGCCGCACGGGCGATTTTCGCCAAGCGCAATGGCGAGAAGGTGGATGCGGCCGTCATTTACCCGACGATCGACGACGGCATGAAGGGCATGATCTTCGTCGATGCCTGCGTGCAGTCCTCGAAGCGCAACGGCGCCTGGATCAAGGTCTGACGTCGACTGCCAAAGTCAGGGGCGGGGAACCTCGCCCCTTTCGCGGGTTGACATTTGCTTGTGTGGATTTAGGCCACCTTCGAAAACGAGAGCTGGATGAGGAAAAGCGCCGTGCGATTTTCCGTCGGCCTCCGCTCTGCCCGATGAAAACGAAATGCAGCAGCGTCGGTTTCGGCGTCCGGCTGTGCAGACGACGAGACGGAACAATGATCGAAGCCAAGAAACTCGCAGAACGCTTCCCTGGCGACTTTGTCTTCGGAGTAGCAACCGCCTCCTTCCAGATCGAGGGGGCGAGCAAGGCGGACGGACGCAAGCCATCCATCTGGGATGCCTTCGCCAACATGCCAGGCCGCGTCTTCGAGCGCCACAATGGCGACGTTGCTTGCGATCATTACAATCGGTTGGAGCAAGATCTCGGCCTTATCAAGAGCCTGGGCGTCGAGGCCTATCGCTTCTCGATCGCTTGGCCGCGCATCATTCCGGAAGGCACCGGGCCGATCAACGAGAAGGGACTCGATTTCTACGACCGGCTTGTCGACGGGCTGAAGGCGCGCGGCATCAAGGCCTTCGCGACGCTTTACCACTGGGATCTGCCGCTCGCGCTAATGGGCGACGGCGGCTGGACGGCGCGCACGACCGCCTACGCCTACCAGCGCTATGCCAAGACCGTAATCGCCCGCCTTGGCGACAGGCTCGATGCGGTCGCCACCTTCAACGAGCCCTGGTGCTCGGTATGGCTCAGCCATCTCTACGGCGTTCACGCGCCGGGCGAGCGCAACATGGATGCGGCGCTCGCCGCGCTCCACTTCACCAATCTCGCGCATGGTCTTGGCGTCGAGGCGATCCGTTCGGAGAGGCCGAGCCTGCCGACGGGCATCGTCATCAACGCCCATTCGGTCTATCCGGGCAGCGCCGGTGCCAAGGACAAGGCCGCAGCCGAACGTGCTTTCGACTTCCACAACGGCGTCTTCTTCGGTCCAATCTTCAAGGGCGAGTATCCCGAAGGCTTCCTGGCGGCACTCGGCAGCCACATGCCGCTGATCGAGGACGGCGATATGGCGACGATCTCGCAGCCGCTCGATTGGTGGGGTCTCAACTACTACACGCCGATGCGGGTATCCGATGACCCGTCCGAGGGTGTGGAATACCCCGCGACGGTCAATGCCAAGCCGGTCAGCGACGTGAAGACGGATATCGGCTGGGAAGTCTATGCCCCGGCGCTCGGCACGCTCGTCGAAACGCTCAATGCCCGCTACAAGCTGCCCGACTGCTACATCACCGAGAACGGCGCTTGCTATAACATGGGTGTCGAAAACGGCGCCGTCGACGATCAGCCGCGGCTCGACTACATCGCCGATCATCTGTCGGTCACCGCTGATCTGATCGCCAAGGGCTATCCGATGCGCGGCTATTTTGCCTGGAGCCTGATGGACAATTTCGAATGGGCCGAGGGCTACCGGATGCGGTTCGGTATCGTCCATGTGGACTACGAGACGCAGGTCCGCACAATCAAGAAGAGCGGCCACTGGTACAAGGAACTGGCAGGACAGTTCCCGAAGGGCAACCACAAGAGCGCGTAAGATCGCGATTGGGCGAGGCGGCGCCACGCACGCTTCTGCGCCCCTTTACCATCGCGACGGCGACGGGAGCAGCGCGAACCTCGCGCCTTTCCCAGAAGAGCAACCTTTTGCGCGCAGCCCTGTCGTTTCGGAAAAATTTGCCTGTGAATGCCGCCGGACAAAAGCCATAAGAAATGTAGATTGCGCGGCATGGCAGCCATGCTCGCAGTGACGTTGAACTGACCGGTTGCCTGATGATAGAGAGTTGCTCCGTGTTTCGAATGCGTTGTCGAATGTCGGCCTGATATAGTGAGACGCGGGATGCGGGTAGAAACCGCACTCGTCCCGTCCCGACGCATTTTCCGTCCCGGCAACGCCTGGGACAAGAGTTTCGAACCTCCGAGAGCTTACATGTATCCTCATCCTATCGCCAAGTTCCCTCCTTCGGGGGTGACCGGACTATGAACGCTAGCGTTCCTGTGTTCGATGACGTCACGGTCGCCTTCCAACGCGTCTCCAAACGCTTTGCCGCGTCGGGCGAAAGTGGCGCCTTTACCGCGCTCAACAATGTCGACCTTAATGTCGGGCGAGGCTCCATTACCGGCATCATCGGCCGCTCCGGCGCCGGCAAGTCGACGCTGATCCGGCTGGTGAATGGCCTCGAGAAGCCGTCGAGCGGCAAGGTTCTCGTCGATGGTGTCGATGTCGGCGCGCTTGACGAAGCGGGCTTGCGCAATCTCCGGCGCTCGGTCGGCATGATCTTCCAGCATTTCAACCTGCTCTCCTCGCACACCGTTTTCGGCAATGTCGCCTTGCCGCTGGAGATTGCCGGCATGGATCGCCGTGCCATCGAAGCGCGCGTGCGGCCGCTTCTCGACCTGGTTGGCCTCGCCGACAAGCACGCCCGCTACCCGGCCGAACTCTCCGGTGGCCAGAAGCAGCGCATCGGCATTGCCCGTGCGCTTGCGACCGAGCCGAAGCTGCTGCTTTCGGACGAGGCGACATCGGCGCTCGACCCGGAAACGACGCAATCCATCCTCGAACTCTTGAAGCGGATCAATGCCGAACTAGGACTGACCGTGCTCCTTATCACCCATGAGATGGAAGTGGTGAAGGCCGTCACGTCGGATGTGGCCGTGATCGACAAGGGCGAGATCGTCGAACGAGGCCATACTTTCGATGTCTTCACTCATCCGAAGCATGAGACGACGCGGGCGCTCCTCTCCGGCCTGCCTGGTTCGAAGTTGCCAGATGCCGTTGCGCGCGGGCTGAAGCCGGCGCCAAGCGCCGGCGACCGTGCGGTGGTGCGCCTCACTTTCTTCGGCGCGACGGCGGAACGGCCGTTGGTTTCGCAGCTCATCAAATCGGTCGGCGCCGAGGTCAATATCATCGCCGGCACGATCGACGAAATCGGCGGCAAGCCTTACGGCTCGCTCGTCGTTGCCTATGCGGCGGACGCCGAGACATCGGGGAGGGCGGAACGCTTTTTCACCGAGAACGGACTGGTCACGGAGGTGCTCGGCTATGTCGCCTGATCTTCTGCTCCTCATCGCCAAGGCCACGTTCGACACGCTGCGCATGGTGGCGATTGCCGGCCTGATCGGCTCGCTGATCGGCCTGCCGATCGGCATTTTCCTCGCAACCAGCGGCAAGGGCGAACTGTTTCCGGCGCCAAACATCAACCGTATCGTCGGGCTCATCGTCAACGCCACACGCTCGACACCCTTCATCATCCTGGTTGTCGCAATCATTCCCTTCACGCGTCTCGTCACCGGCACCTCGATCGGCACGAAGGCGGCGATCGTGCCCCTGACCATCGCGACCATTCCTTTCTTCGCCCGGCTGGTCGAGGCGGCAATCCGTGACATCGACAAGGGCCTGATCGAGGCTGCCCGGGCGATGGGCGCGACCCCGACGCAGATCGTCTTCAAGGTGCTTCTTGCCGAGGCCCGTCCGGCGCTGACGCTGGCGCTCACCATGACCATTGTCAGTCTCATCGGCTATTCGGCGATGGTCGGGGCGGTCGGCGGCGGCGGTCTCGGCGATCTCGGCATCCGCTATGGCTATCAGCGCTTCAGGCCGGACGTGATGCTGATTGTCGTCGTCGTGCTGATCGTGCTCGTGCAACTCGTGCAGAGCGCGGGGGACCGCCTCGCCCGCCGCTTCGACAAACGCAGCCGCAAAAACTGATCCTCCCCCAGGACACGAAACAGCAACAAGGAGACTTCCATGAAAAAGCTCATTCTAGCCGCGGCCTTCGCCGCCCTGGCGGCCGGCAGCGCCCTCGCGGAGACCATTAAGGTCGGCGTCACTCCGGGCGAGCATGCCCAAATCATGGAGAAGGTGAAGGAAGTCGCCGCTCCCAAGGGCCTCGACATCGAGATCCTCGAATTCTCCGACTATGTGGTTCCGAACCAGGCACTCGCCGATGGCGAGCTCAATGCCAATTCCTTCCAGCACCAGCCCTATCTCGACAACCAGATCGCCGATCGGGGCTACGAGATCGTCAGCGTGGGCCTGACCATCACCACGCCCATGGGAGTCTATTCGAACAAGGTGAAGAGCCTCGATGAGCTGACGGACGGCGCGACGATCGCCATTCCGAACGATCCGACCAACGGCGGCCGCGCGCTTCTGGTTCTCGCGTCGAAGGGCCTCATCAAGGTCAATCCCGATGTCGGGCTGAAGGCCACCCCGGCCGACGTGACGGAAAATCCGAAGAACATCCAGTTCGCCGAACTCGATGCGGCCCAGCTTCCGCGCTCGCTGGCCGATGTCGACGCGGCCGTCATCAACACCAACTACGCGCTCGAAGCCGACCTTCATCCCAAGGAAGACGCCATCGCCATTGAAAGCGAGAAGTCTCCTTACGCCAACGTCATTGCGGTGCGCGCCGCAGATAAGGATGCCCCCTGGGTGAAGACGCTTGTCGAATCCTATCACGACGATAGCGTCAAGGCCTTCATCGTCGATACCTTCAAGGGCGCGCTGATCCCGAGCTGGTAAGCCCGGCCGTTGAACGCAGACATGAACCGCGCGCCGCACCCACGGCGCGCGGTTTTTCTTTGACCGCGAGAGCCGCTTCGCTATCCTCTGCAGCGCCGTGCGTCTTTTCAGACGCACCAAGGATGCTGCAGCACTTTGAATTGCTGCATGTTTTTGCCCTTAAATCGGCTCGGATTTCAGGAAACATGCAGCAGGCAGTTTGAGGGGGACATGTCATGAGCGGAATGAAGGGCGGGTGCCTCTGCGGCGCGGTAAGATACGAAGCCAAGGGTTCGCCGATCTATTCAGGCTTCTGCCATTGCCGCGACTGCCAACGGGTCACGGGTACCGGCCATAGCTGCTATATGATCTTCTCGCGCGCCGACGTCGATGTCACCGGCGATCTTCGCGCTTACGAGAAGTTCGCTGAAAATGGCAATCTGACGATCCGCTACTTCTGCCCCACCTGCGGCAGCCAGATCTTCTCGTCCGGTGCCGACCGTTGGACGGTCTATGCCGGCACGCTCGACGATATGTCACTGTTTGAGCCGACCAACGTGGTCTTCACCCGCAGTCGTCCGCATTGGGACCGACTGGCTGCTGGCCTGGACGAGTACGAGACGCTGCCGAGCTGATTGGCGACGATTTGCCCCTCACCCTAGCCCTCTCCCCGGAGGCCGGGATAGGGAAGTAAGCCGCCGCCATGAGTCTCCTCGCCCGTTGCGGGGAAGAAGGTGGCCGGCAGGCCGGATGAGGGCAGATAACGGCGATACTCAGCTTCCGAGATGTCGCTCGCCGCGCTTCTTCGCGAGCGCGATCTGCTTCTGCCGCTCACGATAGCGCTCGCGGTCCTCGTCGCTGCGGATCTCATGACAATGGATGCAGGAGACGCCTTCCTCGTGGAGGGGAGATAACAGGTCATCTGGAGTTAGGGGCTGGCGGCAGGCGTGGCAGAGCGTGTGCTCGCCCTCCGCGAGGCCGTGGGTTACGGAAACGCGCTCGTCGAAGACGAAGCAGGCGCCATCCCAGAGGCTCTGCTCCTCGGGGATCTCCTCCAGATATTTGAGAATGCCGCCCTTCAGGTGGTAGACCTCTTCGAAGCCCTGCTCCCTCATGAAGGCGGTCGCCTTCTCGCAGCGGATGCCGCCGGTGCAGTACATCGCGATCTTCGGCTTGTTGTGCAGGCCGGTGTTGTTGCGCACCCAATCCGGAAACTCGCGGAAGGTCTTGGTCTTCGGATCGACGGCGCCGCGGAAAAGGCCGATCGCCGTCTCGTAGTCGTTGCGCGTGTCCACCACCAGCGTATCCGGATCGGAGATCAACGCGTTCCAATCCTTCGGCTCCACGTAGGTTCCGACCACCTTGTTGGGGTCGATGTTTTCGACCCCCATGGTGACGATCTCCTTCTTCAGCCGCACCTTCATGCGCAGGAAGGGCATCGCCGACGCGCGGCTTTCCTTGTGTTCAAGGCGGGTCAATTCCGGCTGGGCGCGCAGATAGTCGAGCACTGCGGCAATGCCCTCGTCGGAGCCGGCAATCGTGCCGTTGATGCCCTCATGCGCGACGAGCAGCGTGCCCTTCACGCCATTCGCGTCACAGACCGCCTGCAACGGTTCGCGGACGTCAGCGAAGCGCGGGAAGGAAACGAAATGGTAAAGCGCTGCCACCAGAAACTGGCCTTGTGTCTCCGGGCGCGGGGTCGTGGATATGTCGGTCATGAGCTCGCCAATACAGGTTTCGGGCGTCAAGCGCAATTGCGGAGGTCCGCTCCAAATTGTTCCGGTGGCCGCGCGGAACAATGGTCTTCGGCGGCTCTACGTCCCGGCTTTGCGCCAGAGCAGCGCAACGGTACGGCTTTCGCTTTTCGGCTCATCGCGAAAGACAGTGGCCGCCCGTTTCCGCGCCTCCGACCTCAGCGCCTCTTCCCGGGTGATGACCGCGGAAATGAGGTGCGCCTGGTTCTGGCTGCTGCCAGCGAGGCCCGGCTCCTCATTGATGAGCAATGTCAGCGTGGCGAGGTCGTTCAAATGTCCGAGCACGTCGACGAGTGCCTTGGCTTCCGCGCTCTTTGCCGCCATTGCCGACGGCCAGGCGGCCCGCATCAACGCCAGCTGCAGGCGGTAGTCCTGCGTTCGCTTACGCAATTCGTGGAAAAGCGCGGCGTCGGTGTCCGCTTCACAGGCGGCCTTCGCGCGCGCAGCGAGCTTCAGCGTGCGCCGCCAGCCCTTCTCCAGTCGGGCGACGGTTTTTCGTTTGCCGTCGTTGAAAGAAACCTCTGCGAGGGCGGCGATCGCCTGCCCACAGTTAGCAATCGTCGCGGCGATTTTTCCCTCTACATCCGTCTCGGTCTCAGCAATCCGGTCGCGGCGCTCCGCCAAAAGGGTGTAGACTTGGTCGAGGGCCGCGCCCTGTTCGTCGCTATTCGTCTGCCCACGCAGATAATTAATATTCTCGACGAGTGCCGCAGCGTCCCGAACGGTAGAGAGGTTTCGCCCTATGGCGCGTATGCGGGCGTTTTCCTGTTTCTGGAAGAGCGGCACATCGCAAGCAACCAGGCGGTAAAGCGAACGCAGGCGCTTGAAGTTCTTGCGGGCGTCGTGGATCGCTTCGTGAACGCCTTGCGGTCGCTGTTCGAGCACCGCGACCGCCCGCTCAATCTGCTCGGCCCCGACGGCCCGAAAGTCCTCGGTGAAGGGTCGGCCAGGATTGAACGCATAACTCATGATTGCGCTTCCAGCAGCCCCTCTGTAGCAAGCGCCTGGTTGGAATAGCGGCGGTCTCCGGTAATCTCGCGACCCAGCCATTGCGGCAGCGCGGGCAGATCGGTTTCGCGCTTCATCTCGACCTCGGCCACGACGAGCCCTTCGAGCGCCCCTTCGTAGACGTCGACTTCCCAGGTAAAACCCCTGTGCGGCACGCAATAACGCCGCTTCTCGATGACGATGCCGACCGCCTGGGTCAGTAGTTCGCGGGCGTCATCCATGGGCAGATCGTATTCGTATTCGTTGCGAACCAGTGCCGACTTGCCGATCTTGATGGTCAGCCGAGCCCATCTACTGCCGTGGATCCGCACGCGTACGGAGCGGTCATCCATGGTGACGATGTAGGCTTGCCGGAGCTTTATGCCCTTGTCCGCATGTTCTTTCCAACCGCTGGATGCGACCAGGAACTTGCGCTCTATCTCCTTCGCCATGGATTTCCCGCCCATATCGAGAGGTGGACCGCGGATAAATTATCGTTTTATTGCCAAGGCTCAAGCCATCTCTCTGTTGTCGATGACATTTTATTTTCCGCTACTATATGGGCGAGGTTGTGTTCACGACCTTCGGTCTCGACAAGGACGGCCGGGGGGAGTATGCGAAGCGCAGCATTCAATCGTTTTAAAAGGGTGACCGGCATGAGCGCGAAAACCGACAAGCTTCTCTCCATCCTCAAGCTGCAACCGGTGGTTCCGGTATTGGTTGTCGATGATGCGGCAACCGCGGTGCCCTTGGCGCGGGCACTTGTCGCCGGCGGCCTGAAGGCGATCGAGATCACGCTGCGCACCCAGGCGGCGCTGGATGCGATCCGTGCGGTAGCGGCCGAGGTCGAGGGTGCCGTCGCCGGTGCCGGTACGATTCTCAATGCCGCACAGTTCGAGCAGGCCGTTGAGGCAGGATCGCAGTTCATCGTCAGCCCCGGCGCGACCCAGGAGCTAATCGACGTTGCCAGCGATCACGAAGTGCCGCTTTTGCCGGGCGCGGCGACGGCGAGCGAAGTCATGGGGCTGCGTGAGGAGGGCTATCAGGTGATGAAGTTCTTCCCGGCCGAGCAGGCCGGGGGTGCCGCCTATCTGAAGTCGCTTTCCTCCCCGCTCGCCGGCACTTTGTTCTGCCCGACCGGCGGCATCTCGCTTGACAACGCACGCGACTATCTTTCGCTGCCGAACGTCGTCTGCGTCGGCGGTTCCTGGGTGGCGCCTAAGGAACTGGTGGCGAAAGGCGATTGGGCGGGCATCACCGAGCTCGCCGCAGAAGCCTACGCCCTCAAGGGCTGATTTTGCGGGTCACCGAGGTTGCAACGGCCGGGCGCTTGCCCGGCTTTTTCATCTTCAACGTCAATTTGTATTTTCCTCGCAACGTTCCTATGTCTCAATCCGCCGACAACGACGCGGGGGCGGGAGAGCGTTTTTTTTGCTTTGCCGTCGCGCGGTAACCGAAGAGGAGCGAAGCCATGTTCGACGCGAAGAAGTTGCTGGATCAGTTCTTGGGTTCGCAGGTGCCGGGCGCCGGCGGCTCGGTGCGCGATCGCGCGGATCAAGTGACGAAGCTCGCCAAAGACAATCCGCTTGCCACAGGCGCGATTGCGGCGGTTCTTCTCGGAACGAAATCCGGCCGCAAGCTCGCTGGCAACGCGGCGGTGCTTGGCGGTCTCGCGGCGGTCGCCGGGCTTGGCTATCAAGCCTACAAGAATTATCAGGCCGGCAAGGCGCCGGCCGCCGAACCGGCTTCGCAGCCGACACCGGAGCTCCTGCCGCCGCCGTCCGACTCCGGCTTCACGGCACCGGGAGCCGTGAGCAACGATTTTGCCCTGATCCTGGTGCGTGCCATGATCGCCGCTTCGCGTGCCGACGGCCATATCGACGAGACCGAGCGCGGCCACATCATGGACAAACTTTCGGTTTCCGGCCTCTCCGCCGACGCAGCAGCTTTCCTCGAGGCGGAGCTCGCCAATCCGGTCGATCTCGACGCGATCGTCGCTGCCGCCACGACGGAGGAGCAGCGCGTGGAGATCTACACCGCGTCGCGCCTCGCGATCGAGCCGGAGAGCCGGGCGGAACGCGGCTATCTCGATCTGCTCGCCGGCCGTCTCGGGCTTCCCGATGCGCTCGTCGATCACATCGAGGCGACAGTTTCGGGCGCTAAAGTCCCCGCCTGACGCGGCGGCGTGCAAACGGACAACACCGGGGAGCGCAATCGCTCCCTCCCATTCGTTCCGCTTCATGGGTCCATCACCAGTTTGAATTTGTAACGGCCAAGCGTCTGTCCTATTGCGAAGGCAAATGAAGACCCGGGAGCAATTGATGCGTGATCTTGCCAATTGGAAGGGATGTCCGGCGCCGCAGCCGGTTCTTATCGAAGGGCGATACGTCAGGTTGGAGCCATATGATCGGGCGGCGCACCTCGAAGCGCTCTGGCACGACGCCTTCGGCGGCATGGCGATCAATCCGCTCCTTAAATATTTCACCCAGGACGATTTTTCCGGCATTGAAGATTTCGACGCCTGGCTTAGCTCGGTCCAGGAAAAGTCCGGTTGGATCACAGAGGTCTTTCGCGAAAAGGCGACCGGCAAGGTCGTCGGCATGGCAAATTACATGCGTGCGGACCCTGCTAATGGCGTCGTGGAAGTCGGCGGTGTGGCTCACGGGCCGGCCATGGCGCGCTCGCCGCTATCGACGGAGGCGCACTATCTGATGGCCAGGCATGTTTTCGAAGATCTGGGTTACCGCCGCTACGAATGGAAATGCCACAGCGAGAATCAGGCGAGCCGCACCACGGCGGCGCGCCTCGGCTTCACGTTCGAAGGCATTTTCCGCCAGCATATGATTTCGAAGCACGCCAACCGCGATACCGCCTGGTTCTCGATCATTGACGGCGAATGGCCGCTCATAAAGGCCGCGCTCGAAGCCTGGCTGTCGCCTGAAAACTTCGACGGCGACGGCCGCCAGAAGCGGCGCCTCGAGGATATTCGCGCCGACCTAACTCTTTGAACTTACGCAATTCCGGACGGGAAAACCGTTACACCCTTTTTCTGGAATTGCCCTCGCGGCAAAGGAGCGAGCTTGAAACCGCCTGAGAAAAAGGAAAGATCCGCCACGATCGCGGCCGCGGTCATTCTTGCCGTCGTCGCCATCGGCTTCTTCGTGTTGCCGACGATCATGCTTCGGCTGGGCGATATTTCGCCATGGCTCGCCGCTGCCTTTGGCGCACTCTTCGTCCTCGGCTTCTTCCTGATTTTCTGGCTGCGCGCCCGCCATCAGCGCCGGCGCGGGGAGTAAAACACCTACTGCAAGCCTTAAGCTTGCTCTACCCCTGGAGCGCCGCGCCCAACAGCACAAGCCCAAGCACGAGCACCATCGCGGCGCCGGCGATTTCGATGCCGTTGGAAATGCGCGCTGCGGCCGAACCGCTCGAGGCATAGCGGAGTGCCAAGCCCTTGGCGGTGACGGCCATGGTTGCGAGGATAGAGACGGTGATCGCCGTGCCGATCGACATGGCGAATACCGAGAGCACCCCACCAAGATAGAGCCCGTTCAAAAGCGCAAAGGAGAGCACGATCAAGGCGCCGGAGCAGGGACGCAGGCCGACGGCGACGATAGCCGACCAGGCTTCGCTCAGCGCAAAACGATCACCCTTCAGCGTGGCCGGGTCCGGCGCATGCGCATGGCCGCAGGTGGCGCAGACCTCGCCGTGAGCGTGCGCGTGATGATGGTGGTGGTGATCGCCATGGTGATCGTGTTGATGGTGGCCGTGCTCCGCCTGCGCGCTGGCTGAGGCAGGAGTGGGCCGCGCCAACGAACGCAGCTTGCGAAAGACCAGCCAGCCTCCGAAAGCCGCAATCAGCGCGTAGCTCGCGATCTCAAGCGAGCGGGTGGCATCCGTCATGCTGATCGACGAGCCGCGCAACAGGAGATAGACGGCGCCGATGAGGAGGATTGCCACCACGCCCTGGAGGATCGAGGATAGAAAGGAGAGAACGACTCCGCGGCGAAGTTCCGTCTCGTTGGCGATCATGTAGGAGGAAATGACCGCCTTGCCATGTCCGGGACCCGCTGCATGGAAGACGCCATAGGCGAAAGAGAGGCCGATCAGTGACCAGAGCTGCCACGGATTGTCGCGCATGCCCTTGAGTGTGCCGGTGAGTAGCCGATAGAAGCTCTGCTGCTCCATGTTCACCCAGGCAAAGAAGCCTCGAAGGAAACCCGTCGTCTGGACCGACGGTTCGGCGGTTCCGATGCCGAGCGGCGACTGGGCCGCTGCTGCCGTCGCCGAAAGAAGCGCCAGCAAAAGCACGCCCGCCAGCGGTCCGCCAATCCTGCGTGCGTTCAGCATGTGACCTCGATCCTGGTTGCAAAGAGCTTCGACATGTCGGTGCCGGTAGGGTCGTTCCAGAACGCGTCGGTCAGCGTGTCCTTGTTTTCGGCGAGCACTTCGTCAGGATCCGGCCTGACTACCTTATGCTCGCAGGCCTCGATCTTCTCGCCGACGACCGAGAGGTCGTCGTCAGTCGGGAAGTCCATCGCCGTGTACATGGTCGGGTCGTAGACGCCGAACGAGAGCTTGCCCTTGAGCGGCATCGCTTCTGCCGGCCTCACCGCGAAGATCATCAGGAGCTGGTTGTCCTTGTAGTCGACGTTGATGCTGTCGGGCCTCGACACCTTTATCGATTTCCCGTTGTCGAAAATCGTCGTGTAATAATTGTATTCCGAAAGGGACTCGAGAACTGTCTGGCCCACCTCCTCGAGCTCGTCCGGGTCGAGGGTCGCGTTGGAGTTCTTGTCGAAGTCGAGCACGACGCTTGCGGAGAAGAGCTCGTCGAAGCGCCAGACATTGCGCAATTCGCTGATCTCGCCCTTGTCGTCGGAAACGATCTCCAGCCGCGCTTCTGCGAAAATGTGCGGATGTGCGACAGCCAGGGCGGGCGTGATCAGCGTGGCAAGGCCGGCCATGGCGAGGCATTTTGTTTTCATGGGAGTGGAAATCCTTTTCGGCCTGGGCCGCGTATCGCCTTCGAATGTACTGCAAATGGGACGGAATTGGGACTTGGTGGCGCGGCGCCATCGCCGGTGCAATCACCGCGAGCGAAACCAGCCGTGCAGGAAGTCGACGAAAGTGCGCACCTTGGCCGGCAGATAGCGCCGATGCGGATAGATCGCGTAGATGCCGCGGTCCTTGGGCAGGAAGTCATCGAACAACGTCACCAGCTCGCCGGACAGGATTTTCGGCCGGGCGATGAAGTCCGGCACCGGGGCCACCCCGAGACCGGTCACCGCGGCGCGCGCGGAGGCAAGCGGACTGTTGACTTCGATCGGTCCTCCCACCGGCACCGTGAAGGGGGAACCGTCCGGCTCGACGAAGCGCCAGTTCGAATAAGAACGGCCATTCGTGTCGAGAATGCAGGAGATTTTCGAAAGCTCGCTCGGATGGTTGAGCGGGCCGACCTTTTCCACGAAATCCGGCGAGGCGCAGAGCAGCACCTGGAAGTCATCGAGCTTGCGCGCGATCAACGTCGAATCCTCGAGCCGCGTGATGCGGATCGCCACGTCGAAACCTTCCTCCACCAAATCGATGAAGCGGTCGTCCGAGACGATTTCAAGCGACAACTCGGGATGCTGCTTGCCGAAGTCGATCAGCGACTGGCCAATATCCGCATCCACGAATGTCCTGGGCACGGTGATGCGTAGCCGGCCGCGCAGGTCGGAATTGTTGGCGCGCACGAGATCGGCGAGGTTGTCGATCTCCTTCAGGATCTCGGAGGCGGTGCGATAGTAGGTGTGGCCGGCCTCGGTCAGCGAGAACTGCCGCGTCGTGCGGTTGAGCAGGAGTGCGCCGAGCTCATCTTCCAGTTCACGCACATATTTCGACAGGAGCGCCTTGGATTTTCCGACGCGCCGGGCGGCAGCGGAAAAGCCTTCCGCGTCCACGACGTCGATGAAGGCACGGATACGGGTCAAGGTGTCCATGGCTGACTTTCTTTCGTCTGTTCGCCGAGCTGATTCGGCCGCAATCTTCCGCGTGTCGAAGGATCATGAATAACGCCGCGCCGCTTGCGCTCGATCCGATGCGCGCTTCTCAGCGCGCTCGTCTCGCGCTCTCGGGGTAAACCCCTTCGATTTCAAAGACTTGGCGCATTCTCCCCAGCAGGCTCGATTGTTCAGTGAATGTGAACACCGACAATGTCGGCGGCTTCGGAAAAAATTCAACAGCGGAACGCAAAAAACTCTTGATTACGACAAGGTTTTTTCTTACCTACCCCCTTGCCCAAAGTCGCACGTGCCTGTGGGTGTCCGCCGACCCTCGATTAGGTGAGGTTATCGGTAAGGTACCTGGAACTAACCCCTCCAGTCGCTATTCCGGCCAACCGGGAAATGCGAGGACATCTTGAAGCAACGACGGTGCGGGCCTTTCTGGTGTCTGCCGGCTTTCCAACAGCCGGGGTTACTGAAGAGGCACACCTTCATTGCCGGAAGTGCGGTTGGGATATTCCCTCCAATCCATGGCAGACAAAGTCGAATCTTAGCCTTTGCGGGCTTCGATTCATCGTTCGCGCATCCGGCGCATGCATGGTCCCGGGGTCTCCACCGGCTGGTTCCAGTGCAAGCGTACGTATGCCCTTTGTCCTCCACACTTGTGGAGTCTAATGGATCGGGGAATATGGCTATGACCACCGCACGCATCATCGACTTCCTGAACACCCGACGACCGGAAGGCCCGTGCCTCGTTGTCGACCTCGACGTCGTGCGCGACAATTTCAAGGCCTTCCGTCACGCGCTGCCGGACAGCGCGATCTACTATGCCGTCAAGGCCAATCCGGCGCCGGAAATTCTGCGTCTTCTCGCCGGTCTCGGCTCCAATTTCGATTGCGCGTCCGTCGCCGAAATCGAAATGGCGCTTGATGCCGGTGGGACGCCGAACCGCATTTCTTATGGCAACACCATCAAGAAGGAGCGCGACATTGCCCGCGCCCATGCGCTCGGCATCAATCTTTTCGCGGTCGACAGCCACGAAGAGGTGGAGAAGGTCGCGCGTGCCGCTCCGGGCGCCCGTGTCTTCTGCCGCGTGCTGACGGATGGCGAGGGCGCCGAGTGGCCGCTGTCGCGCAAGTTCGGCTGCGTACCGCAGATGGCTGTCGACGTGCTCGTCTACGCCCATCAGCTCGGCCTCGTCTCCTACGGCGTATCGTTCCACGTCGGCTCGCAGATGACGAAGCTCGATGCCTGGGATTCGGCCCTTGCGGATGCCAAGCGCGTCTTCGTGCAGCTTGCCAAGCAGGGCATCGAGCTCAAGATGGTCAACATGGGCGGCGGCTTCCCGACGAAGTACCTGAGGGATGTCCCGTCGGCGGAAGCTTACGGCCAGGCGATCTTCGGTGCGCTGAAGCAGCACTTCGGCAACAACATTCCGGAGACCATCATCGAGCCGGGCCGCGGCATGGTCGGCAATGCGGGCGTGATCAAGGCGGAAGTCGTTCTCGTCTCGAAGAAGTCGGACAACGACAATCACCGCTGGGTCTTCCTCGACATCGGCAAGTTCGGCGGTCTCGCCGAGACGATGGACGAGGCGATCCGCTATCCGATCCGCACCGCGCGCGACGCCGATCAGATGGAGCCCTGCGTGCTTGCCGGCCCGACCTGCGACTCGGCCGACGTGCTCTACGAGAAGAACATGTATCCGCTGCCGATCTCGCTGACGATCGGCGATGAGGTTCTGATCGAAGGCACAGGCGCCTACACGACGACCTACTCGGCCGTCGCCTTTAACGGCTTCGAGCCGCTGAAGGCCTATGTGATCTGATCCTGCTAGCTCCCGCGCCACCGCGGGAGCGGCAATTTCACAATTCTGTATCCGGTCCGCCTGAGCGGTTTTTGATGACGGGAGGCCCCGATGGCCGCTGTTGTTGATGCCATGCGCGCGTTCTTCGCGCCGTCGACTTTTGTAATCGACTCCGAAAACCCGGGCGACGTCGTCGCGCGTGAAAACCTGCTCGACCGTGCCATGGGGCCGCATCGTCGCCGGAAGTCGTCTGAAAAGCTGCGCCGCGGCCGCGTACCGGCAGAGGGGCTTGCGCTTGTCGCACGCGACGAAGATGGCCACGTGATCGGCACGGTACGCCTCTGGAATGTCGAAGCCGGTGTCGATCGGGAAGGCCATGGTGTGCCGGCGCTTCTTCTCGGCCCGCTTGCCGTCGACCCGGCGCACGAGGGCAGGGGCATCGGCGGCATGCTGATGCGTGCGGCTATCCAGGAGGCCAAGAACCGCGGCCACGGGACGATCCTCCTCGTGGGCGATGCCGCCTACTACGAACGGTTCGGCTTCTTCGCGGAGCGGGCGCAGCATCTCGTCATGCCGGGACCATTCGAGCGCAATCGGTTCCTGGCGCTCGAGCTCAAGGACGGCTGGCTTGATGGTGCCGCTGGAATGCTGGTGGCGAGCGGCCGCAAACTTGCCCTGCCGCCGCTCAGGCGCGCCGCCTGACGTCGCCGCCTCCAACCCTGCGGAGGCGGACAATGCACAGCGCTCCTGCGCCGGAATGTTTTGAGAGATCAGTTTCTCAGGTTCCTCGCGTCGTAGCAGACAAAGGCAAGCTTGTTGCCGTCGGGATCGCGCACATAGGCCGCATAAAAGCCCTCGCCATATTGCGGACGAAAATCAGGTTCGCCTTCGCTGCTGCCGCCGTTTTCAAGCGCAATCCGGAAAAGGCGATCTATGACGTCCGCGGTTTCGACAAGAAACGCGGTCATTACGCCATTGCCGCCATTGCCGACGTTCGCCTCGTCGCCGTTGAAGGGATAGCCGGTGAAGAAGCGCGGAGCCCTGTCGTCATCCCTCCGCCCCCAGGAGGTCACCTGGTCGTCGCAATAGCAGCGCTCCTGACCGATCAGGGCCATCAACGGGTCGTAAAAGCGTTCAGCCCGCTTCAGATCCCTTGTTCCGACCATGGTATATCCGATCATCCGTTTTCCTCTTTGCACGCATGTCAGTTGGTGACGCGCCGATAGAATGCCAGCGAGCCGGCCAACGCCAGCAGCGCGCCCCCGCACACACGGTCGAGCCAGATAGCACCGGAGTGTTTCAGGAAACGAACCGCTTGGGAGCCGATCAGCGCATAAGCGAACATCACCGCGAAATCGATCGAGGCGAAGACGATGGCGAGCACGGCGTATTGCGGCGCCTGCGGTAGCGCCGGTTCGATAAACTGCGGCAGGAAGGCCGAGAAAAACAGATAACCCTTGGGGTTGGTGACGGCGACAAGGAAACTCTTGAGGAGGATTGTGCGCGTCGTGGCCACCCGGCCCGGGCTCTCGCGGTCGGTGGCAATTTCCAGCGTGCCGTGGGAGCGCAGCAGCATGATGCCGAGGAAAGCGAGGTAGGCGGCACCCAGCCATTTGACGACCGTGAACCAGAACTCGGATGCGGCTAGGAGCGCGCCGAGGCCGAGCGCCACGGCGCCAATCAGCACGAAATCCGACAGGACCGCGCCGATCATGCCTGCCGTCGCCCGTCTCACGCCATGACGGGAGCCATTCGTGAGAGCGAGAAGCACGGTTGGTCCGGGGGTGGCTATGCCGATGAAAGCGACAAGCGCGAATGCAAGAATGGTGAATTCACTCATGGTGTCGTCCCTCCGCGACGCAAGTCCTCTCACAGCTTTGACGTGCGCGCAAGCATAGGTGAGGTCGTGGCCATCGTTGCCGAAGCGACACTCGTTTGACAGCCTGCCCGACTTCCCCTATGGAGGCGGCGGGCGAGGGCCCCAGCCGTCCGCGAGCTTGAAGCTTTGGTGAAGTCCCTCTTTTCGACACGGTCACGCCGAAACGGCATGCGAACCGATGGCAATGCGGGCACCCATCCTGAAAATGCATGCCGCAGCAGGAGACCCTGTCATGACGCATGGAAAACCGACCCTTCCCGCACTCGATGCGCTGAAGGACCAGGCAAGGCGCCTGCGTTCCCGGCTTGCGTCGGAGGGCGAGGCGATCAGTCACTCCAGATCGCTCGAACTCGTCGCCGCCCAATACGGCTATCGTGATTGGAACACGCTTCACGCCGCCGCCGGCAACCGGCTGCCGTTCAATCCGTGGATGCCGGGTTCGCGGGTGAAGGGCCACTATCTCGGCCAGGCATTCGAAGCGGAAGTCCTGTCGGTTCAGGCGCTAAGCGCACAGCCGGGGCGCTATCGCCTGACGTTCAAGTTCGATGAGCCGGTCGACGTCGTCACGTTCGAAAGCTTCTCGGCCTTTCGCCAGAGGGTAACGGCCACGATAGACGAGACCGGACGAACGGTCGAAAAGACTTCCAACGGGCGGCCGCATCTGGAGCTTGAGTGGTAGGGTTTGGCGGTGAAGCGGTTTGCGATTGGCTCCTCATCCGGCAGCCGCCACCTTCTCCCCGCAGGCGGGGAGAAGGGACATTTGGCGGCCGCTTCGCCACCGAATTGAGGAATAATTATTGGCGTCTGGCGTCCCTTCGCCCCGCATGCGGGGGTGGGCTAGTCCTCGGGTTAAACCCGAGGAGAGGGCCGTTCCACCTTCACTGCGGAAAACAGGCTACCCAGCAAGATCCACGACGCCGCAATCGCCGGACGCCGAACCGAAGGCGAGCTGGCGGCCGTTCTTGCTCCAGGCCATAGCGGTGATCGCACCCTTGCCGGGGCGGCGCAGCAGCACTTCCTTGCTGTCAGCGAACCGGGCGGCGAGGATCATGCCGTCCTCGTAACCGATGGCCACGATGTCCTCGGCCGGATGGCAGGCGACTGTCGTCACCATGGTGTTACCGCGGGTGCCGAGCTCCAGCGGGGCCTTTCCCATGGGGCCGTCCTTGCCCTGGAACGGCCAGACGATTGCCGCCGGCGCGCCGGAAGATGCGAGCCACCTGCCCTTAGCCGACCAGGAGAGCGACTTCACCTTGGCCGGATAGCCGGTCATGCGCATGTGGCGCGCTTCGGCCCCTGCCTTGGCGTCGAGCTTCCATCCGTGCAGGGCGTTCTCCTGCATGGTGGTGACGACGAAACGGCCGTCGGGGGAAAAGGTGATGCCGGTGTGGGCGCCCTTCCATTCGAGATCGGCCGGCTGGCCGGCGATCGCCACCCAATGCATGGAAACGCCGTTGTAGCGGGCAACGGCGATGCGCAGGCCCTTGGGGGCAAAGGCTATGCCTTCGACCGTGCGCTCTTCGGGAAAATCCTTGGTTGTGCCGTCAGCCAAGCGAACATGAGTCGTCTTGCCATAGGCATAGGCGACCGCGCCCTGAGGGCCGGCCGCGACCTGCGATATCCATTTGCGCGGTGCTTCGGCAACGAGGCTGATGGTACCGTCGGCTAAGGTCCGCATCACCTTGCCGTCCTCGCCGCCGGTCAGAAGGCTGTCGCTCGCTTCGTCATGGTCGAGCGAGAGCAGGCCATCGTGGGCTTCAATGGTCTTGTGGCCGTGATCGAGGCGATGAATAGTGCCGGAGGCTTCGGCGAAGAAGGGGGTGTCCTTGAGAAAGGCCACGCCGAGGACGTGGCCTTCGAGATCGAGCGGAGCGACTGTCGGCATCAGTTGGCCAGGCTTTCTTGTTTCAGCATGATCTTATCGGGGATCATGCCTGGACCTCGCAGGCCTTGAAGGTGCGCTCGAGCTTCTCGCGGTCGAGATCACGGCCGATGAAGACGAGCCGGGTCTCGCGCTTCTCGCCGTCCTTCCATGCGCGCTGGTGGTCGCCCTCGATGATCATGTGCACGCCCTGGACAACGTAGCGCTCGGCATCGCCGGCAAAGGCGATGATGCCTTTGAGACGCAGGATGTTCGGACCATCGGTCTGGGTGATCTTCTGGATCCACGGGAAGAAGCGGTCAGGGTTCATCTCGCCGCCGCGCAGCGAAATCGATTGCACCGTCACGTCATGGATGGGCGACGGCGCGTGGTCGTGGTGGTGATGATGGTGGTGATCGTGGCCATGGTCATGATCATGATGGTCATGGTGATGATGGTGATCGTGATCGCAATCGGGGCCGCAGACGTGCTCGTCGTGCTCATCCTGGTCAAGGAAATGCGGATCGTTTTCGAGCGCCTTTTCGAGGTTGAATGCACCCTGATCGAGCACCTTCGTCAGGTCGATCTCAGAGCGCTGCGTGCGGTAAATGCGTGCGGACGGATTGATGACGCGCACCGTTGCCTCGATCCGCTCCAGCTCTTCCGGCGTCACGAGATCAGTCTTGTTCAGGAGCACGACGTCGGCGAAGGCGATCTGATCCTCGGCTTCGCGGCTGTCCTTGAGACGCAGCGGCAGGTGCTTGGCATCGACCAGTGCCACGACGGCATCGAGCTCGGTCTTGGCGCGCACGTCGTCGTCCATGAAGAAGGTCTGGGCGACCGGCACCGGATCGGCAAGACCGGTGGTCTCGACGACGATCGCATCGAAGCGGCCCGGGCGGCGCATCAGGCCTTCCACGACACGGATCAGATCGCCGCGCACGGTGCAGCAGACGCAGCCGTTGTTCATCTCGTAGATTTCCTCGTCGGACTCGACGATCAGGTCGTTGTCGATGCCGATTTCGCCGAATTCGTTGACGATCACCGCATATTTGCGGCCGTGGTTCTCGCTGAGGATACGGTTGAGGAGCGTCGTCTTGCCGGCACCGAGATAACCCGTGAGCACGGTGACGGGGATCGGCTTCTGCGTGGATGTTTCGGTCATGGGAGCCTCGAGGATTGGGGATGCGCCGCGGGCATCTATGTCGCGTCCTCATATAGGAGATGAAGCGACGATGCGCAAATGGCGCCAGTCGAATTCGCCGGGATCCTTTCGGCTCTTCTCCGAGCGAGAAGCGATCAGGAAAGTTCGCTGACGTTGAAGGCGTTCACGTCCTCGAGCAATTCGATGATGCCCTTCACTGCATGGTCGAGCAGGGCTTCGCCGCGCTCGGCCGTGGCGGCGGCGGCATTGCCGGCAACACCTTCGGGGTTCAGATCGGACATCTTCCAGCCGAAGGCGTGCAGGCCGTAGGCACGCAAATGCGTGAACCGGGCGATAAAGTCGCTCTGGCGGGACGGGAACCGGGCGGCTCGGGTCATATCCACCTTGTCCGGGTGGAGCGCTAGCATTACCGACGTCTCGATGCAGCCGCCATGGATGTCGAGCGCCTTATCGTCGGGGTCGATCCAGCCCTCCGGCTGCCCGAAACGCGTCCAGCTCGTCGCGACCGCGAGCATGCCGAAGCGCACCCGCGCCTCCGTCGCGACGATCGTCATCAGCGGCGAGTTGCCGCCGTGGGCGTTGAGCATGACGAATTTGCGGATGCCGAGGCGATGGAGACTTTCGGCGATCCCGACCCAGCGGCCGATCGCTTCGTCATAGGCAAGCGTTCGTGTACCGGCTACATCCATATGTTCGATCGAGTAGCCGACTGGCTCGACCGGCAGGAACGTTACCGGCAGATCCGCGGGCAGCGCGGCGGTGAGGCGCCGAACGATGCCCTCTACAATCAGCCGATCGGTTTCGAAGGGAAGATGCGGCCCATGCTGCTCATGCGCTCCGAGCGGCAGCACCGCGATCCACTGCTGCCGCTCGGGAGGCGCGAGATCGGCGGGGTTATCGTTCCAGTGGGGCTCGGGCATCGACATTTCTCTTCGGTTCTCCATCCCTTCTGTCGTAAAATTGTTATTTGAGTCATACAGTTCGTAATCACAAGCCGTATTGCTATAAAAGAGCGTACGGGATTCGGCGGGAGGTCCAATGGGCAAGAAGAGCAAGGCCGAAAAGAAGGGCAAAAACGGCAGGAAAAAGGACGAGCTTGCCGTCGAGCCGCACGATCTTGCTTCGGTTCTTGTACAAGCGGCGCGTTCGATGCGTACCGTACTTTCCCGCAATCTCGTCGAAAGCGGTCTCTATGCGGGGCAGGATGGCGTGATGCTCGCGCTGGCTGAGACCGACGGTCTGACGGCAGGCGCACTCGCCGCAAAACTTGGTGTCAAGGCACCGACAATGACGCGCACCATCGGCCGCATGGAGGCGCAAGGTTTCCTCGAACGCCGGCCGGATGAGGAAGATGCGCGATTGACCAAGGTATATCTTACCGTGCCAGGGCGCGAACGGCTGCAGACCATTGCAGAGGCCGGTCAGCATTCCGAAAAGCTTGCCACGCGAGGTTTGACCGACAAGCAGGTGCGTACGCTCCTGAAACTGCTGCGGGCGGTCGACAGCAATCTACAGGCGGCAAGGGCGCCCGATTGATCCCACGCCCTGCGGCGACACTTCCTGATTGCGACGATCATTTAAACAGTTTAAAGAGGTTTTAAAACGGGCTGAAGACAATGGTGGAACTTGGGGGACATAGTGGCGCAAAAGGTCAAGCTTTCGACAATCGCGGAAACACTCGGCCTTTCGACGGCGACAGTATCCCTGGCATTGCGTGACAGCCCACTGGTGGCGACCGTCACCCGCGACAAGATCAAGGAGCAGGCACGCGCGCTCGGCTACATATACAATCGCCGCGCCGCGAGCTTGAGAACATCCCGATCCGGCATCATCGGTGTCGTCGTGCACGACATCATGAACCCGTTCTACGGCGAAATCCTCAAGGCGATCGAAGCGGAGCTAGATCGCGACAAGCAGACCTTCATCCTCTCCAACCACTACGATTCCGTCGAGAAGCAGCGCGACTTCATAGAAACGCTGCTGCAGCTTGGCGGCGACGGCGTCATCATGTCGCCGGCGATCGGCACTCCGCCGGAGGATATCCAGCTTGCCGAGGACAACGGCATGCCGGCGATCCTGATTGCCCGGTCGATTGAAGGACTCGACGTGCCGATTTTCCGCGGCGATGATGCCTATGGCATTTCGCTTGCGACCAATCACCTTATCGGCCTCGGTCACCGCTGCATCGCGATGGTTGGCGGCACCGACCAGACCTCGACGGGCCGCGATCGCTACCAGGGCTATGTGAATGCTCTGCGCAAGGCGAATATCGAGGTTGATCCGGACTTGCGCATTCCCGGGCCACGCTCCAAGCAGGGCGGGTTCGAAGCGGCCGTGCATCTTTTGTCGCTGCCGCAAAAACCCACGGCGGTCGTCTGCTGGAATGACCTGGTGGCAATCGGAATGATGAATGGTATTGCCCGCGCCGGGCTTGTGCCGGGTGTCGACATTTCGGTCACCGGCTATGACGACCTGGAGGAAGCCTCGATTGCGACCCCGGCGCTGACGACCGTCTGGAACGGCCAGGCCGAGGTCGGCCGCAGCGCGGCGCGCGCGCTTCTCGACAAGCTTTCCGGCAGCCACGAGCCGGACGGAATTCATCTGATCAAGCCGGAGATGCGCATTCGCCAATCGACCGGCCCACTCCGCGTGACCGCCTGAGCGCGTATTCCCGAAAGGAGGAACGATGTCGGAGAGCCGTCCCAGAATTCTTGTGCCCGGCAAGATCAACGAGCGAGTTCTCGACCGGCTTCCGGACATGTTCGAGACCGTGCGCATCGAGCGGGCCGATGTGGAACTGGTGACCCCGGACATAGCGGACGTCGCCGGCGTAGCGGTCTCCGGCCGCCTGCCGGTGGAGCTGATGGATGCGTTACCCCACCTCGAGATCATCGCCAACTTCGGCGTCGGCTATGATGGTGTCGATGTTGCTCGCGCGGCGGCACGAGGGATCGTCGTCACCAATACGCCCGATGTCCTGACGGAAGAAGTTGCCGACACCGCGGTCGCCTTGCTCCTCAATACGCTGCGGCGTCTGCCGCAGGCCGAGCAATGGCTGCGGGGGGGCCGCTGGGTGCGGGAAGGGGCGTTTCCTCTATCGCCGCTTTCGCTCCGGGGACGGAAGGTCGGGCTTTTCGGCCTCGGGCGGATTGGACTTGCGATCGCTAGGAGACTGGAGGCTTTCGCCGTTCCGATCGCCTATCACACGCGCACACCGCGCGAGGGGCTTGCCTATGACTATTACTCGAGCCTCAAGGGCCTTGCCGAAGCCGTCGACACGATGATCGTGATCGTGCCGGGCACGCCAAGCACGCTGAAAGCCGTCAACGCCGGCATCCTAGGCGCGCTCGGCCCTGAGGGTGTGCTGATCAGTATCGGCCGCGGCTCGACTGTGGACGAGACCGCGCTCGTTGCTGCGCTTCAAAATGGCGTTATCGCCGGGGCGGGGCTAGATGTTTTCGAGAACGAGCCACATGTGCCGGAGGCACTGTTCACGCTTCCGAACGTATCGCTTCTGCCGCATGTGGCCTCCGCTTCGGTGGCGACCCGCAATGCGATGTCCGACCTCGTCGTCGACAATCTGAAGGCTTGGTTTTCGACGGGAGAGGCCCTTACACCGGTTATTGAAACGCCGTTCCGCCGCAAAGTGTAAAGATCAGGCCCTTGCCTCTCTGTAGGCACGCACCGCATCGCCGAAGGCCTTGAAAAGCGAGGCCGAAGGGGCGTCGGTTTTCACCCAGTATTCCGGGTGCCATTGCACGCCGACGGCGAAGGCTTTGGCGCCGATCACCGACACCGCCTCGATTGTGCCGTCATCGGCAACCGCTTCGACGGCGAGGCGCGGCGCGGTTGCGGCGATTGCCTGCCGGTGCAGGGAGTTGACCCTGATGCGGCCGGCGCCGAGAACCGGCGCCAGGCAGCTTTCTTCCTTGACGATCACGTCCTGGCGGATGCCGTAGGCAACGTCGAGTTCGGGAACGTCAGGCTTGCGGTGATCCCATATACCGGGCTGATCCTGAATTTCGGTCGCGAGCGTACCGCCGAGCGCGACATTGAGCTCCTGAATGCCGCGGCAGATCGCAAGCAAGGGGATACCGCGGTCGAGAGCACGGCGGATCAGCGGCAGGCTGGTGGCGTCGCGGCCCGGATCGAACGGACCGTCCGTATCCGTCGCTTGCCTTCCATAAAGTGAAGGGTGGACGTTGGAGCGTGCCCCGCTGGCGAGGACGCCATCCACGCGATCGAGGATCTCGTCGATGTCATTGCCGGTTTCAAGCGCCGGTATGAGAAACGGCATAACGCCGGCACCTTCGACAGCCGCGCGCACATATTGATGGGCGGCAACATGCCAGACGTTGCCGTCGAATTCGCGAAAATCGCAAGGGATCGCAACGACAGCTTTCGACATCATCAAACTCCGTTTCCATTCGGAAAGCCTTGCAGCCAGATATTGGTTAAAGTCAACTGTGAGAATCGCTATCGACGATCTGCGTCGGTGACTGCGCTTCTCCGGTAGGCTAGAATAAAGAACGCGGGAGGATTTAAGGGCATTTCTTCAAGGTCGGGTAACCATCTCATCCGGAAAACGGCGGTGGCGCCTGCGCCAGTTGAAGAAATGTGTAAGTCGCAGTCCGAATTTCCCGACGTAGAAATACCTATGCATGGTTGTAGAAAGCGGTTATTATTGCGAGCTTCTGCAATATTGGGTTGAATCTGTGCGTGTAGCCCCAGTGCCGTTTTGCTACTATCCTGCAATTCGGCAGATGTTTCGGGGGCTTAGACGAAATCTTTCGTTAAGTCCTCGACCCTAACAATCCGGCAAACCCGGAGCTTGGTTCATGATGCCCAATGAACGGGGCGCTCTTCCGACAGATGTCTACCTGTCGTCTGTGAGTTCGCTCTATGAACATCGCCGGACGCTGGTAATCGGCATGCTGTCGCATGTCGTGACCTTCCTGCTTGTCTTCCTCAAGACCTCCGATCCGTTTTATCTGATCTGCGCCGCGACCATTGTCGTCGTTTGGGTGCTCCGTAACCTCGACATGGCTCGCTTCGACCGGCAGGACTTTTCCGGCGCCGACAATGCGATGGTCAGAAAATGGGAGAACCGGTACATCGTCGGTGGCGTCAGCGTGACTCTGACCTGCGGTATTGCATGCGGATATGCAATCGTCGTCAGTCAGGATTCCTTTGCGGAACTTGCGTGTATCTCGGTGACGCTGGCATCGATGATTTCCCTCGTGGGCCGGAACTATGGTTCCGAACGAGCGGTGCTTTTGTTGTCCTCGTCGGCCTGCCTGCCGATCGTGATCGGTCTCTTGACCTTGCGAGACCCCTACATGCTCGTCCTGGCGGTGCTGATACTGCCGTTCATTCTGACGACCTGGACGATGGCGAACAATGTGCGCGCCTTCCTCTACGAGAATGTCCTTGCCGCGCGGGAAATCTCGACAATCGCCGGCCAATTCGACGCGGCGCTCAACAATATGACGCATGGGCTCTTCATGCTCGACGGCGACCGTCGCATTGTGGTGGCGAACGAACGCGCCTGCGAACTCCTTGGTCTTGGCGACAAGGCCGTTCTCAAGGAGCGCCTGCTCAGCGAAGTGCTTGATCAGGCCGCCGACCGCATGGCGCTAGGCACGGAGAAAAAGGAGAAGATCGCGCGACAGCTCGACCTGCTGATTGAGGGTAAGCGCTCGCGCGCGCTGATTTCGACGTCGAAAGACCTCTTCCTCGAATTTTCGGCAAATCGACGCGAGAACGGCGAGATCGTATTGACCTTCGAGGATGTGACCGCGCGTGTGCAGGCGGAAAAGAAGATCCTGCAGATGGTGCGCTTCGACACGCTGACAGGCCTGCCGAGCCGGGACTATTTTGCCGAACTTACCCACAACGCCATGGCTGCCAATGGCGGGCACGGGCGCGACATCGGCTTTCTCCTAGTCGATGTGGCGGAATTCAAGCATGTCAACGATACGCGAGGGCATGTCGTCGGCGACAAATTGCTTCAGACGATCGCTGAACGCCTGAAGTGCCTCACCGGCGATGATGCGATCGCCGCCCGTCTGATGGGTGACGAGTTCGTTGTCTTCTTCCCCAACAAGGCAGATGCCTCCAATCTGGAGGAGCGGATCCGGGCCGTGCATGCCGGTTTGCGCGGTGTTTACGTGGCTGGCGGCTTCACATTCAACATGACCATGAGCGCCGGATTCATCATTGTGCCGAGTGGCGATTTCCGCTTCGAAGAGCTGCAGATCAAGGCGGACCTGGCGCTCTCGGAAACCAAGGCAAGGAACAAGGGCGGCTGCACGGCTTTCGAAGGCGAAATGGACGCCCGCTATCTCGACCGCCAGAAGCTCAAGAGCGATCTGCGCGAAGCGCTCAACGCGAATGGTCTGAGCCTGTCCTACCAGCCGATGTTCACGCCGGATGGATCGCGGATCGAATGCTGCGAGGCTTTGGCGCGCTGGACGCATCCGGAGCGCGGGCCCGTCCCGCCGAACGTGTTCATCCAGCTTGCCGAGGAGATGGGGGTCGTCACCGATATCACGCGCTTTGTTCTGCGGCAGGCATGTAGGGACTGCACGAACTGGCCGGCGGACATGTCGGTGTCGGTCAACCTCTCGGTCCTCGATCTCAGGGGCGACGAGATCGTCTCGATGGTTACCGAGGCGCTCGAGGAAACGGGGCTAGATCCGGCGCGGCTGCATCTCGAAGTGACGGAAAGCTGCCTGATGGATGAGCCGGCCAAGGTTCAGGGCATCCTCAGCGAACTGCATGGACGGGGCATAACCATCGCCATAGACGATTTCGGCACCGGTTATTCGAGCCTCAGCTATCTCGATACGCTGCCTGCGGGCATCATCAAGATCGACCGGTCTTTCGTCCGCAACATTCGCGAGGACGCACGACGCTTCAAGCTCCTGAGGGGCACCGTCAATCTCGCCCGCGCGCTCGGTCTGAAGACGGTCATCGAAGGGGTAGAGACCGCGGATCAGCTCCAGCTTATCAACGAATTCAAGTGCGCCGATCTGATACAGGGATTTGTCTTCGCAGCCCCGATGCCGGCCTCCGCGATCGACGCCTTGTGCAAGCAAGGTGCTCGGAAACGAACCACCAAGTCGTCCAGCCAGCGCATCGCCTGACATCCCGCCTTGTGCCACGCCTTCGTTTCCGCAGCGGCGCGTCTTTTGGAACACGCAAAGGTCGCTGCAGCACTTGGAATAGCTGCATGATTTTATCCTCAAATCGATACCGATTTGAGCAATCGATGCGGTGGGCACGAGTCCATTCCGCCGTTCCGCCCTCGCATCTGGCTTTCACCGACGCTGACTGACCCCTCAACCGGGGGATTCACCATAAAACTTAACATGCTGTTAAGGTTAACAAAAGGTTAAATGCAGTCTGTATCATTTTGTGGTTGCCAGCTCGTCAGCCGTCAATAGGTTAACTTTTTGTTAACTATGGGGGTCGACTTATGGGTGCTGACGAGCGCCAGGCGGAGCCTGGAACTTTTTCCGAGAAGCTGATGCAGCTGCTCGACCGCGTCGAATACAGGCGCGTCGAAACCGGCGAGGACATGGAAGACATCGCGCGGCTCAGGTACAAGGCCTATAAGGCCGTCAACCTGATGGAGCTGACGGGATCGACGCTGATAGACGATCTCGACTTCGACAGTCATGCCTATGTGTTCGGGATCTATCTTGACGAGAACCTGGTTAGCACGGTGCGCGTCCACCATGTGACGCCGGACCATCGCGCAAGCACGTCCGGAATCATCTTCGGTCCGGAGATCGATACCTTTCTCGACGCGGGCATGGTGTTGATCGATCCCGGCCGGCTCGCCGTGGATCCCGAGGTGATCGGCGACGACATGCGGGCGTTGCCCTACCTCACGCTCCGGCCGGTTGCCATGGCTTGTGAATATTTCTCCGCCGACCGCTGCCTGACGGCCTGCCGGCCGCGCCATACGGCATTCTACAAGCGCATCTTTGCCTCGGAGACAGTCGTGGCGTGCCGGGAAAATCTCGGCGTCTACAATGCCGACGGCGCTCTCCTGGTCGCGCGTGTTCGTGGCCAGCGCCCCTCGATCCTCGATCGCTTTCCGGTTTTCGACTCGGAACCGTTCGAGCGCCGGATGATGTTTGCGGATCGCAACGAATTGCCGTTCGCGCCGCTGACGATCCTGCCCACCGCGCGACTTGCGCAAGGCAGCTACGGTCGTGCCTACTCCCGTGCGTCCGCGAGCGGCTGACGACTGCATGTATCCTTAAATTCTACCGATTTTAGGTCAAAGACATGCAGCAATTTAAGACGCTACCGCGTCCTCTGCGCGTCTGATCAAACGCGCGGGCGCTGTAGTGCGTCGGCCGCAACCAACGGAAGGGCGCAAAGAGGATATCGTTTATGCCGCAGTCCTCGCGGGCGAGTTTTCGTTGCGTATGGCTTGCGCATTGTGTATGCGGAGCTAAAGGACTGTCCGCTCACCCCGCAGGCGGTTCCGTTCGTGGATCAAGGTTGAAAGGCGGACGTGGCCATTGGCCGCGCCGCAGCATTCTGGGAGAATTGGACGATGGCAGAGCATCATTCGGGACCGGTCGAAACGGGCGCTCCGATGGACTATTCCGAGCATGAGAAGACCTACAACCTCTTCCTGAACGCGACGAAATACGGCACGCTGTTTTGCGCCGCACTGCTGATTGCGATGGCTGCAGCCTTTTTCACAACCATGGGCTTCTTCAGTTCGCTCGTGCTGCTGATCATCCTCAACGTGGTCGGTTTCCTCCTTCTTCGCTAATCGTTTTCTCTGACATTTCTCGTTGGATGCGGGGCAGGAGGGTGCCCCGTCTTCGGCCGTCGGAGATAATCCGGCTTTGCCTCACCGCGTGAGGAACGTTTTCGACGGCGGGCGGCGCCCGCCTTCGACGGAAGAGTGCCTGTCACGTTGGATGCGGCTCGCCGTCAGGGCGGTCGCTCCAGCAGTCGAACAAGATGCTCGTGGTCCGCTTCGGCTCGACCGTGAGCCGGGAGGGGGGACTTGTGAGCGAGATCGTCTTTATCGCCAAGGAAACGGATGCGCATGAAGGGCGCGTCGCGGGTTCGGTCGAAAGCGTCAAGAAATTGAAGTCGCTAGGCTTCGACGTGGTCGTCGAGGCGGGCGCTGGCCTCCGATCGCGCGTGCTCGATTCGGAATACGAGAAGGCCGGGGCGCGCATCGGCTCGTCGGCAGAGGCCAAGGGCGCGGACGTGATCCTCAAGGTGCGGCGGCCGACCAGTACCGAGATCGCGACCTACAAGTCCGGTGCGATTGTTATCGCCATCATGGATCCCTACGGCAACGACGGCGCGGTCGCGGCGATGGCTAAGGCGGGGCTCACCGCCTTCGCGATGGAGCTTATGCCGCGCATCACCCGGGCGCAGTCGATGGACGTGCTTTCCTCCCAAGCGAACCTGGCCGGCTATCAGGCAGTGATCGATGCGGCTCATGAATACGACCGGGCGCTGCCGATGATGATGACGGCGGCCGGCACGGTGCCGGCGGCGAAGGTCTTCGTCATGGGCGCCGGCGTTGCCGGGCTCCAGGCGATCGCGACTGCTCGGCGCTTGGGCGCGGTCGTCTCGGCCACCGACGTTCGCCCCGCGGCCAAGGAGCAGGTTGCCTCGCTCGGCGCCAAGTTCATCGCCGTCGAGGACGAGGAGTTCAAGGCGGCCGAGACCGCTGGTGGCTACGCCAAGGAGATGTCGAAGGATTATCAGGTCAAGCAGGCCGCGCTCGTCGCCGAGCATATCGCCAAGCAGGACATCGTCATCACCACAGCGCTAATACCGGGTCGGCCAGCGCCACGGCTCGTGACCCGCGAGATGCTTGATTCCATGAAGCCCGGTTCGGTCGTCGTCGACCTCGCCGTCGAGCGCGGCGGCAATGTCGAGGGAGCGGAAGCCGGAAAGGTCGTGGAGGTCGGAGGCATCAAGGTCGTTGGCCACCTGAACGTCCCGGGTCGTATCGCTGCTTCCGCGTCGCTGCTTTATGCCAAGAACCTCGTCACCTTCCTGGAGACGATGGTTTCCAAGGAGACCAAGGCACTGGCGCTCAACATGGAGGACGAGCTCGTCAAGGCGACGGCGCTGACCCACGGCGGGGCCGTGGTGCATCCGGCCTTCGGCGGCGCGAAGGAGGGGAACAAGTAAATGGCGAATGAACTTCTCGACAAGGCATTGGCCGATCTCGACAGGGCAGTCGAAGCGGTCAGGACTGCGGCCGAATATGTCCCGGATGCGGCCGGCGCCGTGGCGCACGGTGCCACGGGCGGTGCAATCGATCCTTTCGTCTTTCGCCTGGCAATCTTCGTGCTGGCGATCTTCGTCGGCTATTACGTCGTCTGGTCGGTAACGCCGGCCCTGCATACGCCGCTGATGGCGGTGACCAATGCGATCTCGTCGGTGATCGTCGTCGGCGCCCTGCTCGCGGTCGGCATCTCGGCCTCGGGGCTTGCGACCGGCTTCGGCTTCGTTGCGCTGGTGCTGGCCTCGGTGAACATCTTCGGCGGCTTCCTGGTCACCCAGCGCATGCTCGCCATGTACAAGAAAAAAGACAAGTGAGGCGGGCCGATGAACGCTAATTTCGCAGCCTTCCTCTACCTTGTCTCCGGCGTCCTGTTCATCACGGCGCTGCGCGGCCTGTCGCATCCGACCACCAGCCGCCGGGGCAATGCCTACGGCATGATCGGCATGGGCATCGCCATCGCCACGACGCTCCTGCTTGCCATGCCGTCCTTCGGCGGCTTTCTGCTGATCGTGCTCGGGCTCGCGCTCGGCGGTGGCACGGGCGCCTACATCGCCAAGCGTATCCCGATGACGGCGATGCCCCAGCTCGTCGCCGGCTTCCACTCGCTCGTCGGTCTCGCCGCGGTACTGGTCGCCGCCGGCGCGCTCTATGCGCCATCCTCCTTCGGCATCGGCGAAGTCGGCGCGATTCATGCCCAGGCACTCGTCGAGATGGCGCTCGGGGTTGCAATCGGTGCGATCACCTTCACCGGCTCCGTTATCGCCTTCCTGAAGCTCGACGGCCGCATGTCGGGCAAGCCGATCCTCTTGCCGTACCGCCATGCGATTAACATCGGGCTGGTCGCGCTCGTCATCTTCTTCATCATCGGACTGGCGCTGACCGAAAGCCATTTCGACTTCTGGGCGATCGTTCTTCTGTCGCTCGTGTTCGGCGTCCTGATCATCATCCCGATCGGCGGTGCCGACATGCCGGTCGTCGTTTCGATGCTCAACTCCTATTCCGGCTGGGCAGCGGCCGGCATTGGTTTCACGCTCGGCAACCTGGCGCTGATCATCACCGGCGCGCTGGTCGGCTCGTCGGGCGCGATCCTTTCCTACATCATGTGCAAGGGCATGAACCGCTCGTTCATCTCGGTGATCCTCGGCGGCTTTGGCGGCGAGACGGCGGCCGCCGGCGGCGACGATGGCATCCAGCGCACCGTCAAGCAGGGCTCGGCCGACGACGCCGCCTTCCTCATGTCGAACGCCTCCAAAGTGATCATCGTGCCGGGCTACGGCATGGCGGTGGCGCAGGCACAGCACTCGCTGAGAGAACTTGCCGACAAGCTCAAGGAGAACGGCGTCGAGGTCAAATACGCAATCCATCCGGTCGCCGGTCGCATGCCGGGGCACATGAACGTGCTTTTGGCCGAAGCGAACGTGCCCTATGACGAGGTGTTCGAGCTGGAGGACATCAACTCCGAATTCGCCCAGGCCGACGTCGCCTATGTCATCGGCGCCAACGACGTCACCAACCCGGCGGCGCGCGATGACAAGACCTCGCCGATCTATGGCATGCCGATCCTCGACGTCGACAAGGCCAAGACCTGCCTGTTCGTCAAGCGCTCGCTCGGCTCCGGCTATGCCGGCATCGACAACACGCTGTTCTACAAGGACGGCACGATGATGCTGCTCGGCGATGCCAAGAAGGTCACCGAGGAAATCGTCAAGGCGATCAATCACTGAGGCGATCGGTACAATTCAGACGGAAATGCCCGCCAAGGGGCGGGCATTTTTGTGTTCACGCAGACCGAAGCTCCATCTCGGATCGGAAAACGCCCGTGATCTGAGTGCGAGCTGTTGAACGTCAGCTGATGGCGTGCGGTTTCAGCAGGCGACCAGTCAGGCGACGCCGCCGTTGGCGCGCAGAACCTGGCCATTGACCCAGGCGGCATCGGCGCCGACGAGGAAAGCGACGACTTTGGCGATGTCTTCCGGCTGGCCGAGCCGTTCGAGCGGCGGCATCTTTGCGAACTGGGCGATCAGCTCATCACTCTTTCCGGCAAGGAAGAGGTCAGTCGCGATCGGCCCGGGGGCCACGGCGTTGACGGTGATGTTGCGGCCACGCAGCTCCTTCGCGAAGACATGCGTAAAGGCTTCGACTGCGGCCTTGGTGCCGTTGTAGGCTGCATAGCCCGGCATGCTCAGCGCCAGGGTCGTCGATGAAAAGTTGATGATCCGACCGCCATCGCGCATCCGTCTTGCGGCCTCGCGCATTGTGTTGAACGTGCCTTTCACATTGGTGGCGAAGTGCCGGTCGAATTCCTCGTCAGTCGTATCTGCCAGCGCGACCGTTTTCAGAATACCGGCATTGTTGACGAGGACGTCGACACCGCCGAACGCCGCTTCGGCAGCATCGAACATTCGGCGGACGGCTTCGACGCTGCTAACATCCGCCTTGGCGGTCAGAGCCTTGCCGCCTCGCTCCTCGATCCTGCGCGCGAGGGCTTCGGCAGATACAGGATCGCCGGAATAGTTGATGACGACGGTAAAGCTATCCTTCGCCAGGCGTTCGGCAATGGCGGCGCCAATGCCGCGCGAGGCGCCGGTGACGATCGCGACCCTGTTTGTGTTTGCAGACATCTCGTCTCTCCTTCGATTGAAGCGCTGTGCGCTGTTGACAGGGAGAAGATGCTTCGGTTCTCATTACGGATAATCATGCGTTATCCGTCAATACTATCCGGAGCGAGCGAACAATGGACCGGTTGGACGCCATGCGGGTTTTTTCCCGTGTCGTCGAGCGGAGAAGCTTCACGCTCGCTCCCCAAGATCTCGGTCTGCCACGCTCGACCGTCACGGATGCGGTCAAGCAGCTCGAAGCGCGGCTGGGCGTGCGCCTCTTGCAGCGCACGACACGGCATGTGAGCCCGACGCTCGATGGCGAAGCCTATTATCAGCGCTGTATGACCATTCTGGACGATATCGAGGATGCCGAGGGGGCGTTTGCCGGGGCGAAGCCGAAGGGGCTCCTCAGAGTCGATGTTCACGGCACCCTGGCACGACACTTCGTCCTGCCAAGTCTCCCAGCCTTTCTCGCAACCTTCCCCGATATCGAGCTCCACATGAGCGAGGGCGATCGGTTGGTGGATCTGGTCCGGGAAGGCATCGATTGCGTGTTGCGCGTCGGCGAGCCGCAAACAAGCGACATGATCGGGCGCCGGGTCGCAATGCTCGATGAGATCACCTGCGCCTCGCCCGGTTACATCGCCCGGTTCGGGCTGCCCCAGGCGATCGACGATCTCGATGGACACAGGATGATCGGGTTTCGCTCCTCGGCGACGGGAAACGTGCTGCCGCTCGAGTTCGTCGAGGAGGGTATCGTTCGCACGGCCACGCTGCCGGCGACGATCGCGGTCAACGCGGCGGAAAGCTTCGTCGCAGCGGCGCGGTTGGGGCTCGGCCTCATTCAGGTGCCGCGCTACCACGTCGAGGGCGACTTACAGAACGGCACGCTCATCGAGGTGCTGCGGAATTATCGGCCGACGCCGACGCCCGTCTCGCTGTTTTATCCGCGCAGTCGGCAGCTTTCTCCGCGCGTGCGTGTGTTCATCGACTGGCTGGTCAAGGTGTTCGCAGACAAGCGTTCCGCCGATCCGACGCCATAAGGGTCAGGTGGCGGCAATTTCCGGGTCCCAGGTAAACAGCTCCTTTGCCCGGGCGATGCCGCGCAGCGCGAAACGGCCGAGCGAAACGGCGTCGGCGCGCAACACGGGTGGGCAGGCCTCGACAAATTCCGACGACATGATGACATGTCGTTCGACCGACCGGCACATCGAGGCGATCCGGCTCACTTCGTTGACCGCCGGACCGACGACCGTGAAGTCGAGCCGGTTCTGGCTGCCGATATTGCCATAAAAGACCTCGCCGATATGCAGACCGAGGTAGACGTCAGTCGTCGGCTTTCCATCCACGAGCCGTTTCGCGTTCAGCTCGTTAAGCATCAGGCGCAACTGCCGCTCGGCGGCAACGGCCGAGGCACAGGCGCTAGCGCGGTCGTCGGCATTGAAGATCGCAAGTACGCCGTCGCCGATCAACTTCAAGACGCTGCCGCCGTGGTCATGTATGGCTGTGATCACGGTGCCGGCATAGTCGTTGAGGAGCGGAATGACCTCCTCTGGTGCGACTGTCTCGGATATCCGCGTATAGTTGCGCAGGTCGGAAAACCACATGACGGTTTCGATTTTCTCGGCCGCGCCGCGCTCGATGCTGCCCTTGACGACTCGCTGGCCGGCATCCTGACCAAGATACACATCGGCGAGCGTGCCGATAATGCGGACACAGGAGGCCGCCTTGACGGCGAGCGCCAGCGTCGGCAACAGGACTCTCAATGCGTCGACCTCATCTTCGCTGAAGCCGCCTTCCCTTTTCGTCGTCCAATAGGAATAAAAGCAGTCCATCTCGCCGACGCGGCCGCGGTCGGTAAAATAATGGATCATGCTGACGCAGTCGGTGTGGCCGTCCGCCTTCAGCGTATCGAGGAAATTGTAGGGAACGGACGTTTCAGCGGCGAGCCGAATGCGTCGCTCGGCCTGGCGTTCCACGAGCATGTGATAGAAGATCGAGCGGTGCCAGCTCGCCTGCATCTCGCCGGTGGCGGTCGATCCATAGGGAGTGACCTCGGGAGCGTCTCCGCTTTCGCTGTCCCAAGTGAAGGAACGGCCTTCGATTTCAGGATGAAGCGTGTCGATCAGGCCGAGTGCGCGCTCGAGGGGGAGCCCCGCCTGTCTGCATCTCTCGCAGAAGCCGGCGAGCAGCTCGGGCTCCTCGCTCCCGCGGATTCCCTGCTCGGATATCCATAGTATTAGCTGGCGAATCTGCTGGTCGTTCATCATTCTACCTGTCGAGACGACATCTGCTTCTGCAGCGCCGCGCGTCCACTCGGACGTGCAAAAGTCGCTGGAGCTCTTTGAAGTGCTGGCACCTGCGGGGCAGATGACCAATGAGATAAACTATTCGACATTTGGTCGTTGGGCCAGTTGCAGTTCGCTCTGCCCGGCCGGCATTCGGACACGCAGCTGTAGGACGGCATAAGGCCCCGACTTCGACCGGGGCCTTGAGTTCTCTCTTCCGCCATCTGCGGCCTTCAGTGCATATTCCTTAAATCGTAGCCGATTAAGGATAACCACGCAGCAACTCAAAGTAATATAGCGTCCTTTGGGGGTCTGATAAGACGGCTCGGCCGCGGTAGCGTCGCAATCAACCTGCGGGCGCCAGCGTCAATTGGTCGACGCCAACGGCAATGTTCAGCCCTTCCTGGACCTGGACATTCACCGGCTGCAGCATAAAGGCCTTGTTCGTGCCACCGGCAATCACCTTGGCACCGCCGCCGACCGCAAAGCTCGCATCGGCTCCGAGGCCGTAATACTCGCCAGCAAGGGCATGCGCGGTAACCGGCGTACCGGTCTTGGCCAGCACATCCCATACCATCACACTCTTGCCGGTCGCACCGACGTCAAGGCCGAACTTCCTGATCATGCCCGCATAGACGGCGGTCGGCGCGCCATTGGCGGGCCTATAGGTGCACATCAGGTTCTTCGTCGAAGTGATGATGAGACCCGTGCCGCCTTCCGAGCCGCAAGTCAGGCGGCCGAGCGTGACATAGCTTTGCGCAGCTGCCGGTGCAGCACCGGAAAGGGCAGCAAGGGCCGCCGCTGCGATGAAGGTTTGCTTGATCATGGCTCAGTCTCCGTTGTTGAAGCCATTGGTCAAACGGAGTTGTAACCACGAAGGTTCCACCGGCGGGACACGTGCCGCCGGTACCTACAGCGCCGCGCGTCTTATCAGACGCGCAAAGGACGCTGTAGCACTTTGAATTGCTGCATGTCTTTGTCCTTAAATTTAGACATGCAGCAGGCCAGCTAAAAAAACGCCCGCGAGATTGTCGCGGGCGTCGAAAAGCGGGAAATTTCCGATCAAGATACCGATTTCACACGCGCGAGACCCGCCCGGGCCGGCTCGTATTTGGGATCGAGCGAAAGCGCATGCGAATAGGACTTCGACGCCTTGGCCTTGTCGCCGCGGCGCTCGTAGATCAGAGCCTGGTTTGCCCAGGACTCCGCCACTTTGCCGTTCAGGTTGATGGCGGTGTTGAAATCGGAAAAGGCATTGTCGTCGTCGCCCTGTGCGACATAAGAAATGCCGCGGCCGTTATAGGGTTCCGGCGAGCTTGGTGAGAGCGAAATCGCCGTCGAGAAATCCTCGATCGCCTGCCCATGCTCGTTGCGGGCCTGATAGATCAAGCCGCGATTGTGAAAGGCGCGCGGGTCGGTCGTGTCGAGCTGGACCGCCTTGTTGAAGTCGTTGAAGGCAGCGTCGAGCTGGCCCGCCTGGCGATAGAGGTTGCCGCGGCCGATGTAGGCGACGTCGTAGCTCGGATTGAGCTGCAGCGATGCATTGTAATCCGAGAGGGCGGCCTGCTGGTTGCCCATGTTGCGTTGGACGAGAGCACGATTGGCATAGGCTTGGTAGAAGCGCGGATTGAGCTCGATCGCCTTGTCGAAATCGGCGAGCGCGCGACGGAATTCGCCGGCGCGGCCATATGCCGAGCCGCGTACATTGTATCCTTCCGGATCGCTCGGATTGGAGGCGATGACGCTCGAAAGCGAAGCGATGTTTTCCTCCGATCCCTGCGCCCGCTCGACGCGGATCATCGAGTCGGAGTTGTCGGTCTGGCAGCCTGCAAGAAGCAGGGCGGAGCCGAGGATGAGCATGGCAGCAAGCTTCGGCCTGCGCTGGTGGCGGCGGTGCGCCTCGTTGATGGCGGAGACGTCCGCAGTCATGGCAGCAAGTGTCAAAGTCGATCCCTCAATGCGACAATGTCCCGAAAGCCATCGGCTTTCCGTTCACGGAGACCGGCGAATGCGCGGGGCTCCAGCCAGGGGTTCATCAGATCCTCCGGCGATCCGACCGGCTTATCCCGTCCGGGCGGCTGACCGTCGCAAGCTGATGCGTCACGCTAGCCTGCCGACGGATATGGTGTCCATACAAAAAAGGCGGCGGCGATGCCTCGCCCCCGCCACGACTTACATTGGAAAACGTCGAAAAAACGACAAATCAGCGAGCCAGAAGACCTTCACGCTGTGCGCGCTTACGAGCCAGCTTGCGAACGCGGCGGACCGCCTCGGCCTTTTCGCGCGCACGCTTCTGGGACGGCTTTTCGTAGAAGTCACGCATCTTCATTTCGCGGAAAATGCCTTCGCGCTGCATCTTCTTCTTGAGAGCGCGGAGCGCCTGGTCGACATTGTTATCGCGGACAAGTACCTGCACGTGAATCCCGTTCCTTTGTTTCGAGTTGCCAGCCTCACCGTCGGGTATGGGAGGCAAAAAATTTGCGTTCGCTGAGCTGGAAGCCCTACGATTAGAGGAGCGGATAACAGATCGTGCAGGGAAAGTCCAGTGACGACAGCGCGAGCGGGCCGGAAAAAAATGCAAGAGCGCGGGTTCCACTGCGTATGGCGGGCCTAAAACGCTGTCCTCCGCGGGGCAATGGTATGGACCCCGCCCTCGCGGCGAGGTGGAATCTCGAACGTCAACTGCGATGAAGGAGGATGTCATGCAGGTCGTTCGGATAGGTCTGGATTTGGCGAAGTATATCTTCGAGGTTCACGGCG